>JAVJSV010000011.1:0-666551 GCA_040219235.1 Rhodospirillaceae bacterium
CTCAGGTTCCGGCTCAGGTTCCGGCTCAGGTTCCGGCTCAGGTTCCGGCTCAGGTTCCGGCTCAGGTTCCGGCTCAGGTTCCGGCTCAGGTTCCGGCTCAGGTTCCGGCTCAGGTTCCGGCTCAGGTTCCGAGGATAAAAGTTTTTCGGCGTCGTCAAGCTTTGCAAGCAAGGCTTCTAAGTCTGGTGAAGTGGCAACGACGGTTTGCTTTACATTCAACGCCCGCATGGGGGCGGATGCCAATGTGGTGGTCGCGTAGACCACCCAATCCTTCACCAAATGTTCAAGGTCCGCCCTTTGGAGCAGCATCGTAAATGTGCGGGCCTCATCTACGCTCAAAATCACAGCGCCATCAAAAACGCCTGCTTTTAGGTCATTCACAAGGGCGGGTGGCAGTGTTTCGGAGCGTTTCAAGGTGTAGAGTTTTAAGGGGCGAACTGCAAAGCCCATATTAATGAGCATGCCGGTAATCGCGGTTGTTTCTTTGTCGTGGCAGGCATGGATCAGGGCCCCCTCATCTGGCTTAAGAGTTGCCTCAATGAGTTTGGCGAAGTCCGATGCATCGCCAGCTGAGGCTTTAACTTTTGTAAAACCCTCCGCTTTGGCGGCTTTTGCAACGTCTAATGAGTCAGCAAAAAGCGGAAAAAACCTAACAGCAACCGTGTTTGCAAGTGCCCGAACAGCCTCTGTCGAGGTGACAAGAAAGCCTTGCGCGCCTTCCAGTTTAACTTTGGGCGCTTCAATGCGCTCAGGCATCATCAAAGGAATGACCGTAACCTGATGGCCGCGTGCGGTCAGTGACGATACCAATTCGGCCGTTTCCGGCGCAGGGCTTGTGATCAAGATACGCATGATTTCTTCTCTACCGTATCACGAACCGGTGCGGGCTCCACGCTCTAGAGTCACTATGCAGGGCGGTTTTCGTGTTGTAGAGGCTGACTGCTATCAAAACAAGGAAAGCAATACATGAGGGTGCTCGGCATTGAGACAAGTTGCGACGAAACTGCCGTCGCCATCGTTGAGGGTGATGTCTCAGCCGTAACCTCTGAGGTGGTTGCGTCCGCATGCCTGTCGCATGCTTTGTCCTCTCAGATAGAAGACCATACCCCCTATGGCGGCGTCGTACCGGAAATCGCGGCCCGGTCCCATCTCGACAAGCTTGATGGTTTATTGGGCCGAGCCATGACGGAGTCAGGTCTGGAGTATTCAGATTTGGATGGCGTTGCCGCGACCGGCGGGCCGGGTCTGATCGGTGGCGTTATTGTTGGTGTGATGACCGCGAAAGCGCTGGCATCAGTCCACAAACTCCCCTTTGCCGCAGTAAATCATCTTGAGGGGCATGCTTTAACGGTCAGGTATACAGATCAAGTGGCGTTTCCTTATTTGCTATTGCTCGTTTCTGGTGGGCATTGCCAGATCCTTGAAGTGCAGGGCGTTGGGCAATACCGGCGTCTCGGCACGACCCTTGATGATGCCGCCGGGGAGTGTTTCGATAAGTCTGCAAAGATGCTGGGTTTGGGGTTCCCTGGCGGACCAGCTCTAGAGCGTGCCGCGCAAAACGGAGATCAAAGTCGTTTTCAATTGCCTCGGCCGCTGCATGGGCGTGCCGGCTGTGACTTTTCCTTCTCAGGGCTGAAAACAGCAGTGCGGCACACGATTGAAGGTTTGCCGGCAGGCAGCCTGACGTCACAAGACGCCAATGATATTGCTGCGGCGCTTCAAGTGGCGTGTGTGAACCATATCGCCAATCGTTGTGCCAATGCTTTTGATATGGTCTCGGGGCCACCGCCGACCGCTTTTGTTGCAGCCGGTGGCGTTGCGGCCAATACAGTCTTAAGGACAAAGCTGGCTCAGCTGGCTGAAGAGAAAGGCTTGCCGTTTGTGGTGCCACCTCCAGCCTTGTGCACGGACAACGCTGTTATGATCGCCTGGGCGGGTTTGGAGCGGCTGAGCTTGGGTCTTTCCGATCCGCTTGATTTTAAACCCAGGCCACGGTGGCCGTTGGACCCGGAGGCTTAGGCTTTTGGGTATGAGAGCCGAGACTTAAATTACAACCTGTAAAAGTCTTTATACCACGCGACAAAATTCGCAACGCCGTCTTTTAAGGAAACGGTCGGCGTATACCCAACAGCCTTTTCTAGTTCAGATACATCGCACCACGTCTGTTCGACATCGCCGGGCTGCATGGGCTTGAAATCAATCTTTGCTTTTCGATCCAATGCGGTTTCAAGTGTCGCGATAAAATCCATCAATTTAACTGGCGATCCCTTACCAATGTTAAACAACCGATGCGGGGCAACGCCACTGTTGGCGGGATCAGCAGGCGCATTTACCCAAGCGTGATCAACTTCTGCGGGTTGGCCAAGCACCCGGAGCAAGCCTTCCACAATATCGTCCACATAGGTGAAATCGCGGGCCAGGTTCCCGTCATTGAACACGGGAATAGGCTCTCCTGACAAAATCGCCTTGGTGAATTTGAACAACGCCATATCGGGACGTCCCCACGGCCCATATACCGTGAAAAACCTTAAACCTGTCGCAGGAAAGCGGTACAGATGCGCATAGGCGTGAGCCAGGGACTCATTGGCTTGCTTTGTGGCCGCATATAAAGATATGGGGTGCGCCGTTCCATGATGTTCCGAAAATGGCAGGTCACCATTGGCACCATAAACGGAGCTGGATGAGGCATAAACAAGGTGATCAATTTTGCTGTGGCGGCATCCTTCTAGGATGTTCAGCATCCCAACCAGATTAGCGTCTGCATAATCATAGGGATGATCAATACCATGGCGAACCCCGGCTTGTGCGGCCAGATGAACCACTTTACTCGGTTTAAGATCTGCAAAGAGCCGCTCAACGGCCTGCCGGTCTGAAATGTCGATGCGCAGCCCTTTAAAGTGCTCGGACTTACTCAGTAAATCCCATCGCGCTTCCTTTAAAGCGGGGTCGTAATAAGCGTTAAAATTGTCGAGGCCAACAACGGTCATGCCGTCTGCGAGCAGACGTTGTATTGTATGGAAGCCGATAAAGCCGGCAGCACCTGAAACCAGCACAGTCATGGAAGGTTTTTGGCCGACCTGCCAGAGCATTGCAAGCGCAATGCTTATCTCTGAGGCATAGACAGCTTCTTGTCCGGCGTGGCACACAAGAGAATACAAGACAGAGTTGGAGGTATGTATGCAACGCATTGGGGTTATCGGTGCTGGCGCATGGGGAACGGCACTTGCCGCGATGGCGCGACGGGCAGGCCGCGACGTTGTGCTTTGGGCGCGGGAAGAGGAGGTTGTCACCAGTATCAACACGCGTCATGTGAACGATGTATTTTTGCCTGACGTTGCGCTTGATCCGGCCATCCGAGCAACCTCTGAGTACGCAGAAACCGTGGCAGCCGATCTCGTATTGCTGGTCGCCCCTGCGCAGCATTTACGCTCCGTTTGCAAGGATCTGGCGGCGCACTGGACGCCTGGTGTGCCGGTCGTCATTTGTGCCAAGGGCATCGAGCGCGGATCAAACGCGCTGATGACCCAGGTCATTGCCGAGACCTTGCCTTCTGCGCCGTGTATGGTGCTTTCCGGGCCGACCTTCGCCAAGGAAGTGGCCGCGGGCTTGCCAACGGCGGTCACCCTGGCCTGTAAAGATCCGCAGTTAGGGGAACGCGCTGCAACCGCCATCGGAACTGCGACATTTCGTCCCTATCTCTCGACCGATCTGGTTGGGGCCGCCATTGGCGGCGCCGTCAAAAATGTATTGGCCATTGCCTGTGGTCTGGTTGAAGGCAAGCAACTGGGTGACAACGCGCGTGCGGCCCTGATCACCCGTGGTCTGGTCGAGGTTGTCCGTCTGGCCATATCTTTGGGTGGACAGTCTCAAACCCTTATGGGGTTGTGTGGTTTGGGGGATTTATTGCTTACCGCAACCTCAATGCAGTCGCGCAATTACTCCCTTGGCGCTGCGCTCGGTCAGGGCCGCACTCTGGATGAGGTTCTGGGCGAGCGGCGTGCCGTCACCGAGGGCGTGTATACGGCTGAAGCGGTGGTGTCCCTCGCGCAATCCAAGGGCGTTGATATGCCCATCTGCCGTGCCATGGATCAAATCCTCAATCAAGGTGTTACCGTAGATGCGGCCATCGCTGAGCTGCTTGACCGGCCCATTAAAGAAGAGTTGGACTTTGGCTAGCTCAAAGCGATCTGACCAATCATGCCTGACTGGTCAGTGCCCGTGCATTTGCGCTATGACCTTAGAGTAATTCTCCGGCTGGCCCGGACGTGCGAATAAGGACTCCACTGTGGCGCCTACACCAACCATTTATCCTGTGATTCTGTCTGGTGGTGCTGGATCACGTTTGTGGCCCCTGTCACGCGATCAGTTTCCGAAGCAGTTACAGGCTTTAACCGGTGTTCACACCCTGATCCAGGAAACGGCGCTTCGGTTGGGGCAGAACATCACGCCTTTGGCGTCAAACAACACACCTAAAGTCGAAGCCCCGATTGTTGTGTGCAACGATGCCCATCGTTTTATTGTGGCCGAGCAATTACGCGCGGTTGGGGTCGAGCCAAGGGCGATTATTATCGAGCCAGAAGGCCGCAATACAGCACCCGCAGTTGCTGTTGCCGCACAGGTGGTGGCCGATGACCCAAACGCGCTTTTGCTGGTCATGCCGTCTGATCACCTCATTCGCAATCCCGATGCGTTTCGTGAAGCGGTCGCAACAGCCGTGCCTTTAGGTCAAAACGGGAAGCTGGTCACCTTCGGTATTACACCAACTGAACCTTCAACCGCCTATGGATACATCAAGCAAGGACACCCGCTACAGGGCGGTGCATTCGATGTTGCGGCCTTTGTTGAAAAGCCAGACGCAAGCAGAGCTGAGCGTTTTGTCGCCTCAGGAGATTACTCTTGGAATGGCGGTATCTTTCTGTTTGCGGCAAATACTTTTCTAGCTGAGCTCAACAAATTCGAGCCCGATATTGCCCCCCTCTGTCAGGCGGCCCTCGACAAAGGCTCAAATGACCTGTTTTTCTTCCGCCTTGATCCCGCCTCCTTTGCGACTGTGCCAAGCCAATCCTTGGACTATGGCGTGATGGAGCGCACGGATAAGGCGGTTGTGGTGCCCGTGGATATGGGGTGGTCAGATGTCGGCTCCTGGTCGGCGCTGCATGACCAGAGTGATCAAGATACAGACGGCAACACGTTACTCGGTGATGTTGTCTCCATTGATAGCACAAACACTTATGTTCGATCCGAACGTCAGACCACAGCCGTGGTCGGTTTAGATGGTGTTATTGTCGTTGTGACAGATGATGCCGTTCTGGTTGCTGATCGTCAGCATGATCAAAAAGTAAAAGACGTGGTGGCGCACCTCAAAGCGTCTGGGAATGAAGTTGCAATAGCGCATACCAAAACCTATCGCCCCTGGGGATGGTTTCAGACCGTCGATGAAGGCGCGCGCTTCAAGGTTAAGCGGATTGGGGTCAAGCCAGGTGCCAAGCTGTCGCTGCAAAAACACTGGCATCGGTCAGAGCATTGGGTGGTTGTGAAAGGCGCAGCCCTGGTCACCAATGGTGAAAATCAAACGCTGCTTGGAGAAAATGAATCAACCTATATTCCTGCGGGCACCACGCATCGCTTGGAGAATCCTGGCAAGGTTGATCTTGAAATGATCGAGGTTCAGTCCGGCGAGTATGTCGGCGAAGACGACATCGTACGCATGGAGGATGATTATGGCCGGAACAACTAGGGGCTTTCTCGATATGCCACTAAAGACTTTTGTTTTTCTGTTTGGCCTGTTGCTGATCACTCCGGCGCATAGCGAAGAGGATGCCATGCCTGACTTTGAACCTGCGCAGTCGACGCTGAAACCATTCGCCCCCGGTGATGTGTTTGTCGGCGCCACTGTTTTGAACAATCCGGATGATGATCACGCCGGCCGAGGCCGCATTCTGCAGTTCGATGCAGATCTTAATCTCAAAGGTGTTTTGTGGACCGAGGGCACGACACATCTGATTGGGGGGTTGAATGTTGGCCCAGATCGCACATTGTGGGCTTTTGATACCTTTGCCTGGAAGGTTGTTCGGGTCAGACCGGATGGCACGGCGTTGCCAACTAAAGATTTTGCGAACCGGCCGTTTGGCTCGGTGCAGTTTTTAGAAAATGGCCAATTCGCTCTCATCGAATATCTCAAAGGTGCTGCGCAGCCCGAGAATTTGACCACCCGTTATCCCTATTTGCCTGATGACCCTGAAAATGTTGGCCAGGGTAAAATCTACATTTACGATTCTTCAGAAACACTGGTGCGCACTGTGGAACCAGACGTGCATGGCGGTATGAGTGGCAGTATGGGCGCGACGCATACGGCGCTTGCGCCTGACGGAAAAACGCTTGTTTACACTTCTGAAACGGGTCCGCGGGTGATGCGTGTCGACTTGGAGTCCGGCGCTCAGTTGCCTGATGTGTTGACGCTGCCCGCCGGTGCAGGAGGTGGTCCGCCGCCGATGGTATTCGATGTCAAAAGAATGGGCGACAACATGATTTTACCCCTTGGCACAAAGTTGTCTGTGCTTTCATCATCTGGCGAGACACTTAAAGAAGTGCCGCTTGATGGTTTTGGCTGGGCCTTGGCTGCACCCGGTCATGATCACACTTATGCCTATGCGGCCAATTGGTTCTCCGGCGATGTTGTGAAGGTTTCCCTTGAGACCGGAGAGATGCTTGCCCGTGTTTCCCTCCCGCCCAACACATTATCCGGCCTGATCCAGTATCACGGCTGATCAAAATTTAGTTTGAATAGGAAGATGTTATGTTGATTGCCATTATGTGTCTTGATAAGCCTAACCATCTTGACCTGCGTATGGCCACCCGTCCCGCACATCTTGAGTGGTTAAAAGCCAACTTGCCCGATGGCGTCTATGTTGGCCCGCTACTCAGCGATGATGGTGAGACGTTCAAAGGCAGTTTGTATATTTTGGATTTTGACTCTGTCGCCACCGCGCGGGCATGGATTGCGGACGAGCCCTATTACAAAGCTGATCTTTTCGAATCCGTCACTATGCGTCCCAGTAAAAATATTTTACCGCTCGGCTAAACATCCAAAATGCTTCCCGATCCAGATGAGTTGGCTGGCCAGGTGCTGTGTCAGGTCAGCGACCTTGCCGCCACCAATGCAAAAGATGTCACCCTGAAAAATGGCGACGAGCAGTACGCCATTATGGTGGTGCAATGGGACGGAGTCGTGCGCGCGTTTGTGAACTCCTGTCCTCATGCTCGTGTGCCTTTGAATTTATTTGGCGATACTTTTTTTGATCGCACGGGCAAGTATCTTCTGTGCACCACACATGGCGCACATTTCAGGCCGACAGATGGGTATTGCACGCGCGGGCCGTGTCGCGGCAAGAGCCTGAGGCCCTTTCCTGTTGCCGTAGAAGACGGTGCTGTCGTTGTTGTCCCTGATGATTAAGCGGGATCATACATGTTTGACGCTGTGATGTAGTGACTCAGGCGAAAGCAGTCCTTTAGTATTCTCTCTCACTAATTACAAAAACGCCGGAGACCTCCATGACAGACCCTACCGTTATTCCTGTACCTGAAGCGTGGACGAAATCGTCTTTGGTCACGGCAGACCGCTACACCGAGATGTACACTCAATCCGTTGAAGACCCCGAGGGCTTCTGGCGCGAGCACGGAAAAATCATCGATTGGATTACGCCGTACAGAACCGTGAAGTCGACAAAATATGGCAAGGATGATGTTTCGATCAGGTGGTTTGAAGATGGCACCCTCAACGCCAGCTACAATTGCCTGGATCGCCACCTCGACAAACTCGGCAATCAGACGGCGATCATCTGGGAAGGCGATGACCCGACTGAACACAAACATGTGACCTATCGCCAACTGTACGAACAAGTCTGCAAACTTGGCAACGCCTTGCGCATGCTCGGTGTTAAAAAAGGCGATCGCGTTTGCATTTACATGCCCATGATCGTCGAGGCTACGGTTGCCATGCTGGCGTGTGCGCGCATCGGCGCGGTTCATTCGGTTGTGTTTGGTGGCTTTGCCCCTCAGTCCTTGGCTGGGCGTATCAATGATTGCGGAGCCTCCGTCGTAATCACCGCCGATGAGGGCGTGCGCGGTGGAAAAAAAGTCCCTCTTAAAGCGAATGTTGATGCGGCGCTTAAGTCCTGCGACACGGTCGAACATGTGATCGTGGTTGAACGCACGAGCGTTGGCGTGCCTATGCATAAAACCCGCGACAGTTGGTATCACATTCTTACTGAAGATCAGGGCAGCTGGTGTGAACCTGAGGAGATGAAGGCAGAGGATCCACTGTTTATTCTCTATACCTCGGGCTCTACCGGCAAACCGAAGGGTGTGTTGCACACCACCGGCGGCTACATGGTATATGCCGCGATGACCCATAAGTACGTCTTCGATTATGACGGACGGCAGGTCTATTGGTGCACCGCCGATGTTGGTTGGATCACCGGCCACACCTATATCGTCTATGGCCCGCTGGCCAATGGCGCCATTACTATGGTGTTCGAGGGTGTGCCAAATTATCCCAACGCAGGGCGTTTCTGGGATGTTGTTGATAAGCACGGCGTCAATACGTTCTATACGGCACCCACAGCGTTGCGCGCGCTTATGCGTGAAGGTGATGCCCCGGTTAAACAAGCCTCTCGCACGACGCTCCGTTTGCTTGGTTCGGTGGGGGAGCCCATCAACCCCGAGGCGTGGCTATGGTATCACCGTGTTGTTGGCGATGGTCGGTGTCCTATTGTGGACACGTGGTGGCAGACTGAAACCGGCGGCATTCTGATCTCGCCATTGCCCGGTGCCATGGCTTTGAAACCCGGCTCGGCGGGCCGCCCGTTCTTTGGTGTTCAGCCCTGTCTGGTGGATGCTGACGGTGTTGAAATTGAAGGTCCAGGCGAGGGCTATCTTTGTCTTAAAGACTCCTGGCCCGGTCAAATGCGCACCGTTTATGGCGACCATCAGAGGTTTATTGACACGTATTTCAGCCAATATCCCGGCATGTATTTTACCGGTGACGGCTGCAAGCGGGATGCGGATGGCTATTATTGGATCACGGGTCGTGTCGATGACGTTCTCAATGTGTCTGGTCATCGCATGGGCACGGCTGAAATTGAAAGCGCGCTGGTTGCGCATAAAGCTGTGGCGGAAGCGGCCGTGGTTGGTTTCCCCCATGATTTAAAAGGCCAAGGGATCTATGCGTACGTCACGTTGATGGAAGGCGTTGAACCGTCAGCAGACCTCCATGACGAACTTATCCAATGGGTACGCAATGATATCGGTGCGATTGCGAAACCGGATTATTTACAATGGGCGCCGGGCCTGCCCAAAACCCGTTCCGGTAAAATCATGCGGCGCATCTTGCGCAAAATCGCTGAGAATGAAGTGGATGCATTGGGCGACATCTCAACGCTGGCTGATCCCGGCGTGGTTGATGACCTGGTTGCCAACCGGGCCGGGGCTTAAATTCACGCTAACGCGAGCTTGGCCTCAATTTTCTCAATCTCGGCATCAACAATGGCGACATAACGCTCCATGTTCAGCTCGGTGAACACTTCTCCGGCTTGCTGAAAAGCGTCTGCAGCTTTGGCGAGAATGGCCATATTGCCTTGGGCTTCGCCTTTTTCCTTAAGCGCCGCACCAAGATTGGCCAGGGTGGTTGCCCATACCAAGGGGGCCTTGGTCCGAGTCCACACGCTGGCGATAGACAGGAACACCTGAATGGCTTTATCAAATAGGTCAGGCGCTTTACTTAATTTGCCCATGGTCAGAAGGAGGCCGCCGAGAGAATTTTGAATATCCGCCCAGCGCACCGGATGTTCCGTCAAGGTCCAGACCCGGGTCGCATCTGTCATGGCCTCGGAGGCTTGTTGCAACAGACTGATGTCTTCGTCGGCCAAAGCAAGACCATGCAGGGCCAAGCCCAGTCTCACGTTCAGGGCCGCCCACGTATCTGGAAACTCGGACCGGTCCACCATACTCACCGCTGTCCGGTAATAATCCACGGTTTTGGTTGGCAGCTTGGTGCCTGGTTTCAAATCACCAATGACAGCCATGGCGTCGGCAATCCGTGCGCCAATAATGGCCTCTTCATGGGGCGGAAAGGCATCTTTGCCCATGATCAAAGTTGCCCGGCTTAGTGAAACTGCTTTCTCAAGTGTTTTAATGTCACCAGTTGCGGCCCCCTGTAGCAACAAAATGGCACCATAGGCGCTGAGCGCGGTCGCCCCTTCGGCAACGGTGCCAGAGCGGTCACCATCTGCCAGATTGCGTACCGCTGGCATCAGTGGCTCTAGCAGCGCCCGTCGAGCTTGATATTGCGCGCCCGTTTCCAGGTCAGCGATGGCCAGGGCGCAGGCGAAAACAAGATCGCTGTAACTGTCAGGAAACAAGGCTGGCACCTCCAGCCTATCAATAGAGGTCCATGTGGAGGCCCCTGGCTGCACGGCGACGGATTTGCTCATAAACCTGAGCCGCCAGCCGCCAGTTTTAGTTGTATCGCCCCAGATCAGCAGATCGGCGTTGTGGCGTTTAAGCCAGGCTGCGCCAAGCTCGCCCGCCATGGAGAGAGAAGATGGTAAAAATGTATCTGCCTTTGATGATGTCAGCGCGCGGTCAAGAACCTGAACCTTAAGGCCCAGCCGTCCCGACAGTCGCGTCGCAATATGCTGGGCAGATTGACCCGTTGCGTCCCCGGCCATAGGGCAGATCAAAAGCGTTAATGGTTCGACCGCGTAGAACACTTCCTCAGGATCATAAAGCTCCAAAGTTGAGTCAGCGTCTGTTGGCTGGCCTTTCAGGCGGTCAATAAAGGCCGTTAAGATCATGGTTTAACTTCACTGCCTAAGTCTCTGATGTTTGTTTTTACGCAGACATCTGTGGATAACAGGAATCGTGTTTATATCTCATATCATTAGCGGCATCTGCTTAATGAAGACTTTAAATTAACTTGCGGAGCGCCACAGGCTGCTAAAAATCTGAACAGCGTCCTTTTTGCTCCCAATCGCCAAAACGTGTTGGTTCTGGACCCTTCGGGCCGCCGATCTCTGAGGTTCTATCAGCGCCAGATTTAGGGTCTTGTTCTGCTTTCACCTGTGCCTTGCCTGTGACCTTATCTTTGGCAGGTAGTTTCGCATTTGGTGTTTCTGAAGGTGAATTCGACATCATGTTCCCTTGCGTTTCTAGCTTCAGCACATAAATCAGGTTACGTCGTCTCACACATATGGTGTGGGCCATCAACAGGCAAGGAATTGTCCATGAATACCTTTCGGGTCGGTTTGCTGCTGGCGGCTATGACGGGTTTGTTCCTCGCTGTCGGATTCCTCTTGGGCGGGGAAGCCGGCATGTTGATTGCGTTCTGCGTGGCATTGGGCATGAACGCTTTTGCCTATTGGAATTCTGACAAAGTGGTGTTGCGCATGTACGGCGCGCGCCAGGTTGATCGGGCCGCTGCACCGGAATTTTATGGTTTGGTTGAGCAGTTGGCCAATAAGGCTCATTTGCCCATGCCCAAGGTCTTTATTATGGAGACCGATCAGCCCAATGCGTTTGCTACAGGGCGTAATCCTGAAAATGCGGCCGTTGCGGCAACAACCGGCCTGATGCGCATTCTCAGTCGTGAGGAGTTGGCTGGCGTCATGGCGCATGAGCTTGCGCATATCAAAAACCGCGACACCTTGGTTATGACAGTGACAGCAACCTTGGCGGGGGCGATTGGTATGTTGGCGAATTTTGCCATGTTTTTTGGCGGTCGTCGCGACAGTCGTTTGGGCATCATCGGCGTGTTAGCGGTCGCCATTTTGGCACCGTTAACAGCAACGCTGGTTCAGATGGCGATTTCAAGAACCCGCGAATACGGTGCCGATCGTGGCGGTGCTGAAATTTGCGGCAATCCCGGTTGGTTGGCGTCTGCGCTGGCGAAACTGGAGCAAGGTTCGCGTCAGATCGACAACAATGTGGCGGAAGCCAATCCGGCCACAGCCCACCTGTTTATCGTTAATCCGTTGCACGCCCACGCCGCTGACAGTCTGTTCTCAACCCATCCAAAAACCGCTAATCGGATTGCCAAGCTGGAATCGTTGGGCGGGGCTCGCACTCCACCGTCAGCAAGTTCCTCAAGCTCCTCAAGCCGGGGGTCGGTGCCGCGCAGTGGGTCTGGTCCAGCAAGAACGGGCCGTGGACGCTGGGCTTAAGCCCAGTGGGCCAAGGGGGCTTAAACCCGCTTTTCAATCGAGCGGCTTAGGGCGCTTTTGGTCCGAAGAGGAACCAGAGGATCAGGCCCAAAATCGGAAGCAGCAGGATCAGCACAATCCATAAAACTTTAGAACCCGTCGAAGCCGTGCTTTGGACGGTTTTGACAACTGCGTAAACGTCTGCGATCAGAATAAGAAGGCCAAAAAGGCCGCCGGTTTCAACGCCCATAGGGACTTACTCCATATTAGATAATCGTCACGTTAGATAATCGTCACGATCGCTAGTTTAGTGGCTTGTAAGAGAAAGTCACTCCGCCGCCGCGTGTGTTTTTTCTTCAAGCGGCAGAAGCGATTGCCCCAGCATCCTGCCAAAGGTCAACGCTGGCGTGACCAGCATGCCACCACAGAACGAGCTTCCCATCATCGCGCCTTGTCCGATTGACTCGCCGGCCGCGTAAAGTCCGGCTATGGGGGTGCCATTTTCCCGAATCACGCGCAACTGAGTGTCGACTTTCAGTCCCACGGTGCTTGAGACGGACATGGCTTGTGATCTGATCGCGTAAAAAGGGGCCTGGTTAACGGGCCGCGGCATGTTTTGACGGCCAAATGCATCTTTTCCGGACGCTTGTCCAATGTTGAAGGCGTCCACGGTTGCTTTCAGAGCATCTTCCGGCAGCCCTGCTTTTTCAGCCAGCGCGGCAATGCTGTCCGCGACATAAAACATCGGCTCTCCCGCCTCCGCAGCGCATCTGATGTCAGCGGCGGTCACATCCGGAAACAACGGTGGAGCCTCCTCCAAAGTCTTTGCGTCAAATACGATCCAGTGGCGAAGATGCGGTTGCTGCTGAATCGTGTGTTCGCGCACATCGACACTTGGTTCATCCTCTCTCATAAAGCGCTGGCCATGGGCATTCACATATATCTCCCATGGCATCCGCCGTTCTGGCCAATGGACCTGACGCCAACGGACCTTGCTGGGTACGTCATAGGTTTGCATCACCACGCCAAAACTCGTCAGATAGTTCTTGTGGCCCCAAGCGGTTCCCCCAGCGCTCAGGCCCAGGTTAAGTCCGTCCCCGACACAATAAGGGTAAGAATGGTCGCCGTAGGCGGGGTGTCCGCTTAGGTCTTTGTACATTTGCCCGTTGGCGACATAGCCACCGGCGGCTATGAGCACCGCCCCGGCTGTATATGTCACGCTGTCTTGACCTTGAGTCTGGGCAACCACCCCGGAGACGGCGCCGTTGTCAGACCACACAAGCTCTGACACGCGCGTATTTAATTTAAGAGTGACCCGTCCGCTGGCCACTGCCGCTTCAAATGGGGGTTTGAGAGCGGCCAAAATTGATTTCCCTAAAGCCTCACCCCAGACATAACGATGCACGCTATAGGGTTCGTGGGCTTGGCCTTTAACGGGGTGCGCGGGCAAAGGTTTGAAGCTGATGGACTCGAGCCAATCCAATGTCGCCGCCGCATTTTCAACCGCAAGTCCGGCAATATCCCGGTCGGCGGTATTTTTTGAAATACGCATGATGTCGTCGATATGCTGCTTCGGGCTGTCCTTAATGCCTTTTTCTTTTTGCAGCCGTGTGCCTGCAGCACTCATCTGGCCGGAACTGAGATGAAGCGTGCCACCAATCTCGGGGGCGGCATCCAGCACCAGTATTCTGTCGCTGCGCTCGGCGGCAAAAATCGCAGCCGGTAAACCCGCAGTGCCGGCGCCAATGATAATCACGTCCCAGTCTTGGCTCATACCTGATCTCTCCTTCATGTATAGTGTCGCATCATACGCGGTGTGGCCGTGCCGTCACGGTTGCCGCGCGCGATGGTCCCTGACCGAACGATGGTGGCGGGCTTGTCTTTGCCCTTGACCTGGATGTTGAAGCCATCGACCGTCCATCTATGATTTTACAAAATGTCCCCGTGCGGCGTCAGTATGTTGATGGCCGTTTTGGCCAGATTCATGTTCGTCTTGCTGGTCCAGCGGAACAAAACTGGGCCGCTCCGGTTTCGGATCAAGCGCCTCTTCCACTCGTGTGTTTGCATATGAGTCCCAACTCAAGCCGGATCTATCAAACCTTTCTTGGCCAAATGGGCAGGGACCGGTTGACCGTGGCGCCAGACACGCCTGGGTTTGGCGAATCAGACCCGCCCGCTGAACAGCCTGCAATCGCGGATTATGCGGCGGCCATGTTAGACGTTATGGATGCCTTAGGTTTGGCACAGGTCGATGTCATGGGATATCACACCGGCTCTGAAACCTGTGTCGAGCTTGCCCACCAGGCTCCGGATCGTATTCACAGGCTGGTGCTTACCTCGGCCCCGATTTTCAATGAAGCTGAATTGGATGGTTTTCGCACCCATTATGGCAAACCTGAACTGACCGAAGACGGCAGCCATGTGGCTGAGAAGTGGCGGGCTTATTTGCGTTGGGCGGGTCCCGGTTGGACCCTGCAGCATGTGGCCGAACAGTTTGCCGATGCGCTGCGCCGTCCGGATATCGCATGGTGGGGCCATAACGCAGCCTTTGATTATCCCATGAAGGAAAAACTGCAACAGGTGCAGCAACCGGTTTTGGTCTTGAACCCGAACGATGATTTGGTTGAACACACACGGCGTGCGCACGGCATTCTAAAGAATGGCCGTATTCAGGAATTGCCCGATTGGGGACACGGCTTTTTAGATATTCACACGACTGAAACCTGCGCTCTTGTGCGCCAGTTTTTGGATGGTGAGATTAGTTTATGACGAGCATCCCTACCGCTGTTCCTGTGCGCAAGGGATATGTCGATGGCCGGTTTGGTCAAATTCATTATCGTATGGCGCAGCCTGATGCTGATTCAGCCTCTCCCTTAGGGGCACGCCCGCTCGTGTGCTTTCACATGAGCCCCTACGCAAGCATCATTTATGAGACGTTTCTAGCTGAGATGGGTCGCGATCGTATCGCTATCGCCATGGACACGCCTGGGTTTGGTGACTCTGATCCATCATCAGCACCGCCAACCATTTCTGAGTACGCAGGAGCGGCCACTGATCTTATGGACGCGCTCGGCCTCACCAGCGTTGATCTTATGGGCTATCACACCGGCTCTAAAATCGCTCTGGAAACAACTTTGCAAAACCCCGATCGGGTTCATCGCTTGGTTATGGTCTCAGCTCCGTTGTGGACGCCTGAGGAATTGGCGCAAATCAAAGCCCAACATGGGCCTGAACAATTGACTAAAGATGGGGCGCACGCTCAAGCATCATGGCAATCGGCTGTGCGATGGAGCATGCCAGGCCGCTCTTTGGACGACATTGGCAAGGTGTTTTGGGCGAAACTGTTGAACCCAGCTATCTCCTGGTGGGGGCACAACGCGGCTTTTGCCTATGACAGCGCGGCAGCGCTTCCGAAAATTGAACAGCCCATCCTCATTCTTAATCCGGAAGACGATGTCTGGGAGATGACCCCACGCGCCAAAAGCTTGCTCAAACACTCTGAAAGCCGCATTCACGATTTGCCTGGCTGGAGCCACGGATTCCTTGATCTGAAGACCCAAGAAACCGCCGCTATAGTTCGGGGCTTTCTGGATCGTGCCTAACAGTCTACAACCCCACCCCATGATACCTAGGGAGATCACAATGAGAATATTCTTACTGGCGATAACGTTGCTGCTTACCCCCCTGGTGGCAGTCGCAGCCCCAGCTTCAATTGGCGAAGAAGCGCTGGCCACTCTGCAAGATAAGAAAATCCTTCTGGCGGGCGCCACGGGAAACAATGGCAAACATATCCTCAAGCGTCTCGGGGATTTGGGTTTAGATGTGCGTGCTATGAGCCGCAATATCGAGGACGCCGCCGAAGAGTTTGGCAGCCAGTACGATTGGGTTGAGGCTGATGTCACGCAGCCCGAAACGCTCGCTAAAGCCGTTGAAGGTGTGGATATTGTTATTTCTGCTGTGGCGACAGCGTGGCCCATTGGCAGCAACCGCTCTGAGAAAGTTGATTATGAAGGCACGATCAATCTATCCAAGGCGGCGAAGGCGGCAGGCGCAACACGATTTGTCATCATCACGTCGTCGTCTTCCGGCACTAAAGATCATTTCCTAAACACCATCGGTGGCGATGTCTTGATTTGGAAAGGCAAAGCTGAAGAGGTGCTGGTTGACTCTGGACTAGAGTACGTTGTGGTTGGGCCAGCTGGCATTGATGACAGCCCGGGCGGAACGAAGGCCATAAAGCTGATTCCCCGCAGCGAATACGTTGCCGGTATGTCGATCGGTCGCGAAGATTTAGCGGCGGTCACCATCGCAGCAGCGGGCCGCGCCGATGCAAACACCCGTGTCTTTACAGCAACCAATGCTGAAGGTCCGGCATCAGAGGATTGGCTCGACCTATTCGCAACCGCACCAACAGAGTTAAATCTGCCTGATGACTGATCTTAAAATATGAGTCAGCGGCGCGCGGATTCCACAGCACAGCCTGACGCTCTAGCCTCACGCGCCGCAGCTCTTGTCTTGCTCGGTGGTGCTGTGCGCGAGGGCAAGTCTGTCGATAAACGGTTTCAGAAAATCGCTGGTAAGTTAGAGCCGCGTGATCGGGCTTTTGTACGTCATTTGGTTGCCACCACTTTGCGCCGTCTTGGTCAAATTGATGATGTTCTGAAGAACTTTACGACGCGCCCGCCGCCGCCGCAGGTTGAGGATATTCTGAGATTGGGCGTGGCCCAGATGCTGTTTTTGGAAACCGCTTCGCACGCCGCTGTCGATACCTCGGTCAATATGGTCAAGCGGGTGCGGCAACCGCGTCTTACCGGATTGGTCAATGCTGTCCTGCGCAAAGTGGCGGCCAATGGCCAAACGATTATCGCTGAACAAAACTGGCCTCGCTTAAACACACCGGGGTGGCTCTGGGATGGCTGGACTAAGGCGTACAGTGAAACAACGGCGCATCGCCTTGGCGAGGCGCATTTGTTAGAAGCTCCGCTTGATCTGACACTTAAGGATCCCGCGTCGGCGAAAGACTGGCCACAACAACTTGAGGCTGACTGCCTTCCTACGGGGTCACTGCGGCGCACCACCCCGGGGATGGTCCAAGACCTTCCAGGCTTTCAAGACGGAGCCTGGTGGGTTCAAGATGCGGCTGCGGCGTTGCCCGCACGTGTGCTGCTTCAAATGGTCGGCTCACAGGATCAGCTTTCTGTTGCTGATTTATGTTCAGCGCCGGGCGGGAAGACGCTGCAACTCGCTGCCGCAGGATGTGCGGTGACCTCGGTGGATTCTTCAGAACCGCGTCTTGCACGTGTCAGAGAGAATCTTGATCGCATGGGACTGAAAGCGAACGTTGTTAAAGCAGATGTCTTGCAATGGAAGCCACCAGAGTTGTTTCCGGCAATTCTGCTCGACGCTCCCTGTTCCGCGACCGGTACACTGCGGCGCCATCCTGATCTCGGTTATCTAAAAAAACGCAAAGATGTGGTCGCCTATCCACAAATTCAAAGATCACTGCTCGCACGGGCGGCTTCTTTCTTAGCCCCCGGCGGCACCTTGGTCTATGCGGTTTGCTCCCTTGAACCAGAAGAAGGACCAGGGGTTGTTGAAGCGGTTTTGGAAAACACAGGTTTGTCCCGTGTGCCTATAGACCCTGTGCAACTCGGCATAGACCCGACATGGCTTGATAGAGCCGGGGCCGTGCGCACTATGCCCTATTATTGGTCTGATCGCGGCGGCCTTGATGGCTTCTATATCGCAGCCCTAAAAAAGCAGGCTTAGAGCGTTTTGAGATAGCGCTGTTTTAAAGTACGTCTTGCATCGCGCTTGAGGCCAAGGCCATCGCTTAAGTAGCCGTCTATCGAACCGCTTATTTTTTTCATTTCATCAAAAGCGGCTTCAATTTTGACTGGCTGAACAGAAAACAACAGATGAATGTCTGCTTGCGAACAGGCGGGTTCTGTTGCGAAGGCGTTTTTGTGAGCATCCCAGTATTTGTCTACATAGAACTGAGTCTGAGCGGTGGCCCCGTGCCCTCGCTTTGACATCAGGTAGTCATGCTTCACATCGTTAAAGGGCACATCAAGTGCGGTAAGCAGCAAGGCTGACGCAATCCCCGTTCGGTCTTTGCCAGCAGCGCAATGCAACAAAACTCCGGAATACTTTTGCTCTAAAATTGCGGTGAACATTCCGGCAAACTGTGCGGACTGGTCACGCACAAATTCCCGATATCCGTTGGCCTGATCGATCAGCGCTGTTTCAAGGTCAATCTCACCTTGCAGCAGGCGGGCAACCGTGTTGTCGATGCCGGGGGTTGCAACAGGCCAGATCGGCAGCGACTTCAGTGAGGGAGTGTGACCATCTGCATACTGATGAAGGTGTTTTTGACGTTCTGCATCGGTGCGGAAGTCACACACGAGCGAGATGTTGAGTGCCGCAATTTTGGATTTTGACTCTGCTTCGGCATGGGCAAGATGACCAGACCGAAACAGGCGACCCGTTTTTACGATCCCGCCATCTGTTGTGTTGTATCCTCCCAGGTCGCGAAAATTGATGGTTCCCGGAAGCCGGTGATGGGGGTCAAACTCAACGCGCGGTTTATCAGGGCTCACGGTCCAGCGTTTCCCAATCAGCGCGGGTCAGGGCATAGATATGCAAAACCATATCGTCAAAATGCCAGATTTCACGGAAGGTTTCTCCCAAGCGCTCTGCAACCCCTTGGGACCGCAGGTTGAGGGGGCTGATGATGGAAATTAACTCGTCCCAACCCAGTTCACTGAAGGCGAAGTCTCGGGCTGCAGACGCGCCTTCCGTGGCATAACCTTTACCCCAGTATGGCCGGGCGAGTGCGTATCCCAGTTCTTGACCAGGCCAGCTTTCCGGATAGTACAAGCCCAATCTTCCCACAAAGTCACCGGATGCTTTTTCCTCAACCGCCCACTGTCCGAACCCGCGCAATTGCCAATGCCCCAGTTGCATGGCCATGGAGCGCCAGGCTTCCAGCCGGTTCATGGGTTTGCCACCTAAACTGATGAACTGGCTGACATCTTCATCCGCAACCATCTCTGTATAAGCGTCTGTGTCTATTGAGTCGAAGGCGCGCAGGATCAAGCGTTCCGTCTCGAGCACAGGAATGTTGGTTGCAGAAAACATACTCAAGAGTCCTTAATGGCGCGCACGAACAGGTAGTCGCCCTTGGTGGATCGGTTCAATAAGAATATCGCATAAAGAACATGACAAATGGTTTTGCGGATGAGGCCAAAGCGTCCCATTGTGCCCTTGTTGTCCATCCTGTCGAGAAGGTCACGATAAAGTGGCGAATAGAACGGCCAGCCCCAAGCCACAACACGTTCAACGCTTAGGCCGGCAGCCTGAATTTTATCTTCCAGCTCACCCAGCTTGTAATTGCGGACATGCCCCACTTGCCGCTCAAAATCGCGCATCCGGCCTTGCAGGGTTGAAATGATCAGTCGCCCCCCTGGGGCCGTCATTGCGGCCATGTTCTCAATCGCAGAAACATCATCAGCGATATGTTCAACAACGTCAGCAGAAACCACCAGATCAAATGTTTCGGGCAGCGCCTCCTGCGATACATCGCAAACTTTGAAGGTTCCGGAGGGTACGACTTTACGGGCGAGGGCCGCAGCATGGTCCGAAACCTCAACCCCAAACCCTTCAGCGGTTGGGTGCTGTGTCATCAGTGTTTTAAGCAGCGAGCCTTCGCCGCAGCCCACGTCGAGTATTTTACTTGGGCTTAGGTCGCGCGCGAGCGATTTAAAAATACGGCGACTGTGTCGGGCCATGGGACCATACAAACGGGTGTCGTCCCATCCGGCCGCCCACAGATCATCGTATTCATCGGCGTTGAGCGGGGTCTCCGATGTTTGTGGTGCCATCTCTCTTACTCTGTCTCTGGTGATGGAGACGTTAAGGCGGCGGCCTGGCATAACAGGTTGAGGTAGGCATCAGCGGCGTGGTCCCAGCTGTAATGAGCTTCCACTCTTTTGCGAGCGGCCTGACCCAGCGTGAACGCTTTGTCTCTGTCTGAGATTAAGGCGTGTAAGGCGTCACTTAACGCCTTCGCGTTTTCGGGCGGCACCAGGAGCCCGCAGTCTCCATCAATCACAACTTCATCCAATCCAGCCACCTTGCTGCCGACAATTGGTAGTCCTGCGGACATGGCTTCGAGCATGGCGTTCGGCATACCTTCATCGCGTGACGGTAAAACAAAAACATCCGCCTGCTCGTAAACCTCAGGCAATTGGGTGCGCCCCAGCCAGCCGCGAAAGGTAATCCGATTCGCCAAACCCAATGTCTGGCTTGTAAATGCAAGCTCTTCTTTCAGGGGGCCTTCCCCGGCAATTGTGAGCGTCCAGTCGTCCTCTTTGAGGGCGGCCAAGGACTTAAGCAGAACATCTAAGCCTTTTTGATGAACCAACCGGCCGACAAAGAGCAACCGTAGAGGCCCTTCCAGCGTTGGCACCGGGGACGGTGCCATGGCGTTCAAATCTGCCCCGGCGGGAATCATCTCGACCTCAACATCCGGCGCATGACGTTGGGCCAGCGCCGCAAGCCCCGTGGAGTTGGCAACCACAGCATAAGCCCGGCGCCAGACTTCCGTGATCACGGGTCCGGCGATGCGATGATACGTTGCCATTTCATCGCCCATAAAACCGGGAACGTCGCCCCCTTGCAACGATACAACATAGGGCAGGCCCATGTGTTTTTTTAGCCACCAGCCGACAGGCCCCGTGGGCATACCGAAAAATATGAGGGCTGCATCAGCTTTGTTCTGTCGGGCGAGGCCGGGCGCTGTCAAAAGCGCATGGGCGAGAAACACCAACATCTCAGGAACTGAGCATCTATCTTGATGCCGCCGCGCCGCCCAAATGCGGTAAACCTGGACGCCGTTGTCATTCTCACGGCGTGGCAATTGGCCTTGTGCGGCGGTCAGCACCGTCACCTTCGCGCCGCGTTTAACGAGCGTCCGCCCGATCTGCTGTGTGGCATTGCCGCCACCCCCGCCAACCGGGGGGTACTCGTAATTTATCAGCAAAAAATGTGGAGGTCGTGACGCAGACATGGTTTCTCTCGGATAAGATCGTCAACGCGGCAGGCGTTGTCGCCGTTGGGGTAGCAGACTATACCCAGAGGTCTCAAGCGCTAAGGTTTACTCTGTATGTGGTCCAATAAATCATTTGTCTTTGCAGTGAAGGTCTTTGTCAGTGGTGCGCTGTTGACCGTGGTGCTGCGTCGTATTGACTTAAGTGCAGTTGGCGAGGCGTTGTCCCGGCTTTCCTTAGAAACCATTATCATCGCTGCCGCGCTCTACCTTCTCGCTCATGGGTTGAATGGCTTCAAACTCCAAATGGTGATGCCAGGCCGCCCGTTATCTGACCTGTTACGCTACACCTTTGTCGCCTTGTATTATGGCACAGTTTTGCCCAGTCAGCTTTTAGGAGATGCAATCAAAGCCTACCGGTTGGTCCGTCCCGAAGATGATGGTGCAACGGTTGTGGCGGCTGTCGTGGTCGATAAAATAACAGGGCTTGCGGCCTTGGTTCTCATCACCGGGCTTGCCTTGTTGCTTGACCCAAGAGGATTTCCAGATCTATTTCCGGCCTTGTCGTTTGCACTTTTGGCTGGATTGATTGTTGCGCTTCTGTTGCCGCTTGTAATTCCGAGTATGCCCAGTCTGCTCGATAATGCGTTTGGACGATTTCTGAAAGCCTGGCACGCCTCAGCGCAAGATTGGGGTCAATTGGTCGCTTCCTTTCTGACCGGTATCGCCTTTCAAGTGCTTGCGGTGATCGTGGTGGCGTATATCGGGGCCGGAATGGGCATCTCTCTGTCTTTCCCGGCTTGGGTCTCGGTCGTTGGGCTGGTGTCTCTTGTTCTTCTTTTGCCTATCACGGTGGCGGGGCTTGGCCTCCGTGAGGGCGGGCTGGTGATTTTGCTGGGTTTTGTCGATGTCCCACCCGCGGAGGCGGTGGCCCTCTCCTTTGCGCTCCTGGGCTACACAATTTTTGGCGCTGTGGTTGGGGCTTTGGCGGATTTTAAGGGTCGAAAAGGATAAATTAAAAAGCGTCTTAATCTTCTTGCAATTGATAATGATTATTAATATATCAGTGGTCTAATCACACACGAGGGTGAAGTGTTCGTCTGCCTTTGCAACGCCATTAGTGACACGGATCTGCGACAGGCTGCCAAAAACGGGGCCAAAGACGTGGATTCGGCTTACCGTTGTTTTGGCGCAGAAATCAAATGCGGACGGTGCCGCGAGACGGCAGAGCAGATTTTATCTGAAGAGTCTCATGATCTTGCAATCGACCAAAAGCCAGAGATCATACCCTATTGGCAGAGCTCAGCAGTTCAAGCGGCTGAATAAGCAAGGCTGATCTTGGTTAATATGCGTTCTCTGGACTTAATGAACTTAGAGGTTATTCCCCAACAGATTCACTCTGAAGTTGGATGTAGTTTTCCATCCCGGTCCTCTCAATGAGAGCAAACTGCGTTTCTATGAATTCAACGTGTTCTTCTTCATCATCCAGAATTTTCTGAAACAATTCACGACTCACGAAATCTCGGCAGGATTCACAGTGGGCAATGGCGTCTTTCAGGTCGGGCAGAGCTTCCAGCTCTAATTTTAGGTCGCAGTCCAGAATTTCTTTAACGGATTGACCGATGTAGAGTTTTCCGAGGTCTTGAAGATTGGGCAGACCTTCGAGGAAGAGAATCCTCTTAATCAGCTCATCAGCATGGTTCATCTCTTCAATCGATTCGCCATATTCGAACTTTCCAAGCTTATTTACGCCCCAATCGATCAACATTCTGGAATGCAGGAAATATTGATTAATGGCCGTCAGTTCATTGCGAAGAACGGCGTTTAAGTGAGCAATGACTTGGGTGTCGCCTTTCATGGGGGACCTTTCGTTAGAGTAATATTATTGACCTTAAGTAATGATTTTGCGTCTTCAGGCAAGAAAAACCGGGCCGTCGTGGTCGTTTTGCCTTACAAAACCCTCATACATATAAATCTAAGGAGAGAGTCTGTGGGCGTTCATAAGTTCAAAGTTGGTCAACGGGTAAGATTTGATGCGCCGGCCCTTCGATTGGCGACCCGTGTGGCGGACCCGGAAGCCCCAAAAGAAAATTATGAGATTATGCAGCTTCTTCCGCCCGCCGGATCAGAACTGCAATATCGCATCAGAGGCGGTGCCGTTGGCCTTCACCGTGTGGTCACCGAGAATGAGATCGATCTGGTGGCACAGGAAGCCTGAGTTTAGAGCCTCAGCTCTTTTAAAGCTTACGTACGGTCAGAATCAGAGGCGTCCAGCCCTGCAGCGCAATCATTATGGCAGCGGCTAGGCGGTTGAGCTTCAGTGTTGCTGCAAGTTTGACCAAACGCCCGACTTTGCCCAGGGCCATCCACTGTCCAATGTCTACGTCCGACATCCGCTCGCGAAACACATCTTCTCCCAGCCCTAACATTTCTATGGGTGTTGTTTGGGATATCTCATTCAGGTGCCGGCGTGCCCAGACCGGGTTTACTTCCGTGCGTATGGTTGCGGCAAAGGCAGGGTCTTTGCGGTAAACGGTTTTTATCCACCAGCAGAAAAAGCGGTTGGAGAAAATAGGCGGATGAAATGCTGCATAGTGTCCGTCAAAGTAGGACAAGTAATTCGGACAGACGATTTGAACAACACCGCCATGCTTCACCACGCGGACCGCTTCGCGCAGCACTTGGGCAGGGTCTGCCGTATGTTCTAAGACGTTTGAGGAATACACGATATCAAAGTGATTGTCTTCAAACGGCAAATATTCTCCGGTGGCGCCGATGATTTTAGAAGGGT
The DNA here is from genome assembly GCA_040219235.1 of Rhodospirillaceae bacterium. Lineage (NCBI taxonomy): Bacteria > Pseudomonadati > Pseudomonadota > Alphaproteobacteria > Rhodospirillales > Rhodospirillaceae > Rhodospirillaceae bacterium. The sequence continues at coordinate 24,038 of JAVJSV010000011.1, forward strand.
CTAAACCGTTGGCGGTAATGAGCTCTCTCGCTATCTCGGCTGAGTCTCCAAAGCCTTCGCCCTCAGGCTCAACGGCTGTTCCATCAATGCCATAGTGTTTTGACCAGACAATATGGGTCACGCCACACCCGGCTCCAATTTCCAAAACCGTTTTGCCGTTCAGGCTCACCGCCCGTTGCAAAATTTCTGCAGCTTCAAGGGCTCTGCCCGGGTTTAAGGTGTCTGCTGCAAACTGTGGGGGGCTGAGACCTTGCAGCGGCTCGAAGTAAAGCCCTTGGCTTTGTTGAACCCGTTCAAAGGCTTGAGCCGTAATCAAACAGTCTGACGTCGATAGGCTTTGTGGTGTTGGGGTTTCGCTGCTCATGATGATCGGGTGCGATGTTGAGACACAGCCATCCAGCACCACAGTGCGGCACGGTCATCACGCTGCCCGTTCTTGTGACTTTGCCATCTTTGATTCAACCAGTCTGTGTTGGTATGAGGGATCGTTTTTTCAGGTGGCTCCATCTGGGTCAGCCATCGTGCCAGCGGAATGCCGAATCCCTTTTTCTTACGGTACAAAATATCTGAAGGCAGCCGGTCTTTTAAAGCCTGTTTTAGAATCCACTTGGTCGTGCGGCCCTTGAGTTTAACGTCAGCTGGCAAACGCTGGGCAAAGTCTGCAACGCCGTTGGCCAGAAAAGGACTGCGTACTTCTAATCCAACTGCCATGCTGGCGCGGTCTGTTTTGGTGAGGATTCCATCGGGCAGATAAAATCGTGTGTAAAAATCTAGAGTTTTATCGACCACACTATCGCTTGGGCAGGCATCCCAGGCTGCGATGGCCTCGCTGTACAAGTCTTCTGCGGACACCGGCTCTTGAAACAGATCACTGAGTTCATCGGGTGTTAATGCTCCAAGCCATCTCGGATTCCATTGACTTGGTGGATGCTTCAAACCCCGCAGGCCGCGCTTGAGAATAAAATCAAAACTCATGTTGGCCTCGGATCGTGGCAGCCAGCCTGCGAGATGCTTTATCGCGTCATGAACAGGGCGCGGGACGTAGCGATTGTAGAGTGCAGCCCGTGATAAAACCCTGAACGGATCATACCCCGCAAACAATTCATCGCCGCCATCTCCTGATAGGGCGACGGTGACATGCTTACGGGCAAAATCGCACAACAGCCGTGTTGGAAAAATGGAGGGATCACCCTGCGGTTCGTCTAGGGCCGATAAAATACCTGGCAGATGACTCTGTGCCGCATCCAGGTCACAAATTTCAACATGATGTGTACTGCCAACGCGCAAAGCCATCTCTTCGGCCCACGGCGATTCATCAAAACTTGTTTCGCGAAAACCAATCGCAAAAGTGTTCAAAGTGTCAGGTGAGCGGTTTTCGGCTGCACAGGCTAGAACGGCGCTGGAATCAATGCCGCCGGACAGAAACAAACCGAGGGGCACGTCTGATTCTAAGCGGGAGTTGACAGCTTCACTGAGAAGCGTGCTGAGTTCCTCCGCCCAGTCTTTCGCAGAGCCATCCGGCGTGGCTTTGTCACCAAGACTAAAACGCCAGTAGCAGCGCTTCTCTGTCGTCAGTGATATCGCATCTATACTTACAAAGTGTCCGGGTTCTAATTTTGAGATGCCGTCGTAAAGGGTATAGGGAGCAGGGAAAAATCCGTAGGCGAAAAACTTTTGCAGCGCCGTCTTCGAGACGCTGTTGTTGCTAAAGACCGGATGCTCCAGAACTGTTGTCAGTTCAGATCCAAAGGCGATCGTATCTGGCTTGATTGCATAATACAGCGGCTTTTCACCAAAGCGATCTCTTGCCAAGGTTACGGTGCTTCCGGTCCGGTCATAGATCGCCATGGCAAACTGACCATCTAAGCGCAGAAATAGATCTGGACCCCAGGCTTTCCACCCCTGGACCAGAACTTCAGTGTCCGAATGGTCTGACGTAAAATAATGCCCACCCGCTTCCAGCTCTTTTCGCAAGTGCCGGTGGTTAAAAATCTCGCCATTAAAGACGACCGCCACAGTTCCTTCTGCATCCCACATGGGTTGGGAACCACCGATAGGGTCTAAGACGATGAGGCGCCGGTGGCCTAAAAAAACGGGGGCGTGATGATCGCGATAGTATCCCTCACCATCCGGTCCGCGATGAACCAGTGTTGCGGTCATCGCACGCAGAATATCCTCGTCGCCGCTGCCGACGAATCCCGCTAACCCGCACATGGTAAAAATAAAACGGGTAAAGATAACACAAGCGATGCTGGCATCATGGGTCGAGGACCATGTTGAGACTTTTTCGAACCGTGTACTGCCGCTTGCCTTGCGATTCGTAGTAAACGCGCACCATCACTTCGGCGAGGAGTCCCATCAGGATGCACATCACGCCGGTGATGAAGCCGAGCGTAAACAAAAGCGGCAAGGGCGTTGCAACAAACGGTGTGGCATCGAACCACTTTAGATACAGCGCCCAAAGTCCAGCGAACAAAGAAACACCAAAAAATCCAAACCCGACTGCGCCAAAAATGTAAATCGGCTTGGCATCGTATTGGGTCAGGAACTTGACCACCAAGAGGTCTAGTAAAACTTTAAAAATACGGCTTAAGCCGTATTTTGAGTCTCCGCGCTCCCGGGCGCGATGGTTAACGGGCACCTCTGCGATTTTAGCCCCTTGCCAATAGGCATAAATCGGTACGAAGCGGTGCATCTCGCCATACAATCTGAAATCTTCCAAAACGTCCCGGCGATAGGCTTTTAAGGTGCAGCCATAATCTTTGAGGTGCACGCCGGATACCCAGGAGATGATCGCGTTGGCCACCCGTGAGGGCAAAACCCGGGTCCAAAAGGCGTCGTGTCTGTTTTTACGCCACCCAGACACCACCCCATATCCCTCATCAAGTTTCGCCAACAGCTTTCCAATATCAGCCGGGTCATTCTGAAGGTCGCCATCCATGGGTACGATAACGGCCCCCTTGGCATGGTCAATTCCCGCCATCATGGCGGGGGTTTGACCGACATTGCGCTTAAAGCTGAGGACTTTGAAATGCGCATTGCCGGTCGCAATTTCCATGAGCTTGTCGGCGGTGCCATCCGTTGACCCATCGTCGACAAAAATCACTTCATAAGGCCGGTCAAGATTGTCCAAGGCAGGCGTCAGCGCTTCACACAGAGGTGCAACGTTGTCTTCTTCATTGAACAGCGGAATGATGACAGATATGAGATTGGACATAAAAATTGATAGAGTCCTGATGTAAATGCCTGAGTTCGATCAAAATACTATTCGTCTTCTATTGATGGATGCCAATGAACCATTGGGCATTGTCAAAGAATTTCTGCACTATAGACAGGCAAAGACGGAGCTACAAACCGTCAGTTCACAAGAACCTATAAAGCTTGATTCATGGTTGGTTTTGTCGTGTCCCTTTCAAGACTTCAGCCGCTCGTTGTCACTGCCAAATGACAATTGTGATCTTTCCGGTCTGCCCGACACAATATTAAATGCATTGAGGGATAGAAAATGTCATCTGATAATTGATGGATCAAAAGAAGGCTGGGAATTTGAACCTGTTTATGCAGTGCGTTTCCATGAGATGCTAGCGCAGTTTGGCGTATCACCTAAAGTTGCTACTTTCCTCTCACAAAATAGAAAATTCGCAAGCGACTACATTAATTGGTCCACGCAACACAAAATTGAAGAAAAAATTCAAGTCTTATGTGCGCAGTATTGGATACCTCAAGTTACCCGTGAAGCAGTGCATTATGCTGAGCGTTTTGTGGATGAGCGATGCCCTATTCGAGAAAAAAAGTACGTTTGTTTGAACAGTCGGCCACGCTTGCATAGAATTTTATTACTGTCTTCATTGGTCCAGGCGGGAGTGTTAAGGGACGGATACGTATCTTTTGGCGGCTTCACTCAGAACGGCAATTTACAGGGAAAGCCGTTCACTATTAGGTTTGATACTGATGTTTTGCAAAATATGTATCCAGCGCTTTCTGATGAAATTAAATACTTAAATACTGTTGCTCCGCTTATTGTTGATATCCAACATGACAATCAGCGTGCGCTGACTGACGGGTTCGCGCTGTCTTTGTATAATCGCAGTTATTTCACCATAGTGTCTGAAAGTGATTTTACGAACGGCTCTATCGACCGTGTGACGGAAAAAATTCTCAAACCAATATTGGGGAAACACCCGTTTGTTGTTGTAGGAAATCCATATTCACTTGAGCGTTTAAGAGACATGGGATTTAAGACTTTTGCGCCCCATTTAGACGAATCTTATGATCAGATTTTAGATCCTGCACTGCGTTTTAAATCAGTTATGACAGAAATTGCTAGACTGACTTCTTTATCGCATCAGCAACTCGAGTCTCTGTGTAATGATCTTAGCGATGTAACACGATATAATTATAATCATCTCACAAAGAGATTTATTGATTGTTGGAACCGAAATGTAATTTTTAATCTAATTAAGAATGTAGAAGTCCAAGTTAGTGCAGCTCGTGCGGCAATCCCGCAAAAGGATCATATTGCCGGGAATTCTGAAATTTCATAGATCACACTTTGCGGTCATGTTGGTCAGAACGCCGCCGCCCTCATTGTCGACAATATGTTGCGCGAAGCCCTGAAAGCTCGCCAGGAGTTCCAGGTTCAGGTGGAACTGGCCACTGTCTGGTGTGCCACCGAAAAACTCCACCAGGTCGCTCACATACACATAAGCGGTTGTGTTTGGCGCAATTTCGCTGCTCAGCGTGAAGTTCCCCAAGGATGAGCCGTCACGCGCATCTGTTACCGTAAACGTTGGTGCCGCCGCCGTGCTGCCAGCGTTGTAAACCTGAACATAGCTCGGATACCCCGCAATAAGAGATGTGTGCACATTGCCGATATCGCGCACGGAATCGGCCAAGCCATTGCCGCACCCGGATAGATTGGTCAATGACGCGCCTGATGGGTTCCACAGCACGTGTTGCACATAGCCAACAAAAGTGGCGCTGACATGCAAAGAATAGCTTTGTGTGTTGCCCTCTAAAGGTGTGATCTGTGGTGTGGCATTGTTTTCAATAGTTTCCATACTCACTTGCAGGGAGGCACCGCCCGGAATATTCCGCGTGTAGGTGCCAGCAACATCGCCAGTCAGATCATCCACCACATCTACAGTGACTGTGCCCGCCGTCACGTTGGTGTTGTAAAACCGGATGTTGCTTTGCGCTTTGGTGCGCGTACTTGCAAAAACGCCAGAGACAACCCGGCCCGACACCGTAGCGCTGCTGGAACTGCCCCCGTCCAAGGCCGTGCGCGCGGCAGCGACATCAATAAGCGGTGTCGTCCATGTCCACGTCGACAGGCTTTTGAGGGTGCCCGTGTTTTTTAAGGCGGTCTCAATCTCATCAGCTGTTGCTGTGGGCTTGGCTGACTTTAATAGGGCGATAGCCCCAGCGGCATGCGGGGTCGCCATCGAGGTTCCGGTAAATGACGAATACGTATTGTTTGGCGTCGCCGAGACAATTGCCACGCCGGGGGCCAACACATCAACCATTGGCGCTTGGTTTACAGAAGCGTCTGGTGCACTGACAATCACCGAGCTCACAGTCAGTGCTGTGGAAATGCAGCCCGGATTTTCAACGGAACCAACAGCTTCTGCGTTCCCGGCCGCGATAGCAGTTAAAATGCCAAGGCTGCGCAGGGTATCAATTGCTGTTTTGTGCACATTGCTGTCACACGCCGTATCAGTTAGCTCTGCGCCCAAACTCATATTGGCGGCGGCAATAGCTATGGTGCCTGACAGATCAATAAGATGATTCAGGGCAGCTACCGTCGCAGAGTCATAAGACAATTCGCAGGAATCCTCGCCGTCACAGGCATCCGTGTCATTCACCGTCGTGAACACCTGGATCGGTATGAGATTGGCGTTATACGCGACGCCGCGCCGCCTGACGGACCCAGTTTGATCATTGCCGGCGGCGATGCCAGCTACATGCGTGCCATGTTCGCAAACGGTTGTGCCAATTGGGCATAGGCGGGCTGAGCCAAAACCGATCTGACTGTTCAAGCCATTGGCACAGAGGGACTCATCAGCGCTGTCAAAGGTGTCGGAAAAACACGCTTCCGCGACAATCTTGCCGGCGAACATGTCATGGTTGGCGTCAATACCATCGTCCAGAATGGCAATGGCTTGCCCGCTGCCTGTAATACCCTGGGCCCACAGTTGATCGGCGTTGATATAAGTAACCGATGTGTCCAAAGAGGGTGTTGCGGCCAATCCTGGCCCATCTGCGGCAACAGAAGCGGCGACAACATTGCGTTGGGCGCGCTCCGTCGCGATTTGCTCGGATGTTGCTAAGCTGTTTGTCGTTCTTAAAGCCGCCGCGTCTTCATCAGACACATAGATTTTTGACGCAATGTCGCGGTTCACTTTGCGGGCGCGGTTCAGGGTAATACTTTCAATGCCCGGTTCGCGCAGCAATCGCTCCAATCCGGTTTCGTCTACGGTCGTTACGAAGAAGGGCAAATTGCTGTAGGTGCGCTGCATGGCGATGCCGCGCGCCGCCAGACTGCCTTGCAGGTCATTTCTAGCCGTCGCAATGGACTCGCGAACGCGGTCCAGCCGGTCACGCGGGGTGACCACCCGGCCTGGCTCACCAGATCTGCCGGATAGCACTGTTGCACCAATGGCTGGTGTCTCTTCTATCACCATGGTGACCAGCACGGTTGCCTCGCCACGTGCGGCGATTCGCGCTCTAATCTCAGAAAGGGGTTCTTGTGCAAAGCCCAGAATGGGCAAAAAACAGGCAAAAAACCCTAGAATTGCGGCTGTTTGACGGGGGACCATAGTTTATCCTTTTATTGGTCGTCATTTCTCCAGCCTACCCAAGTCCCAGTTTACTACGATTCCAACGTTTACAACGCCTTAAAAGATGCAGATTAGTTTTGATAAAACTGAGGCAAGATTAGGAATAAATATGAAACGGCTCTTACTTCTGACCTGCCTAGTCTTCGCGCCGTCTTCTGTCCATGCCGCCTGCACCGCCGATGACGTCTCCTCTGAGGGAGTCACCGGTTTTCAAGAGGTCGTCATCAGTGTTAGCGATCTCGATGTCGCCAATGAAACCTGGCAATCCGTAGGTGGGTTCGAAGTGCTGTGTGATGGTCCAGTTTCTCCGGGCCACGCTGCGTTCTGGGGTCTGCAACCAGAGACACCCATACACGAAGTGGTCTTGCGTAAAGGCCCCGGCAATCGTGGCTTTGTCCGCCTGGTTAAAATCTATGGCGTGCCACAGGTGCAAATTCGTTCGTCCAGCATGCCGTGGGATCATGGCGGCTACTTTGATTTATATGTCTACGTCAGCGATGTTGATAAAGTGTTTGATCAACTCCGGGCCCGCGGCTGGCAAGGGTATACAGACCCAGTCCATTACACCCTGCAGGCGTTTGATATTACAGAGTCCATCATGCGTGGCCCGGATGGTGAAGCTTTGGTGCTGATGCAGCGTAACGCCCCACCGTATGACAAAGCCGCCGCCGGGTCAGAAAGCGGTATGAGCTGGCCCTTTAACACAGCGCTCATAGTGTCTGATTATGACGCCAACGAAAAATTCTTCATCGATGTGCTGGGTTGGAAAACCCGTCTCAGCGCGACATCTACCACCCCTCCGCCGGGATACAATCCAGCGGGGATCCCGCTCAATCTTGCCAGCACGCTACCCCTGCGTTTTGCGGCTTTTGCCAATAGCGATACGGATCGCAATGGATCGTTGCAGATTTTAAAGATGGAGGGCCTCACTGGGTATGACTTCAGTGATCGTGCGGATCCGCCGAATCTTGGAATGCTGACCACACGGATTCCCGTTTCAGATATTGAGGCATTGGCGCAGCGGATTTTAAAGCAGGGATACCCGATTCATGTCCCGATCACGGCGCTCACCTTGCCCCCCTATGGCCCTGTGAAGATGATGGCGGTCAAAGCCCCCAATGGCGCACGCCTTGAGTTTTTTGAGCAATTGTAATCGGCTAACAGGCTGTATAGTGCGCCGCGCATTTTACTTTTCGCGTTTGTGCGTCTGTTGAAAGATTGCCTGTGTTGAAAGAATGAGTGTGCTATCCGACACCTGATTTGTGCTCTTTTTCGCCAGTAAGGATTCTCATGCGTCATATCATTTTTGCATTCATTCTTTTATTTGCTGCACAGCCTGCCGTGGCTGAAAATGGTGTGCGGTGGGCGGCACAGGGCGATGCCATTACGCTTGATCCGCATGCGCAGAACGAAGGTATGACGCTGGCCACCGCGCAGCAGGTTTATGAGCCCCTGGTCAATCGTGCGGAAACCATGGCTCTCACGTCGGCGCTGGCTCTGTCCTGGCGTTTGATGGAAGATCCCACCGTTTGGGAATTTAAACTCCGACCGGGCGTGATGTTCCACGAGGGCCAGCCTTTCACGGCCGATGATGTGGTGTTCACCTTTGAGCGCGCGTTGAAACCTACATCCGATATGAAAGATATTATCGGCACCGTACGTGAAGCGGTGGCGATTGATCCGTACACGGTTCACATCAAGACCGATGGCCCCAATCCGATTTTGCCACAACAAATCACCGACATTTTCATTATGTCGCGCAGTTGGGCCGAGGCAAACCAAGTGACGGAACCTCAAGACACAGCCTCCGGCCAGGAAACCTATGCCGTGCGTCACGCCAATGGCACGGGACCATTCATACTGGAGCTCCGTGAACCGGATGTGCGCACGGTGTTGGTGCGAAATCCAAACTGGTGGGGTTTGTCCGAACCCGACCCCCACAACATTGACCGCATCATTTTTACCCCGATCTCAAACGCCGCCACGCGCGTTGCGGCGCTGTTGTCTGGCGAGCTTGATTTTGTGCTTGATACGCCGGTGCAAGATCTTGCCCGCATGCGCCGCACGCCTGGTTTGTCTGTGCAGTCGATTGCTGAAGTCCGTGCCATTTTTATGGGCCTGGATACGGGCCGTGATGAACTCAGGTCGTCTGACGTAAAAGGCAAAAACCCCTTTGCCGATATCCGCGTCCGCCAAGCCATGAACATGGCCATAGACCGTGAGGCCATTGTCCAACGCATTATGCGCGGCATGGCGGAACCGGCCGGTATGCTGCTCTCGCCCGGAATCGGCGGGTATACGGCTGAGATCGATGCGCTTCCGCCTTTAGACCCAGACCGTGCCCGCGCTTTGTTGGCCGAGGCCGGATATGCCGATGGGTTTTCCGTTACGCTCGATTGCACCAATGACCGGTACATGAATGACGAAGCCATTTGTCAGGCGGTGGTGGGGATGCTGGCGCGCATCGGTGTGCGTGTGCGCTTAGATGCCAAGTCCAAGACGCTGCATTTTCCCAAAATCCAGAATAACGAGACAGACTTTTATCTGCTTGGGTGGGGCTCCGGCACCATGGACAGTCACTACCATCTAGATTTTCTCGCCATGCCAGACCGGGTTTGGAATCGCACGGGGCTGAACGACCCCGAGCTGTTTGCCATGATTAATGCCATCGCCACCGAAACCGATTTGCCCAAACGCGATGCCATGATCGATGAAGCCTGGCTGCGGCTGAAAGCGGATGAAGTTTACATTCCACTGCATCATCAGGGCTTGGCTTGGGCCATGAAGAACCGTCTCAGTTTGCCCATCCAGCCCGACAATCAACCGCAGTTCCGGCTGGCCCGGGTCGCGCCTTAAGCGCTTGAGGCCAAATCCGGACATTTTCCGTGGCTTGACTTGAAACGCGGGCATGCCACAAACGGTTCATGACAGCCTTTCTCTTTCGACGTGCCGGTCAAGCTGCGCTGGTGATGATTTTGGTCGCCGCCTCGGCTTTTATTCTGTTCAACTACGTTGGCGATCCGGTCAACAATCTGGTTGGCCAGGAAGCCTCTTTTGAAGATCGTCAGGCGTTGCGTGATCGCCTGGGCTTGAATGATCCTGCCCCGGTGCAGTTTGTAAGATTCGTCGGCAATGCGCTCACCGGAGAATTTGGCATCTCCTATCGCATGCAGCGACCGGTGTCCGATCTCATCGCCGAGCGTTTGCCGGCGACGGTCGAGCTTGTTCTGGCCTCAGCGTTATTTTCTCTCCTGCTAGGGATTCCCCTTGGTGTGTACACCGCTATTCATCGGGAGGGGATCATCAGCCGTTTGGTGTTGTCTGTGTCTTTGGTTGGGGTGTCCTTGCCCACTTTTGTCATTGGCATTGGGCTGATTTATTTGTTCTCGGTATCCTTGGGGTGGTTGCCGTCTTTTGGCCGTGGCGAGACCACGATGATTGGCGGCTGGTCGACGGGGGTGCTGACCATCGGGGGTCTTAAGGCGCTGATTTTGCCCGCGGTCACGCTTGGCTTGTTTCAGATGACGTTTATCCAACGTCTGGTGCGGGCCGAGATGATTGAGGTGCTCGGCACAGACTACATTCGCACCGCCCGGGCCATGGGGATTCCCAGCGCGCGCATTCATTATGTCTATGCGTTCAAGAACACGCTGCTCCCGGTCATCACGGTTATTGGCCTGAAACTGGGTGAGCTGATTGCGTTTTCCATTGTCACCGAAACCGTCTTCCAGTGGCCGGGCCTAGGTTTGTTGTTCATTCAAGCGGTTGCCTTTGCCGATATTCCCATCATGGCCGCGTATCTAATTATGGTGGCGTTGGTGTTTGTGGTGATCAACCTTGCCGTCGATGTCTTGTATGCGGCCATCGACCCGCGCTTGCGCAGTCGCGCGGATGACGCGTCATGACGGAAACCACATCTCAAAATAGTCCAGCGCCAACAGATGCTGTTTGGTTTAGCTTTTGGCGCAGTCCGGTCGCGCTCGCAACGTCCGGTCTGTTGATCACGTTTGTCATCGCAGCGGTCTGCGCGCCTCTCTTGGCCCCACAAAACCCGTTCGACCCCATCAATCTGAATTTGATGAACGCCTTCCTCCCTCCCGCGTGGACAGCGTCCGGCGACCCTTCGTTTTTACTAGGCACGGATGATCAGGGCCGCGATTTGTTCTCTGCCATTTTGTACGGCAGTCGCATCTCGCTGACTGTGGGTCTGGCGGCTGTCGCTTTTGCGGCCACGCTTGGCGTGACGGTGGGTTTGATCGCGGGGTATGCCGGGGGGTGGGTTGAAACGTTGCTCATGCGCTTGGCAGATGTGCAGCTCACTATTCCCGCGTTGCTGATTGCGTTGATGGTTGATGGCTTATCCCGGGCGCTGCTCTCGCCTGAACGCCATGATGAAATCGCGTTATATGTTCTGATTTTCGCCATCGGCATTGCGGACTGGCCGCAATATGCCCGTGTCGTGCGCTCTGCGACTCTGGTGCAAAAGCAATCGGGCTATGTTACCCAAGCCAAATTAATTGGCGCCTCAAGCCCGGCCATTGTGTTTGGTCATGTGTTGCCCAACGTCATGACGTCTGTGCTTGTCCTTGCGACTCTTGGTCTGGCTCTGGCGATCATCGCTGAAGCCACGCTTAGTTTTCTGGGTGTTGGCATGCCGCCCACCACGCCGTCTCTTGGGACGCTCATTCGCATCGGCAATGACTTTTTGTTTTCCGGCGAATGGTGGATTACGCTGTTTCCCTCGTTGACACTGGTGGTGCTGGCCTTGTCTGTTAACTTACTTGGCGACTGGTTGCGCGATGCCCTCAATCCGCGGTTAAGATAAATTATGCGTGTAGCTCCTCTTTCAGATGTTTGTGGTGCCGAAGTTACGGACCTTAATTGTGGTGGCGATCTCGACGACACTGACTTCAATGCCATTCAGCAGGCGTTTCTAGGTCACTCGGTTTTGGTCTTTCGCGATCAAAACCTGACACCAGAGCAGCACATCGCATTTTCTAAGCGTTGGGGCGATCTCAAAGGCCACATTCTCACCCAGTACCTCTTGCCCGGGTATCCGACGGTGTTGGTCGTTTCCAACAAGAAGGATGCCGAAGGCCAACCCGTCGGCATCGAAGATGCGGGGCGCTACTGGCATACGGATGTCAGCTATGATGACACGCCGCCGATGGGGTCTTTGCTGTATGGGTTAGAAGTTCCGCCCGAAGGGGGCGACACATTGTTCGCCAGTCAGTACCTAGCCTATGAGAATATTCCGGAGACTCTCAAAACGCAGATAGCGCCTTTGAAGGCGCGGCATCGTTTTAATTATGTTCAAATTCAATCCACGGAAGGCAGCACGCGCAAACCGTTAACAGAGGAACAAAAAGCGCAGTTAACGGGCGCCGTCCATCCTGTTGTGCGGACTCACCCAGAGACAGGCCGCAAAGCGCTTTACGTTAATCCCGGCTTTACAGAAGCCGTGATGAATGTCGCGGAACGGGAAAGTCAGACCCTGCTCGATACTTTGTTTGGTTATGCCACGGATAACGCAGTGGTCTACCGGCATAAATGGAAACCGCATGATCTTGTGCTGTGGGATAATCGGTGTGTCATGCACCACGCGACCCCCTACCCAGAGGGCACAACGCGCCATATGCATCGCACCACGGTTGCTGGAACGATCCCCGTTTAATTAGGCGGACCGCGGATTGATTTAGTCTTGCGCTACCCGCTCTAAGGACCCCGCCAGCGTTTTCCGGCGTGGCAGGACGACGGCCGCTGTGACTAGAGTCACCAAAGCACCGGTAAATAACGGTGGCCCAAAGCCAACAAATTCAGCCAGTGTCCCCATGGCCATCGCGCCCAAGGCAGGTCCGCCGCGTCCGATGACCAGCCACACACTCATCACACGGCCGCGCAATCGGTCATCCACAGCAGACTGAATAAGCGTTTGCGTTCCCGTCCCCGTGCAGGCTTGGGTGAACCCTGATATCGCCAGAAGCAGTGCCCCCGTCCATAGATTTGTCGATAAGGCAAACACACACACGGCGGCCCCGTTGATCAGCACGCCGACAAAGACGATGCCGGTCAAACCCCGCAGTCGTCCGCGTTGCGCCAACCAGATCGAGGCGCAGATGGCCCCGACGCCCATTGCAGACGTCAGAATCGCTAAGCCTTGTGGTCCGGATTCAAACACTTCGCCCGCAAATCCCGGCAACAGGTCAATCAAAGGGCGGGCAAAAATCGAGTTCACCGCGGTCAACGCAATAATCGCGGCGACTCCGGTATGCGTGAAGGTGAAGCGAGCCCCTTCCATCAGGTCTTTAAAGTAAGAGGCGCTGGGCGCGACGCTGTCTTTCACGGGCGGTATTTTAATCATCGCCAAAGCGGCAATCAGTGCCGCATAGGATACAGCGTTGAACAGGAACGCCCAGGCAATATCAGCGGTCGCGATAATAAGCCCGGCAATCGCTGGTCCGATGATGCGTGCGACGTTGAAAATGATCGAGCTGATGGCGATGGCCGTCGACATCACCTCGCGCGGCACCATATTCACCACCAGGGTGACGCGGGCCGCCTGGTTCATGGCATTGGTCACGCCACCAACAGCCATCAGAGCCACCAGAATTTCTGGCGAAATATGCCCCGTCAGCGTCAACAGCCACAGCGCTGACGCCTGTCCGCAGGCAAACACCTGGGCAATCATGGAAATTTTCAGACGGTTAAACCGGTCCGCCACCACGCCGCCTAAAGGCGTTAAAACAATGATTGGTAGAAACTCTGCAATGGCAATGGCGCCAAGCCAGGCCCCCGATTGCGTCAGTTCCCACATCAGCCAGCCCACCGCCAGCCGTTGCACCCACATGCCAATCAGTGACGATGTGTTGCCAGCGGTATACAGCGCGAAATTGCGAATGGCGAAGGCTTGACGCAGGCCGGAAAAATCAAACAGGGAACGATTCATGTCGAGAGAGTTCTATCCCGCGCCGCATCGTGCGTCTACGAGTCCCTCACGCAACGACTCCTGCGTGGTCATGGCGATGGATGAGGAAAGGTGTTTGGTGGAGCCGAGCGGGATCGAACCGCTGACCTCGACGTTGCGAAGGGGTCCGAAGCACTTTTCTTTAGCGTTCCTTATCGGTCCGTAACGTTCCTAACCCCTTGTTTCTATTTGACCTTTTGGGATCATACGTGTCTTCTTGATTCCGGTGAGTTCTGTCCAACTGCTTCCGCAGGGCTTCCGCTACACTAAAAACGTCGAGGTCAGACATGCCACGCTTAACGAAACGAGTTGTTGATTCTTACAAGCCAAATGGACGTGATTATTTTGTCTGGGATGATCAATTACCGGGCTTTGGATTGCGTGTTTTTGCATCGGGATCGAAGTCTTATTTAATCCAATACAGACATTCCGGGCGCACCCGTCGCGCGACCATCGGTAAGCATGGTGTATTCACGCCAGAGCAAGCACGTCTTGAAGCGAAAGTATTGATGGGGGATATCGCCAAGGGGGAAGACCCCGCCGAATTGCGTTTCGTGAAACACAAAGACCCAACCGTCTCAGAATTGATCGACCTCTATATGAGAGAAGGGCCAGTGATGAAGCCCAACAAAAAAGAATCAACCTGGGTCGCGGACGGGCGCAACTTGGATATTCACGTCAGGCCGTTAATCGGCAACCGCAAGTTAAAATCATTGACGCGGGTGGATATCCAAAAATTTCAAGCTGACGTCACCAGCGGTAAATCTGCCCGCAAAGCACAAAAAACAAAACCACGGGGTAAGTCTGTTGTGCGCGGCGGTGCCGGTATTGGTGCACGGTCTACAGGAAGCCTCAGTGCCATGCTGACCTTTGCCGTCGAGCGTGGTCTGATTGACTACAATCCGGCTTATGGCGTCCGGTTAAACAAACGCCGCAAGATGGAGCGCTTCTTGTCTTCAAAGGAGCTTAAAGCACTCGGTGAAGTTTTGAGTGAAGAGGCAAAGCAAACGGAACACGTTTGGGTGGTTGCGGCCATCCGGCTGTTAATCCTGACCGGATGCCGCAAAGGCGAAATTCTAGGCCTCAAATGGTCTCAGGTGGATGACGAGCATAACGTCCTGCGCCTGCCAGACAGCAAGACCGGGGCGAAGACGGTTCCCATAGGCCAGCCGGTTCTTGATTTGCTAGCTGATCTTCCGCGTCTTGGACAATCTGAATACGTACTACCTTCGATAAAAAGTGATGGGCCGCTCGTTGGGCTGCAAAAGGCTTGGGAAGATATCCGAAAGAAAGCGGGGCTTGATGATGTGCGCTTGCACGACTTGCGCCATAGCTTTGCGTCTATCGCCGTCGCGGGCGGAAGCAGCCTGTTCATCGTTGGTAAAATTCTGGGTCACAAGGATTCTCGGACCACCGAGATTTATGCGCATATGGCGGATGACCCGCTCAAGGCGACAGTTAACAGCACGTCTATGAAGATTGCAGGCTTGCTGGGTGGCACGGCCAAACAGGTTAGTAATGAAAATACTGGGGCAGTGCCAAGAATGGCAGCAGAGTAACGCCGAATGGGGTTCTTTGATTCTATTGCGTTACCGGAAACATAAGACTATATAGTTACCGGAAACGGTATTGTTATATGCTTCCGGTAACGTCCTTGAGGAACCTAAGCCATGTCAGCCCCAAACGCATCATCAGAGCGGGTCAAGAAATACCGCCAGCGGGCCAAGGAGGCCGGTTTGGTGCGTGTGGACGTGCTTGTGCCAAAGGACAAGGTGGACGCCCTAAAGATATACGCGGCCCAACTCAGCGACGAGTCAAATGCGGAAAGACTCAAAGAAGTGCGCCAGTACATCCGAAAAGCTTACAAAAAGTACCGGGCGAGTTGCCTCGACAATATTGATGTTGATCCTGATAAAGCCCAATTCGCAGATGCAGCGGTTATTTCCGCAGCGCTCATTCATCGCGGCAAGGCGGACGCCTTTAAACTTGGGCGACAAATCCGCGAACTGATCTCTTAATGCCGCTCACAGAAATTCAGCGTGACGTTGTTTTGGTCCTAAAGCAGTTCAGGACAGCTCATACCTATGTTGCTGGTGGGGCGGCGCTCAATCACAATTGGCTAAGGTTGTCAGACGACCTCGATATTTTTCATGATGGCCCAGACGCGCTTCCAGGCGACATTGCAGATGAACTTAAAGCCCTGGCAGAAGACGGTTTTGCTTGTGAGATGGTCCATAGCGACAACTGGACTGTTGAAATCATCGCCCGCAAATATGGTTTTGAAACCAAAATCCAGTGGTTCAGTGATCCAGAAACGTCGCAACGCTTTTTTGCTGCTCAAGCTGATGAACAATTTGGTTTTCGGTTGCATCAAGCCGATGTTGCGGTGAATAAAGTCCTGTGCGCGTCCAGGCGCAATACGGCCCCTCGTGATGCCGTAGACCTTATGACCATCGCACAAGATTATGCGCCACTCGGCCCGTTAATTTGGGCGGCAAGTGCTAAAGAGAACATGGGACAAAGAAAATCCCCTCGTGAACTTCTCGATGCGATCAACCAGATTATTTTCGGTTACGGTGAAGAAGAAATACAAGCGGTTCGGATGGAAGGGGCAAAAGTCTCTCGTGCAGACATACGAGATATTCTCAAGCCCGCGCTCAAGGCTGCCGCAATGTACTGCGAAGAAGTCGCACCTCTTACGTACGATTCTCATCTTTTTATTGATCAAAATGAAACGCCAGTAGAGGCAACGTTGGTGGATGTTGAATCGGGCCGGTATACGGCGCGAGCTATTATGAGGTTGGAGCCGGTGCCAAAGCTGGCTGGCTAAACGTGGGTAGTATCAGGCCGACATACTTCTCTACGTAACGTAACAAGAATAATCCAAATATATATACGTTACGTTTCATCATAACGTTTATAACCATAGAGATATGCGATGCCTGTAATTCAAGCCGAGCCCGGCGACTGGATAGACCTCTTCGGTAAGTTGTTCACCATCGCGCTCGATCCAATAGGCAAGACCAATGGTTTTCAAGGCAATGAGGCGGGTTTATTCGGGCCATTCATTTACTGGATTGTTCAACTCAACCCAGAGAAGCGCTCAAAGTTAAGCGATGAAGCGTTCCAACTGATTGCGCACTCAAACCCCGATAAACTGGATATCGGACAGAGTTCTGCCAAGCTTGTCTATGGGTTGATAACCTCAGGGCACATTCTGGCCTACGTCCTTCGGTTGGGCCGCTACAATGCCAGAATAGCCAGTGTTGAAAGCGCGGTACGTATTCTCGAACAGCGCTATACGCAAGAAGGCTCCCCGGCGAGTCCGGCCCGCATCAAAGCCGCGTGGTCGAAATACAAATACCTTTCCCCATTCGTTGTTGGCTTTTTTTCTGAAGGCAATCGAGCAGCCCCCATTGTGAAAGGTATGCCGCAATTCTGGGATACGTCTGATGGCTTAAAGCGAGATGTCCCAATAAACCCCCAAGGCATCCAGAGTTATCTGAGCGACGCCACAAGCGAGAACCCAAGCTTTAATCGGTATTTCACTGAAGTCGTTCCCTACGCTATGGCGATGGCTGATAAATTCAGACAAGCTGGTGAAGAGCATTTTGCACCAGGGCAAGAGGTCAGGAACAAACCCCTGCTGGACCCTGAACATACATGGCACCTGCCAGAAAGCTTTAAGTTGCCAAAGGTTGTTATGAGGCTAGAGCGTTTGGATGCTGAAGAACTAAATGCGGCAACATCTGCTTAATGCTCTAGTCAAGTAGTCTAAACGCGCTTTATCCACCGCAGAGAATAAACACGATTTAGACAAATTTTCAGGCTGAGGCCGGCCACGTAATCTTTTTCGCGGTAACTCAACAACGCGGGAGAGTCAGCAATGACCTTTATTACATCTACCAAACTACGTGCACCGGAAGCAGCGGCCTATATTGGCCTGTCGTCTTCCACACTCGCCAAAATGCGCCTTCGTGGCGACGGCCCCATGTACTCAAAGGCCGGGCCGCGCATCGTCATCTATGACAAAGCTGATCTTGATGCCTGGCTTGATCAACGCCGTCGCGTCTCAACGTCTGACCTAGGCTTGGGTTAGGCGCGAATGACTGGGCTTGGATTGATGGCGCCGAGGTCTCCGATGGCAAGGTCATTATCGAAAAGAATTTTAACCGCGACCATGTGAGGCAGCACTTCGGCGACCAACTTGCGAAGCTAGGTTTCTAGGTGACTGAAGGTCTTGAATTGCCGACAAGCCCCGACTATTGGCATAACTGTTGGGTCTTGGGCCAAGGCAGCATCAAATGTCTGCTTTCGCGGGTAGAGCAGACATTATCCACCCGAGCTTCAATGTCCGCTATTAGCCAGAAGCTGAAATCTGCATGGGTAATGCTATCTGTATACTAATCATTTATGACCTTATTCCAATTGAGTGCTCCAAAGGACCTCAGTGACTCCAAATATCCAACAAAACGCAGGACAGGAGAACCCTATTGATGACCACATTAGTAGTTGGGGCCACAGGCAAGACAGGACGGCCTCTCGTGGAACAGTTGCTCGGTAAGAATCATAAAGTCCGTGTTGTTGTCCGTTCATCAGACAAATTCTCCGCCGACGTTTTAAGAAACACAAACTTGACGGTTATAGAGGAGGGCGTTCTCAGCTTGACTGATGAAAAGCTGGCAGAAGCCGTAATGGGCTGTGATTCTGTTGTCTCATGCTTAGGACACAATTTGGATTTCCAGGGAATGTTCGGAGAACCAAAAGCGCTATGCACAGACGCTGTCCGTCGTTTATGTGAAGCGATCAAAAAGAATGGTCCCAACAAGCCCGTCAAATTCATTCTTATGAACACGGTAGGAGTTCCCAACACTGATCTCGAAGAGAAAAGGACCTGGTTTGAGCGACAACTCCTAACCCTCTTGCGTCACGCCATACCGCCTCATAGGGATAATGAGACTGCGGCTGAGTATCTTCATAAGACGGTAGGCAAGGTGAATAATTACATCGAATGGTGCTGTGTTCGTCCAGACTCTTTAATCGACGCTGACGTCTCTCCGTATGAGATCAAAGAATCTCCGTCTACAGGTATCTTTAGCGGTCGACCGACCGCACGATCTAATGTCGCTCACTTCATGACTGAAATGGTCGAGAATGCTGAGCTCTGGAGTGAATGGAAGTATAGAATGCCCGTCATAATGAACGCCTAAGAGAGTGCGGCATGATTGGACATCTCTTGCGCTTATAGCCCCTTGGCGGAACTAAAACCTGGAATGTCTGCTTTCAGAGGTAGAGCGGACGTGTTCTGAGCACACAGTAAGGTCTGCTAATAGCCAAAAGCGAATATAGGCAAACTAACCTGCGGGTCTGTGAAATTCGATTACGTTCCCGTCTGGATCGCGGATGAAAAAGAATAGGGCGCCGCCAAATTCAACCGTTTCAGTTATCGTAATGTCATTTTCTTCAAGTTGCCGTTTTACGGCTTCGGGATCAGTTATTTCCAAAGCAATGTGCGTGTAGCCTGCGTGTTTTACAGATTCGTCCATCAATATATTCGTCTGTGAAGCATCTGGAGACGCATTGAGAATAAAGTTGATATTGACGCCCGACGGATGCTCCATGATTGCCACTGGTTCAGGTCCGATCGGACCTGCGAGGAACACAAAGCCCAGCTTCTCGTAGAATTTTCGAGTGGTCGATAAATCTCGCACACGCAGACCTACATGATTGATTCGGGTGATTTGCTCCATATCGAACTCCTATATGCGTTTGGCTTTTGTCAACTTAGTAAAGCAAACAGTAAGAACCAATAAGTCTTCTGACCTCTGTTTTTGGTCAGAAACGAAAAGAGCTTTAGTTCTTGCCTGACTGTCGCCGCTTCATCTCATCCTAAAACCAACCGTCGACGTTCCATCGTGACCCATTGAGCAAAGCGAATTAATTGGCGAGTGCCAGGACAAAAAGGACAGCGGCAAGCGTTGAGGCAACAGTCCTAATGTGATTCCGCAAAGTCCACTTCTCTAGGTACACTTCCCAAACTTCCGCGCCCTCTTTTGACTTCGGATCTACCGCGTCCAGCCGGTTGTTAAGTGGGATATTCAGAGTCATCGTGCAGATGAACATTCCTACTAAATAGATCGTGCCAGCGAGGGCCATCCAATGGCTCACTTGAACCTCATCGACCAAGACGGACACGGCGACGGCGGCGAGAGCCGCCAGTGATGTGCCGAAGAACAAGGGAAGAAAGAGGGACTTTTGAATAACGATGTTGATCGACTGCATGGCTTTGATACCGGACGACGGTTCAATTACCGACAGGGCGCGCATGACAAATGTTGAGAAGGTGAAATAGACCCCTGCCATGATCCCGCAACCGATGGCGCCAAACCAATTCAGTACAACTAACAAATCCATCATCTCTAGTCTCTCATTCCTCTGTGTCATGTATTCAGTGATGCCAAAGTCAGTCAGACCGCGCCCAAGCGCCTGTGGCCATGGCGTCAGCTGCAAAGGTCTTGAAATCTCTAGGAGGGCGTCCGAGCGCACGTTCAACACCATCCTTTGTCTCAGCATTGCGGCCATCCAGGGTTTCTTTGGCGATTGCCGTGAAGACGTCTGCGACGAACTCTCCTCCAACACTAACCAATCCTGCGTGAAATTCTTCAAAGGTGATGGGAACGTGTTTGATGTCGCGCCCTGTGATTTCGGACAGCTCTTGCGCCATGTCCGTAAACGTCATCAATCGGGGGCCGGTTACTTCGTAAAGTTCTCCAGCATGACCGTCCTCAGTCAGGGCTTTCACGGCAACCTCTGCGATGTCATCCACGTCGATAATGGGCTCGAGGACATCGCCCCCGGGCATGGCAATCATACAGTCCATCACTGGGTCACGCAGGTAACCTTCGCTGAAGTTTTGGGCGAACCAGGCGGCTCTGACGATTGTCCAGTCCATTCCCGCGTTGCGGACGACCTCTTCCCCAAGACGCGCATGATGTTCACCACGGCCTGACAAGAGGACGACACTTTGAACACCAGCTGTTTTAGCCTCTTTGCAAAGGGCTTCGACTTTTTCAACAGCGCCTGGGAACGCCAAGTCTGGAAAGTATGAAATGTATGCTGCAGAAACGCCAGCCAGTGCGGGTCCCCATGTGGCGGAATCTTCCCAGTCAAAGGGTATAGCGCTGGAACGTGAAGCCGGACGAACTAACAAACCAAGCTGCTCGAGTTGTTTAACAATGCGGGATCCGGTTTTTCCGGTCGCGCCAATGACAAGAATGGGTGAGGTTTGCATCATGTATCTCCGTTGTTTGAAGTGATGCATACAGTCTGACGCGATAGGGCGATGAGATATTGACGGGGCCCGCCAACCTTTTAACACTTGCCGCCACCGGACCCGGTCCTAGACCGGCTTATGCTTTTCTCTAAATTTTGCCGGGGTATGGCTACTCCATCGCTTGAAGGCTCTAGAAAAGGCGCTTTGTTCAGAAAAACCGGTCAAGAACGCGATTTCAGCCAATGAATAATCGCTTTGCACAAGCAAGCCTCTTGCAAGGTCAGAGCGTGCGTTCTCGACGATAGTTTGGAATGTGAGTCCTCCTGACTTGAGCCGGCGCTGGAGGGTACGCTCACTGATGCCCAATTGGCGTGCCGTTGCACTGGCTTTCGGTACGCCTGAGCTTAAGGCCCGTGCAATGACGTTTCTCACGTCATCCGGAAAAGTGTCTTCCGCTGCATATTTTTCAATTTCTTGATCGAGATGTGTAATGAGAAACTGCGTAATGCCTGCATCACCCAACAGGTTTGGGCGGTTTAAATCGTCTTCAGAGACCAACAGGGCATCCAACTCAGAATTCCAGATCACCGGGCATCCGAAATACGCCTCATGCGCCGCCTTGTTTTCCGGACCAGCGTGCTTGCAATGCACTTCAAGCGGAGAAAACTGAACGGGTGAGACTTGGCGGACGATTGAAGTCGCACTTGCCAGAGTGCATTCATTCGAGACCCGTAGTCCAAGTCGTCGTTCCCCAACTCTGTGGAGTATGAAATAGGCGTTTTGTCCTTCCGGTCTCAGTTCATATTCGGCAACACTGGTCCACAAACGGGCATAACTCACGACCCGTTCAAATGATTGCCGCAACGTGAGAGCAGCTTTCCAGGCCAGTCCCAGCGCTCCATAGTTGTCGCACAACATGAGCGGGCCGACCCGCACCGGCAGTTCATGCCCATGCTCCATCTGCTCAAGTATGCGTTCCAGGAGATCGTAGTAGACTTCATCAGAAATCATATGAGCCACATCTGTCTGGCTCGAAGGCTCAAGCCCGACGGAGGACAATAGTGCATCACGGTCAACAGAGTCCCCAGCCGCTGTGATGACTTTGCGTGCGAACAGTGATGAGATAGAGCCCATACGTTCAATTTACAACATACAAACTTTGATATCGAGTACATGCCTTATCCGTGAGACTCGGAACGGTTAGGTGTGCAAAGCCAGATACAGACTCACCAAAGCTGCCAATGAAAAACGCAACGCGTTACTTCAGCTTTGAAGCCAGCATTGACACCATGACAGTGTCCTCAGGAAGTTTTTCTCTCGCTGAGATGGAAAGAAGCGTACACGCACCAGGTGCATTGGTGCTGCTGGGTTTTGGGCTTCTCGGTTTAAGAATTAAACGCCGGACCCCATAAGGAAAACTATTGCAGTAGTTGAATTGAACCCTGCCCTGAGATACCGGAGTGGGGTTTTTCTTTGTCTAATGCTCAGTTGGCATGTCCGCTTTTGGCTAAAAGCAGACATACCGGCACGGTTAAATAATGTCCGCTGTTGGACGGTTAGCGGATTTTGAAAAACCTAGTTAACCAACGAATCAGACAAGCTCATTTATCAGATACGAGGATTGTGGCGAGTTGCATTTGTGAATTCAGTGCAGATTAATCAAAAATATTTTTCATCACATCCAACTGCTTCCGCAGTGCTTCCGCAAGCGAAAAGTTGTGCGGTGCAGAAATTCAACGCATCGATAAGTAATTGATTTTATTGGGGAATTTGGTGGAGCCGAGCGGGATCGAACCGCTGACCTCGACGTTGCGAACGTCGCGCTCTCCCAACTGAGCTACGGCCCCCCAGGGAACGGCGCGGATACTGTGCGGAGCCGCCCGTGAAGTCAAGTGAAGTCAAGCGTCACGGCGCAGCAGGCGGTACTGTGTTTTTCAGACTGCGAGGTTTGATCCATAACGCATGTCCTTTGCCGCAGGATACACTTGTATGACCGGGTTCTGCTCACTAGGTTAGCGCTTCACATCACGCCTGGATACGGCAACCTGGAGGCTCATAGGTGGCACTACTTGTTCCCATCGTTCAACTCGTTCAAATCATTATTGGCCTTTACTGGTACGTGGTTGTCGCCGCCGTCATTATGAGTTGGCTGGTCAACTTTGGCGTCATCAACACTCACAATCAGATTGTGAATATGATTTGGTCGGCGCTGACCCAGCTGACAGAACCAGTGTTTCGCAAGGTCAGGCAGTACGTGCCCATCATGGGCGGCTTGGACCTCTCCCCCATCATTGTTTTGCTGGGCATTTGGTTGGCGCAGAGTTACATCGGCATGTTGATTCGCTGGATGATGACGCAATAGCCGTCTCACTGGTGCGCACCGCCAATCACTGGAGTTTTTTATGAGCACAGCACGCCTCATTGACGGCAAATCCACCGCAGCAGGTCTGCGCGACTGGATTGGCAATCAGGTTGTTGAGCTCAAAACTCAGCACAATCTCACACCGGGTCTGGCGGTTGTTTTGGTTGGGCAAGATCCCGCCAGTCAGGTGTATGTGCGCAGCAAACGCAAAACGGCGGTCAAGCTGGGCATGGAGTCTTATGAGCACACTCTGCCGGCAGATGTTGATCAGGCGACGCTATTATCGCTGGTCCAGAAGCTCAACGCAGATCCCAAGGTCAACGGCATTTTGGTCCAACTTCCTTTACCCGGGCATCTTGATGACAAGCCCATCATTCAGGCCATCGATCCGCTCAAAGATGTCGATGGCCTGCACCCGGAAAATGCCGGCCGCCTCATGGCTGGTGAGGTGGGTATGGTGTCGTGTACGCCGCTCGGTTGTCAGCTGTTGCTGCACCAGCAGATCGGCGATCTGAGTGGCAAGGATGCCATCGTCATTGGCCGGTCTCTGTTGTTTGGCAAACCCATGGGCCAGCTTCTGTTGACCGATAACTGCACCGTCACCATGGCCCATTCGCGCACCAAAGATTTAGCGGCCCATTGCCGGCGTGCCGATATTCTTATTGCGGCGGTCGGTCGTCCGGAAATGGTCAAGGCAGATTGGGTCAAGCCCGGCGCCGTAGTCATTGATGTCGGCATCAATCGGCTGCCGGGTGACGGCGACAAAGATCGTCTTGTGGGCGATGTTGATTTCAAAGCTGTGTCAGAGGTGGCCTCCGCCATTACGCCAGTGCCCGGCGGCGTCGGCCCTATGACCATCGTATGCCTGATGTTTAATGCCTTGCGCGCCACGCGTTTGCAAAATGGCCTGGATGATCTGCAGTTGCCGGCCAACATTTGAGACGAGATTAATTAAACATAGAAAAATCTGGCGCGCGCTTTTCAAAAAAGGCGGCAATGGCCTCTTTCACTTCGTCACTGTCCAGTTGCTGTCCGAACACAGCCGCTTCCGCATCAATGCGGTTGTGAATGGCAGCGTCACTGCTGTTCATCAAGGCTTTGGTTTTACGCAACGCCGCCGGCGGTTTTGTGGCCAATTTTGCCGCCGCGGCCTGCGCTGTTTTCAGCAAATCATCTGCGGCGCAGATGGCGTTCAGCAATCCAATGTCCTGTGCGGTTTTTGCATCAAAGGGCTCACCAAACATCAACAACTCCGACGCGCGGGCGCGGCCAGCCAGAGCAGGTAGCACCAGGCTCGATCCCAGTTCCGGCACCAAACCCAGGTTGACAAACGGCATCTGAAAGCGGGCGGTCTCGGCGGCATACACCAAGTCACAGTGTAGCAGCAGCGTCGTGCCAATGCCAATGGCCAGGCCATTCACCGCGGCCACAATGGGGGTCTTCGCGCCCGCGATCGCATGCATAAACTTGAACACGGGACTGGCTGAATCCGTCGGTGGATTCTCAAGAAAATCCTTGAGGTCATTCCCCGCTGTAAAGCTGTCTGCGGTGCCAGTGATCAAAATCACCCGCGCTGTGGAGTCTGCATCTGCACCCATAATAGCGTCAGCAAGTGCCGCATACATCGCCACCGTCAGGGCATTCTTTTTTTCCGGCCGTGAGATGGTCAGAGTCAGCACGCCATCGCGCTGTTCAGTTTTGATGTGTTCACTCATCTCATGCGGCCTTTCTTTTATAATGTCACCCGCTAACGTAGCTATTTGTTTCGCGCTAATGCGCTCACTTGTTTCGTGCTAACGCACTTACTTGTTTCGTGCTAACGCACCGAGACGCAAACGCAACGCATTCAGTTTGATGAAGCCCTCGGCATCGTGCTGATCGTACACGTCGTCTTCTTCAAAGGTCACGTGCTCCATGCTGTATAGACTGTTGGGTGATTTCCGTCCCGCCACAATCACATTGCCTTTGTAAAGTTTCAAACGCACCGTGCCGGTGACGTACTGTTGTGTTGCATCAATCGCCGCCTGCAATGCCACCCGCTCCGGCGCAAACCAATAGCCCGTATAGATAAGCTTGGCATAACGCGGCATCAGGTCGTCTTTCAGGTGAGCCTCTTCCCGATCCAACGTAATGCTCTCCATGGCCCGGTGCGCTGTCAGCCAGATGGTGCCGCCCGGTGTTTCATAAATACCGCGCGATTTCATGCCAACGTAGCGGTTTTCCACCAGATCCAACCGGCCGATGCCATGCTTACCACCCAGTTCATTCAACTTTGCAAGTAGCGTGGCCGGAGAGAGTTTTTCGCCGTTCACGGCAACCGGATCGCCATGCGCGAACTCGACCTCAATATATTCTGGGGTGTCGGGTGCCGCTTCCGGCGAAACGGTCATGCGGAACATGTCTTCGTCAGGCTCGGTCCAGGGGTCTTCCAGCGCTTTGCCTTCATAGGAGATATGCAGCAAATTGGCGTCCATCGAATAAGGCGCTTCACCGCGTTTATCCTTTGGAATGGGAATCTGATGCTTCTCAGCGTATTCGATCAGCTTGGCCCGGCTGTTCAAATCCCATTCGCGCCAGGGTGAAATCACTTTAATGCCTGGCTCCAGGGCATAGGCGGCCAACTCAAAGCGCACCTGATCATTGCCTTTGCCTGTCGCGCCGTGAGAGATCGCCACGGCCCCGGTGTCACGGGCGATTTCCACCAGACGCTTGCCAATCAACGGCCGGGCGATGGATGTTCCCAGCAGATACACGCCTTCGTAAACCGCATTAGCCCGGAACATTGGGCACACATAGTCGCGGACAAACTCTTCTTTCAGGTCTTCAATAAAGATGTGCTGAATGCCCATCAGCTCGGCGGTCTTACGGGCCGGCTCAAGTTCTTCCCCTTGCCCGTAATCAGCGGTGAAGGTCACGACCTCACAATTCTTTTCTTCCTGCAACCAGCGCAGAATGATTGAGGTGTCTAGTCCGCCCGAATAGGCGAGAACAACTTTATCGCGGCTCATGGTCTTGTGGTCCCACATCAGAGAATTATCAGGACGGCAGGGGATATAGGGCCTGCCGATATGGCGGCGGAGTATAGGGTTCAAGCAGAGCAGGGCAAGTGGTCAATGGCGGGTTAGGGCTCACCAGCCACGCCGCCGTTGCCACTTTCACTACCATTGGCACTAACACTGGACGACAATATAAGCGAGCTGACGATGGAGTCCCCAAAAGCCGGGGCAAATCCTTGTGCAAAGTCCGTTGGCGTTGGCCAGGCGTAAAAAGAACTGTCGAACCAAGAGGGTTCATAACCGTCAGCAGTGCGCGGCGTGCCAAGGCGGTTTAAGGCCATCTCAAATTGTGTGCCCCATTCAGTCTCAACGTTCAGGGCGATGGCATAGGGCAGGTATTTTTCAAAAAGCTCCGGGGTCACATCCGGCGCGTTGTGAAAATTTAAGCGGTCTTTTTCAGCCGCCGACAGGTAAAGGCGAAAGCTC
Organism: Rhodospirillaceae bacterium; assembly: GCA_040219235.1. Classification (NCBI taxonomy): domain Bacteria; kingdom Pseudomonadati; phylum Pseudomonadota; class Alphaproteobacteria; order Rhodospirillales; family Rhodospirillaceae; species Rhodospirillaceae bacterium. The sequence continues at coordinate 50,958 of JAVJSV010000011.1, forward strand.
TCAATATGGTCGATCACTTTGCGGCCCAGGCGGCTGGGCGCTTTCAGCACATGGTAAAACAAGACATTGATGCCGACGATCAAGAGGATGACGCCGATGTGTGCGGGGGCAATACCGTCCAGGAACTCAAGCAATACGCCCTGAACATCGCCCATTACGACTCCAGCCCCGATGATAAACACTGCTGTGCTCAGAGAAAAAATAATCACACCGCCTTCCCCCGTGCGCCACCCGGTCCAAATGCCCAACAGCAAGGGATACAGCCCAAACGAGATCAACGATACGGCCAGCGCGAACACGCCCATACCTGCACCAGCATCACTGACGGCCACCATTCCAGCTAAGGCCAGGGCTGATAAGGCCGTACCGATGCTGAGTAGAGACTTGTTTTTGACAAAGTAAACGTTCTCAAAATCTTCTTTCAGGCTGCGGCGTAACGTCTTCCGGGTCTGGTCCACGATGGCGTGATTTTCAGATCGGAAGACAAACGAGTTCCAGGTGTTGTTACCGAACAGCGCTGATGCGGCGACCGTTTCCCCCGGTGATAACTGCGTCTGCTTTATACTTTGCCCGGTCCGAGTGAATTTGTATTTGTTCTCTTCAAATTCTGAAATCTTCACAAACCCCTTGGCGGCAAGATTGAGCAGGGCGGTGGCCAACCCTTTAGCATCCCATTCCATCGCCATGATGTAGCGGCAGGCCGCAGGCCCCACGCCTTCCGGCGGCGCGCAGTGGACGAGAAGACTGCGGTTGCGAGACGTCCAGTGGCAGGAGAACCAGACACCTCCATAATAGGTCAGAACCAACCCAAGTCCGGCCAAGCCAACCCAGACAACGGTGTCAGCTGTCACTTTCGTTCACACTAAGAGGAGTGTTGAGACGGTGGGTGAGGCGCTGCACGCGGCTGTGTCCCTTGCGCTTCTTTCTCAGCCCACATCTTTTCGGCCTGTTCCCGGCGTTCCCGCGCACTCAGTTTTTCCGAGTCCGTTTTAAGTTGCCCGCAGGCCGCAAGAATATCCCGACCCCGCGGCGTACGCACCGGGCAGGTCAGTCCTGCGTTGGTCAGAATGCTCTGGAACGTGTTGATCGTTTTGGCATTCGAGCACTCGTAGGGTGTGCCGGGCCAGGGGTTGAACGGAATCAGATTAAACTTACACGGCACGTCTTTGACCAGCTTCACCAGCGCGCGTGCATCAGCAGGTGCGTCGTTGATGCCTTTCAACATTACATATTCAAAGGTGATGCGGCGGGCATTAGAAGCGCCAGGATAATCGCGGCAGGCGGCCATCAGATCTTTCAGCGGATACTTCTTGTTGATCGGCATGATCTCAGACCGGGTCTCGTCATTTGCGGCATGCAAAGAGATCGCCAGATTCACGCGCAGTTCCTCACCGCAGCGTTTAATGCCGGGGACCACGCCAGACGTTGACAGCGTAATCCGGCGGCGTCCCAGCGCCAAACCATCGCTGGCCATCACCGTTTGCATGGCGCTTTTCACGGCATCGAAATTGTACAATGGTTCACCCATGCCCATCAAAACGATGTTTGACAGCAGCTTTGCTTCTTCAGTTGGGGTCGGCCATTCGTTTAAGGCGTCCCTGGCAATCATCACCTGACCGACAATTTCGGCGGGTGTCAGGTTGCGCACCAGGCGCTGGGTGCCGGTGTGACAAAACCGGCAGGTGAGCGTGCAGCCCACTTGCGACGAGATGCACAGGGTGCCGCGATCTTCTTCCGGAATGAACACCGCTTCGGCCTTCTGGCCATCCACAAACGCGTGGAGCCATTTGCGCGTGCCATCTTCTGATAGTTGCTCCTGGGCGATTCTGGGCCGGTCCAGCGTGAATTTCTCAAGCAAAACCGTTCTGAAGGCTTTGGAAACATCGGTCATATCTTCGAAACGGCGGGCACCACGGTTATAAATCCAATGAAACAACTGGGTCCCGCGATAGGGCTTTTCCCCAAGGTTTTCAGCCAGGGCCGTGAGTTCAGCCTTATCTAAACCCACAAGAGAGCTGCGGGTGTCCTGAAATTGACCCCGGGATTCTGCCCCAATTGGCGCATGCGAAGCTGTGTGGTGAAGCGTATCGTCAGGCATAGGCCCTCATTACGCTGAAATGGTTGAATCGCAAAGGGTTCTTGTCTCCTAACGGGCACAACGCTAGAAAGGTAATCTGGCCCCGTTTCCGGGGGACTTCAGGTAACATGCTCCATGATCTGGGGTGAGGAGACATCTGCGCGGTTTTGAACTGTGCGTGATCACCGAGACTGAAATTTGGAAACGCGGAGCTACGGCGAAAGGGAGAGGGATATAATGATGTTACGTTCGATCATGCTGGCAACGGCTGCACTGGGTCTGGCAGCATGTGGTGCCAATTACGATGTGCCTGGCGCACGCTCTCTGCCCAACCGCGGCGATGACTTTCACCGCGCCTTGCAGAACGATTATGCAGACCTCGCTCAATCTGAGCGCGCGGAAGCCGACTGGGGGGATACCAAAACCTTTGTTCAGCGGGCACGACGCGCCGCCGCCGGCGAGACGTTTATGCCGGAAGCTCTGTCGAACCGCTCAATTCCCAGCCATGCCAGCAACACACTCAGTGAGGCGCGTTCACGTCTCATGACGGTCCTGACCGATCAAACACGGGCCGATATGCCGGTTATGGCGGCCATGGCGCAATCAGCGTTCGACTGCTGGATGCAAGAACAGGAAGAAGATCGCCAGCCGGCAGATATCGCGGCGTGCCGGTCCAGCTTCAACACGGCCATGCGCGCGCTCGAAGCCGCCAAGCCTGCGGCCGTGGCTGAAAAAGCCCCCATGCCTGATCCGGCGATGCCCGAGCAGTTCCAGATTTTCTTCGACTTTGATTCTTCTAATTTGAATGCCGACGCCCGCGCCGTGGTCAGTCAGATTTCTGAAGCCCACGAAAAATATAATCCCGCAACGGTCTTAGTGATTGGTCATACGGACTCTGCGGGCTCAAGCGATTACAACATCATGTTGTCACAGCGCCGCGCCGAGACGGTCTACAATGCTTTGGCTGACGAAGGCATTGATCAAAGTGAGATGCGGGTTGAAGCCTACGGCGAAGAACGGCCGCGTGCGCCGCGTCCCGATGGCACGCGCGAGCAAGACAACCGCCGCGTCGACATTATTTTTGAAAAGTAGGTCCCGCTAAAGCGCCTCTGTGTTTTATGTGCGCGCAGAACCTTGCGTAGAAGCGTGCGCGGAACACAGAGAGCAGTGCGGATCGGGGTTCACTTTGACGATGCGGGTGGATACGTCTAGGGCATCATAAATCAGCAACCGTCCGGCCATACCCAGGCCGATGCCTAAAATTTCTTTCAAGACTTCGGTGGCTTGCAAGGTGCCCACCACACCGGCCACCGCACCTAAAATCCCAGCCTGCTCACAGGTCCACACATCTTCAGGCGGTGGCGGTTCTGGATACAGGCAGCGGTAACACGGTCCGCCGTCATGGGGTTTGTACGTCGACAGTTGTCCATCAAACCGGATCACCGCGCCCGACACCAGGGTCTTCTTCTCTGCGAAGCAGGTGTCATTGATCAGAAAGCGGGTTTCAAAATTGTCGCTGCCGTCGGCCACAATGTCGTAGTTCTGAATAATCTCACGCGCATTGTCAGAAGTCAGGCGGGTGAGGTGTGGGATAATGTTCACGTCCGGATTGATCGCCTGTGCGCCGATCATCGCGCTGTCAACTTTACTGCGCCCTAGATGCGCGGTTGCGTGCAGCACTTGGCGTTGCAAGTTTGAGGCATCAACCGTGTCGTCATCGACAATGCCCAGCGTGCCGACGCCCGCAGCGGCTAAATACTGAATCAAGGGCGACCCCAGTCCACCGGCCCCCACCACCAATACTTTTGCGGCCAGCAACTTCGCTTGCCCCGCCATCCCGACATCCTTCAGCCGAATGTGGCGCGCGTACCGTTCAATCTGATCTTCAGTTAAGGGGGGCGATATGTCGTTCATGTCCGTCTTTGTCGTTCACTTAAAATGCGACGCCTTAACCGCGACCGGTGGAGCCAAAGCCGCTTGCGCCGCGCACGGTTTCAGGCAATTCGTCGACGACGTCCAGAATAGCCCGTGTCACGGGGGCGACCAGCATTTGCGCGATGCGTTCGCCGCGCGTAATCACAAAGGGCTCCGGGCCATGGTTGATCAGAATCACTTTCACTTCGCCGCGATAATCCGCATCAATGGTGCCCGGACTGTTGAGAACAGTCACGCCGTGCTTCGCGGCCAGGCCCGATCTTGGCCGCACTTGCGCTTCAAAGCCCGATGGCAGGGCAATCGCCAGACCAGTGGCCACCATGGTTTTCTCTTGCGGGTCCAGCGTAATGGGGGCGTCAATCGCGGCATATAAATCCATCCCGGCGGCCTCATCGGTTTGATAGGCGGGCAGCGGCAGGTCTGCGCCGTGGGGCAGACGTTTAACGGCAACGGCGATGGAATGCGTGTTGGTCATAACTCTTCTTACAAAAACTGAAACATTAGGAGGGGGTGTTAAAATGTTCGGCGATGCGCGCGGCCAGGCGCTCGGCCACCGCTTGCTTGCGCAGGGTCGGCCAGCTGTCGACGCCATCTTCCGTAATAATATGAACCGTGTTGCTGTCGCTGCCGAAACCGCCAGACACATCGTTGGCGACAATCCAATCGCAGTTTTTGGAGGCCCGCTTTTTGGTGCCGTTCTCGATCACGTTTTCAGTTTCTGCCGCAAAGCCAATCACCAGTTTTGCACGCGCATCAGTCTTCTCTGACAGCGCGGCCAAAATGTCCGGGTTTTCGGTTAGCACAAGCGCCGGTGGTCCATCGCCCGTCTTTTTCATTTTTGATGTGCCCGCACCGCTGACACGCCAGTCCGCCACGGCGGCGGCGCACACGGCAATATCGAAGGGGCGTGCGGCCAAGCATGTCTTATGCATCTGCGCGGCCGTCTGCACAGATTTCACGGTTACGCCGTCCGGATCAGCCAACGTTGTCGGGCCGGTCACCAGCGTGACTTTTGCGCCGAGGTCAGCCAACGCTGCGGCAATAGCATGTCCCTGCTTGCCGGAGGATCTGTTGGCAATGTAGCGCACTGGATCAATCGGCTCGTGGGTCGGTCCACTGGTCACCAGGGCTGAGTATCCTGTGAGCGCTCCCTGGCCCTCATGGGTCTGAAAGTGCTGGCTCAATGCGGCGATGATATCGGGCACTTCAGCCATACGCCCATTGCCCACTTCGCCGCAGGCCAAATCACCGGCCCCAGGACCAACGATGGTCACGCCGCGTTCTTGTAAAGTGCTCAAGTTGGATTGCGTGGCCGGGTGGGTCCACATCATCACATTCATCGACGGGACCAATATCACTGGCTTGTCGGTGGCCAGCAGCGCGGTGGTGGCCAGGTCGTCGGCCAGACCATGGGCCAGCTTGGCCATAATGTTGGCGGTCGCCGGGGCGACAAGCACCACGTCGGCCTCCCGACTGAGGTTGATGTGCCCCATCTCACTTTCGTCGGTCAGAGAGAACAATTCTTGAAACACCTTGTCACCGGACAGCGCGGCCAAACTCATGGGCGTGACAAATTGGGCACCGGCCTCTGTGAGAATGCACCGCACGTGGGCACCGCGTTCGCGCAGACGGCGAATCAAATCGGGCACCTTTACGGCGGCAATGCCACCAGAAACGATTAACAGGATGCGGCGGTTCTCAAGCACGGACTCTGTCTTTCCAGTCATTGAGAGACTCATTTAATGAGAGACTCAGTTCAAGACGGCTCTTCTACGTCAGAACCGCAGTTTATACGACTCTAACCTCAGCCGTCACCTTAACCCGAAACCCACAACAGGACGGCAACAGCGGCAATCGCCCAGGGCCACCAATTGATGCGCGACCGGCCTGGAGCCCGGCCCCGGATGGCAGCGGCGGTTTCCGGGTCCAGCTTGAGGCCCTGCCGCCGTATTTGAGCCGCCGCCGCATCCACGCTGTCAATCAAGCGCGGCAGTTTGGCCAGGGTCGTCGTGGTGTCCGACACCACATCACGCAGTTTGCCTTCCGGCCCCAGTTCTTTGACCATCCAGTCTTCAATCAGGGGGCGGGCCAATTCCCACATATTGACGTTGGGGGCCAACACACGCCCCACGCCTTCGGCCAGCAGCATGCTCTTTTGAAGCAACAGCAATTGCGGCTGGGTCTCCATGTCAAAGGTCTCGGTAATCTGAAACAACTGGCCCAACAGGCGGGCAAGAGAAATCTCGCTCAGGGGCTTGCCCAGAATGGGTTCGGCGATGGAGCGACAAGCCTGTGCAAACGCGCCCACATCTTTGTTGGCCGGCACATAGCCCGCTTCAATATGAACTTCAGCCACCCGGGTGTAGTCCCGGGTTAGAAAGCCCAACAGCATCTCGCCCAGGCGTCTGCGAGTCGGAGCGTCGATCCGGCCCATAATGCCGAAGTCGATGGCGATCAGCGTGCCGTCGTCCGACACAAACAGATTTCCCGGGTGCATATCGGCATGAAAAAAGCCGTGATGAAAGACCATGCTGAAAAACACTTCCGCGGAGGTTTTCACCAGATCGACCGGCTCAAGCCCTAGGGCTTCCACATCGCGCGGTTGATCAACCCGCGCCCCGGACACCCGCTCCAGCGTCAGCACATGTTCAGAGGTGCGTTGCCAATCAATCTTCGGCACCCGGAACCGGGGTTCGTCGGCAAAATTTTCGCGCAGTTCTTCGGCGGCGGCGGCTTCGAACCGCAGGTCCATTTCAATATGCACAGCCTGTTCAAAGGCGCGCACCGTTTCAACCGGTTTCAGGCGGCGCAGCCTGGGTTGCGTACTCTCAACGGTCTCGGCCAGCCAGTACAACAGGTCGAGATCCGTATGAAAGGCTTCTCGAATTCCGGGCCGCAGAATTTTAACCGCAACCTCGTCGCCTTCAGTGGTGGTCGCAAAATGCACCTGGGCAATGGACGCGGCGGCAACGGGTTCAGGGTTAATCGACTCAAACAGGGCGTCCATGCCGCCATCAAAATCAGCCGCGAGGGCGCGTTTGACGTCTGCGAAGGCAAAGGGCGGCAGACGGTCCTGCAATCCTGTCAGGTCGTCGGTCACGCTTTGGCCCAACAGGTCAGGGCGCGTAGACAGGGTTTGCCCCAGTTTAATAAATGTCGGCCCGAGAGAGGTCAGCGCCGCCGCTAGGCGCTGTCCCGGTCGCAGGTTTTTTAGTTTTGGGTCCGGTTTTGCGGTTAGCCGGACTGCCGAGGCAACAGCACGACCAATGGCATATCCATCCAGCAGAAACAGGGCATCGTGCCGGGCCAGCGTTCTGCTAATGCCAATCAGGCGGGTGAAGTTGCGAAAGAAGCGAATCATAAATGTCAGATGCTGTCGGCGTTGTCGGTGCAGCGACCGGTTACAGCCGCCATCCTGAATGCAGGGCGGCAATGCCACCGGCCAGATTGCGATAAGACGTGCAGCCCAGTTCTGCGTCTGCCATCATCTCTTTAAGCGGTTCCTGCGTTGGAAATTTTCGAATGCTCTCGGCCAGATACCGGTACGCGCTGCCGTCTCCGGCCACGGCCTGCCCCAGGCGCGGTAGAATACTAAAAGAATAGGCGTCATACGCTTTGTCCAAGCCGGGGACCACAACCTGACTGAATTCCAGGCACAAAAAACGACCACCGGGTTTTAACACACGCCGCGCTTCATTCAGCGCCTGCTGAATATTGGTCACGTTCCGCAGACCAAACGCAATTGTGTAGGCATCGAAATGCATGTCGGGAAAAGGCAGAGACTCGGCATTGCCGACCGCCCAGTCCAGGCCGTGCAAGCGGCCTTGGTCCAAGGCCCGGTCCCGGCCCTGTTCCAGCATCGCCTGATTGATGTCGCAGACGGTCACTTTTCCGGGCGCATTGGCATTGCCCATGCGGTCGCGAATCCGAAAAGCGATATCGCCGGTGCCACCCGCCACATCAATGGTGGACCACCCTGTTTTCGGGGCCAACCAGTCGACCATGGCGTTTTTCCACAACCGGTGCACGCCGCCGCTCATCAGATCGTTCATCAGGTCGTATTTGGGGGCCACGGCATCGAACACCGCGCGCACCCGTCCGGCTTTGGCGGCAACGGGCACGGTCTCGAAGCCAAAATGCGTGGCCTCTTCTGGCGTTTGATTTTCAAGAGCACTCATGCCGTTCACTTTAAACGAAGCCGGGTTTGGGAGCTATCCCTAACCCTCTTCTAACCCGGGTCCTAACCCAGGCCCCAACCCGGGCCCCAACCCGGGCCCCAACCCGGGCAAGACACGTTCGGTCGCAAGAGGTCTCGACAAAGCCAGGGGCCTTGGCGCAGTGTGCGCCGCATGCCGGAGTTGCCCGAAGTTGAAACCACCTGTCGTGGCCTCGCGAACGTCTTTGACGGACGCCGCCTTACGGCTGTTCAGGTGCGGCGGCCCAACATGCGAATCCCATTTCCCAAAAACCTGGCGCAATCGCTCACCGGTCGCCGAATCGAGCAGGTCACACGTCAGGCCAAATATATTTGCATCTATTTGGATGATGGCACTGTAGCGCTGGCCCATCTCGGTATGTCCGGGCGCATGACCATCACAGATCCCTCTGCGGTCCCCGGGCGCCATGATCATGTCGTGTTTGATACGGATGATGGCGTTCGCGTGTTTTTCAATGACCCACGGCGCTTTGGTCTTTTAACCCTCACCACGGCCGCAACACTGTTGCAGCATAAATTGCTCGCACGCCTGGGGCCTGATCCCCTGACAGACGCCTTCACGCCTGATGTTTTGTCCGCGGCGTTGAAGGGTAAGGGCACAACCATCAAAGCCGCCTTGCTGGATCAAAGGGTGGTGGCCGGATTGGGGAATATCTATGTCTGCGAGGCTTTGTTCCGGGCGGGCATTTCCCCACGCCGCAAAGCCAGCAGTGTGGCGGGCAAGCGCACCCAGCGTCTGGTGCCGTTGATCAAGGATGTCTTGACTGAGGCCATCGCGGCGGGCGGATCGACCTTGCGGGATTACGCTCAGCCATCGGGCGAATTGGGGTATTTTAAATTCAGTTGGAATGTCTATGGCCGTGAAGGTGAACAGTGTAAATGCGATCCAGACGGCAAAGACGGTATAACGGTGAAGCGGATTGTTCAGGCGGGCCGCTCAACGTTTTTTTGTTCAAGATGTCAAAGATAAGGTGTCACAAATGAAGAAGATCATGGTCATGTGCCGCAACGCTGTTGTGCTTGCCACAATGCTTACCGTGCTTACCGTGCTTAGCGTTGTTTTGCCGGCCTTGCCGCTCAAAGCCGCCGATACATTTGTGTATGGCTTTGAAGACCTACCCCTGATGTCGGCCTTGTCTCAAGTGCCGGGCAACAGCGTTCTGTTTGATACGCCGCAAGGCCGGATTGTGCAGGCCACGGCCATTGGCACGGTAAGCCCGTCTGAGGTCACAAAATTTTATGCGGAAACCTTGCCGCAACTGGGATGGAGCGTTGTCTCCGCGCAGGAGTTTAAGAGAGAAGGAGAGGTTCTGATGCTGGAATTTACCCCTCTCGACTCTGGTCTTGAGGTGAGATTTCTTGTTGAGCCGGTTGCAAAATAAACGTTTCCGGTTTATCGCCCCCTCACCAAACGTATCACAGCTTAAAAAACAGCACCTACAAAACATAAGGACGCACGCGCGCAATGGCTTACGAAAACATCTTAGTAGAAACCCGGGGTCACGTTGGACTTATCACCCTCAATCGGCCAAAAGCGTTGAATGCCTTGTCCGAGGGCTTGGTGGCCGATCTTGGTCAGGCTCTTGATGGTTTCGAAGAGGATGACAATATCCGCGCGGTGGTCATCACCGGCAGTGAAAAAGCTTTTGCAGCCGGTGCAGACATCAAAGAGATGGCCGACAAATCTTTTGTCGATAGTTATGTCGGCGATTTCATCACCAAAGGCTGGGAACGAATCACCACCTGCCGCAAGCCAATCATTGCCGCTGTGGCCGGATACGCTTTGGGCGGCGGCTGTGAAGTGGCCATGATGTGCGATATTATTCTGGCGGCAGATACCGCCAAGTTCGGTCAGCCGGAAATCACGCTCGGCATTATTCCTGGTGCCGGTGGCACCCAGCGCCTCACCCGCGCCGTCGGCAAGGCCAAGGCCATGGATATGGTGCTCACCGGTCGTCAAATGGACGCGGGTGAAGCCGAACGTGTTGGCTTGGTCAGTCGCGTTATTCCTGCGGATAATCTGCTGGACGAAGCCATTAAAGCCGCCAGCCGGATCGCCGATATGTCACTGCCGTCGGTCATGATGGCGAAGGAATCTGTTAACCGGTCCTTCGAGTCTTCTTTGGCCGAAGGAATCCGATTCGAACGCCGGATGTTCCATGCCACCTTCGCGCTGGAAGACCAGAAAGAAGGCATGGCGGCCTTTGTTGATAAGCGCCAGCCGACCTTCAAACACCGCTAAGACCTTCATAAATCTCGCCAATCAAGGTTGACGTGGGTTGACGTGGGTTGACGTGGGCCGGTCTCGTAACTATAAGCCCGCGACCAACCAATTATTATCGCAGGACTGACCTATGGCCCATCATGCTTCGGCCAAGAAGAGAATTCGCCGCAACGCCCACCGTTTTGAGATCAACCATGCCCGCATCGGTCGTATTCGCACCTATGTGAAGCAAGTTGAAACCGCCATTCAATCTGGTGACAAATCTGCGGCGCAGGAAGCTTTCAAAAAGGCCATGCCTGAACTGATGCGCGGCAAGAGCAAAGGTCTATTGCACGCCAACACGGTGTCGCGGAAAATTTCCCGGCTCAATGCGCGCATCAAAGCGCTTTCCGTTTAAGACGATTATCCAAACGGACGTTGTCGACGACCTGATCGATAGGTAAGTTGCGGCGCGTTTGTCACCGTTAAAAAATAGATAAGATGTTTTTATCCTCCAGCGACTGAATTGTCCTGGAGGATAAATTTTTTCTGCTGTTCATTTTTATCGTTTCCTGCGCTTCGCGGTGCAGCAGTGATTGAGTTGTGAAGTGACTCAACGAGTCCCATCGTGTTGAGACAGAATTGCGAATCACACCCCAAATTTGAACACCAAACTGTCAAGCTATCTTTAGTCTTGTCTTTCGGGCCGCGCCGGATAAAGTCCGGGTCTTCGCAACGAACTGTTCTTCAGTTTTTTCTGGCTTGATGTTGCGAGCTTGATGTTGCGATTACAAACACAACTGGATTGGTATTATCCCTGCGCTGATGACTTTGAATTGAAAGTTTTACGGGGAACTTTCAGCATGGCACGCCGGGGATTGCGACAAGGACGCTAGGGTGAAACGAGGGGAAGTTGGAACATCGGGGCACGCGGAATGGAACCGCGTCAAACTTCGTTTAAAAAACGAGTTTGGAGAATCGGCTTTTAAAAGTTGGGTTAATCCCATCGAGTTCGACGGCCTTAAAGACGGCGCCGTAAACCTGAAAGTCTCCACCCGTTTCATGCGTGATTGGGTGCTCACCCATTACGCAGATCGTATCCGCACATTATGGAGCGGGGAGAACCCGGATGTGCGTCGTGTTCTTGTTGATGTTGATGTGCCGTCTGAAGGGCAACCCTGTCTGAATACGGCAGAGGTCGCGCGCGTTTCGCCCAAGCACGTTCTCACAAACACAACCACGGCCGCTGGCGGCGATGTGCTGGCGGATTCTCTGTCAGCGCCGCTAGACGCGCGCTACACCTTTGATAACTTTGTGGTGGGTAAGCCGAACGAATTTGCCTATGCGGCGGCGCAGCGTGTTGCCGATTCTGATCATGTCAGTTTCAATCCGCTGTTCCTCTACGGCGGTGTCGGCTTGGGCAAGACCCATCTGATGCACGCCATTGCCTGGCAGATTCGTCTGCGCTCACCGCAGCGCCGTGTGGTGTATCTGTCGGCTGAGAAATTCATGTACAGTTTTGTGCGGGCGCTCAGAAATCACGATACCGTTTCCTTTAAAGAACAGTTCCGCTCGGCCGACGTTTTGATGATTGATGATGTGCAATTCATCTCCGGCAAAGACTCCACCCAGGAAGAATTTTTCCACACCTTTAATGCCTTGGTTGATCAAGGCCGTCAGATTGTTTTGTCGGCGGATAAGTCGCCTTCAGATCTGGAAGAAATCGGAGACCGTTTACGGTCTCGTCTGTCCTCAGGTTTGGTGGCCGATCTTCACCCCACCACCTTCGAACTGCGTCTTGGCATTTTGGATGCCAAAGCCGAGCAGTTGGGTGTGGCTGTGCCGCAGAAGGTGAAAGAATTTCTGGCCCATCGCATTACCTCTAATGTGCGGGAACTCGAAGGGGCCCTCACGCGGTTAAGTGCCAACGTGCAGTTGGTTGGCGGAGAAATCTCTTTGGAGCTCGCGCATACCCTCTTGCACGATCTTCTCAGGGCCCATGACCGTCGAGTCACCATGGATGAAATTCAAAAACGTGTCGCGGAGCATTTTCAAATTCGTTTATCAGATATGAGTTCAGCTCGGCGGTCGCGCACCGTGGCCCGGCCGCGGCAAATCGCAATGTATTTGGCCAAGCAGCTTACCTCGCGCTCTCTGCCGGAAATCGGGCGCGCGTTTGGCGGGCGGGACCACACCACCGTTATTCATGCCGTGCGCAAAGTGGAAGAACTCATGAAGGCAGATTCAGCCTTTGCCGAGGATGTGGATCTGTTGACCCGGATGCTCGAGAGTTAAACGCCGCCGCTTTGCCAGAAGTCTGTTCTCCGCGCCGCTGAGGGCGATAAATTGGTTTGTGAGGTCCCCTACGCGGGAGCTTCAAACGCGTGCTCTGCTCCCTCTCTAAGAGCCCTTTTTCCTGTCGTCTGCCTTTCCCTGTGATATAGTGACTTCCCTGTCACGCGGTGGCGGACTTTTTGCATTCCGCGTCGCTTCGAAAATCCTTCGAAAATTCAACGACAGGGGGCCTGAAAGGCTTGCATTTCTGCCATATTCTGGCGTCTGTGCGGGGTGGACAGGCAATGAGGGACTCGGGAAAGCCCATCAAGGGCCTTCTGTGTCTTAGTCTGGTATTGAAAGCTGAAGTGTACGGTCGCCTATGAAACTCGTTATTGAAAGATCAGCCCTCCTTAAATCTTTGGGCCACGTCCAGAGCGTTGTCGAGCGGCGCACCACCATCCCGATCCTGTCCAACGTCCGGATTGACGCAGATAAAGGCGCTCTCAGCCTGAATGCGACTGATATGGACCTGGAGATTGTCGAAACGGTGGCGGCTGAGGTGAGCCAGTCTGGCGCAACAACAGCCCCAGCCCATACGCTGTACGACATTGTGCGTAAGCTGCCCGATGGCGCCCAGGTTGAACTCGCCTTTGGGGGCGATGGTCAGCTGGTGCTGTCGTCCGGGCGCTCCCGTTTCCAGTTGGCCTGTTTGCCGGTGGATGATTTCCCGGCGTTGGCCTCTGGTGATTTTTCCCACCAATTCAGTCTGGCCGCTGCTGATCTGCGCTCTCTCATTGACCGCACACGGTTTGCCATTTCCACCGAAGAAACGCGCTATTACCTCAACGGCATCTATCTCCATGGTACCGATAGCGATGGTGTGGATGTTTTGCGTACGGTGGCGACCGACGGCCATAGGCTGGCCCGGGTCGAATTGCCGTTGCCCGATGGCGCCTCTGGCATGCCGGGCATTATTGTGCCGCGCAAGGCCGTCTCCGAAGTGCGTAAGTTGATCGAGGAAGCCGAAGGCGATGTCGCTGTTGCGCTGTCCGATGCCAAAATCCGTTTCTCCATCGGCGATACGGTTCTGACCTCCAAGCTGATTGATGGCACGTTCCCCGACTACGAACGCGTCATTCCAACCGGCAACGACAAGGTTATGGAAACCGATTGCAAAACCCTGTCGCAGGCGGTTGATCGTGTGTCGGCCATCAGTTCCGAGAAATCCCGCTCCATCAAACTCAATATGGAAAAGGGCCTTGTCACCTTGTCGGCCTCCAGCCCGGAGAACGGCAGCGCCATTGAAGAGGTCGAAGCGTCTTACGACGCCGGTCAGTTGGAGATCGGCTTTAACTCGCGTTATCTGCTCGATATCATGCAGCAGATTGAAGGCGATGCCGCCCGCTTCACCATGGCCGATGCGGCTTCACCAACGGTGATCCGTGATGTGTCGGATGGCTCGGCGGTTTACGTTCTTATGCCGATGCGGGTGTGACCATTCTGACTGATCGCGCACACCTCCATACGTCGGTTAAATCTGCGCCCGGAGTTCTCTCGCCGGTGAGCTCGGGTGTGGTGAGTTCAGGTGTTGTTAGCTCGGGTGTCGTCAGGTTGATGCTGACTGATTTTCGCAACTATCCGCATTTGCGGCTGGATCTCGACACCCGCCCCGTGGTGCTCACGGGCAAGAACGGTGTCGGCAAAACCAATATTCTTGAGTCGTTGTCGTTTCTCACAGCCGGTCGCGGCCTGCGGGGGGCCAAGCTGGCCGATGTGGGCCGCCGCGCGCCACAAGAAACCACGGATCGCCCGTGGGCCATTTCTGTTGATCTTGAAACGCCGGCAGGCACAACCCGTTTGGGCACAGGCATAGACGCTGCGTCACCGGATCGCCGGTCTGTTCATATTGATGGCAAAGTGGCAAAAGGCGCTGCCGCTTTAGCGCAACATGTCGGCGCAGTGTGGCTGACCCCGGCCATGGACCGGATTTTTTCTGACTCTCCTGGCGAGCGCCGCCGTTTTATCGACCGGCTGGTTACCGTGCTCGATCCAGATCATGCCTCGCGCTGTGCCGCGTACGAGCAGGCCAACCGCCGCCGCGCGCGTCTGTTCCGCGATGGTGTGACAGATGAGAGCTGGTTCGAGGCCCTCGAAGATACTTTGGCGCGTTACGGCGTTGCCATTGCGGCCGGTCGTCGTGAAACCATCGCCCGTCTCAACGGCGTGTTGGCCGAGAGCGATGGCCCGTTTCCGTCGGCAACCCTCGGGCTCACCGGTCAGATTGATGACTGGCTTGAAAGTCATGCCGCGGTGGATGCAGAAGACCTGTTTCGCAAAGATCTGATTGTCTCGCGCCAGGCTTGGACGCGTGCGGGCGATGCGCCTCAGCCGCAAGGCCCGAACCGCTCAGATCTGTATGTGACCATGGCCAAGACAGGTCGCCTGGCTGCGGAATGCTCTACCGGCGAACAAAAGGCGCTGCTCGTATCCATCGTGCTGGCGCATGTGGAATTGCAGTCTGCCCGGCGTGGTTTTCCGCCGCTGTTGCTGTTGGATGAGGTGGCCGCGCATCTCGACAGTGACCGCCGCCGTCATTTGTTCGATCATGTTTTGGCCTCTGGCGCGCAGGCGTGGCTCACCGGAACTGATGTTGCCATGTTCAAAGACCTGGCGGACGCGGCGCAAGTGTTCGCGGTATCCGAGGCCCAGGTTGTGCCCTTATCTTCGCCCATGCCGTCTGCCGCAGTTGTCGCGTTGCAGCCGTCTCTAAAATCTTCCGTTTAAACCAAACAATGTCTTGAGTGTCCCAATGAGTGAACCAGTTGTAAATCCAGAATCCGTTTATGATTCAGACTCCATCAAGGTCCTGCGGGGCCTTGAGGCGGTGCGTAAGCGCCCGGGGATGTACATCGGCGATACGGATGATGGTTCAGGCTTGCACCACATGATCTATGAGGTTGTCGACAACTCCATCGACGAAGCGCTGGCCGGTCACTGTGATCGCAACGAAGTGATTCTCAACGGCGATGGCTCGGTCACGGTGCGTGACAACGGTCGTGGCATTCCGGTTGATATTCATAAGGAAGAAGGCGTGTCCGCCGCTGAGGTGATCATGACCCAGTTGCACGCCGGCGGGAAGTTCGATCAGAACTCCTATAAGGTGTCCGGTGGTCTGCACGGCGTTGGTATTTCTGTGGTCAATGCCTTGTCCGATTGGCTGGAGCTGCGCATCTGGCGTGACGGCAAAGAACATCACCTCCGTTTTGAAGACGGCGAGGCGGTAGAACCGCTCAAGGTTGTCGGCGATGCGCCGCCGGAAAACGGCAAACCGAAAACCGGCACGGAAATCACCTTCTTCCCGTCCAAATCGACCTTCACCATGACCGAGTTTGATTTCGGCACACTCGAGCACCGTTTGCGCGAATTGGCATTTTTGAACTCCGGGGTTTACTTGCAGTTGGTGGATGCCCGTCATAGCGATGTCAAAACCGTTGATCTTCACTATGAAGGCGGCATTGAAGAGTTTGTCAAATATCTCGACCGCTCCAAGCAGGCCCTCCATACGCCGCCGGTCACGGTGCAGGGCGAGAAAGACGGCATTGTCGTCGAGTTGTCTTTGGAGTGGAACGACAGCTATCACGAAAACACCTTGTGTTTTACCAACAACATTCCGCAGCGCGATGGCGGCACTCACATGGCAGGTTTTCGCGGCGCGTTGACCCGCACCATCAACACCTACGCGGGCGAGTTTGGTCTGTCGAAAAAAGAGAAGGTTCAACTGACGGGCGATGACATGCGCGAAGGCATGACCTGTGTGCTGTCGGTCAAGGTGCCTGATCCTAAGTTTTCGTCACAAACCAAAGACAAGCTGGTGTCGTCCGAAGTGCGCCCGGCGGTTGAAGGTATCGTCGGCGAAAAGCTCAGCGAATGGTTTGAAGAGCATCCCGGCGAAGCCAAAAAAATTGTCGGCAAAGTGGTTGAAGCGGCGGTGGCCCGCGAGGCCGCCCGCAAAGCGCGCGAACTCACCCGCCGCAAGGGCGCGCTGGATGTGTCCTCCTTGCCCGGCAAGCTGGCGGACTGTCAGTCCAAAGACCCGGCGCTGTCTGAACTGTTCCTGGTGGAGGGGGATTCCGCCGGTGGCTCTGCCAAGCAGGGGCGCGACCGGGCGTTCCAGGCGATCCTGCCGTTGCGCGGTAAAATTCTGAACGTCGAACGCGCCCGCTTTGATAAAATGCTGTCGTCCAATGAAATCGGCACGCTCATCACGGCGCTGGGCACCGGCATCGGACGCGAAGAATTTAACATCGAAAAACTGCGCTATCACAAGATCATCATCATGACCGATGCTGACGTCGATGGCAGTCACATCCGCACGCTGTTGCTGACCTTCTTCTACCGGCAAATGCCAGAACTGATTGAGGCCGGCTACCTCTACATTGCGCAGCCGCCGCTGTACCGCGCCAAGAAAGGAAATTCCGAGGTCTATCTCAAAGATGACCCGTCCATGGAAATTCATCTCATCGATGGTGGCCTGTCAGAAGCTGTGCTGGTCACTCATGACGGCGCGCAGATCGCCGGCGAAGATTTACGCAATCTGGTTCTCAGGGCGCGCAACATCAAAACCAAACTTTTGCAGATGAGCCGCGCCTTCCCCATGCGCATTGTCGAGCAAGTTGCGGTGGCCGGGGCGTTCAATCCAGAAGTCTTATCGAACCAGGAGACCGCCAGTGGGGCTGCGGATTATGTGGCGCGCAGGTTGGATATTCTGGAAAGTGAATACGAAAAAGGCTGGGCCGGGTTCGCCGCTGAAAAAGGCGGGCTCAGGTTTGAGCGCACCGTGCGCGGTGTCACCGAGGTCCATGTGATTGATGCGGTCACCCTGCACTCTAGTGAGGCCCGCTATTTTGATGCCCACGCCGCCGAATTGCAGGAAGTTTATGGCAAATCCGCGGTGTTGAAGATCAAAGATAAAGACATTGCCGTCAACGGCCCGGTGTCGTTGGTTGATGGTGTGTTGGCCGAAGGCAAACGCGGCACCAGCTTGCAGCGTTACAAAGGTCTGGGCGAGATGAATCCTGATCAGCTGTGGGAAACAACCCTGGATGCGGATGCGCGCACCTTGTTGCAGGTCAAGGTCAGTCATGCTGATGAAGCCCATGAGGTGTTTTCAACCCTGATGGGTGATGTGGTCGAGCATCGCCGCGCGTTCATTCAAGACAACGCCTTGAACGTGCAGAATCTGGATATCTAGGACATCACAATTACCAAACGGGAGTAGAACAGGTGAGTACAGTGACGGTGCGTATGAAGGTCAAGCCTGACTCTCACGACACATTTTTGCGCATCCTGGAAGATGTTACCGCCGCTGTGAAAGACAACGAACCTGATTGCTTTGTTTATGCCACCTGGAAAACCAGCACCCCGTTTGAGTATGTGATGGTCGAGAGTTATCGCAGCGAGGCAGGGCGGGAATTCCATAACGCAACCCATGCCGCTGTCGCGCCGGAGTTTATGGCCTGTCTGGTTGAGCCACCCGAGGTTGAGGTGCTGGGCGATGTGCTGTTTGGCACGGCGACGCCGTTATAAAATAGACCTACGCCTCAGCCTGTTCGCCGGCGTGACGGCTTTAATTTTCGGTAACGGCTTTAATTGTAATGTGTGGCCCATAAGCCACAAACTGATCAATATGTGACGAAAAAGCAATCATCTGCCAAATACGTCGCATAGCGAACAGATTATCCCTTGTCATTATACTGACTTGGTTCATTGTTTTTGAACGAAAAGCTGCTGTTGCCAGATAGAGACGGTGTTGGCGAAGACGCTCACGAGGGGGAACACAAGATTTATCCTTTGATGAGTACAGCAGAGTATTTCGGGCCAATCAGGTTCATGTATCGAGAGGGAAGATCAATCTCATGTCACATCGCACACCCGCACTGAAAGCTGCTCTATACGGCAGCGTTGCCCTGTTTTCAGCCTCATTAACGGCGGAAGCTGTGGCGCAACAACTCGCCATTGAAGAAATCACGGTGACCTCCCGTAAACGTGAGGAAAGCCTGCTCGAGATCCCGATTGCTGTGTCGGCCTACTCGCAGGCGGACATTGATGCCGCCGGCATCAATACCCTCGAAGCGCTTTCAGCCTATACGCCTGGCTTTGCCTTTCAAAACGTCGGGCAGGGCGGCTCTGGTGGCCGCCAGAATCCAAACATCCGGTTCCGTGGTCTCGGGGTGCAGCAAGCCAGCCCGGCCTCCCGTGCCGGTGCGGTGTTCTGGAATGGCGGCTACATCTCTGACGGTGCGGGCATTTTACCCCTGATCGACCTGGAGCGTGTCGAAGTCATCAAAGGTCCGCAGAACGCTTTCTTCGGGCGCAACACGTTTGCCGGTGCCATCAACTATCTGCCCGCCAGACCGGGCGATGAGTTGAGCGGCAAAGGCTCTATCTCTTTTTCGCCATCTGACCAAGACAGCTTAAATATCACAGCGGCGGCTGGCGGGCCGATCAGTGATACCGTGGGCGTGCGTCTTGCCGTGATGCAAGAGCGCGTCGGCGCTGACTGGTATTACGACAACGGTGACCCGGCGGGTGAAGAAAACACCACCGCCCTTACGGCTGTCACCACCTGGGAACCCACGGAAACTTCCAGCTTTATGGCGTCTGGCTTCTACGTGAAATCTGACGATACCCGTGCGCTTCAGTCACAAGTTGGCCCGTTCGCACCCGGCACCTGTAACATTACCTTCAGCGGCACCTTCCGTAATGTTGTCGATGGCAGCTCCGGTGGACCGTTCAGCACGGACCTGTCGCAGCACCCCGGTAATCTTTTATGTGGCGTCGTTCCGGACTGGGATGACGTGCCGCCCAATATGTCCATTGCCGGCGAAATAGGCCCAAGCACGCCGCTGTATCAGCCGTTTTCTCCCTCATTTCAGCAGATGCAAACCCTGCCGCCAGAGCTTGAAGGTCTCGGCTTTCCAAGTGCACCTGACGGTTTGGGTGTGAAATACAAATTGTGGCGTGTTGATTTGTCGGGCGATGTTGAATTGCCAAACGATCATACGTTGAGTGCTGAATTTGCCCGCGGTGAATCGTCCAACCGCAGCATCGTCGACAACAATTTCGGCACTCCTGCTCTCTTCGGTGATGGACTCTGGTTGACGGGGATTGCCACCTGGGTGCGGGATACCTATGCGGAACTTCGGGTCACGTCAGGCAGTGACCAACGCCTGCGCTACACCATTGGCACCAGCTACTATAAGCAAGACCAAAAACAGACCGATTACTCGGCCTTCTTTGGCACCAATAACCTGGAGTTCCAAACCGGCGAAAACATCGGCATCTTTGGCTCCCTCGACTATGACATCACACAACAGTTGACCTTGTCTCTGGAAGGGCGCTGGAACGAAGACACCCAAACCCTCGACTTTGATGGCGTGTCTGGCACCACAGTTGGGGCGCTCACAGATCTGGAACAGAAATACGACAAATTCATGCCGCGTGTGATTTTGTCTTATCAACCGACGGATGATGTGAACCTCTACGCCAGTTGGTCCAAGAGCTATCTGCAAGGGATCTTCACCAACGCGGAAGACTATCAAGCCGCAACCGGGTTTGATCTCGGCCTTGGTGATTTTACACCGAAACAAGCGCTCTCTGCCTATGAAGTCGGCTTCAAGCAGCGGCTCTCTGGGTGGATGAACTACTCGGTGGCTGGGTATTATATGGACTGGAAGAACCAGACCTTCTTCGAGCTGAGCCCGGCTTTCGTGGCGGCCAACCTGCCCGGCGATTCCGAAATCTACGGCATTGATGCGGAAGCTGACATCACACCGGTCGACTGGTTCAATCTCCGCGCCGGTGTGTCGTATAACCATGTCGAGTTCACCGACTTTGCTGGCACAGGCTCTGTAGCCGCCTCCGTGCTGGCGCGTGGTCAGCTCGTCACCGGTCAGCAGATTGACGCCAATGGCAACCGCCCACGTTACATGCCGAAGTGGAGTGGCAGTTTCTCAGCAACGGTGAATGTCAATGATCTGATTGCAATGGAACGCGCCGCCTGGGTTCGTCTGGACGGAATTTACCAGGGCCAGTTCTATACGGATAACTTCGAGTATCTTTCCGTCGCAGGCTATTGGAAGTTCAATGCCCGCGCCGGCATGGACATCAGCGACAACTTCTCCGTTGAAGTTTATGGCAACAACCTGACCAACGATCTCAGCTGGACGACGGCGGGTGGCGATACCAGCATTCAAGGCACCCAAAACCGCAAGACCTTCGGGCCTCTGCCGCGCAAGCGTGAATTTGGCTTGAAGCTGCTCGCCAGCTTCTAAGCCCCTTAAGGTTAGACCAAACACTGAACCGGCTGCACCTTCGGGTGTGGCCGGTTTTGTTTTGGCGGCTCAGGTTTCTGCCCTGTTTCTGTCGTGTGTGCGTTTTGGAGCTTCAAAAAAATGAGAGGTTTCAACCTACTGTGCGACGTGGCTCACCCTTTACTCGTTTCGAATTGTCTAAGCCGTTGAAAAGACACAAAACCGATGGGCGTGCATGGGCTCGTTCCACGAGCCCTCTCAAGATTTAAAAATCTCGTTCCACGAGCCCTCTCAAGATTTAAAAAATCTCGGTCCCAGGTTGGCCTTAAAAACGATAAAATGATCGCTGTGACGCGCTTTGGCGTAAACGGCTTTCAGCTTTCGTTGACCACCAACTGCACGCGGTCGTCACCCTCTTTCAGGGCGTCGACCGTATCCAAGTGGTCTTCCCAATTCTCGGCGTATTCTTGCAAAGCCAAGACCAGGATTTCCTCTGTGGATTTTTCCATGCGCTCGGCCAGCGCGGCGAGGCGGTGGTTCAGATCTTCTGAAATGCTGATGTTGACGGTTGTGGTTACGGGTGTCGATGTCACCGGCTGCTCCCAGGTCGTTGGTGTCTCATAGCATTTGGGGTGTCTCATAGTATTAGATATGTCACACCTGTTAAGGAGTGACTAACCTTAGATATGCCACACTTCAAGCGTACCTGATCAAAATACAGTGTTGGGCCTGACCACGCTATAGGGTCGGCGAGGGATATGGCGACGTCTAAAACTCCAAAAAACGCTAAAAAACCGGCCAAAGCGAAAACTGCCACCAAGAAACCGGCCAAGGCTCATTCAGCGCCTCCCCATCGCGGGCGATGGTTCTGGATCTCCAACGGCTTGTCTGCGCTCATCTGGGCGGGTCTGGCGGTGGCTGCCGTGCTCGGGTATTTCGCCCTGGGTTTGCCCAATATCGACTCCGTTGTGGAGTCCACCCGGCGTCAGCCCATCGTCACTGTGCGTGATGCCGAGGGCAATGATCTGGTGCGCGTTGGCGCGCTCTATGGCACGGCGGTGTCGGTCGAGAATTTGCCGCCGGCTTTGCCCGCGGCTGTGTTGGCTATTGAGGATCGCCGTTTCTATACGCACAGCGGCCTCGATGCCCGTGGGTTTGCCCGTGCCATGCTGGCCAACATTAAGGCCGGCGGCGTTGTCCAGGGCGGCAGTACCATCACCCAGCAGGTTGCGAAGAACCTGTTTCTGACGCCCGAGCGCACCATTGGCCGTAAAATTCGAGAGGCGCTTCTGGCGGTCTGGCTTGAGCAGAAATTCACCAAGGATCAGATTCTCACGCTCTATCTCAACCGGGTGTATCTCGGCTCTGGCACCTACGGCGTTGAGGCGGCGGCACAGACGTACTTTGGCCGCTCTGCCCGGGATCTTTCCGTGTATCAGTCGGCCATGATTGCGGGTCTGATGAAGGCGCCATCGCGTTATAATCCCAAGACGGATCTGGCCGCCGCGCGGGAACGCACTGCCATTGTGCTCGGGGCCATGGTTGCCGCCGGCTATCTGACCAAAGACCAAGCGGGGGCGGCCAAGCAGGGCGGCCAGGTCAATGTCGCCAAATCAAGCGCTGGACAGGGCCGCTACTTTGCTGACTGGATCCTCGCCACGTTGGATGATCAGATCGGCACCATTGAGGACGATCTCATCGTTCACACCACGCTGCGTCCGTCGCTGCAATCTGATGCGGAGCTGCGTATTCAGGCCGCAATCGAAGCCCAGGGAAAAGCCCGTCAG
This sequence comes from Rhodospirillaceae bacterium, assembly GCA_040219235.1. Classification (NCBI taxonomy): domain Bacteria; kingdom Pseudomonadati; phylum Pseudomonadota; class Alphaproteobacteria; order Rhodospirillales; family Rhodospirillaceae; species Rhodospirillaceae bacterium. The sequence continues at coordinate 73,765 of JAVJSV010000011.1, forward strand.
GTCAGCCAGGCGGCCTTTGTCCTGTTGTCGCCCGATGGGGCGGTGCGGGCCATGGTCGGAGGCCGCGACTACCGCACCAGTCAGTTCAACCGTGCAGTCCAGGCGCGGCGTCAGCCGGGGTCAGCCTTTAAACCGTTTGTCTATCTGGCCGGTCTTGAGGATGGCCTGACCCCCACCGATGTGATGGACGATGCGCCGATCAATATTGACGGCTGGCGCCCGCAGAATTTTTCCGGCACCTACGCAGGCCCGGTTGCGCTCGAGGACGCTTTTGCACAGTCCCTCAACACCGTAGCGGTGCGTGTGGCACGACGGGCGGGGCCGCAAGCGATTTCAGACGTGGCCCGCCGTTCTGGCATTTCCACTCCGCTCACCGCTGATCTCGGGTTGGCCTTGGGGACGTCTGAAGTCAGTTTGCTCGAACTCACAGCGGCTTATGCGCCCTTTGCCAACGGCGGTGTTGCGATCGTGCCCTACGGCATTGTTGATGTGGTCACAACGGATGGCCGCGTTCTCTATCAGCGCCAGGGCGGTGGTTTAGGGCGGGTGGCCGAGGCCCCTCATATCGGCATGATGAACCGCATGCTCGCCAAGGCGGTTCAAGACGGCACTGGCACGTCTGCGCAATTGGACCGGCCCGCCGGTGGCAAGACGGGCACCAGCCAGGATTTTCGCGACGCTTGGTTTGTCGGCTATACCCCGGATTACATCGCCGGCGTTTGGGTCGGTAATGATGATGGCCAGAGCATGAAAGGGGTTACCGGCGGCGGTCTCCCGGCCACACTTTGGCGCGATTTGATGCTGTCGGCCCATCGCGGCACCCCGGTTCAGGCGTTGGCTGGCTGGTCAGAACCACCACCAGTTGACCCTTTGACGCGTTTCTGGCGGAGGCTTACCGGTAATTAGGCCGTTTTGATCTACAAAGATTTCTTTTCTGAACTATTTCTGAGTTAATTTTCTTGGAATCCTATTGCAGGTCATAAATATGCAGCAAATCGGCACAATCTCAGGCCCATTCGGAGGGCGCTTCGCAGCGGCTATGTCTGCGGTGGTTTCGCCCCGATTCAAAAGATGACCTAAAATGACCGAATGAGGTCTGATTTAGACATTTTTTGAATAATAACAGCTGAACAAAGCAACTATATAAACGTTGAGATTTTGCCATTTGCCCCACATATATGCGCTTCGACAGGCAATCTCGCGAGCCACCGGGTGTGCCTGACCAGCTGAGTTAGGACTTCGTTAATTCCGATCCATCTAGGGTCCGTGGCAGATAAGAACGCAACGTCCGGCTTCGGCCTAAAGATCACAAGGGTAACGCACAGAAACGACCGGCAACATGTCTAGGTGCCCAATGGCACGAGATGTTCAGGTGCCTAACCGCACGAGTTGCCGTCATACAAGGAGTGAGCCTGGTGACTGATCGAACTTTCAAAAGCCTGATGTGTACCCAAATGCGTCGTCCGGCGACGGCTATCAAAAAACACATCCTAGCCGCGTTTCTGATTTTCTTTCTGCCTGCAGTGCCAGCGTTGTCCGCAGATATTCCTGAAGGACTGATGATCGATCTGGACAGTCTGTCTGTGCCAGAATCAGAATTCATGTGTCTCGCGCTGAATGATTATTTTGAAGCGCGCGGCGAAAGCCTTGCCGGCCGCCTTGCCGTGGCGAAGGTTGTTGTCAACCGCGCCATGGATCAGCGGTTTCCGTCCAGCATCTGCCGCGTCATCAAACAGAACAAGGCGCGTGTAAAACATCGCTGCCAGTTCTCTTGGTATTGCGATGGCCGTCCGGATACGCCCTATAACCGCGTGGCCTGGTCACATTCTTTGAAGTTGGCGGCTGCCGTTTTGCAGAAAGACTCCGGCTTGGCCGATCCGACTGGTGGCGCGCTTTGGTATCACGCAAGTTTTGTGCATCCGAAATGGGCCAATAACCTGGAAGTGACGGGTATCGTTGGCGGTCATATTTTTTACCGCGATCCCAGCACGAGCCGTTACGCACAGGCCGCTTTGTCCCGAGACCCCATGGTACCAGGCTTGCATACCTTTGCCGAATGGCTTGATGCGCGGGAAAACAAATCCACAGCGGTCGCAAGCCGCTAAGTATCTCTTAGCTGATTGTGTCTAATCCATAACGGTGCAGGTCGTGGCCGTGTGTTTTAAGCCACCCTGCTGCGGTATCGCGTCCCTCGACTAAGCGGTCGACCGTTTGCCAAAACCGGGCGGAATGATTCATCTCACACAGATGCGCCACTTCATGAGCAACCACATAAGATATGACGTGTGGTGGCGTCATAATCAGGCGCCAGCTGAAAGATAGTTTTCCTTGCGCTGTACAACTGCCCCAACGCGAGCGCGTATCCCGAATGGTGATGCCGGTGACTCTTTTGCCCAGGGTCTCGGCATACCCATGCACCAACGGAGCCACGGCCTTGCGGGCCTCTGCTCTGTACCAATCTGTCACGCGCCGTGAGAGGTGCGCGGCATCACCAGAGACGCAAATTTCATTTTCTATTGTCCACACCCCGCGTCTTGCTTCGGGGCAATGGCGAATGAGGTGGGTTTCTCCGCGAAGCGGCACGGCCGCACCATCTGCAAAAGGCCGGGGTTTTGGCAGACGTTCTACTTGTTCCTTAAGCCAGCCTGCCTTGTCTTGGGCAAAGGCGATCGCAGCTTTTTTACTGGTGCGGCGGGGTTTGATCAGCACAATCCGATGATGGGCAGGGTCGACCCGAAGACTGATGCGGCGCGCTCTAGGGTGTTCTTTGAGGTAGACAGTCACGATCTGTCTATCCGGCGTTGAAATGTCTACCCGTTCCTCTGGCGCCACCTCCCCCAAGTCTAAAGGTCCTTCCAGAACACAATATGTCCGTCCAGCGGCCCGGCTTTCGTCTCTGATATAGATCGGCCCCGCACGGATATGCCTGCCGCGTGCACCGCCTCAGATGAGCCACTGACCAGGGGATGCCAGTGCGGCAAATCTTCCCCCTCTGCTACAAGGCGATAGGCACAAGTTGGCGGCAGCCAGGGCAGAGTGCCGGCTGTTTCCGGCGTCAATTGCACACAGTCCGGCACTTTGACTTTGCGATTGGGGTAATCAGAACACTGACAGCTTTTGAGGTCCAGCAATCGGCAGGCGACATTGGTCGAGAGTATTTCCTCCGTGTCGGCGTCTTGAAGTTTATGCAAACAGCATTTACCGCAGCCATCGCACAAACTCTCCCACTCCGCTTCTGACATTTCGTCCAGCGTTTTTGCTTTCCAGAACGGCGTGCGCTCTGTTGGCTCAGATGCAGTCACAGCAACTCCCGCAGCCGCGAGGTCAGTTGCTCCACCGTCACGTCTTTGCGGAAGTGGTCAATGTAACGTCCGCTCCGGTTCATCAAATACAGATAGCCTGAATGATCGATGGTGTAATCGCCCTCATCTCCGATGGGGGCTTCCCGGTAAAATACGCGATACGCTTGGGCGGCGGCCTGCACCTGCTCGGTGGTGCCGGTCAGGCCAATCATCCGGCTGTGAAAATTGTTCACGTAAGCGTTCAGTGTTGCCGTGGTGTCGCGTTTCGGGTCTAGGGAAATAAAGACCGGTTGCACCAGTTCACTTTTTTGCCCTGGCAACAAATCAATTGCATCCGCAACGATCTGCAAGGTCATGGGGCAGATGTCAGGGCAATAGGTGAAGCCGAAATAGACAAGGCTGTAATGACCGAGCAAAATTCGCTCATCGACAACCTCACCATTGTGATTGCTAAGGACAAACGCCCCTCCAATGGCGGCCGACCCTTCAACCACCGTATTGTCGGCTGATGGACGAAACACCGGCAGATACAAAGCGAGGATCAAGACGGTGCTCAAGGCGACGAACAGTCCAATGATAATGCGTTTGGTCAGGGGCGATATCACAGGCGTCTCCTTTGCCCGAGGTTGGGCTGAGTCTGAAATTTTTACTTTGGCTTGCCCATCCGCCAGTTTAGGGCATCGTTAATTTGATCAATCTTCAATTTAATTATAAATCTGCAAGGCGGGCCTGCACGGCGTCGCGGGCTGGATCCCCCGCAGGCAGAATTTGTAATAACTGTTCCCAGCGTTGGCGGGCCTCTGCTGTATTTCCCGTATTCGCGGCAAGCAGGCCTGAAATAAATAAACCGTCGGCGTTTTTGGCATCAAGCGTAAGAATTTCAGCAACAACGGCATCCAACTCCGCGGACAAACCATCTTGCTGTGCGGCAGGTTGGAGCAAGGCGTTGGCCAGTTGAACGCGGGCTTGAAGGCTGTCTGCGCGTTGTGCGCTTGCTGCACGAAATGCGTTTGCGGCTTTCTCTGTATTGCCAAGAACCGTGTACGACCGGCCCAATTGCATCCATCCGTCAAAGTCGTCAGGCTCAAATTCCAGCCGCGCTTCCAGGCCGCCAACCATTTCCTGAATCATGGTTAACTCATCGCCGGAAAACCGGCCAGCCAACTGACTGACATCGGGGCGGAAATCGTCTTCATCGGCGGCGGGGACACCTGTATCAGCTCCATCGGTCGTTCTATCTCCCGCCGTTTCAGAGCGTGAACGGGCTATGCCGTCTAGAGGATGGCGCGGGGTAACGGTCATCGGCATCACGCCTGCACGCATGGCAACTTGGCTCATTTGATCCCGCACCATGGGCAGCCAAGGGGCATCGTCTGGTGCCCCAGCGGTCAGGTCTCGCCAAATGGCAATGGCCCCTTGCGGATCTTCTGCTTGGGCCCGGGCGAGGCCGAGATAAAACCGGGCTCTGGGTTCGTTGCGGTCCGTTCTCAATACACCTTCAAACACGTTGACGGCTTCTGCTGTGACAACACCCCCATTGGCAGCGATCAACGTATCCGCGAATTCTGCATAAACCAGGGGGTCGTTTACGCCTGTCGACAAAGCTTGGCGGAAGGCCTGCACGGACTCTTCCATTCTGTTCACTTGCCGGTAACTGCGGGCCAACAGCAGCCAGCCGTCTGTGCTCTCTGGATTTTGACGCAGCGTCTCCGCCAATTGCTCAATGAGAACTGAAAAGTCTGCACTTTCCGGATTTTCGCGGGCGACCGCGCGGCGTTCTTCAATCGGGGCGCCGGCCAAGCCTGGGGCACCAATGCTCCAGTACACCGCCGCAGATAAAGTGGGCACCAGAATAATAATGCAGGTCAGGGCGACGGCGCGGGCAACAGGGCTGCCATACTGGTTTTGGCCGGCGGCTCTGCGATTGGCGGCCAGCAGACGGCGTTTGATTTCTGTGCGGGCGGTCTCTGCTTCTTCGGCATCTAAAAGGCCCTGAATTGCGTCCCGCTCAACTTCGTTCAGTTGCGCACGGTAAACAGCTTGATCCGGCTCTGTGTTTTGGGCGGCAGATTTGGCATGCTTCAGGACCGGCCATACCAGACCGGCCACGGACACCAAAATTAAAATCGCATATCCAGCCCAGATCATGAGGGTTTGTCTCCAGCAGACTCTGAATCCGTCTCTGCCATTAGTGCTGCGATTTCTTTTTGTTCTGCCTCAGAAAGCGGGGTCGGCGTTTTTGGCTTCTGTTGGCGCATGTACTGGCGCACCACAACAGCACCGCACAGCAGTAGTGCGAAGGGTCCGAACCACAACACATAGTTTTGGGGTTTAAACTGCGGTCGCAGCAGCACGAAATCACCATAGCGTTCGACCATGTACGACAACACATCTTCGTCACTGTCGCCCTGGGTCACCCGTTGCCGCACCAAGCGCCGCATGTCCCTGGCCAATTCTGCGTTGGAGTCATCAATAGATTCATTCTGGCAGACCACGCAGCGCAGTTCCTGACTCAAGGCCCGCGCGCGTTGTTCCAGAACGGGATCTTCCAATACCTCATAAGGGTCTACGGCCAGCGCCTGTACGCCAAGCATGAAAATCAGGGCTGCGATAGAGGCCGCGATATATCGGTGCATGCTGTTCACTGCCGGAGTTGTTCGATCAAAGGCTGAATCGTATTGGACCAATCGTCAGGGCTGATCGGTCCGGTGTGCTTGTAGCGGATGATTCCATTGGCATCGACCACAAATGTTTCCGGCGCGCCTGTCACACCAAAGGCAATCGCGGCTTCACTGATCGGGTCTTGTCCGATGCGGCTATAAGGGTCGCCGTGGCGGCCAAGCCATTTGAGGCTCGCCTGTGGGTCGTCCCGCCAGGCGATGCCATGAATCGGCACATCAGACTGGCCTTGAATGGCCATCAGCAAGGGATGTTCAGCGAGGCAGGCAATGCACCAGGAGCCCCAGATGTTTACCAGGCTGACTTCGCTCTTTAAATGTTCTGTTTTGATGCCGTCTTCTAAACGATCTCGTCCGGGCAGAGGCGGCAGATCTAGGTCTGGGACCGGCGTATTTAAGAGAACGCTTTGTAAGACCGTCGGGTCTAGTCCGTCTTTCACGTCGGCGAGGCGTTTCGCAAACACCCCCCCTAACAGCACGGCAATAACCACGGGCAAGATGGCAATCCATCGCCGGCGCGGCACACGTGTTGAAGTCTCGTTGGTCACTTCGTTGGACGTCTCTTCCGTCATGGCGACTAAGCCTCAACCTCAGCAGGGTGGGCGCTGGCCGTGGCACGCTTTGGGGCACCAATGCGGTGACGCCGGTCGGTCAAAGAGATGACTCCCCCGAAGCCCATCAACAGGATGCCGTACCACAAGAAGGGGACGAATGGTTCGAAGAAGGCGCGGACGACAAACTGCTCCCGGTCGCCAGGGCCATCGCCGATGACCAGGTAAAGGTCGGACCAGAATGTGGTGTGAATAGCGGCTTCTGTTGTTTGTTGCACCGGTTGGTCATAGACCCGGCGTTCGGGTGTTAACGTGACCGTGCTGTTGCCCTTTCGCGCCGTAAATGTGCCCTGTAAGGATTCATAGTTTGGTCCTTGCACAAGTTCGGCACCGTTAAAGGTGACGGTGAATCCTGCGACCTCCACAGACTCCCCGGCCACCATGGTGAGAATATTTTCCTGCTTCCAGGCGCTGGAGCCGGAGACCCCGGCAATCAGAATGGCCATGCCCATGTGGGCTACTGTCATGCCATGAGAGGCACGGGGTAGAGATTTTACGCGCTGCCAGGCGGTGCCTAGTGAGCCGCCAAACAGTTTGACTCGCGCTGACCATTCAATGAAAGCTGAGGCGAACAGCCAAGCGGCCAATCCCATGCCCGCGGCACCGGCAATATCGACCACCGATGTTCCGCTCATGGCCAAGGCAATACCGAAAATTACAACGACAGCGACCAGCGCGCCTTTTAAGCGCCCAATCACGCCGGCTAAATCGCTGCGTTTCCACGACATCAAAGGGCCGATACCCATCACGATCACCAAGGGCACCATCAACGGTATAAACACGGTGTTAAAGTAAGGTTCACCGACTGAGAGTGTGCCGAGTTCCAGGGCTTCGGCGATCAGCGGGTACAGCGTGCCCAGCAACACCGTCGCTGCGGCGGTCGACAGGAACAGGTTGTTGATCAGCAAGCCACCTTCGCGTGACACCGGCGCGAATAACCCGCCTGGTTCAAGCGCCGGGGCTTTCGCTGCATACAGCGCCAGAGAGCCACCTACGGCTACGACGAGCATGCCCAACACAAACACGCCGCGTGTCGGATCGGAGGCAAAGGCATGCACAGAGGTAAGGATGCCAGAGCGCACCAGGAATGTGCCGAGAAGGCTCAGTGAGAAAGTGATGATGGCTAGAAGGACCGTCCAGCTTTTCAGGGCTTCGCGTTTTTCGACCACAATGGCTGAATGCAACAGCGCCGTTCCGGTCAGCCAGGGAATGAAAGAAGCATTCTCAACCGGGTCCCAAAACCACCAGCCGCCCCAGCCGAGTTCGTAGTAGGCCCACCATGACCCGAGGCCGATGCCAACGGTTAAGAATGACCAAGCGGCCAAGGTCCAGGGACGCACCCAGCGCGCCCAGGCGGCGTCAACGCGGCCTTCCAGCAAAGCCGCAATGGCGAAGGAGAAGGCCATCGAGAACCCGACATATCCGAGATAGAGCATGGGCGGGTGGAAGGCGAGACCGGGGTCTTGCAGCAAAGGGTTCAAACCCTGGCCTTGCACCGGGATGGGGTCCACCCGCAAGAACGGATTGGAGGTGAACAGAATAAACGCGATGAAGCCAAGACCAATCATGCCCTGCACAGCGAGGGCCCGGGCCTTCAATCGATCTGGCAATGCCCCGCCAAAGGCGGCCACCGCGGCGCCAAAAACCGCGAGGATGGCGACCCAAAGCAACAAAGAGCCTTCATGATTGCCCCACACCCCTGTGATTTTGTAGAGCAACGGTTTCGAGGTGTGAGAGTTCTGAAACACATTCATGACTGAAAAGTCAGAGACGATGAAGGCATGCGTCAGGGCGGCGAAAGCTGTGCCAATGAGCAACATTTGAAGCAGGGCTGCCGGTCCGGCGATGGCCATTAAGGCGGCGTCACGTCGAGATGCACCGATCAAGGGCACAATCGACTGTGCAAGGGCGACCGGCAGGGCCAGCACCAAGGCGAAGTGGCCAAGCTCAGGACTCATGGTTTATGTTCCTGTTCGGCGGCGACGGATTGGGCGTCTGCACTCGCATCACCGCGCCATTCCCCAGCCGCTTTAATGGCCTCTGCCACTTCCGGCGGCATGTAGTTTTCGTCATGTTTCGCCAGCACGTCTGAGGCTTGGAAGACACCCGATGCAAGCAGGTAGCCTTCTGCGACAATGCCCTGACCCTCACGAAACAGATCGGGCAAGATGCCCTGATAAGTGATGTCGAGACTCTCGACCGTGTCGGTCACGGTAAACGAAACATTTTCGCCATCGGCGTTGACGCTGCCTTCCGCAACCAAACCGCCGATGCGGATGCGCTCCCCGGGTTCAATCAATTGCTGCTGAATTTCTGTCGGGCTGTAGAAGAAAACGATACTGTCTTCGAACGCCGTCAGCATAAGGGCTGTTCCAGCTGCTAGGGCCAGTCCGCCCAGCATCAGAAAATACATCCGTTGGGTTTTACGCTTCACGAGGGTCTATCCCTTGCTCCGGTGGGAGATGAGTTGCAGGCGCTTCAGTGTTACTTTGTGATGTGGTCTTTTCTTTTGGTGGACGCAAGAGGTCCAATTCCGCCTGGGCCTTGGTTTGTGAACGACGGGAGAGAATCACCAGTCCGCCCAGGCCGGTGAGGGCCAGCGCATAGGACGACCAGACATAAAAGGCGTATCCACCCATCTCGAAAAAGGCTTGCAGATTTTCCACGCGATTTGACCAGTTTATCCTTCAGAGCGTTAAGAGTGAGCGTGCGATGCCTGACCTTATATGCCGCGTTGCAGGCGCGCGGCGCGGATTTTGGCGGTTAAAAACCGGGTGCGGACCCGCATAAAAACCACCACGACATAATAAAATTGGAACGCGCCAACCATCAGGAACAGCGGTAGCAGCATCTCCGAAGCGACGGAGATGCCTTGCATCGACAATATGGACGGCTGGTGAAGGCTATTCCACCAATCCACCGAGAATTTAATGATCGGCAAATTAACAGAGCCAACAAGCGCCAGAATGGCAGCTGCCTTTTCGCCCTGCTCGGGGCTGTCAAACGCATCACCCAGCGCCATATATCCAAGGTACAGGAAAAACAGCACTAGCATGGACGTCAGCCGGGCATCCCAAACCCAGGGCGTACCCCACATGGGTTCGCCCCACAGCATGCCGGTGAGCAGGCACAGGGCTGTAAATGTTGCGCCGATGGGAGCCGACGCCCGGGCAATCATACTGGCAACCGGATGCCGCCAGATCAGATAAGAGGCGCTGCTGATGGCCATGGCCGCGTAAACAAAGAGCCCCATCCAGGCGGCAGGCACATGGATGTACATGATTCTGACCGTGTCGCCCTGCTGGTAATCCGGTGGTGAGAAGACCAAAGCGAGGGGCACGCCAACCACAAAACAGGCGACACACAAGGTGACGGCCCAGGGCTGGATTGCAGACGCGAGTTTGAGGAACCGCGTTGGATTGGCAAAAGCGTGCATATCCAAAGGCTTACCTTCTTCCGTCTGCAAAGCCAACCTGAATCCGGCCTTTGAAGGGCCAGAATCGAGGTGTTATTCGGAGGTGAGTTTGAGGGCTCCAGCAGCGGCCCAGGGGCACAGGGCGGCTGCGATCAACAGGAGCCCGCCCAACACCGCATAGGGGCCGCTGTTTGAGAATCCCATGGCCGCGGTATCTATGGCCCCGACGCCGAAAATCAGCACCGGAATATACAAGGGTAGGATGACGAGTGGCAGCAGAACACCTTTCCGGCGCACCCCAAGGGTCAGAGCTGCCCCGACGGCTCCGATCAGGCTTAAAGTTGGTGTACCCAGCAGCAGAGCGGTGATCATTGGCAGCGTTGATGAGGCAGGTATTTGCAATGTTACACCAAGGATCGGGGCCAATAAGGTCAAAGGCAGACCTGTGGTCAGCCAGTGGGCGATGATCTTTGCCGCCACCACGACCGTTGGCGACACTGGGGCTGTGCGCAGCAAATCCAGGGCGCCATCCTGTTCGTCATCGGCAAACAGATGATCCAGCGATAGCAACGCAGCCAAGAGGGCGGTCACCCACAGAACACCGGCCCCAACCCGTTCCAGAACCCCCGGCTCCGGTCCTATGCCAAACGGAAACAGGATCACGGTGATGGCAAAAAAGCCGCACACCATGATGGTGTCAGCGCGATGGCGCATCGACAGGCTGACGTCCCGTTTAATCAGGGTGAGGAACGTGCTCACCAGTCTCGCTCCATCTCAGCAGCGATCACCGCAGGATAGTCTGACATCTCGATGCGGTGATTGGGTTCGAAACCTGGCAGCTGATGGGTCGCGAGAACGGCAATGCCGCCGCCTGTTACATGTTCACTCAAAACAGCATCAATCCGACCCACATTCTCGGTATCTAGCGCCGTATAAGGTTCATCCAGCAGCCAGATGGGGGCATTGCTAAGCAGCAGCCGCGCCAGTCCGGCCCGTCGCCGCCAGCCTGCCGACAAAAAATCCGCTGGCATATCGGCAACGGCATTCAGGGCCATGCGGTCTATGACCTGCTGGGTTGCCGCCATCTCAACACCATAAATTTTTGACCAGAAGCTGAGATTCTCGAAGACAGTTAAAGCCCCCTTGAGGCCATCACGATGCCCGGCATAGCAGATCGCATATGGCAGTTCCTGAGTCACGGTCACCATGCCGTTGTCGAGGGGCAAAAGCCCAGCCAGCACGCGCAACAAGGTGGATTTTCCGCTGCCGTTGGGGCCGGTAATCACCGCCGCTTCACCGGAGGTGAGGTGAAACGACACATTTTCAAAAATAGCACGCCCGCCGCGCCGGGCGGATAATCCCTCAACAATGAGGATTGGCGTTTCTGTTTGAGGCGTGTGCATGGCCGGCACCATACTCAAACAGCGCGGAATTTCACGGATAATTATCACTCGACCACTCCAGGACTCAACGATAAGCCAATGATGCCCCAATTGTGCGCCATGCGGGATGTCTCTGAAGCCCAGAAAACTGCGGATGAGCACCCCTTTGCCTCTTGGGAAAGGCTGGACAACCCCTGTGGGATGTGGATGATGCCGCCAAAAGAGGGATGATCATATCAAACCCCTCAAATCGCACGATTTCACTCCAGAAAGAGGGACACAGGCATGGCATTGACCGGTCAGGATACTCTAAAAACCCGCCGTACACTCGAAGTCGCTGGTAAAAGCTATGACTACTTTAGTCTGCCTGCCGCTGCTGAAGGCGGACTCGGCAATCTGTCGAAGCTGCCATTCTCTCTCAAAGTCCTGCTTGAAAACCTGCTGCGCTATGAAGATGGTAAGTCGGTCAAAACGGAACATGTTCAAGCTATTGCGGATTGGTTGACGACCCGCAAATCTGATCAGGAAATCGCCTATCGCCCGGCCCGCGTGCTGATGCAGGATTTTACCGGTGTGCCCGCTGTCGTTGACTTGGCGGCTATGCGTGAAGCGATGAAGGCCCTGGGTGGCAACGCCCAGCAGATCAACCCGTTGTCTCCGGTCGATCTGGTGATTGACCACTCGGTCATGGTTGATGCCTATGCGTCTGAGGATGCGTTGGCGAAAAACATCGCCCTTGAGTTTCAGCGCAACCGCGAGCGTTATGAGTTTCTGCGCTGGGGTCAAATGGGTTTTGATAATTTCCGCGTGGTTCCCCCCGGCACTGGCATTTGCCACCAGGTCAATGTTGAGTACTTGGCCCAAGTGGTCTGGACCGGCGATGAAGACGGCAAAACAATTGCCTATCCGGATACCTTGGTCGGCACAGACAGCCACACGACCATGGTCAACGGTCTTGCGGTTTTGGGTTGGGGTGTCGGCGGTATTGAGGCTGAAGCCGCTATGCTGGGTCAGCCTGTCTCGATGCTGATTCCGGAAGTCGTCGGCTTCAAGCTCAACGGCAAACTCAAAGAAGGCACAACCGCCACCGACCTGGTGTTGACGGTGACGCAGATGCTCCGTGCCAAAGGTGTCGTCGGCAAGTTTGTCGAGTTTTACGGACAAGGTCTGTCTGGCCTCTCGCTCACCGACCGTGCAACGATTGCCAACATGGCTCCTGAATATGGGGCGACCTGTGGCTTCTTCCCGATTGATTCCGAGACCTGTCGCTATCTTGAGTTCACCGGTCGTGACACTGATCGTGTGGCGTTGGTTGAAGCCTATGCTAAGGCCCAGGGCATGTGGCGCGATGACAGCACCCCTGACCCAGACTTCACAGATACGCTTGAGCTAGACCTCTCCACGGTTGAGCCGTCCTTGGCCGGTCCGAAGCGTCCGCAAGACCGGGTTGCCTTGTCGTCCGCAGCGTCTGCGTTCAGCGGTGAGCTGAGCAAGACCTTCGGCCATGACACACCCAAGACATCGCCCATTACAGACCTGTCTGGTCCGGGTGAGAAAGACACGCTGACAGACGGTGACGTGGTGATCGCCGCCATTACCTCATGCACCAACACCTCCAATCCCTCGGTGTTATTCGCGGCGGGTTTGGTTGCCCGCAAGGCCAGAGAAAAAGGCCTGACGCGCAAGCCCTGGGTCAAAACGTCGTTGGCGCCGGGCTCGCAAGTGGTGACCGACTATCTGGACAAGGCCAACTTGACGGAAGACTTGGAAGCCCTTGGTTTCCACAATGTGGGCTACGGCTGCACCACCTGCATTGGGAACTCTGGTCCGCTCGACCCAAACATTTCCAAGAGCATTAATGAGGGTGACTTGGTGGCTGTGTCTGTGTTGTCAGGCAACCGCAACTTTGAAGGCCGCATCAGCCAGGATATCAAGGCCAACTACCTGGCCAGCCCTCCGCTTGTGGTGGCCTATGCCATTGCCGGGTCCATGACCATCGACATCACCAAAGATGCCATTGGCCAGGACAAAGACGGCAAGGATGTATTCCTCAAAGATATCTGGCCGACCCCGCAGGAAGTGTCTGCTTGTATTGAGCAGTTCCTGACCAAGGAAATGTTCTCGACGCGTTACTCAGATGTTTTCAAAGGTCCGCCGGAATGGCAGGCCGTGAAAGCCGAGCCCAGCGAAACCTATGACTGGCAAAGTGATTCCACCTACGTGAGAAATCCGCCCTACTTTGAAGGCATGTCACAGACTCCAGACGCGATCAAAGATATCGTAGGCGCGCGGCCTCTGGCTATTTTGGGCGACTCAGTCACCACCGACCATATTTCGCCGGCCGGCGCGATCAAAAAAGACAGCCCCGCTGGGGCCTATCTCACGGCCCATGGCGTCGACCCGAAAGATTTTAACTCCTACGGCTCACGGCGCGGCAACCACGAAGTGATGATGCGTGGCACCTTTGCCAACATTCGTATCCGCAATGAAATGGTGCCCGGTGTCGAAGGCGGTATGACCAAATATCATCCGGGAGCCATGGCTATGCCGATCTATGATGCGGCCATGAAGTACCAAGAAGTCGGTGTGCCTTTGGTGGTCGTTGGCGGTAAGGAGTATGGCACAGGGTCGTCCCGTGACTGGGCGGCGAAGGGCACCAACTTGTTGGGTGTGCGGGCCGTGATTACCGAGAGCTTCGAGCGCATTCACCGGTCAAACCTGATCGGCATGGGTGTGTTGCCGCTGCAGTTTAAAGAGGGCGTGTCCCGCACAACTTTGAAGCTGGATGGCACCGAGTTATTCGATGTGAGGGGCCTTACGGAACTGACGCCGCGTTGCGACGTTGCCGTTACAGTTACGCGGCCGGATGGCTCCACGGAGACCTTCTCCGCGCTCTGCCGCATCGATACGGAAGGTGAGTTGGATTACTTTAGAAACGGTGGTGTGCTGCACTACGTCCTGCGCAATCTCGCATCTTAAGCTAGTCCAGTGGTGCGGAATGTGCAGACCTAGCGGATGACAGAACCAGTAATCCCTGGTCTGTCCCGCCACTATGTGACGGTTGGCAATCGTCAACTGCATTATCGGCGGGCCGGGTCTGGGCCGCCGCTGATTGCCTTGCACCGTCTGCCGCGCTCTTCAGAAGACCTTGTGCCACTGATGCAGGCGGCAGCGGACCGGTTTACAGTAATCGCGCCAGACCTTGCGGGCTATGGCAAGTCGTCCGTGTTGGACACACCGCCGCAAAACCTCGACCCACTGGCGGATGACCTTGCTGTGTTTTTGACGGCGCTGGGTTTGGAGCGCGTTCAAGTTTACGGCGAACAGGCGGGCGCAGCTTTGGCGCTGCACTTTGCAGCCACCCATAAAAATAGAGTTTCCTCTCTTGCCGCTTGGGATTTGGATTTGCCTGGCGCGCTTGATTTGCCCCCCAGCGCTAAAGCCCCATTGCCCCCTTTTGAGCCGGTGTGGGATGGCAGTCATTTGGCGTGGCTGTGGGCCATGCTGCGGGAACAAACTGCGTTTCATCCCTGGCATACCCCAGCGCTGAATACCCGTGTCGATGCCGACATGCCTGACCCTGAAACCCTGCACCGCCGGGTCATACAATTCCTCAATGCCGGGGTTCATGGCCGTGGTTATGAAACCGGCTATGGCGCGGCCCGCTCGTTTGACGCCGCTCAGATGTTATCGTCGGTGGCCTGTCCATCCCTGGTGGTGGCGCGTCAGCGGCATGACGGGCTTGATCCCTGGCGCAGTATTAAATCGGTGTCGGAGTCTCTTACAAAGTCCACGGCGGATGAGCAGACAAAAGGGGAAGTCCAGGCACTGGTTTTTCTTGAAGATTTGCGTGTCGATGTGTCTGTGCCAGCCCCGCCCTCTGTTGCTCCACTGAAGGGCAAGCTGTGGAACGACTATGTGTCTGTGAACGATGGGCAGATTCATTTTCAGAGAAACGCAGATGCCGACTCTGTTCCGCTGCTGGTACAACACGATGCCGCCAGTTCAGTCGGCACGGTCGAACCCATAACCGCATCGTTCATTGGTCGCAAAACCGTTTATGCCTTTGATATGCCCGGCTCCGGTGACTCGGACCGCATTATCCCGGAAACGGATGTTGTTGTTGCAGACTACGCCACTGTTTTGGCCGAAGCGCTGTCAGCCTTAGGGCTCACCCAAGTAGATTTCTACGGCATGTGGGGCGGTGGATTTGTCGGTCTTGATCTCGCCGTTGATCATCCTGGTGTTGTGCGTAAATTGGTCATGAGTAATGTCTTCCAGCACACAGGCGCTGAGCAGGCTGACATGCTGGCGCACTATACGCCCGATGTGTCACCGCTGTGGCACGGCGGGCACCTGTTGCAGTGCTGGCATCAGATGCGCGATCAGGGCATCTATTACCCGTGGTTCAAGCGCGAGAAAGCAGGCGTGATTTGGCGCGAACCGTTTCTGGCAACCGAGATGGTGCACGAGCGGGTGTGTTCGCTGCTGAAAGCGGGCAATATGTATCGGACGGCGTATCAGTCCCACTTCAAATACGACACCTTTGAAAAACTGGCCCGCACGACGGTCCCTACGCTATTGGCCACGTCGGAATGGGACCCGAACAATCCCCATACTTTGGCCGCAGCCGAGGCTGCCCCCAACTGCAGTTTCCAGTATCTTGATGAAGACTTCACCAAGTGGGGTCTCAGTTTCCTGCCGTTCCTAGAAAACTAGGGCCTTCTTCTATACTAGCCCCCGTTCCATGGCCTGGGACAGCCGTCGTGAAAACGCGATGGGGTCGGGGATGGCTTCGCCTTCCACAATGCGGGCCTGGTCTAGCAGCAAGAAAGCAATCTCACCCAACACATCATCGCTCTGCTCTGCCAGCTTCTTGATCAGCGCATGCTTGGGGTTGATTTCAAGCACGCGGGGAATGGCCATGCCGGGGTCTTGGCCGTGCTGTTTCAGCATACGTTCCAAATGCAAGCTCATGCCGCCGTCTTCTCCAACCAAACACACCGGGCTTTCGGTCAGGCGGTTCGAGGCCCGCACCTCTTTAACGGCGTCGCCGAGGGCGTCGCTGAGACGTTTGGTCAGCGCGGCAACGTCAATAGAGTCTTTCTCGCTTTTATCGTCCTCTTTCTTGTCATCAGAGTCCGTTTTGGCAATGGAGTCCAAGTCGCTTGCAGATTGGGCGGCTGAGCGGAACGGGTGTTTGTTAAACACACCCACTGAAGACACCCAGAATTCATCGACAGGATCGGTCAGCAACACGACTTCGATCCCTTTGGCGATATAACCCTCCAGTTGTGGCGAGTTCTTCAGTGCCTTGGCGTCATTGCCGGTGATGTAATAAATAGCGTCTTGCCCGTCTTTGAGGTCAGCGACATAGTCCTCCAGACTACGCCAGTCTGCGCTGGCGCTGGTGCGAAAACGGCAGAGTTTGAGAATCTCATCACGGCGTTCAAAATCCTCATACAAACCTTCTTTGAACACGGCGCCGAAGGTCGACCAGAATGTTGCATAGTCTTCTGGTTTTTTGCTGCGGTCTTTCAAGTCTTTGAACAACCGGCTGACCAAGCCTTTTTGAATTTTTTTGAGTTGCGGATTGTCCTGCAGCATTTCGCGGCTGACATTCAGGGGCAGGTCGGGGGAGTCGACAACCCCACGCACAAATCTCAGATAAGGCGGCAGCAGGCCGTCCAAGTCGTCTGCGATGAACACGCGATTGACGTAGAGCTTTACTTTGTTCTTACGCGTGGGCTCAAACAGATCGAACGGCTGCGATGTCGGCAGAAATAACAGGCTGGTGTACTCAATGGCACCCTCTGCGCGAAAATGAAGGGTGTGCCAGGGGTCATCAAAGCCTTGAGCCACATGATGATAAAATTCTTTATATTGGTCTTCGGTAATCTCTGATTTGGGGCGTGTCCAAAGGGCTGACGCTGAGTTCAGGGTTTCAGCTTCGTTGCGTGAGTCATCCTTTGAGTCACTTGGTACGGGATCCAGAATGACCGGCAAGGCGATATGGTCTGAATAAGTTTTAACAATGTTTTTAAGGCGCAGCGGCTCTAGATACTCACGGCTTTCTTTGCGCAGATGCATTACAATGCGCGCACCCCGTGCAACATCATCTTGTTCGCTGACGCTATAACTGCCACGTCCATCGGAGACCCACCGCCAGCCTTGGCTGTCACCGGCTTTTCTGGAAAACACCTCGACCTTTTTGGCGACCATGAACGAAGAATAGAAGCCGACACCGAATTGCCCAATTAGGGAGACGTCTTTCGACTCATCACCGGTCAGAGTTTTCATGAATTCTGACGTGCCGGACTTGGCGATGGTGCCCAAGTTGTCGATCAATTCATCTTTGTTCATGCCGATGCCGTTGTCGCGGATTGTCAGCGTGCCGGCATCTTTGTCGATGGATATGTGAATTTCGAAGTCTGCGCCCTCATCCCCTAAGAGGTCTTTGTTTGTTAACGCCGCATAACGCAGGCGGTCACAGGAGTCGGAGGCGTTGGAGATCAATTCACGCAGGAAGATCTCGCTGTTCGAGTACAAAGAATGGACAACAATATCCAAGAGCTTTGCAACTTCAGCTTCAAAAGTTCTTTTTTCTTCACTCATGCTTTCAGTCTCTTTCGGTTTTAGAATGGCTCCGGCACGTGTTTGGGCACAGGGTTGGCGGCAATATTGTGCGTGTCGCTATTGGATGCAAGAGGCAAGCCCGGAGTTAGGTTTAAGGCTGAGTGATTTCACATCATTTGCAGAGACTCCACCTCATTGGTGGAGATTTCGCTCAATTTATAGAGATTTCATCTCTGTGATTGTCCCGGACGTATCTTCGCGCCATGATATGAACGCGCGTTATGCCAAATTACGGCTTAACGTCATGCGACCAGTTAAGGTGTTACTTGGAGGTGGTTATGCAGATTCCGATTCAAATTGCGTTTCATGGTATTGATAAATCAGATGCGGTCGAAGCGAGGATTCGCGAGCGCGTTGATAAACTTGAAAATTATTCAGACCGCATCACCGGGTGCCGGGTGGTGGTTGAGGCGCATCACAAAAGCCATTCCAACCTGAACACTCAGGCCGCTCCTTTTCATTTGACCATTCACCTCTCCGTGCCTGGCGAAGACCTCGTGGTCCGGCGTGATCCGAAAGATACAAAGTCGCATGAGGACATCATGATTGCGCTGCGTGATTCTTTCGAAACCATGGAACGCCGCCTCAAAGATTACACGGCCAAGGTCAAGAAAATTGATCGGCGGCAAGAACCACCCAGCCTGGAAAGCTAATCTTTTCCGGAGCGGCGTCAGCCTTTCTTATTCCTCAACTCCTCAGTTGGCTTAGCTGCTTTGATTTTCCGACCAGAAACTTCTGATCAGTCCTTAACGGCCGTTCTTGGGCCGACAAATACGGGCAAGACGTATCTGGCCATGGAACGCATGCTCGGCCATGAGTCAGGCATGATGGGTTTCCCGTTGCGTTTGCTCGCGCGAGAAAACTATGATCGTGCGGTTGCCATTAAGGGCGCGGCCGCTGTGGCATTGGTCACGGGCGAAGAAAAAATCGTTCCCGCAACGGCGCGCTATTTTATCTGCACGGTCGAAAGTATGCCGGTGGATCGCGACGTGGCGTTCCTCGCTGTTGACGAAATTCAGTTGGCATCGGACCGCGAGCGCGGCCACATTTTTACGGACCGGCTGCTCCATGCCCGAGGCCGTCTGGAGACGATGTTCCTAGGATCAGAGACGGTGCGCCCCCTGATCCGTAAGCTGGTGCCCGGTGTAAATTTTGTTACCCGCCCCCGGTTCTCAAAAATCACATACAGCGGTTCTAAAAAACTCACCCGCTTGCCCCGGCGTTCTGCGGTGGTTGCGTTCTCTGTATCGGAGGTTTACGGCATCGCGGATTTGCTCCGGCGTCAACGCGGCGGTACAGCCGTTGTCATGGGGGCCTTGAGTCCGCGCACCCGGAATGCGCAAGTCGCGTTGTATCAATCGGGCGAAGTTGATTACTTGGTCGCCACCGACGCCATCGGCATGGGCCTCAATATGGATGTCGACCATGTTGCCTTCGCGGCCTTGTCAAAATTTGATGGCCGTACCCCGCGACCGTTAACGGCACCTGAGTTGTCGCAGATTGCCGGCCGTGCGGGCCGGCATATGAATGATGGAACCTTTGGTGTGACAGCGGAAGCCTCTGCCCTGGATTCTGAAACCATCGCCCGCATCGAGACCCATGAGTTCCAGGCGCTAAAATCCTTGTACTGGCGCAACACGGATCTGCGCTATGTCAGTGTGGAGTCGCTGCTGTCCGGCTTGAAAAAGCCGCCGCCGTCCCCCGGATTGATTCGCCCACCCGCGACCGACGATCAACTGGTTCTTGAGATCTTGGCACAGGATTCAGACATCCAAGAGCGCGCAAAGGGCCAAGAGCGGGTGCGATTGTTATGGGATACGGCGCAAGTTCCGGACTTTCGCAAGCTCCGGCCAGAGACCCATGCACGACTGATTAAGCAAGTGTATCAACACCTTTCTGGGTCGCAGGCGTGTATTCCGGAAGATTGGATTGCACTACAGATTGACCGGGTCAAACGAACCCAAGGTGACATTCATGCGTTGATGGACCGTATTGCGGAAATTCGCACCTGGACCTATTTGGCAAATCGCCCGGGATGGGTTGAAAATGCTAGCCATTGGCAGGGCGAGACGCGCGTTATAGAAGATCAGCTTTCCGATGCGCTGCACGAGAAACTGACACAGCAGTTTATTGATCACCGGACCGCGCATTTGGTGAAACGTCTTAAGGGAATAGATCGTATGACTGTCGCTGTGACCGAGGCTGGCCGGGTTGAGATTGACGGTCATTTTATTGGCGATCTTGATGGGCTGATTTTTTCGCCCGACAAAACCGGTCTAAAAACGGCAGATCGCGCCGTGGCAAACACGGCAGACACCGCCCTCCTCCCTGAGTTGGAGCGCAGAGCGCAAGTGTTGATCGATGCCGAGGACTCCCTGTTTAAATTGAATGATGCAGGTGGCATTGAGTGGGCCGGCGCTGTTGTTGCAACTCTCAGCGCTGGCGTGCGTGCTTTATCGCCGAAGGTGGTGGTACGCGCAGATGAGCGGCTCAATCTGACTCTGCGCGAAAAGCTTGGTGTTCGTTTGCAATCCTGGCTTGATGTCCACACCAGTAAATTGCTGGCTCCGCTGTTCGGTGCGGAGACCGCTGAATTATCAGGCGCCGCGCGTGGTATAGCCTTTCAACTGTGTGAGTCTTTAGGTGCGGTTGATCGCAATGATGCAGATGCACAGGTACGCGCGCTCACGGAGGACGACAAAAAGGCGCTTGCCCGCTGCAAGATCAGGTTCGGCCTCAATGCTATTTATATTCCTGATATTCTCAAGGCGGATCCCATCCGGCTGCGGGCTATATTATGGACTGTTTTTAAAGATATGGCGCCAAAGCCTCTGTTGCCGCCAGCGGGGCGTGTGTCGTTCCCAACGGATGCAGATGTAACGGCAGACTATTATCGTGCGGCTGGGTTTCGCCCCATACGCGGTATGGCGTATCGCGTTGATATGTTAGAGCGGTTCTCTGCCGAAGTGCGGCGTTTGCTGCGCGAAAAAGTTGCTGTGCTGCCGCCCGAACAACTGTCGCCGCTTGGTATCGGGGCCGAGAAGGCCGTGATCCTGCTCAATGCCCTTGGTTTCGTCTCGTCTCTTGAAGAGACCGGTATTGCCATTGCGGTGAAGCGCAAACCGGCACGGCATAAAAAGCCCAAAGCAAAAACATCTGAGTCGCCTAAAGTGAAAACGCAAACAAAGCGCAAGCCTGTTCACAACAAGAAACCAGAAAAGATGGCTGATCCGGAGTCTCCCTTCGCTGTTTTGAAGACGCTCGTCAAACCATGAAATCTGCGCCGTGAATGACGGACTGAGAATTGACAAGTGGTTGTGGTTTGCCCGGTTTTGTAAGTCGCGGTCGCTGGCTCAGGCGCACTGCAAAGAGGGGCGTGTGGATGTGAACGGCGAGGTCAGTCGCAAGCCAAACCGTCTCGTGCATGTCGGCGATTTGATTGTATTTACCGTCGGCCCGGTCAGGCGCACGGTGAGTGTCAAAGCGCTCGGGTCTCGCCGAGGTCCAGCTTCTGAAGCTGCTCTGCTTTATGATGAGCCGCACCCTCCGGAACGGCTGGACAGCGCAAAAGCTGAAGCACCATTGTATCGTGTACCAGGTTCAGGCCGGCCAACAAAACGAGAGCGGCGGGCGCTTGAGAAATTCTTTATTGACAGTCGAGGTGATTAACCTTGGTGATGAACATCATTGAATAACCAGTCTTGTTCCAAATCTTTTAAACCAAGTCTCTTAATCCAAACCCCTTGATCCTGCGTCCCTGACGCGCTACTTCCCCTTATGCTTGATGCTTTAAAATCATTTCTCTCAACCTCTAAGACCGTAGGCACTGTCAACGCGCAAGTTCCATGTGTTCAAGTTGCGTCCTCGGCATTGCTGGTTGAGGCTGCGCTTGTCGACGGCACATTTGATGAAACTGAGCGGATGCAGGTCAAAGACGTCCTTGCTCATATGTTCAAGCTTCCAGAGTCTGAGTTGAATGATGTTATTGAGGACGCCATCGAACGTGTGGCGCAGTCTAATCAGATGTATGGCTTTGCGCGTGCTGTTAAAGATAATATGGAATACGACCGTCGCGTTGAGTTGATGCAGATGCTGTGGGAAGTTGTTTACGCTGATGGTGTACTTGACGACTTCGAAGCAAATTTAGTACGCCGAGTCAGCGGATTGTTGTATGTTACGGATCAAGACAGTGGTCGTGCACGCAAGGCCGCTTTGGAACACCTAGGGCTCGACCAGGAGACCTAGATTTTGGATGGCACCCAATGGGCCGTGTGGGGAGAGAGATAAGATGACCTACGTCGTCACTGAGAATTGTATCAAATGTAAGTTTATGGACTGCGTAGAAGTATGTCCGGTGGACTGTTTCTATGAAGGTGAAAATATGCTCGTCATCCATCCTGACGAATGTATTGATTGCGGTGTGTGTGAACCGGAATGCCCAGCGGAAGCGATTCTTCCCGATTCGGAAGAATCAACACAAGACTGGATAGCGCTTAACGCTGAATACGCGGATAAGTGGCCAAACATCACGGCCAAGGGCGAACCTCCGTCAGATGGTGAAGAGTGGGACGGCAAACCAGGCAAGAAAGAGCATTTCAGCACTAATCCTGGCAATTCTGGCTGATTTCAAACGCGATTGGGGCTAACAAGGCCCTCTGCAGTATAGAGCGGCGCCAGCCTGGTGCCGACTTTAGGCTGTCTTTTGCGCCGCAAATTTGGTATAAGCTCTTAATCCGCCTATGAAAAATGGCGGATTATTTTTTCGCATCCCTTTTCCGTTGTGCGCTGCAGTATGCCTAGGAGGCTCTAAACCCTCTGTAAGGAACGCACGAAAAGAAGCATCGGGACCCGTGGAAAGATAAGCAGGACCTTAAGGGCCATACGACATGGCCCTTTAGTTTGTTAGGGCAGCTGGGGGGCTGCTCGGGTTCGAAGTGTCAGCGTAAAAACTGGAATAAGAGAGCCGAATAATGCCGAAAAAGACCAGTGCAGAGAGCAAAAAAACCAAGGAAAAGGACGTTCGTAAAGGGATGGTATTCTCAACAGGCGATTTTGTCGTGTACCCCGCTCATGGTGTGGGCCAAGTCACTGACATCGAAAAACAAGTTATTGGTGGGCAAGAAATAGAGTTGTTTGTTGTCAGCTTCGAGCGCGACCGAATGACGCTGCGTGTACCGGTGGATAAGGTTGAAAATTCAGGTTTGCGCAAATTGTCCACACGCAAGGTAATGGATCAGGCATTGACCACGCTCAAGGGTCGTGCGCGCGTCAAACGCGCCATGTGGAGCCGCCGGGCGCAAGAGTACGAAGCCAAAATCAATTCAGGTGACCCCGTCTCCATTGCGGAAGTGGTGCGGGATTTGCATCGCGGCACCAGCCAGCCGGAACAATCCTACTCCGAGCGTCAGATTTATGAACAAGCGCTGGAACGCCTTGCTCATGAAATGGCAGCAGTTGAAAAAATTAAGCCTGAAACAGCGACGGCGAAGTTGGAAAAACTCCTCAGTGCTGCGTAAATAGGTTTAGGCATTTATCATCAGAAAACGCCTCAGACAGTGTCTGGGGCGTTTTCTTTTTTTAGCGCCATTTATCCGGTAACGACTTTGATTGAGCGGCCAACCGGAAGCGGTTGACCTGATGATAAGTCATTCAGCATCCGGAACCAGTCTTCGTTTAAGCTGCCATAAGGTAATGTTTGAGCTAAGGCGCTAACACTGTCTCCCTGCCGGGCTTCGACCGTGAGCAGACGTAAAGGTTTAAGGTCTGAAGCTTCAGCGTCGCTCAGACGTCTGAAGCTGTAAATCGTTTGCCGGATTCCATTTTCATAGGCGCGCGCGTCTTGCACCGGGGTCAAAAACATCAGCCTAAAGAGCTGTGAGCCTTCCCACTGATACGCAACCACTCTTAAATCTGCGGAGCCTTGTTGGGTATTGATCCGCGCCCGTCCTGTTGCAGCGGTAAGGCCGTTAACATCAATGGTCTGCACATCCGCAAGGTTTAGGCCCTCGGTCCATTCTGACTGTATATACTCAGACAAACTCCTTGAACGTTCAGCCTTGGCGGCATCAAACACAATGGTTGCGCCATTCTTGTTCTGGGCCGTGACCTGGCTGGTGCCGTTCCGTAACAAAAATCCGTCGGGCACGCGGAAGCCAAATCGCATCCCGGCATGCAGAAAGTCCTGTCCGCGCACATAACCCTGATCCGGGTCATCCGCGAACACCATACCGTTGATGGCGTTTAGGTATACATCCCGGTTCTCGCGTCCGTCTCTCCCTGCGCCGGTCCGTTCAGCGGCGGCCTGGGCCTGCCGCACACGATCTATGGTACGGGGGTGGGAGGCCATCATGTTGCTTTCATCAACAACGCCGGGCGATAGACCTTGCAGCCGGGCTTCAAGCTGACTGTGTTCCCGCAGAGACGCCAAAAAGGTTGCCATGGCGTCGGAGTCATATCCGGAGTTATTTAAGTACCGCACCCCCAAAGTGTCCGATTCGAGTTCCTGGCTGCGCGAGAATCCTTGCAAATATCCTGCAGCCACCGTCTGGCTGAGTTGCATTACTTGCGCATTTTGGGTGGCCACCCCTAAGGCGACGAGCCCAAGGTTCGCCAGCAATCCTCGTGTTTGGCGTTGGGCCGTATGCCGCGCGGTGACATGGCCGATCTCATGGGCCAGAACCCCGGCGACTTCGGCCTCTGAACTGGCGACGGCAAGCAAACCGCGGGTAATTGCAATTTTCCCCCCGGGTAAGGCCAGGGCATTAACGATGGGTGTGTTCAGAACGGTAAAGTCCCAGGGCAATTCTGGCAGTTCAGAGCGACTCGCCAAATCTCTGCCAATTCTGACAATATAACTTTGCAGGCGGACATCGTCGTAGGCACCGCCAAAGGCCCGGATCAGATTGGGGTATTCAGATTGGCCCATCTGAATGTCATCTTTTAAGGAATAAAAACCGGTAACACTATCCTGCCCGGTTGCCGGGTTTGTGCTGCAACCTCCGAGACAAGCCAATCCAACCCCAGCGCTGCCAAAGGCCAAGAATTTCCGGCGGGATGAAACAGGTGTAGAGTGGTAGTTGGTTCTCATAACTCTGATGTCTCCGGTGATGTCATTCATCATGACCCTAGTATAAACGCCCAAATGTATCGATTTGTTCACATCCTTTCAGGATTTTTCTTTGCTGTGGCCGTGTTGCCGCTGGAAGGGGCGTTTGCGCAAAGCCTTCCAACGCCCGAAGACCTGATGTTTTCTGGTCAAGGCATCGCAGATATCGTCATTGATGGTGACACACTGCAATTGACTGATGGCAGAGAGGTCCGGCTGACCGGCATTCAAGCGCCAAAGCTGCCTTTAGGACGCGCTGACTTTAGAGAGTGGCCTTTGGCGCAGGTTGCGAAACAGGCACTTGAAGACCTGACCGCAGGTCAACCCATAAAGTTGTATGTGGATGGGAATGGGCAAGATCGTTATGGACGAGTGCTGGCCCAGGCCGTTCGAGAAGATCGCCTGTGGCTACAGGGAGAAATGGTCCGTCGCGGATTGGCGCGTGTTTATACGTTCTCAGATAATCGCAGTATGGCAGCGGCACTTTTGCTTAAAGAGTCAGAAGCCCGAGAGGAGGGATTGGGTATATGGAGCCTGGCGTATTATGCAGTTCGGGACTCAGAGCCAGAAAACCTTGAAAGATATTTTGGCACGTTTCAATTGATCGAAGGCACGGTGGTTGAGGCCGCGCGGGTCCGTGGCCGGGTTTATCTCAATTTCGGTGCCGATTATCGGACCGATTTTACGGCGTCTCTTGACCGTCAGTCCGACCGTTTGTTTCAGCAATCTGATCTGGATCCGTTAACGTTTAAAGGGCAACGCCTCCGGGTGCGCGGCTGGGTTAAAGATTTTAACGGCCCACTGATTGATATTACCCATCCAGAGCAGATTGAAATTTTAGATAAATAACTAAAGGGCGTTTAAGCCGTGCGACGCTCGTCGATCAGAACATACTGATAGAGTTCTCCATTGCGATACCATAGCCACGTGCGCCCGCGTTTTGCGCCGCCGGCGAACATTTGCACGGTTTCAAAACACTGCACGTCTGGCATGGCCGAGAAACCGAACCGCAGATGGAATGACGTCTCATCTATTTCCCAAAGATGCCCGGCAATTCTGCCATCGTCCCAAATCATCTGGTTTTTTTCAAGATCATATCCGGCTTCAAACACACGCTCCTCGGTTTTCCCATCCGCCCAAGTGTAATAACTCTCTTGTCGGTATGACCTGTTTGGGTCGTCATAAATGGTGAGGATGATTTTGAATTCATAACGGTCATTGATCCAGCCTCTAGGAGAGATAAAAGAATATGTCCCCTCCCAAACACCCTCGTTGGAAGCAACCAGGGACATATTTTCTCTGAGCGTTGTCATCTCAACTGAACCTTATGCTGTGCAACAAGCATTCTAGACTGTACGGCGGTGGAACGTTAAGACTCGCTGATCATGATGCTGTCCTCTATCATCCCAGATCAGCTTAAAGAGATTCTTCCGTCCCTGGAGAGTGCCTTAAAGGACTCGCCCGGCGCACAAAGCGCGTTCCGAAAAATAGCCGCGAGTGTTAGCCGTGCGCCAAACCTAAAAACCGACCTTATGGCTGGCCATGCTGATGTTGTCACGCTGTGTGGCCAGCTTGGCATTCCCATGACTGATACCAAGCCCGAGCAGGGCTTTAGCTGGAATGGCAAAGAGGTGGCAATCCAAACTGAAACCGCTGTCCTTTTGCACGAGATCGCTCATTGGCAAATCTGTCCACGCGCCCGAAGGGGGCTGCCCGATTTTGGCCTTGGGGCCGGACCTGAGACGGGCCTGAAAGCCGAAGCCAATGCAGCTGCGATTGTTGATGCGGCCACACAAGAGCGCGAGGAAGACTTAGCATCTTTGCTTGGTGTGCTCTGGGAAGCTTATTTGGGTGGCCCAGCCATCATCGCATTTTGTGAGCAAAATTGGTTAGAGTTGTATGATCGGCCGGGAACAGTTGCTCACTTCGTTTCGGTCTATGAAGACCTGCGTGCCAGGGGGTTGATAGACCGTGGAGGGTGTCCCGCTGTGGCCACTTAAAATTTGACATGCGCTAACTTCGTGCACCTAATTTGATTCAGTTAATTTGACATAGGGCAATTTGAGAAGGGATGGGATATGAAGTTTTTTGTCTACGCTGGAGTTGTAACATTACTCTTTACGGGTGGTGAGCGCGCCGCCGCTGAGCCGGACTCGATTCAAGCAGACTGCACATCGCCGGTGATAATGCTGGTGCTGGTTCGTCAGAGCGAGAATCGGGAGCCAATGACTGCGTATGGTGAACAATTGCGGCAATTAAGCACCTACCCTGAACAACAGGGATATTATCAATTCACGCGTCCAACCGAAGTGTTTGAGGGCGAATGGCCAGACAATCAGTTTGTGATTGGGGCTAAGTTTCCCTGTGTTGAAGCGGCCAGAGGCTTTTGGTATTCAGACGATTATCAGGCTATTCGCCATTTGCGCGCCGGCGCCGGCCAAATTTCAGTGACGGTTCATCCGCTGAATGCCCCACCGCCCCATATTGACGGCACAGCGCCCAAGCGTCTGTTTAGCCAGCAAGACCCGCAAAAGAATCCATAGGCTTGTTGGCTGATCTCATTCCTGACAAGGGCACCTGAACATAACGAATTAGATCATGAGGGGGGGAATGTGGCACATCGCCCCTTTGTTTCAAGAGGTGCGCAGCGTGTTTTTTTAAGTGTGTGGCGGCGCCGTTTTTCGGATCAATAAGAACAAAAGCCGATGTAGTGTCAGTGGCTTTTGTGACAAAGGAGCCTTTAAAAGCTAGAGCTGCGCCCAACGCACGGGCCTTGCGATTCAACACCTCAATCTCGGGGTTACCTTCGGTTAGGGTTAGATTTTCTGAATTTGGAAAAACCACCAAGTCGACTCTGCCGCCCCACTGAGCACACTCATCGATCAGATGACACATGCGCCGGACGGTTTCTGCCGGTGCCAAAGGACTTTGCGTCTTAAAATGGGTCCGCATTTGAACGACGGCGCAATTCATAAAACCTGCTGGCATTTCTGGGCGTGCTAAGGCTGAACGCGCAACGGTCACCGCACAGACGGCACCCGCTCCTGCTGCCGTAATAAACTGGCGGCGGCTTTGTTTCGCTGTCTTCATGAATCCGGCCTTAGATTTTTCTGCAAGGTGCGGTTCAGGGGCGTGTCCAAATCGCATTGCACGCGAATCCAGCCTGGGTTGAGGCCAATTCTGTCATCGCCCGGTGATCCCCAGGCGTAAACCAAATCTGGCGCC
Source organism: Rhodospirillaceae bacterium (assembly GCA_040219235.1). Classification (NCBI taxonomy): domain Bacteria; kingdom Pseudomonadati; phylum Pseudomonadota; class Alphaproteobacteria; order Rhodospirillales; family Rhodospirillaceae; species Rhodospirillaceae bacterium. The sequence goes on from JAVJSV010000011.1 coordinate 102,119, forward strand.
GGTTCGCCCCCGTCATGCACCTTGATCACGAAGGAATCCCGTTGCATGCCATAGGACCAGCGATTGCGCATAGAGAGGGTCATTGGGCGCCCATCGGGATGGGTGAAGCTGAAAATGCCCCCCTGGTCGTGTACTCGTGGGTAATGTTCTGTGTACATGGCCGGCTTGCCGGTTTCATAGGGAAAATCGATCATGCATTGGAACCACCGGGCGCGGCGCAAGTCATGCCATTGAAACCCTGCAACGGCATTTACTTCCTCGCCGTTGTCAGCAAATACAAAATGATCTCTAAACGCATACCCGTCATCGCCAACGCGGACTTGATATTCAGAATAAACACGGTCTGTGCTTTCTTCGCTGGTGCAATCGCCCGGCTTCATGCCACCGGTTAGAGACGCCCCATCCCGACGCAGGAAGACATCGCAGCCTTGAATTGTGGTGGTGTCGTTTCTGGTTAGGCCCTGCAAGAGGGAAGGATCGTCATGAGCACCTAGGTATTTCTCTTCGTCGTTGAAAAAATGCAGCTTGATACGAATGGCGTTTTCGGACTCGTCTGCCGACAGCTCATACAGGCGTTGCCGGAAAATATCTTTCGGATCGTCATTTTTATATTCTTCGACGTAAAGAATGTGTTCGCCAAATTGCGGCAAGTCGACCCGGGAAACCTGCCCGTGAACACGAAGATGTGCGCCGGACTCATAGTCTGGCTTGCCCATATCTGCATCAAACTGGACCTGCTCCCGATTGTCGAAATTGCCCGGCCAGATTTCCATCAGATATTCCAGCTCGCGTTCCAGCAGCGTATAGCGGCGCTCTTCGGCGTTGACGGGTGCCGCTAAGACCAAAGCCAATCCTAGCGTCAGGACAAGGCGTTTTGAGAAACACTTTGCAGTTCTCATGAGTCGGGCCTGAGCCAGTTCTGGAACTTGTTCATTTTCTCGGTATCCAGATCGCACTGCAGGCGCATCCAACCGGGATTAACACCAATGCGGTCAGAACCGGGTTGACCCCAGCTGTAAACTAGTGTCGGCCCGGTTTCATCGTCCTCCTGAACAACAATCACCAGGGTTTCCCGCTGCATGCCGTAGGACCAGTTGTTGCGGAAGGTGAAGACCATCTCGCGGCCATCACGGTAAGTGAAGTGATGGGTGCCGCCTTGATCATGGATGCGGACATATTCAACGGTGTTGATGGGGCGGCCACCCTCCTCGTAAGGGAAGTCAATCATGCAGCGAAACCAACGTGCGCGTTCAAGCTGATGCCATGTGAACTCTGCGAGACCCTCCAGTGTTTCATCGGTCTCATAAGACAAAATCCGATCCCGGAACCAGTACCCCGTTTCGCCGACCCGAAGCTGATAGTCAGAATAGCGTTTATTATCACCTTCGCCAAAAATGCAGGTTTTGGGTTTCATGCCGCCCGCCAGCACATTTACATCGCGTTTCAGAAAGACGTCGCAGCCCTCTAGCACCGCCGTGTCGTTACGCGTCAGACCCTTCAGCTTAGACGGATCATCATGGGCCCCGAGGTATTTCTTTCCGTCTTTAAAGAAGTGCAACTTTATACGAATTGCTTTTTCGTCTTCCTCTGCGGACAGCTCGTAGAGCCGTTGACGAAAGATTGATGTGGGATCGTTGTCTTTATATTCCTCGACATACAGCACATGGTCTCCAAAGGCTGGCAGGTCAACCCGCCGTATCTGACCGTGGACGCGCAGATGTCTGCCGGTTTCGATAGATGTTTTTCCGACATCTCGATCGAATTGCAGTTGCTCCCGGTTGTCATGGTCACCTGGCCATATCTCCATGAGGTACTCAAGCTCCCGCTCGACCAAGGTGTAGCTGCGGTCCTGTGCCGTGACGCCATGAGTGAGGAAAAGTACAGCGCAAAATAGTGCCGTTTTGACCATCTTTATTTTGAACGCCTTCATACAGATCCCCTGATCAGAATTTCTATGTCTGCAAGTACCCTAGGAATTAAACGCCAGCCTGCCAAGACACGAGTCCTGGAGCGCCTCTTAAATCATTGGGCAAAACGCAGAGTCTCAAATGAAATGATCTGGTTGACCATTGAGAATCCCTCAACATTATTTCGGAGTCCGGCAAATTGCGGGGCCTCAAACAGAAACACGGCGGGATATTGGTCACGGTACCACGCCATAATATCTTCTCGCATGGCGATGGACTTGTCTTCATCCCACTCCATCATAGCGGCGTCGATTTGCGGCATGATGCGTTCATCACAGTACCAAGGCTCGCGGCGCAGGCAGGAATGCAGGCGCAGGGCACGCAGGCTGTCGAGCGAGGGCCAGACAGGCCAGTTCATGGAAAACGCATCAATTTCTTCCGGCCAGCCGCCGCGACCCAGAAATCTAAGAAACTGTTGGATCGGTAGAGATTGAATTTCAAGCGTTACGCCGACTGCTGCAAAATCATTGGCAATCACCTGCAACGCCGATGTGCCGGCCCCAATGCCACTGACCACATTGGCAATAATCTTAAAGCCGTCTTCGTAACCGGCTTCTTTTAACAAAGCGCGGGCGCGGCCTGGATCATAGGGAATTTGAGCCAGGTCTGGGTTGTGACCCAGCGCCGATCGCGGTGCCGGTTGCGTCGCCTCAACGGTTGCCCCTTCAAGAAGAACCTCAGTGATAACGGCTCTGTTGACCGCTAAATTAAGCGCTTCGCGCACGCGCACATCTTGTAAGGGCATGTTTGGTTTGCGCGTGAGGATAAAGGATAGGCCCGCCGTTTCAGCCGCGATCCACTTTTCAACTTTCAGACCGCTTTGATCAATCAGCACGCCGTCCTCGGGTCCGAACTCTATGGCGAAATCAATCCGGTCAGATTGCAAGGCTTGAATGCGGGCGGACCGGTCCGGAATAGCAAGCACTTCCAGGCGGTCAACCTGTGGTGGACGCCAGGATGTTTTGACGGCGGTCATTTGAGCGTCGGTCGCGCTCCAGGAGTCGACCTTAAAGGGACCGGTCCCGATTGGCTCCTTCGAAAACCCTTCACGACCCAAGCGTTGCCAGTGTTGAGGATCAACCAGGGGAAAAATGGTCATCGATCGCATAAGCAGCGGTTCGGGCGCAGCTGTGGTGACCTCGAAGGTGAGCTCATCAAGCACACGGGCGCTCACAAAGGTTGGAAGTTCGCGCCGTAAACTTTCGGGCAAAGACTCTTCGCTGGCCAAATAATTAATGGCGAAAACTGCCGATTCCGAAGTGAGCGGCTGGCCGTTTGAAAACGCAACGCCGTCTCTCAGGTGTATACGCCATGTTGTTTCGTCAACGGCTTCCCAGTTCACCGCAAGCCAGGGTGTAAGTGTTCCGTCTCTGGTAATCCGGGTCAGACCATCAAAAATCGCCGGTGTGAAATAAATGGTCGGTGTTGCGCCGGTGCGGAAGGGGTTTCCGAGTGAGAGCGGCAAGCTCGACATCCCCATGCGCATCACGGTTTCAGCATTGGCAGTAACCGGCGTTCCTGCGATCAGGCTAAGGCAAAAAGCCGACATCTTCAGGAGGTGTGAGTGTCTCTTTTTACGGGTCATTTCGAAATGTCCTGACGGAAGTGCCGAGTGAATACACATGCTAGTTGTTTACAAAATGAATGTCTTCGAAGCTTACAAATCCATGGATTTCAGAGAAGCCGCGCACGTTACCACCGGTACCGGCAAAGCGCACAATTTGATACAGATACAGAGACACCCATTCTTCGCGATAGAACTTCATGATGTCATGGCGAAGGTTCAGGCCGCGTTCCGAATCAAATGTCACCAGAGCTTCTTCAATGGCCGGCATGATTCGTTGGTCGCAATACCATGGGTGCACCCACAAGCAGGAATGGTTGCGCATGGGGCGAAGAACATCGACGGTCGGTTCCGACGCATAGGTTAAGCCAAAGGCATCACCCTCCCAGTCGCCTTGCATCACGCTGCGAATAAGCTGGGTGACCGGAAAAGTGCGGATTTCCATGATGACACCGATCACGGCGAGGTCTTGAGCAATTTTCTGGTACATCGCAGCATCGTTTGCCCCAGACCCGATGACGCCCTGGACAACAAAGCTAAATCCATCTGGGTATCCGGCGTCTGCCAGCAGACGTTTGGCGCGTTCGGGATCAAACGGAATGGGCGGCAAAGAGGGATCGAACCCGTAGACGTTTGACGCTGCCGGTTGTGTCAGCAGTTCGGGCAGTCCTGCCAGCAGTCCGTCAACCAAACCGCGCCGGTCTACGGCAATGTTCAGGGCTTCACGCACACGCACGTCATCAAGCGGGGTGCCTTTGCCGTGGTGGAAATTGATGGCCCACAGGGCCGCCGTCGGCCAACTCAGGCTGACGCCGCCCGTGCGGGCAATTGTGCCGGCTTCTTCCGGCCCCAGCGCCAAGGCGATGTCCATTTGTCCGGCCATCACAGCCTGGGTTCTGGCATAGGCATCTGGTGCGGCAATGATCTCCATTTCCGGGATGATAGGTTTTCGCCAGGATGACGGCACAGCCTCGTACAAAATACGCGCCGCGCCGAAATCAACGGGATGATAAGGCCCGGTACCGATAGGCTTTTCGGCAAAGCCGAGCGGTCCAAGCCGCTGCCATTGGCCCGGTTCCACCATATATAAAAGCGGCAAGGTCCGCGGCAAATGGGGCGCCGGCGTTGACGTAACAATTTCAACGGTCTTGGGGTTAATCGCCACTGCCCCTTTAACAAAGGAAAACTCGCGGGCGATAGCTTCACGCACGGCATCATCACTTATCAAGAAGTTGATAACAGAGACCACTGCATCAGCGGTAAGCGGCACACCGTTCGAGAAAGTCACGTCGTCCCGGAGGGTGATGCGCCAGGTCAATTCATCCATGGCCTCCCAGGATGTTGCCAGCCAGGGTTGGAGTGCGCCTTGTCGATCTATGCGGGTCAGTCCATCGAAGGTTGCCGACCAGGTATGAATATGCGGGTTTCCCGTGTTGCGGTAAGGGTTCCCTTGGGTCGGTGGCAGCGCGGTCGTGCCGACTTTTAGAATCTCTTGCGCTGAGCCGGGCGCGCTTATTGCTGCGGTGAGCAGCAGGGGTATACAAATGCGTTTCAACATACAAATAAGGTAAGCATCTGACGTGCTATGGGCAAAAGAAAACGCCCCGGCCGATGGGGCCGGGGCGTTGACGTCTCAGATTGGGCTTTAAAGCCTAGAAGTTGTAAGCCGCGCGGACACCGAACTGACGCTTCTTCGGTGCAGTCAAAGCGATGCCGTTCGCATTGCCAAACTCGAACGGGAACAAACCACCTGTGTCAGCCGAGAAGTCGGTCCAACGGTTACCGGCGAGGTACTGGTCGTCATCAAACAGGTTGGTGACGAAGGCTTCCAAGCGCAGATTTTCGTCGGTCACACCAACACGCAGGTTAAACAACCACTGCGATCCGATGTAAGAGAAGTTCTTTTCATCGGTGTAGCGCTTGCCTGTGTAGGCCCCGTCGAAGCGGATGAAGTAATCCCAGTTGTTGGTCAGGCTATCCGTCCATGTTGTGGCAAATGATCCACTCCATTTCGGGAATTGTACTGGCGAGTTGCCATCACAACGCACAACGTTGTCTGGGTCCGCCGGTGCAAATTTATCGGCAAAGCCACATTCGAAATTCTGGAACTCAGCGTCGGCATAGTTCAAGCCAACGTTCAAGGTCAGGTTTTCAGTTAATGCAGCGGCCCCTTCAAACTCCGCCCCCATAATGTCGGTGGAGAATCCACCCACAACAATGTTGGCGATGCCTTGTGAACCGTCAGGACGGTTAAACGCTGCCGCTGTACGGGTTTTCTGGTTGCTCCATTCCATGAAGTACCCAACCAACGAGTAGTTGATCCGGTTGTCCATGAGTTGCTGCTTCCAGCCTAACTCGTAGTTTTGCAGCTTTTCTTCATCCACAAAGAGTCCCGCATCAGGAAGAGCGGCCCGCAAGAGAGCGATGTCAGCTTCCGGGCGCGTGATCAGGTCGAGGTTGAAGAAGCCTGGGTTGTTACCCTCAGAGTAGGTCGCCCAGACGTTGGTTTCGTCAGTGGGTTGATACTGCAACGTCACGCGTGGCAGGAAGCTCTTGAACTCTTCGCCAAGTTCAACGCCGAGGCCGGTGCCGCCGCCTGTAACAAAGGGTTCAATGAAGGCAAAGGAGTTTTGGATAGAAGCAGATTCAGCGCGAATCTTATCTTCCTGCCAACGCCATTCAAAGTCGATGCCCAGTTGATCGGTAATGTCATAGCCGACACTGCCGAACACACCAAAAGTCTTACCCGTGTTGATCGGTGGTGGGTCAAGTGGCGGGAAGCCACAAGGGCAGAACCCATCAGGTGTGCGTCCGAAAAAGCTGTCGAGATCAAACCCAGCCAGAGGTCCAGTGGCAGGAATGGTTAAGCCACCATCGCCACCGACGACAACTTCACCGCCAGAGAACTGGCTGGAGAAGGTTGCATCGAACAGGCTGACGCCCAGCAACCAGGTTAAAGCGTTGTCCTGGTTGGAGGCCAAGCGCGCTTCGAATTGCTTGGTTTCAATAATTTGCGGATCACGCGACAACCAGTTGTCGGCAGGAGAAATATCAAAGTCGCGGATGCTGGTTACTTGCTCTTTACCGTAGCCCGCAAGCACTGTGAATGTTGACCCTTCCAACATACCACCGGCATTGAGGTCGTAATCAATGTTCAAAGAGGCGCGGCGCTGCTTGCGCTTAATGCCAACTTTGTCCAGGAACAACGCCCCGTCAGGCTGAGGAACAATCTCGTTCCAGAAAGTGATAAAGTCAGGCTGAACGGTTGTGTTGGAATCAACCAAGCTGTCCAATCCGGTTGGAATTTCGCCACAGATGAAGTCGGTCAGCGGGTTCACGCCATCATTACGGCGCGTGGTCAGGGGGCTTGTTGTACCGCTGGAGAAGCAGTTTGTGACGGCAGCTGTGTTGTTGCCGCGCAGACCTTGAGGTCCTGTAATGAACAACCCTGAAGGGGCACCATCATTATCTTTGGCGTAGATGGCATTGAGTTTGATACTCAGACTTTCAGTCGGTGTGGCGTAAAGTGTCGCACTCAGTGTGTCTGTGCGTTCTTTGCCCAAATCACCGCCATCGCTGGCCGTGTACTGGCCATCTGTGCCGTAGCCTTGAACGAACACACGATACGCGAGTTTGTCTTCAACAAGCGGACCTTCATGTGAGAACGAAGAATCGTAAGTGCCATCTTCCGCAAATTTTGCGGTGATGCGGCCTGAGTACTCAGTCGTGCTTGGCGTTTTGGTGATCATGTTCACCGCACCGGCAAAGGTCGACCGCCCAAGCCATGCAGAGGATGGGCCTTTGACGATTTCAATACGCTCGAAGTTTTCAGTTCCAAAACTGGACACACCGGATGAGACATAAATGCCATCAACGAAGGCGGAGCCCACTTGGCCAAACGGTTCTTTAATTTCTGAACCCAGTCCGCGGAAACGGATCGAGGTGTACAAACGGCCAGGCTCTTGCACGCCTTGCTCGTTAAACTGAATACCAGGCGTGAATTTCGTTAGATCAACCAGGTTCGCAGCCCCGGTCACTTCCATCTGCTCAGCCGAAAAAGCTGAAATGGCGACAGGAATTTCCTGCAGGCTTTCAGATCTCTTACGCGCGGTGACGACGATTTCTTCGAGAGCGATTTGCTGAGCTTCAGCGTGCAACGGCAAAGCCAATGTTGCGACTGTCGCAAGAGCGAGTCCTCGAAGGCCAAGTCTCTTAGAATTCATGAATCTTCCCTTTCGTGGGTGTCTTGGATTTAATTCGTACGATCCTCAGTGCAATTAAGGCAGGGTCTGCAATGAAGTGGCGCCAGCCTGCATTCCCTATTGCAGCCGAAGAGATTGGGAGACTAAAGGAATTGGTGCGCTGGAAAAGTCAAAACCTCACCATCCCGCCAAACGGCTGTGGTGCGCGATATTTGTGCAACACACTGCAATCTGGGGGAAAACAAAATATCCAGACTATGGATGGGGAGTTACTGAAGTAAAATTGGTCTTTGGGCAAAAGAAAACGCCCCGGGGGTAACCGGGGCGTTAGGGTCTTGTTTTTGGTGTCGGACTTAGAAGTTGAGGGACGTCCGAATGCCGAAGTGACGCGGCACTTGCGGTGTGGCTTGTATGCCCTGGTAGGCTGTCAGGAACGAGAAATTGATGGGAATGCCATCAAAGTCAGAGAAACGCTGACAGGCTGTCCAGCTTTGGTCATTGAACATGTTCTTGACGTAAGCTTCGAGCCGCAGGTTTTCTTTCTCGATTCCGACGCGGGCATTGGCCGTGATGTAATCATCACAGTAGGCCAAGTTGTCGACTTCTGGGAAGGTCTTGCCAAAGTAAACAACATCAGCGCGTACAAACCCATCCCATGTGTTGTTAAGCGACGTGGTGTAGGTTGACGAGATCGAGCCGGTCCACTCGGGATACCGGTTGATGGAGTTGCCGGAGACGTCGGCAGGTACACCGTATGGTTCTACGAAGTTGGCCTCGAAAGTCTTGTACTCACTTGGTGCCCAGGCAATGGATACATCAGTGGTCCAGCCTTCAGACAGAAGAGCCGACCCTTCAAACTCCAGGCCGTAGATTTCAGCTTCACCGCCAAGGCGGAAGACGCGGGAGTTTAAGAACGGCGAGCCGTCTGGCAGAGTTGCCAAACCACCCGGTGTGCCTTCACCGAGATCGAAGCGACATCCACCAGAGCCGACACGGCCTGCATCACAGGTTTCCTGAATGAGCGCTGTTGCACGACCCACGGGGTTGGTCCACTTGCCGAAATAAGCGGCAAAGCTGTAGCTCACACGATCGTCCCACAAGGTCTGCTTGATACCAAGTTCATACATATCAAGAAGTTGCTTTGAGAGAAAATCTTCAGCGTTCGGGTATTGAGCCTGGTACTGAACCAATTCCTGTGCGTCTGCAATAATGAGCTCTTGGTTGATCGTGCCCGGCAGAACACCCTTGGCATAACTGATGTAGGTGGTCAGTTCTTCCGTAGGTTGGTAGCGCAAAATTGCACGCGGCAAGAACGCCTTGTACTTAACGGTCAACAAATCAGGCGGCGTGCCTTTCGTGACCGAATCTTCCTGATACCGCGCCTCAAAGGTGAAAGTGAATTGATCGTTGAGGTCGTATTCCACAGAGCCAAACACGCCCTTGGTTTCGACCTGATCAGATTCACCCCCGCCAACGCGGAACGATCCTGGGCTGCTGAAGAAGAAGTTCGGCAGACAGTTGCTGGACGCGGTCGGAGCATGAGGTAATCCAGGAACGAGGTAATCCAAACAGGATAGGGTTGCGTCGCCGCCAGTTGTGGAGGATGTGAAGTCTTGCTCATAGTAGCTTAAACCGGCCAACCACCGCAGGCGATCTTCCTGATTGGAACTCAATCGGACTTCACCAGACAAATCCTGTTGTTCGCGAGGGTCACGGGTGAAGGAACCGTCAAAGGGGCTGGCCGTGAAATCACGGATCCAGCTTGTGCCTGTTTCGTTATACGCGAACTGACCAAAGAGGCTCATTTCGTTATCAAAGGTGTAGTCTGCCGCCAAAGAATAACGATGGACCCGGCGTTCCATACCCACGTGATTAACCGTTGGCACGTTCAGTGGATTATCGAGGCCAGCGAAAAAGTCACGCACCGCAAACGGGTCGCCGATGGTGAACGCTGTCGTTGGCGAAATCAGCGTGGTGTTGGAATCAATAATTTTGGTTGTGCCGAAAGCGGAGATAGCTTCGCCGATCTCAGGAACCTTGCCGCAGAACCAGCGGACTGGGTTAAAGGTTTCGCCGGCCTTGGATGTGAGGGTCAAGCCAGAACATGAATCGTTGTTCTCACCTTGAATGTAACCAGCAGCTGGCGGGCCATCACTGTCTTCTGCATAAAAGGCGCGGGCTTTGATCCACAGGTTGTCGTTGGGCTCGGCGTAGAACGTGCCATCGATGGAGAAGGAGGACTCTTCACCCAATTCCCCGCCATCAGAGGCGCGATACAAACCTCCACGTGTGTAGGCACGCGCACCTAGGCGCAGACCGGCAACATCTTGCACCAAAGGAATATCGAGGCTGGCGCTGATGTCCAGTTGTTCGTGTGTTGATGCGTCCGCCATGACCTTGCCTTCGAAGTCTGTCAACGAAGGATTAGATGTCACGTAGTTGACGGCTCCGCCGAAGGTTGAGCGACCAAAGTAAGCTGACTGGGGCCCTTTGATCACTTCGACACGGTCAATGTTAAGGAACGGAATGGATTGGGACCCGCCAAGCACATAGATGCCGTCAACAAACAACGCACCCAATTGTTCTGTTGGAAGCGTGGAGTCAACGTTCATGCCGCGAAAACGAATGGAGTCAACCAAACGGCCAGCAAGGGCGCCTGACTGTGCCGAGAACTGCATGCCAGCAACTTGCAATGACAGATCTTCAAGCGTGGTGAAACCCGCGCGATCAATGTCATCAGCTGAGAAGGCCGAAATGGCAATGGGAATGTCTTGCAGATTTTCAGACCGCTTACGCGCTGTCACCACAATTTCTTCAAGTGCGATTTGCTGAGCTTCGGCGTGCAACGGTAAAGCCACTACGGCAACAGTCGCCAGAGCGAGACCTCTAAGGCCAAGTTTCTTTAGTATCATTAAGTGTCCCCTTTCCCGGGCGTCTTGATTTCTCAGGAGTCTTTTTTCTTGGATGTCTTGGTTTTTTGGTCAACCAGATTTGAGACTTGAGAGAAATAGGCGCGGGCAAACACGAAGTCGCCCCCAGCCTTAATGAAGAAGTGTGAAGCCTAACGAATTCGATTGCATGTTAAAGCTTTAACTCAAGAGTAAGGGTAAAGGGCTGCGACAAGCGTTATTTCTGCAACACTCACAAGGTATTAGCGTGTTTACGTACGATGACAGGAGTTGAATATTGCGTGACACTCCACAGACATAAGGATGAATTAGAATAAAAAACCATAATTAATATGGAAATACCAACTTTATCCTAAATAGATCCTTTATTTTTAGAATCATCATCTTAAAGCGAGAGTCATTGCAGTTAAATTACCCATTTGTATTATAGTGTCTTAGGGGAGAGCGTCTAAGCCCAAGATTAGCGCTTTCAGATTTAAGATGGCGGCATGTCTTTGTGTAGGCATGGCTTAGAGGGGAAACCTAATAATGAATTCTAAAGCTTATTTTTTGTCCGGGGCGGCTGGCTTAGCGCTGACTGTTGGCCTCGGTGAAGTTGCTTATGCACAATCGCTGGCTCTTGAAGAAATTGTGGTGACAGCACGCAAGCGCGAGGAGTCTCTGCAAGAGGTGCCGTTGGCAATTTCGGTGTTCTCAGCTGATGACATCGACCGCTCAGGTTTTAAAGGCTTGGAAGAACTTTCTCTCCAGGTTGCAGGGCTTCAATACTCAGACCAAGGTGGCCAGCGCCCAGGACGTTTTAATCCGGCGATTCGTTTCCGTGGCATGAACGTTAACTCGAACATACCGACCTTCCAACTTGGTGCGTTGTTTGTTGACGGTATTTATGTGCTGGGGTCGACGCACTCTATTCCATTGGATGACTTAGAGCGCGTTGAGGTTATTAAAGGTCCGCAGGCCGCCTACTTCGGTCGCAATACCTTTGGCGGTGCGGTGAACTACATCACCAGAAACCCGTCCACTGAAGAGTTTTCCGGTAAAATCCAGGCATCTGGTGCCACCTACGATGAGTTTGATGTGTCCGGCAGCTTTGAAGGCCCGTTGGTGGAAGGCAAGCTGGCAGCCCGCGTGGGCGCCCGCCTTTACAGCCGTGGTGGCATGTGGACAGCGTCTGACGGCGGCGAGCTTGGGCAGCAATCCACCAACTCGGTCAATGCGACTCTGTTTGCGACCCCGAATGAAGCCCTTTCTATCCGTCTCCGGGCGTTTTATGGCCGTGATGATGATGGGGCACCCGCTGGCGGGTTCATCGGCGGCGAAGAAAATGATACCTGCTCAGGTCAAACGATCACCACGAAAGCTGGTGAGACGGCGAGCCCTGTAAACTGGTTTTGTGGGGCAGTCCCTGGACAAGGCGAGGCCATTTCCCGCCTCGGCAATTTTCAGATCATTGATGGGGTGACAACGCTCCGGCCGCAAATTCCTTTCGGGGCGATTGAAACCAATCCGGACTTTGTCATTGATAATCTGATCAATGCGCCACGCCCGGATATTTTTGCGAACATTCCAAGCATCAACAAAGTGGGGTTGGTTCGTAATACCTACCGGTACAGTGCTGCGCTGGACTACGAATTCCAGAACGGGATGAGCGCGGTTGTTCAGGGTGGTTACAACAAAATGGAAGCCAACTGGATTCGCGAACAGGGACTGACCGGTCTTGTGCGCAACATCAGCAGTGATCCGCAGCTCCAAGACGATCTTTCTATTGAAGCGCGGTTGACCTCAAACCAGGAAGACAGTCTGCGGTGGCTAGCCGGTTTGAACTATTATGAGCAGGATTTTGCGACATCCGGTACAGGTGGAAGCGCCGTCATCCCGTGTTGGGATGCGTTGCCAGGTGTTCCTGCGGAGAGTGATGATTGCAGACCCATTCCAACGCTGGTCACGGCAAACGGCCTAAACAACATCGACAGTGTGAAAACGTCAGCCGTTTTTGCCGCTGTTTCGTATGACGTGACGGACCAGTTTACTGTCAACCTTGAGGGCCGCTACCAGCAAGACCGTCTGGATAAGGCGGGCGAAGATATTGACGCCAACACTTTCCTGCCGCGTGTCATTCTTCAGTATCAGCCCTTTGAAGAAACCAACCTTTACGCCAGTTATTCCAAAGGTGTGTTGCCCGGAGAATCAAACTCGTTTCTCATCAATGCGGATGCTCAAGAGCTTGTGCAGTATGAAGCCCAGCTTGGCGACCGCGTATTTGATATTCTTCCCGAGGAACAATTGGACAGCTACGAAATCGGCTGGAAACAAACAGCCTTTGACAGCCGTTTAAATTTCTCGACCGCGCTCTATTACGGCAAATGGAAGAATCAGAAAAGCCGTGTGGTCGCGAGTATCCAAGAAACATGTAAGCCGTTCAACGCAACTTCCACAGGGTGTCGTCCGCAAGACTTAACACCCCTTGGCGATTTGCAGTCTCTGGCTGATGGCACGCCGATTTTCACAGCCCGGAATACGACGATTACCGGCACCGGCGATGTTTATGGTTTGGAACTCGAAGGCCAGGCGTTGTTAGCGGAAGGTTGGACGACGGACTTTAGTCTGGCTTATGCCGCAAGCGAGTTCACTGATTTTGAGTCCAACTTTGAAGAAACTTACGCCAACTTCATTAACATGGAAGGCAACGAGCACGCCCGTTACCCGAAATGGACGGGCTCGATCAGCTCCACATACACCCAGCCGCTCAATGACGACTGGGACTGGTTTGTCCGCGGCGATGCCATCTACTTCGGCAAAACGTGGGTGTCGGTTGCCAATCTGGCCCAGTGTAACGACTACTGGTTGTTCAATGCCCGGGCCGGCGTTGAGCGGGATGATCTCCGCGTCGAGCTGTGGGTTAAGAACGCCTTTAATGACGACAACTGGTCGGCGTGTGCGCGCTGGACCGACTTCTCGCGCAAGATCGACTTCGCTTTCTTCACCTTTTATCAAGGCGTTGCGGTCACCCCGCAGAACAAGCGGCAGTTTGGCCTGAAAACGTCTTTGAGCTTCTAGATTTAGACTTCTACGGGAGAACGCGCCCCGGCTGGCAACAGCCGGGGCGTTTTCTTTTGGTTTCAAGATTAACGTTAAGAGGGGTTTACACTTATGCGAATAGTTGGTCTTTCATCTCTGCTGCAAAGGGGTTTGCGTGAAAGAGAAAAGAGAGACAGGATAACGCCATGAAAGAAGACACAAAAATCATCCACGGCGGTGGCAAAAACGCACTCAAACATGGCGTTGTGAACACACCGATTTATCGCGCGTCTACCATGGTTTTTTCTGATACGGATGCCATGCATGACGCAGCTGACAAAGCTCTAGGTCAGCAAAAAAAGGTTATGTTTTATGGTCGGAAAGGGTCGCCGACATCGTGGACTCTTGAAGAAGCCATCACAGATTTAGAGCAAGGTTTTGACACCGTGCTTGCCTCGTCTGGCCTGGGGGCTGTGACAACTGCGCTGCTGTCTTTTTTAAAAGCAGGCGATCATTTGTTGATGGTGGACTCTATCTACGAGCCAACCCGTCATTTTTGTGACGAAACTTTGGCACGTTTTGGTGTTGAGACCACATACTACGACCCGCTGATCGGCACCGATATTCAATCACTTATTCAGCCCAACACGACTGTGATTTTTACAGAGAGCCCAGGCTCTCATACCTTTGAGATGCAAGATCTTCCAGCCATATCCCAAGCGGCGCATGCGGCAAATGAAAACATCGTTGTAATGATTGACAACACGTGGGCGTCCCCGTTGTTTCATAAGCCTCTGACGATCGGTGCTGATGTTTCAATCCAAGCCTGCACGAAATATATTGTGGGTCACTCGGATGTCATGCTTGGCAGTATCACGGCGGTCGAGAAACACTTTCCAACTTTATATCGTGGCCGCCAGCAATTAGGTGTGGCCGTTAGCCCCGACGATGCTTACCTAGCCACACGCGGTTTGCGCACGCTTGGCGTTCGTCTTCGTGCCCATCAGATCAACACGCTTAAAATCGCGAAATGGTTACAATCGCGGCCAGAGGTGGCGCGTGTTCTCTACCCCGCGCTCCCGGACGACCCAGGGCACGCAATTTGGAAGCGAGACTTTTTAGGTGCAAGTGGATTATTGGGCGTGGTTTTCAAAGAAACATCTAAAGACGCTGTCTACGCGATGATCAATGGCATGGCGTATTTTCCATTGGGATATTCGTGGGGTGGCTATGAAAGCCTCATGTGTGGATCGTCTCCGGCGAAAGGACGTTCGGTGACGACGTGGGCGCACCCTGAGCCTGGACTCAGACTCCATATTGGTCTTGAAGATCCTGACGATCTGATCGTTGACCTCGAAGCTGGCTTGGAGCGATTTAAGTTAGTGCTGAAAAACGGCTAGGCTTGCCGTGTGAGTAAACGCGGTTCAGGTAAAACGCCTTCAACTCTTTTGAAGGAGGGGTACGATCTCCACAAAGCGGGGGATATGAAAGCTGCTGAGCGCTGCTATCGTCGTATTCTCAAGCAAAACAAAAAGCATGTTGAAGCGTTTTACCTGCTAGGCAGTCTTTACAGCCAAACAGGAGACCAGAAGCGTGCGGAGGCTGCTCTCAGGGCAGCACTAAGAGAAAACCCGACTCATCTGGAGGCGCTCTACAATTTCAGCCGGGTCCTGATGGATACGGACCGCAACCACGATGCCCGTGCCGCGTTGCTTAAGGTTTTGGCGATCAACCCAAAACATATTTCTGCGAACCGCAACCTTGGTGTTGTCTATCTGCGCTTGGGAGACCCAGATAAAGCTGTCCCCTTTCTAAAAGAGGCGCTGGCGCTCGATCCTCACTCGGCAGACACTTGGTGTGACCTTGGATTAGCGCTCAGTCAAACAGACTGCGCTGCTGTAGAGGGCGATGACGAAGCTGCGGCTAATGCTTTTGACCGCGCTATTCAGTTGGAAGACTCACATGCCCGTGCCCGTCACAATCGTGGCCATCTTAGGCTGAGAAATCAGAATTATGCTGACGGCTGGGCCGACTACGAATACCGCAAGTTAGACCTTAAATCAGGATTTGAACCCCGGCCTTTCACGCTGCCGGAGTGGCATGGCGAAGACCTCACCCATAAAACTATTTTGGTCTGGGGTGAGCAGGGCCTGGGAGACCAAATTCTGCATGCGAGTATGATCCCTGATCTTGTAAAATCTGCCGGGCGCGTCATTGTGGAATGTGAGTCACGTCTTCAAACGTTATTTGCGCGTAGTTTTCCAAAAGCAGAGGTTTATTCTCAAAATACGCCACCGGTTGAGAGTTTGATTAAAGCACAGTCGGACATGCAAATCGCAATGGGTAGTCTTGGTAGAATTTTTCGTCCTCATGCGGATAGTTTTCAGAACATTAAACCTTACCTTCAGGCTGATTTAGAAGGCTTCTCTCTAAGCGGTCTTTTCTCCGATCAGCATCGCGTTCCACTCAAGATTGGCCTGTCATGGCGTAGTGCACGCGAGGGTCTTGGAGCGCATAAATCAACAGATCTTATAGAGCATTGGGCTCCAGTGTTTGAGGCTCGGTCAGACAGCAAATTTTTCTCATTGCAATACGGGCCAGTAGACTCTGACCTCAACGCGGTGCAACAGCGTCTGGGTATAGAAATCGTGGCAGATCACGGCGTTGATGCGACCCAGGATCTTGATGGGTTGGCTAGCCTTATATCAAAGCTCGATTTGGTGATCACAACTTCGAATACCACGGCCCATCTAGCTGGAGCACTCGGTGTGCCCACTTGGTGCTTAGTGCCGACGGGCCCTGGCCGGCTTTGGTATTGGCTCAAAAAACCATCAAAATCGCTGTGGTATCCCTCCGTGCGATTGTATTGGCAAAAGCATGCGGGAGAGTGGGGCGATCCCTTTGCGCGTGTGTCTCGTGAGCTCGCTGGCCATGCATTCTGATGGTTCAGAAAACGCTTTTTATGATGAGCCTTGTCCTTAATAACCGATGGGTCAGGTCTTGTTTTCTGTACTTAAGGCTCTAAAAAGCTTTTATATATGACAACATCATAACATTCTGGGCATCGCCACGTTGGCGTCCGTCTGGTCAAGAGGACTAAGGTGATGAACCTGCAAGCCGACCCATCTAAAAATGGAATATCAGAAACAGCTTCAGTGTCTGATACGGAGTCTATTGTTGTAAGGTTTGCCGGAGATTCTGGCGATGGCGTGCAGTTACTTGGTGGCCAATTTTCTCAGGCCACTGCGCTTGACCATAACTCTTTAGCAACGTTCCCTGATTTTCCGGCTGAAATTCGCGCACCCACAGGCACGACCTACGGTGTGTCCGCATTTCAGATTAAGTTCGGGTCTCGTGAGGTTAAGACATCAGGTGATACACCAGACGTACTCGTGGCGCTAAATCCGGCGGCTCTGAAAGTTAATTATAAGGACGTTCGCACAGGCGGGTTGATTGTTCTTGATACGGGCAGTTTTACAGCTCGTAATCTTAAGAAGGCCGGGTTTGATGTCGACCCCAGAGAAGACGACACTTTGGGTGAATATAAAACCCTTGAGATTGATATCTCTACTCTTACCCTTGAGGCAACAAAACCGTTTGAAGTTACCCAGAAAGAAGCCTTGCGCGCCAAGAACATGTGGACGCTGGGTTTAGTCTACTGGATGTACGACCGCACGACAGAAGCAACCGAAAAATTCATAGCGCTTAAGTTTGGCGTGAACTCACCCGTTGCAAACGCAAATATCGCGGCGTTACGGGCTGGTCACGTCTATGGCGAAACCGCTGAAGTTTCTGGCGATGTTCAGCGCACACATGTTGCTGAAGTTGAATTCGCGCCTGGTGAATACAGATTGGTAACGGGCGCGGAAGCGCTATCTTGGGGGCTTGCCGCAGGATGCCAGTTAGCGGGTTTGGATATGACGTTTTGTTCCTATCCTATTACGCCGTCCTCGCCGATCTTGCATATTCTCTCGCGATTGAAAAATTTCGGAATTACGACATTCCAAGCTGAAGATGAAATTGCTGCAGCTTGTTCAGCTATTGGTGCCTCATATGCTGGCAACATGGGAATCACAGCGAGCTCGGGCCCGGGTATTGCGTTAAAAACAGAAGCTATCGGTCTGGCGATTTCAACAGAGTTGCCGTTGATCATCGTCGACACTCAGCGCGCTGGTCCATCGACGGGATTACCGACAAAGACCGAACAATCTGATTTATTTCTCACAGTTTGGGGGCGCAATGGTGATGCGCCTATGCCGGTCGTGTCTGCTCGCTCTCCTTCAGATTGTTTTGATACGGCCATTGAGGCTGTGCGCCTGGCGACAAAGTATATGACGCCGGTCTTTCTTTTGTCTGATGGCTATATTGCCAACGCTGCGGAGCCATGGCTCATACCATCCTTATCTGACTATGAAGCATTTCCAGTTACACACCGCACAGAACCGGAAGGCTTTTTGCCGTTCAGCCGGGATGAGAAAACACTGGCGCGCCCTTGGGTAAAGCCAGGTACGCCGGGACTGATGCATCGTATCGGTGGTATTGAGAAGGCGGATGGGACGGGCAATATTTCTTATGACCCAAACAACCATCAAAAGATGACAAATCTCAGAACGGCCAAAATTGATGGCATAGCGAAGGACATACCGCTTCAGTCTGTTGAGCTTGGTAATGAAACGGGTGGTGACTTGGCGGTGGTTGGATGGGGCTCGACCTATGGCCCAATCAATCGGGCTGTGGCAAACGTGCTTGAGGCAGGTTTGAGCGTCTCACACATTCATTTGAGACATGTTTGGCCGCTCCCCTCTAACTTGATCGAGTTGCTGTCTAAATTCGATAAAGTTTTGGTTGCGGAGATGAATAATGGTCAACTGCTGACATTCCTGCGCAGCCAAACACGCCAAGACATTGAGGGCCACCTCAAAGTGACAGGTCAGCCCCTGACCATTCGCGAAGTCGAAGACGCTATTAAAGCGCGCGTGCGCAACTAAGCTTACGTGCCTTTGGAGAAAAAAAGATGAACGTTCAAGTTGAACCCGCCAAACTCAAAGCCAAAGACTTCGCCTCAGATCAAGAAGTGCGTTGGTGCCCCGGTTGCGGTGACTATGCCATCTTGAAAGCCGTCCAGGTGGCTTTGGCAGAAATGGGAGCTGAGCCTGACAACACCGTATTTGTATCTGGTATCGGCTGTGCCGCGAGATTTCCTTATTACATGGCGACATATGGTTTCCATACTATTCATGGACGTGCACCTGCCGTTGCCACAGGCGTAAAGCTGGCAAATCCGGATCTTGATGTGTGGGTGGTGTCTGGCGACGGGGATGCGCTCTCAATCGGGGGTAATCATTTGCTGCATGTGTTGCGGCGTAATGTCGATGTGCAGTTCTTATTGTTCAATAATGAAATTTACGGCCTGACAAAAGGTCAGTACTCGCCGACATCAAAGGTCGGGCAAAAATCTCCATCGACACCACAAGGGTCGATCGATGCGCCAGTTGATGCGTGTACTTTTGCTTTAGGATGCAACGCTAGGTTTGTTGCGCGCGGCATTGATATCCAAGCCAAAAACCTGGGTCATATTTTTAAGCGCGCACGAGATCACAAAGGAGCCTCTTTCGTTGAGATCATCCAAAACTGCATTGTGTTTAATGACAATGCATTTGCTCATTTCACCGAGAAGAGCGCGGCAGAAGACACGCAGATTCATGTCGTGCATGGCGAACGGCTGATTTTTGGGGCTGAAGGTAATAAGGGGTTGCGCATTAAGCCTGGGGCTTTTGAATTGGAAGTTGTGACCATCGGCGAAGGCGGCGTAACTGAGCAGGACATTCTTTTCCACGACGAGACAAATCGCGTGCTGGCAGGCTTATTGGTTTCAATGAAACCGCCCGAAATGCCAGTGGCCTTGGGAGTCATCTATTGCGACCCCGCGCCGTCTTATGAAGCTGCGGTCCGCGAACAAGTTGAAGCTGCGAAGTCTAAGGGGTTGGGCGATTTGGATGTGCTGTTGCGCTCAGGTAATACTTGGACGGTGACCTAATCAGATGAAGCGCCGGTCTTTCATCAAAACGGCTGCTGTCGGCGGATCTGCTGCCGCGGCATCTTCATTACCCACGCCGGCCATCTCGCAAGGCATTCAAGAATGGCGCATGGTCACAAGCTGGCCGAAAGGGTTGCCCGGACTGGGAACTGGCGCGGACCGTCTGGCGCAGCGCATTACCGATCTTTCCAATGGGCGTATCATTGTAAAAGTCTATTCAGCCAACGAGCTTGTACCGGCTTTGGGCGTATTTGATGCGGTCGCCGATGGTACGGCTCAGCTTGGCCATGATGCCTCTTACTATCATCTTGGAAAATCTGAAGGCTGCGCTTTCTATACGTCATTCCCCTGGGGCTTTACGGCAAACGAAATTGAGGCTTGGGTCGGCTACGGCAATGGCCAGAAACTTTGGGATGAACTGTATAAGCCCTTTGGGGTGCGTGGATTTCTTGCCGGCAACACCGGAACTCAAATGCTGGGTTGGTTTAAAAAGGAAATCAATTCGGTCGAAGATTTGCAGGGGTTAAAGTTCCGCGCGCCTGGTAATCAGGGGAAAATTCTTCAGAAATTAGGTGCGACGCCTGTTGTGTTGGCGGGCGGGGAAATATTTCCAGCCCTCCAGTCTGGCGCTCTCGACGGCGCTGAATGGGTGGGCCCTTATAACGATCTTTCCCTCGGGTTTTACCAGGTGTGCAAATACTATTATTCCTATGGATATCACGAACCCGGGGCAGCCCTTCAACTCATGGTCAATGAAGAAGCATGGCAATCCCTGACGGATGAATTGCGCGGGATTGTAAAAGCTGCGGCGGACGTGGCTAACCAAGATATGTTGGCGGAATACAACGCACGGTCTGGCCCTGCGCTCCGCACGCTTGTGCAAGAGCATGGTGTTCAAGTTAAGGCGCTTCCGGAAGATGTGCTCATGGCGAGCGGTAGGGCAGCCAATGAAGTGCTTAACGAAGTGTATGAATCTGGCACGCCTATTGTACGTAAAATTGTTGAAGATTTTTTGGCTTTTCGCAAAGACATAATGCCCTGGACGCGTATCAGCGAGCAGGCGTTTATCAATGCCCGGCGGTTGCCGTTTGAATTCGGATTAAGAAGCTAAAGCGTCCAATTCATTTTAGCGTGTAGAGCAGTTCTGAAGTGTTTCGGACTCATGTCCCACCCATTTGGAACGCCTACCCGTTCCAACAATTTTTCCAGCGATGGGCTTCGGGACTCTAAATCCAGTAGTGTCGCGAAGACATCATCTTCGATGAGAGATACAGCTTTCTCAAGGCTTCTGTCAGAAGACTTCAACAAACCTAAACGTTTTAAATCTATCAGGGCCATGACGCCGTCAGTCAAAACACCAAGGCTTGGGGGTGTCGGTCGGTACGCTCGTTTGAGCGCTACTTGAACGTCAAGCAAACGGCAGCCCATCGATAGCGGATAGCGTTTGAGTAAACCGTCAAAGAGCGTGTCCGGATCTTCTAGGCACAGTGTTAAGTAGCAAAGTTCTTTGACGTAAAATGAGGCATAGTCAAAGTAGGGGTGGCCCTGTGTCAGTAATGGGTCGTCAGAAGCCAAGTCCTGCATGATTTCTTCAGATAATTTGTCAATGACGTCTGTTAATCCGTCTGGCCAGATTTGCGCGCTCTGGCTTCTACTTTCGTATGTTTTTATGAGTGCGTTGATAACCTCTAAGATGTGCGTCGGGTAGATGACCTGAGCGGGCACACCAATCCCGAACAGGAAAGCCGTGATAAATTCGATATGTCCTATGCGCTCGGTGACATGACGATGGAATAGAAGTCTATCGCTATTATCTAAAGACGCGCGGTATCCTGTCAGTGAAAACGTCAATGGGCGTTGATGGTGCAAACCTAGCAGAACCATTATGTCTTCCCCGGTTCGGCCTGTCCCATCTTTAACAGGATGCAACAATTGCAGGGCGAAATCCGCGATCGCGATGTATCGTATAAACAAGGTCTCACTAGTAAAAGACTCGTGCGCTACGAGTGCCGCGAAGAGTTTGCTTGAAAGAGACTTCAGGAATTTTGGGTGGACCACTTCAAAGCCACCTACATTTCCGCGGATACCTCTTAGGCTACACAGTTCATCTAATGTTGTTTGATAGTAAGGGTCTCGCTTCTCAGACGTGATAAAACGATAGGCTGAATCAGCCTGCGCCATCTGACCCATGTGAACATCGCGGGCAAAGTGGTGCTGGTTGATACTTAAGTAAGAGTCCA
Organism: Rhodospirillaceae bacterium; assembly: GCA_040219235.1. NCBI lineage: Bacteria > Pseudomonadati > Pseudomonadota > Alphaproteobacteria > Rhodospirillales > Rhodospirillaceae > Rhodospirillaceae bacterium. Next base: position 124,056 of record JAVJSV010000011.1, read on the forward strand.
GCAGTGGGGTTTTCTCAGCCACAAAGCGCGGGATGAGATCACTTCTGACATTATCTGAAGCGCAGCGCACTAAAGCGTGCGTATCCCGGCGCTGACGCAGGAATGCCTGAGTATCCATTACATCGACTCCACAACCACCATGGGATGCAAACTCACATCATCTTCAGAGCCAATAGCGCTTTATTGCGGGACGAGATTGTCAAATTGATCAAGGTTGCCTGGCGGCGTTTGAGAAGGCTTGTCACTCAACAGGTCCTCAAAGCGGTCGAGTCCATCCATGGGAATTGCAGTGCTGGGTGAGGCTTCCGCGCCTAGCGGTGGAACGTAATGTTCGGCACCAAATAGAATATCTGGCAGCCATGTTGCGAGGTCAGGCACAAGCCAGAGCAGTCCAATTCCAGCCACCTGCAAGCCGACAAACGGCAGAGCCCCTTTGTAGATATCCAGTGTCTTGATGGCGGCGTCCGCCACGCCGCGCAGGTAAAAAAGAGCAAACCCAAACGGCGGCGTCAGGAAACTGGTTTGCAAGTTCATGCCGATCAGAACGCCCAGCCAAATGGGGTCGACGCCGAGCTGAATCAAAACCGGAGCGGCAATTGGCACTGTGATGAAAATAATTTCAAACGTGTCGAGAAAAAACCCAAGAAAGAAAATCACCAGCATCACGATAAAGACAGCGCCTGCCGCACCTCCTGGCATGGAGGCAAGAATATCGAAAACCAGTTCCTCGCCGCCCAAGCCCCTAAAAACCAAACTAAAGACAGACGCGCCCAGTAAAATCACAAAGACCATGGAACTGATCATTAAAGTCGCGCGCATCACCTGACCGAGGATTGATCTGTTCAGTTGGCCTTTGGCGGCGGCTAGGAGCATGGCACCAACTGCTCCAACTGAGGCGGATTCTGTAGGGGTTGCGATACCTGCGAGGATGGACCCAAGGACTGCAAAAATCAGAAGTAATGGTGGTGCCAGGGCGCTCACAACTCTGCCGGGGAGGCTGGCGCGCTGCGCCGGGTCAAGCTCAAGGGCGGGGCAAGACTCGGGGTCTGTGATCGCTTTGAAGCCAATCCACAGCATGTAAAGAATGACTAAAATCAGGCCGGGTAACATAGCACCGGCAAACAGTTGCCCGACAGACAAGGGGTCTGGTGAGAAATTGCCCATTTCCAACTGCGCCTGCTGGTTGGCCCCTTGCAGAATGTCGCCCATAAAAATGAGAACGGTTGAGGGTGGTATGATTTGACCGAGGGTGCCAGAAGCGCAAATCGCGCCCGTCGCGAGTTTAGGATCATATCCGGCCCGGGTCATGATGGGCAGGCTCAGGAGACCCATGGTGACGACTGTCGCGCCGACAATGCCGGTTGAGGCGGCGAGCAGGGCCCCCACTAAGATCACGGAGAGTCCGAGACCCCCGCGCATGGCACCAAACAACTCTCCCATGGTCATAAGCAGTTGCTCAGCGATTTTTGATCGCTCGAGCATCACGCCCATAAAAACAAACAGGGGCACGGCAACTAGCACTTCATTGGTCATGGTGCCAAAATAGCGACTCGCCAAAGCAGACAATAAGCTTGGCTCAAACAGACCCAAGGCGATTCCAAGACCGCCGAATGCTAGAGCAGTTCCAGCAAGGGTGAAGGCAACCGGATAACCAGCAAGCACCACTAATATGGTGGCGAGAAACATCAGGGCCGCAAGAATTTCTCCGATCATGCGTTCACCTCGGGCCCATGGACGTTGCTGCGCTTGAGGTCTGGTGAATATTCTTGGTGACCGTTAAGAAACAACATGCGTCGCGCAAGGAGAGCCATGCCTTGCAGGGTCAGCACAGCGCAAAAAATCCAGATCATGGATTTCAAAACAAAGAGGCCGGGCATTCCATTGGACTGCGATGAAGGCTCTAAAATTTTCCAGGATGACAAAACGAACTGGGATGATGTCCAGGCCAACACCGCCATCCATGGGAATAAAAAGAACAGAGTCCCAAGGATATCCACCCAGGCTTTTGTCTCAGGCTTAAAGCGGGTGTAGGCGATGTCTACGTTGACATGGCCACCGTGCAAAAATGTAAATCCTGCACCAACCATAAAAACAGCAGCATGTTGCCAAACATAGAGTTCTTGCATCCATGGGAACCCGATGGAGAAACCATATCTCAGCACAACCACCAGGAAGCAGGTCAGAACGCAGCCGAGCGTTAGCCAGGCGCAGAGTTTCCCAATTAAATTGTTTAAAGCGTCAATCGCAGCGATAAAGGCAACAGCGCGTTTCATAATCTTAAATAATCCCCCACCTCTTTCTAACAGGGCTATGGCTAAGGTGCCAGAAAAGCACACTTTTTTCGGTTTGGGCTGTTTTTATGTGCTTAATTCTTGGTGCAACCGGATTCCGCTGTTTAGAATACCCCCCACTAACTACACAGCGTTCTTTTAAGGTCCAATCTCCATGGTTCAGTCGCTCGATGAGCAGGCTATTGAAGTTGTCACATACCCAAAAGGCACCACTCTCTTTCGGCAGGGTGAGCCGGGTAATGCAGCGTTCATCGTCAACTCCGGCTCTATCGGTATTTACCGAGAAGTCGAGGATAAAAAGGTGCCGCTTGCGACCCTCAGAAAGGGCGAGCTGTTTGGCGAGATGGCAGTTATCGATGGCAGCCCCCGCATGGCCTCGGCCTTTACACTTGAGGATTGCACGCTGACCATGATCTCGGTTGAGTTGATGTCCGAGAAGATGAAGAAGACGGACCCTTTCATTAAGGCGCTGATTACAATGCTGCTCGGTAATCTGCGCAGCGTTCATGATAGTTACACACCGAAAGCGCGGAGTTTGTTGGATTCTGTCAGTGCTCTTAGTCGTCAATGCGATGCATTAACCAAGTTCCTCACGGACAGTGACGATACAGAATTAGATGTGGATGTTGCAGTAAAAGTCGGGGCGCTAAACGAAGTGGTGGCTGAGTTGGTGGCGATAGCGGAGCGAAATCGTGACAAAGAACGTCGCACCGATGCCCTGCCACCGGCAGCCCCGCCCACCTGATTTCTACAATGACACCGGATTTCATTACACCGGACCAGCTGTCCCAATTCAAGCAAGATGGCGTCATTTGTTTGCGTCAGGTTATTCCGCCGGGCCTCATTGCAATACTGGCTGCCGGTATAGACTCTTGCTTGAAAAACCCTGGCCCAAAAGGGCGCAATTTTAATGCCGATGGATCGCCAGGGCGCTTCGCGGGCGACGTGTTTATGTGGACCTTTGACGAGGCCATGCGAGAGTTCTTACTCAAAAGTCCGCTGGCTCACATTGCGGCTTCATTTATGAACTCTTCCACAGCCGTTCACATGTTGGATCAAATGTTTGTCAAAGAACCCCAAACGCCGTCGCGCAGTCCATGGCATCAAGATCAAACATATATGTATGCAGACGGAGATCAGTTGATCTCCATTTGGGTCGCGGTTGATCCGGTTACTGTTCAGTCTGGTGCCGTGGAATGGGTTAAGGGATCGCATCGCTCAGGCGCGCTTTACCAGGCTACTGGGTTTGATCCGAACATCACTTATGAGTCAGATGAATACGAACCGCTCCCTGACATTGATGCCAATCGTGACGCGTACGACATCGTAGTTTATGAAACACAGCCAGGTGATATCGTTGTGAATCATCTGCGTACTCTGCACGCTGCCCCTGGCAATGCGACGAGTGAACGCCGCCGCGCCGTGGCCTATAGGTTTACGGGGGATGATGCGTATTACACTGTGCGCAAGAAAGGCGCACAGCCGATTATCGATCCGGGCTTGAGTGAGGGAGATCCTATGCCGTGCGACCTCTTTCCAATGCTTTGGCCAGAGCCAAGTCAATCTCCCAGCCTTCACATTAATCGTTCTGTTTAGCCGTAGGATGGGATCTTTTCCCATCCGTAGGCAATTTCATCTAATTCAACGTCGGCCTCAGCACTGGTCCGGCTTGAAACAACTGTGCCGCCCATGCGTTTATAGAACATGTCAGCTGGATTATCTCTGAGAACCCAGATCGCCAGACCCTCTAAACCAGCTTGGTGCAGTCTGTTGCTGGCCGCGAGAAACAACCTGCGACCGTGCCCTTCTCTTTGAAAACCGGGCAATATGTATAGGCTGGAGATTTCGCCTTCGTGGCCTGGAATCACCGACCTAAGTGGCCCGTAGGATACGAAGCCAACGATCTCTCCGTTGAGATTCTCGCTTACCAACACACCTTCGCTTTTACCCATATGATTCATGATCCGCACCCAAGCAATAGCGCGTCGGTCCTCAGTAAAACTATCAATATAAGATTTTGGGAGTAACCCCGAATAAGTGGCATGCCAGGTTTTGACATGAACGTTTGCGATGCGTGCTGCGTCTTCTGCCTCTGCTGTTCTAATCGTAAGCATGGGACCCTATTTCGCAGCCTTGATGGTGAAGCTAAATTATCTGTCCAACGCGTGGATGTTGTAAAAGTCGACCTTAGCAGATGTTCCCAGACCTGGGACAATCGTATTAGAGATAATAACCTGTGACGCATTACATAAACAAAGGATCACATTCATGATTGTATCATCCGTTGACCGGTTTCTGATGGACCGGCGCCGCGCACTTGGTGCGGGGTTAGGGCTTGCCGCTGCCGCTGCGGGATTGTCCGCATCTCCCGCCCTCGCAAAATCCAATGGCTTTGACACGGCGCTCGACTTTGATGGTGCCTTTGACCCAAAAAAGCCGGAGCACAACACGCTCGCCTTTTGCAAACTCATGTCCGATACGCGTGATGGTGTTGAAACCTGCGGCTATTTCAAAGGGGATGTTCTTGCGTACGTTGGTCCAGACAAGCGTTTAGAGCCTTTGTTTGGCTATGAAGGTTTCGGGATGACTCGGACTTTCCAAACCGGTGACTATGCGTGGCGCAAGCTTCATAAAGAGGTTGCCTATTACACTGATTTAAAAACCGGCGAAATCATGGATGAGTGGCGCAACCCTTTCCTCGACGAAACGGTCAAGGTGGTTCAGGTCCATAATGATGTGGTGAACTCGACATGGGCGCCAACCTATTCTTTCGGTGTTGGCCCAACCAAAGTTACCTATCCGTTTGTCTTTCCGTGGTTGGTGATGGGAGATAATGCGGTGGTAGACTTCGGTGTAAACACCACCCACCGTGCCGTGCTTCAACCGGAAGAATGGCCGCGCGAATCTCATGGTGAAATCACTCAGGTTCTTGAAGCCATCCAGGTCCATGCACGTCTATCTGATCTCATGGATCCTAAACAAACCCGTGTGCAAGCCTCAGGTTCTTGGCAACGTATTTCGCCGTGGTTGCCATGGATGCTGATGGGACGTCAGTCTGGTCACCTGTTCTATAAGACGGTAACGCGCCGTATGGCAGAAGGCGTGGAAGGCTTGCCACGGCACATTCGCGAGTACACGGAAGCCAACTACCCCGATTACTTCACTGCCCCGACGGAATGGCAGGAGCCAAATGTATCCAGTTATGAAGTTTACGAGCGTGAAATGGATCCGCAACCCTTCAAAGATGGCGTCTAGCTTCAACGCTGAATAAAGACCGTTATTTGAAAAGGGCGACCGCAAGAATCGGGTCGCCCTTTTCTGCATCTAAACGGTACTGTGAGGGATGAACCGTATCTCATCAAACACCAATTTCAACGATGACCTCCGTGATTACCAACGTGTCGAATTGGCTATTGCTTACATTATTGAAAACCGCTCATCGCAGCCGGAATTAGATATCGTAGCCGCAAGCATGGGCCTCAGTCCTTTTCATGCTCAACGACTGTTTTCGCGTTGGGCTGGTGTCAGCCCTAAACGGTTTTTGTCATATCTGACGATCGAACACGCCAAGCAAAAACTGGAAGAGTCTGCCAGCGTGTTTGATGCGGCGTTGGATGCGGGGCTGTCTGGTCCGTCCCGTTTGTACGACCTGATGGTGTCGGTCGAGGCGATGACCCCTGGAGAATATAAAACGCAAGGGTCAGATATCACTATCAGGTATGGCCTCGCATCTACACCCTATGGAGCGGCTCTGTTGTTGGTGTCTGATCGCGGTCTTTGCGGGCTTGAGTTTGTCACGGATAACGTTGCGGTTTTGCTCGAGTCTGCAAAACAGAGATGGCCTCTGAGTCATTTTGAAGAAGACCAGGGCCTTGCCAAGGAAGTGGCTTCGCGCATTTTTTCAGGTGGCCAGTCTATTCCGATCCTTATGAAAGGGACGCCTTGGCAACTGCAAGTTTGGTCGGCCCTTTTGCGTGTGCCGCCTGGCGCGATTACGAGTTACGGGCAAATCGCAGAACACGTCTGTACCAGAAAAGCGTCTCGCGCTGTTGGCACAGCCGTTGCGGCCAATCACATTGGCTATGTTGTACCGTGCCATCGTGTTTTGAGGGCGACAGGTTTATTTAAGCGGTATCGCTGGGGTGCGTCTCGTCGCTGGGCTATGCTGGCGAGGGAGTCAGCCGGACGCTAAGACTAAGAAGTCTTGTTTTTATAGTTCTGTATGGTGACAGAAATTTGCGAACGAATTTCTTTCGGTTGATCTCGAATCGCGAGCCCAACACTTTTTAATTCACCACGTAAACTATAAACCTGATCTAGAAGTGACAGGATGACGGGAATTGCTTCCTCTTGAATATCCAACTCATCCAGCAGATAGCAAATCAGATCTGCGCGTCCCACATCCAGGTCATTATATACGGCTTGCGTTTTCTCAGGTTTTGGCGTGATCCACCCTTCCTGAACCCAGCGATCCAGTCGGCTGTCTGTCAAGTTTGCACAGAGCCTGATGATGTCAGCTTCACGGTACATTAGACGGACTCCTTTATCTTGGCGCGTGGGTTGTAGGAATGAGACTCAGCCCAATCAGTCATAAATTCTGTTAACTCAGCATCGATAGAGTCTGGCAACGCAATACTCAGTCTGACAAGCTGGTCTCCCCTGGCAGATTTTGTTTCAATACCCTTTCCTTTCAGTCGAAGTGTGGTGCCACTGGTTGATCCCTTGGGTATGGCCATCGTCACGCTACCGTTTATCGTTGGCACCTCGACGCGGCCTCCAAGAATGGCTTCTGGTAGCGTAATAGGCAGCTCAATCTGTATATCGTTTCCCTGCCGTGTGAACTTCGTGTGCGGTTTGACCGCAACGGCAATAAGTGCATCACCTGGCCCACCTTTACCGAAGCCGGGCTGTCCCTTGCCTTTTAACCGTAATGTTTGTCCGTCCGTTAAACCTTTTGGGATATTAACATCAAGACTTTGTCCGTCCGGTAAGGTGAGGCGTTTTGTGCAGCCCCGCGCAGCCTCTAAGAATTCAACACCCAACGTGAATTGAAGATCACTGCCACGCCTTGAAAAGCTAGAACTCTGCCGCCCCTGGCCCGCCTGACTTTGACGACCGAATAGATCAGAGAATATCTCGTTGATATCAGCGGCGTCGCCAAAGTTTGACGACGTATAGTACTGATGAGGCCCAGGCCCTTCTGCATGCTGCCGGTAAGCTCCAGCCTGAGGTGTTTCAGCCCCAGACGCATCAATCTCGCCTCGGTCATAGCGCTTACGTTTATCCTCGTCGCCCAATATGGAGTGCGCAGCCGAAATAGCCTTGAATTTCTCCTCGGCTGATGAATCACCTGGATGCAGGTCGGGGTGATACTGTTTTGCGAGGCGGCGATAGGCGGCCCGTATTTCATTTTGTCCGGCCGTTTTTGCAACGCCAAGCGTGGTATAAAGGTCTTCAGGTTTACTCATAAATCCAGCTCTCCAAATTACCCGCGCACGGGATAAAGGCTGAGGCACCTTCAGTCATATATAAGCGGTGAGGCCTGTATTCGCTATGCTCCTCGATCTAAAATTTACCCGTTGAGATGGTTTTGTCCCAATTCTGAGATCACCAATATTTTCACAGAATTAACCTCAATGAGGGACGAAAAAATATCCTTTTGGGTCTTGCGCAGATCATTCCGCACACTAAATGAGTGGGGACAGATGCCGCTTTTGGGTCTGTCATTTACCTTAACCAAGCGTGGCCACTGCGGCACGTATTGGCGTCGCAGTAGCGCGCTTTTTGATATCGCTTATGGAGGATATCTTATGCGTACTTTAGATCTTGCCCCCCTGTTTCGTGCCTCTGTGGGATTCGACAATCTCACCCGCGTCCTTGAGGCATCGGCACGACATGACAATGCTCAAGCCTCATACCCCCCTTACAACATCGCCAAAGCCTCAGACGATGATTATCGTATCACTTTTGCTGTTGCTGGCTTTGGAGAAGACGACATTGACGTGATGATCGAGAATAACTCTCTCACCGTGACCGGGAAATCCGAGCACGATGAAGACGAAGACGTGTCTTACCTTCATCGCGGCATTGCCGGTCGTTCGTTTCAGCGACGTTTCCAACTGGCAGACCATATTCAGGTGACAAGTGCCACCATGGAAAAAGGTCTGTTGCACATTGATCTTAAGCGCGTGGTACCAGAAGCCTTGAAACCAAAGCGCATAGAAATTGCTGCAGCAACGCGGCCCAAGGTTATCGAAAGTTCGGTAACCCAAGAAGCCGCCTAAATAAAGAAACCATCTCCTCTTAATTCCCCTCCCCAAGAGGAGTTGTCCAGATATCTACTTGCCCCTCGCATACCCTGCGGGGGGCTTTTTTTGTGCCGTTCGAAATTTATTGTGTGTTGGACTCTTTGCCTGAACAACAGAAGACAGACCTGTTAGTCTGGGGGGATCAAAATATTTCTGAAGTAGGAAAGTCATGGCGCGCTTAGAAAATGTAATACCGGTGTTTCCAGATTTGGAAGAGCGGTTTGGCCTTAGTTATGCGGTGAGAGCGGGCAAAACGATCTATTTGTCTGGTTTATTGGCAGCGGATGATAATTTTAACCTTGTTGGCGAGAACGACATGGAAACGCAAATCCGGTGCATATACGACCGACTACAATTCGTCCTAGCAAAATGCGATGCAGATTTAAGGCATGTCGTCAGTGAAATTAACTTCACAACCAATTCTCCCGCCCTCAGTCGCGCCTCCTGGGTCCGCGAAAAAATATACAAAGATGCCGGCGCGGCTATGCCCGCGGCGACCGGTGTAGGCGTTTCAAGTCTGTATCTTCCTGGCGCTATGTTAGAAACACATGCAACAGCTGTGCTTGATTAGTTGGGTGTTTGGATATGTCTCATTATCGCATTATCACTGACTTTGCCCGCGTGGACCCTGATGTGGTCGAGCGCGCCATGGGGCTTTATTATTGTATCGTCGGCGGGCGTGTGGGGCCCCGCTACGTCATGGATGCAGGCATTAAAGCTTTAGAGCGTGATTGGCGCATATGCGGCACAGCGGTCACCGTAAAGCCAGAGCACACAGATGATGTTTTAATGGCGCAATTGGCGGGCAAATACGTCAAGCCGGGGGATGTTGTTGTGATTGATGCGGGTGGGCAATCTCATTCGGCCTGTCTGGGAGCGAGCATGGTCAACGGCTTTAAGGAAATGGGCGCGACAGGTGTTGTTGCAGACGGTTATGTCCTAACAGCTGAGGTCATGCGTAAAAGAGAGGGTGTGCCTGTTTTCTGTCGCGGTACGGTTTCCGTATCGCGGGGTATGGAGCATCCAGGGTGGATCAACACCCCAGTCGTGTGTGGTGGGGTCATCGTCAATCCAGGAGATTTGATTCTTGGAGATGAAGATGGCGTTGTCGTTGTCCCGCGCGAAATTGCCACAGAAATCATTGATTTGGTTGAAGGGCGTGGCAATGAGCGCGAGGGTGCAATTCGACCCAGAGACGGTAAGTTGCCACCGCGTAAGTCTGTTGATGCGCCCTATTACCAGCGCTGTGGTGCCGAGGCTAAGCTGGAAGCGATGACCAATATCAAAATTGAGTCTGAGTTGAGGAAGAGCTAAGTCAATCCAATTTCTGCGAGGCGCTGCTCTAAGAAAGCTTGCGCGGTGATGGGAGAGTTATAGCGGTTGGGATTGTCAGATGTGATGCATTCCGGAAGGGTTTCAATCACCACTTCAGGTGCGAAATGCAAGAAGTAAGGCATGGAATAGCGCGAAATATTAGCAGCTTCTCCAATCGGCCTTGAAACCCGATGTGTGGTGCTGGACAGAACGTTATTGGTCAGGCGTTGCAACATATCCCCCACATTACAGACAATCGCTTTGGAGTCTGTTTGCACAGGAACCCAAGTGCCATCCCGTTTTAAAATTTCCAGGCCGGCCCGATCGGCCCCAGCCAATAAAGTAATTACATTTATATCTTCGTGTGCGGCGGCACGTGTCCCAGCGCCAGCCGTGGCGCAGGGGGGTAATGCAAAAGCCGTAATATACTGTTGCCGTTTGCCACACGGGGTTCAAAGAAATCCGGAGATTGCCCCAGGTAAATTGCAACCGCTCTAAGAAGCCGTCGTCCAAGCAGATCCATGGACTCAAAAAAACGCAGACAGTCCGTCTTAAAGCTTGTGTTGTCGGCTGGCCAAATATTCACAAGCGCGCTGTGATCTAGTGTTTGGGTGCCGCTGATGTCTCGTCCCACATGCCAGAACTCTTTCAAGTCCGGCGTAGCGGCGTCTTTTGCGGTTTCAATGCCGAAAGGGGTATACCCGCGTTGGCCGCCACCACCTGCAATGTGGTAGCGCTGCTTGACTGCTGCGGGCAGAGCAAAAAACGTCCGTGCCGCCAACAGGCATTTTTCCATCGTCTCATCAGATATGCCGTGATTGGTAATAGCCACGAAACCGGTTTCTGTCCAAGCCTGTCCTAGCTCTTTGCCGAACTGCGCGGGGTTATCGGTGAAGTTTCTCAAATCCACAGTCGGGATGGGGGAGTGAGGAGGCATCAAACCTAAGGGATAAAATTAAAGCTGTGGTGCCCTCCGCCGGACTCGAACCGGCACGCCCTTACGGACAACGGATTTTAAGTCCGTTGCGTCTACCAATTCCGCCAGGAGGGCATCGCGTAGGTCTTAGGTAGCGGCTGCGCGCGAGAACCGCAACTTCAATTCTCAAATTATTGTGGTTTAAAAAGGCGAGGGTCAATTCTGCAACTTGGCCGGCCTTGTAAATCTTTCTGTTCACTAGGCGTAAAGGAACATCCGCGATTAGGCTCTAGTCTTGAATTTCTATATCAATGCTCGGTGTGTGCCCCAGGGCTTTGATGGCCGCGATGACCTTTTCTATGGCCAGATCAATGCTCTCTTGCACAGTGCCTTTAGCGACAACACTAAGACCAATGCGTTTTCCTCTGAAAAAGGGGTAGCTGCCAAGATCCACGTCCATATGCTGGTTCTGAATATGGGTGAGTTGGTCAGCCAAATCGCCTTCGCCGAGGTGGACCTCAACAAATCTCGATAGAACCGGATCACCTTGAGCCAAGGTCGGGGCGAGGGAATCAAACATGGCTTTTGCAATACTGGGAACGCCAGCCAACACATACACGTTTTCCATTTGAATGCCTGGTGCTGCTGTCGCCTTCGATTCAATTGGCAAAGCGCCTTCGGGCAAGTCAGCCATCTTGAGGCGTGCTTCATTGAGTTTTGCACCGTAGTACTGAGACATCTTATCAACAGATGCTTGATGCCGCTTTAATCTCACACCAAAGGCTTTAGCGACCGCTGCTGCGGTGATGTCATCATGGGTTGGGCCAATGCCACCTGTGGTAAACACATACGTGTACGTCGTGCGCAGTGTATTCACAGCTGTAACAATTTCATCTTCAATATCCGGAATAACACGAACGGCACGCAAAGGAATTCCGATGCGTCCCAGTGCTGTCGCCAGAAACTGAATGTTGGCATCACGGGTGCGGCCAGACAAAATTTCGTTGCCGATAACAATCAGGGCTGCTGTAGGGTTTTCACTCATGTCTCGCACTCTAGGGTTCAGTCTGACGCGGTGCAACTTTGTTAATAATCACGCTCGAACATGGGAACGAGGGGTAAGTCCGCTGGGGGCATCGGATAGTTTTTGAGATCACTGGCTTTTACCCATGCGAAGGCTTGTCGTTCCTGCGGTTCAATATCACCCGTCCATGTGCGGCAGATATAAAGCGGCATCAGAAGGTGAAAAGATTCATAACCGTGAGATATAAAGGTGTAGGGCCTGCAGGTTTCGGGCGCGATGATGAGGCCCAATTCTTCTTTGAGTTCACGGCTCAACGCTTGTTCGGGTGTTTCACCGTCTTCAAGCTTTCCTCCTGGAAACTCCCAAAGCCCAGCCATGGCTTTGCCCGGTGGGCGCTGGGTGATCAGAATTTCGTCACGGTCATTCATCAGGGCTGCGGCGACAACGGTGACTATCTTCATGTTCGCGCCTTCATGTTCGCGCCTTTATGTCCGATAGTCTGCATTGATATCAATGTATCCGTGGGTCAGATCACAGGTCCATACTGTCGCTTTGCCACTGGCAATTCCTACATCAACCTGAATCTCAATATGACGCCCGGTCATATGCGCCGTGACAGGCGTTTCGTCATAGTCTTCTATTGGTTCACCGTTTTTGGTGATCTGGATGCCGCCGATGGTAATGTCTAATTTGTCACGGTCGGCGCGTTCACCGGCTTTCCCCACGGCCATGACGATGCGGCCCCAGTTTGCATCTTCACCCGCAATTGCTGTTTTGACCAAGGGGGAATTGCCAATCGCGAGCCCTATTTTTCGCGCTGCTTCATCGCTCTCGGCACCCGTGACGCGAATCTCAATAAACTTCTGCGCCCCTTCCCCGTCTTTTACAACCTGATGTGCCAGATCAAGCAGCAGGTCATTGAGAGCCTGCTCAAAGTCTCTCGTACGCGCTTCACCAATCTTAGTGACGGTCTGATGCTGGGCCTGGCCCGTTGCAAACAACAAAAGAGTATCAGATGTCGATGTGTCGCTATCGACGGTAATGGCGTTAAAGCTTTTGTTGGCTCCATCGGCGATAAACCGCTGAGCCACCTCCGGAGAGAGAGCGGCGTCTGTCATCACATAGGCGAGCATCGTCGCCATGTCTGGCGCAATCATGCCGGACCCTTTGGCGATTCCCACCAGGGTTACAGTTTCGCCATCAATTGTTGCCGTCCGCACGGCTCCTTTGGGATAGGTGTCTGTTGTCATGATGGCGTGGGCTGCATCTTCCCACTTGCTGCCTGACAAATTGGTCTTGAGATCGTCAATTTTTACAGTGATCCGATCCTCAAGAAGGTATTGCCCTATTGTACCGGTGGAACACACAAACACATCTTCATTTTCGCAGGAGAGGGCGTTGGCCACGGCGACAACAGTTTTTTCCACGGCTTGCCGCCCACGTTGCCCGGTAAAGACATTAGAATTGCCAGCGTTTACGACGAGAGCGCGGGCCTGACCGTTTTTTATAGCCACACGGTTCCACTCAACGGGCGCGCCAGCGGTAACGGATTTGGTCATCACGCCGCCCACCACTGTGCCAGGGGCAAACTCCGCCAGCATCAGGTCAAGCCGCCCTTTATATCTTATGCCAGCTGCGCAAGCGGCCAGGCGCACCCCTTTTACCGGCGGAAGATGAGGAAAGTGGTCTGGTGCGAAAGGGGATTTAGGGTCAGCCATAGCAATATATCCTAGTTATACGCGGTTATTCGCATACGGTTGATCTCCCGTCTAGCACTGCCTTATGTCCTGCAAAACCGCTAAAGCACTGAAAATGGTCGATTTATGCCTCCCTGTCGTTGACAGTTGGCGGGCATGTTCTTATGTCTTCGGCGTCGTATCGGGCCCGATACGCCTTATTTTAACCTCTGATCGAGGTGCCCATGCTCGGCGCTCTAGCCAAACGACTGTTTGGAACTTCTAATGATCGTATCATCAAGCAATTACAGCCAACTGTTGATGCCGTAAACGCGCTCGAGCCTGAACTCGAGAAACTTGATGATGAAGCTTTGCGGGCGCGCACAGCCTGGCTTAAATCCCGTCTGGCTGCTGGCGAATCTCTGGATGATATTTTGCCTGATGCTTTCGCCACGGTGCGGGAAGCGGCAAAGCGAACCCTCGGACAGCGCCACTTTGATGTTCAGATCATGGGCGGCATCATTCTTCACAGCGGTCAAATTGCTGAAATGGGAACAGGCGAAGGCAAGACTCTGGTAGCCACCTTGCCTGTTTATCTTAACGCCCTTGAAGAAAAAGGCGTTCATGTTGTTACCGTCAATGATTACCTCGCCGGACGCGACGCAGAGTGGATGGGCCAAGTTTATCGTTTTCTGGGTCTGACAGTTGGGGTTATCCAAGGCGGGATGGATGATCATGCGCGCCGCTCAGCGTATGCCTGCGATGTAACCTACGGCACCAACAACGAATACGGCTTCGATTACCTGCGCGATAATATGAAGTTTGCCATTGCCGATATGGTCTTGCGGGACTTCTCTTTCGCCATCGTTGACGAGGTTGACTCCATTTTAATCGACGAAGCCCGCACACCGTTGGTCATCTCCGGGCCATCCGAAGACAAAACGGATCTCTATGGAAAAGTCGATACGATTATTCCGTTGTTGACCGAAGACGATTACGAAAAAGATGAAAAGCAACGCTCCATAGCGCTCACTGATGACGGTGCGGAACATGCCGAAGAGTTGCTGCGTGAGAAGGGTATTCTCACGGAAGGCAATATGTATGACCTGCAAAACATAGCGCTCATTCATCACGTTAACCAAGGACTCCGAGCCCACCACTTGTTCCAGAAAGACGTGCACTATCTTGTGCGGGACAACCGCGTTCATTTGATTGATGAGTTTACCGGCCGTGTGATGGAAGGCCGTCGGCTATCAGATGGCCTGCATCAAGCCATTGAAGCGCGCGAGAATGTTGCCGTCCAGAATGAGAACCAGACTCTCGCATCTATTACCTACCAAAACTATTTCAGAATGTATCCGAAACTGGCCGGCATGACGGGCACGGCCATGACAGAAGCTGAAGAATTTGGTGAGATTTATGGTCTAGATGTTGTTCAGGTTCCGCCCAATGTGCCGCAAGCACGCATCGATGCTGATGATGAAGTGTATCGGACGGAAGAAGAAAAGAACGAAGCCATCATCGAGTTGATCAAAGACTGTGCAGAGCGCAAGCAACCGGTTTTGGTTGGCACGGTTTCCATCGATAAATCAGAAAAACTTGCGGCGCTTCTTAAAAAAACCCACAAAATCACGGCGGAAGTTCTCAACGCCAAGCAGCATGAACGTGAAGCCCACATTATCTCTCAGGCCGGTATTCCGGGTGCGGTGACCATCGCGACCAACATGGCGGGCCGCGGCACAGATATTCAACTCGGCGGCAATCCAGATTTCCAAATTGAAGCCAAAGAGCAATCAACCGGCAAGCCTCTGACGGACGCTGAAAAGCAAAAAATCCGCGATGACATAAACGTGCAAAAGAAGATTGCACTTGAGGCCGGCGGCCTTTTCGTTCTGGGCACAGAGCGTCATGAGAGTCGTCGCATCGACAACCAGTTGCGTGGCCGCTCAGGGCGCCAGGGTGACCCAGGTTCGTCAAGGTTCTTCTTGTCTCTCCAAGACGATCTGATGCGCATTTTTGGTTCCGAGCGTATGGACAGTATGCTCCAGCGCTTAGGGTTAGAGCGCGGGGAAGCGATTATTCATCCGTGGATCAATAAGGCTATTGAAAAAGCGCAGTCTAAAGTTGAGGCCCGTAACTTCGATATCCGGAAAAATCTTCTGCAGTATGACGACGTCATGAATGACCAGCGCAAGGCGATTTTTGATCAACGTAAAGAAGTTATGTCTGCTGATGACGTGTCTGAATTCGTCACGGATATGCGTCACGAAGTCATTGAGGACCTTGTTGCCCGTACCATGCCCGAGCGCGCGATGGCGGAGCAATGGGATATCGATCTTCTGCATGAAGAGAGCATTCGCCTGTTGAGCCTGGATTTGCCGTTTGCCGAATGGGCGGCAGAAGAGGGCATCGCCGACGAAGAAATTCGCGACCGTATGATTGCACAGTCCGACAGTAAAATGGCCCAGAAAAGTGTTAATGTCGGACCAGACGTCATGCGTCGGGTTGAAAAAAGCTTGGTCTTGCAAATGATCGACGCAGGCTGGCGCGATCACTTGCAGCAGTTGGATTATTTGCGCAGCTCAGTTGGCCTCAGATCCTATGCGCAGAAGCAACCGCTGCTCGAGTACCAAAAAGAATCCTTCACAATGTTCCAGGAAATGCTGGAAGGGCTGCGTGAGCGGGTCACAGAAATTCTATCGCGTGTGGAAATTAAGGTTGACCCGACAGAAGACCAGTTGAAGCCGGTCGGTCCGGGGATTCCAAAGGGATTCAGTCCTGAAGAAGTTGCTGCGCGTCGCAAACGCGTTGATGAAATTGGGCAGCAGCGCGCCATGCCGCGAATCAAGCCCGATGACCGCGACCCCAATGACCCGGCGACCTGGGGTAAGGTGTCCCGCAATGAGGTTTGCCCCTGTGGTTCAGGCAAAAAATACAAGCATTGTCATGGGGTTGTGGGGTCTCGCGCTGAAACTGAAAAAGCCTGAAACCTTTTGAGGTCTGGGTGCGTTTTTGACGAAACAGCGCACAATCGTTATGCTTCGTTAACCAGTTTCTGATGCTTTAGGGCTGCACCTGCCGCCGCAAAGAGAGAACAAATGACCATAGAGCCAACACTTCAATCGGTTGTGACATCGCAACGGTCGAATCTTCTCAACCAGATCGGCAATGCGGCTCAAGGTAGTCAGGCAGCTAACACCAGGGCTACTGTTGCCAGTGTGACTGAGCAAGTGCAGAAGAAGCCTATCAATGACGATCCCAACTTTGGACTGGCACCACCGCCTGCTGGCCGCGGCAGCAAGCTTGATATTTCCATCTGATCTTTGGAGTCTTGGGCGTGATCGTCTCTGGTGTCGGGCTGATCACTAAAGTCTATACCTTTACGCCCTCTGATTTTGTCCTATAGGCTGAGCCCTCGGAAATAAATCGGGGGAAAGCCATGCGTTATCTCTGTATCGCAGTATTCGCTCTTTCAGGTTTAGCCCTGGCGGCGCAGGCCCAAGACCAGCCCCCTCTCCAGCGTGACCTGATGATCATCAGCGAACTGTTTCCAGGCACTTACGACAACATGGAGCAGTTCTATTTTGATAATCGCCTCAATCTTCCAGAAGATCAGCGCCATGAGCGGGTTTTGACAGAAGTCCGGCGTATTCCAAACAATCGCTTTGGCGAAAACGCTTTCTTTGTCCTCGACTATTGGTATCAGCAGGATCGCTGGCATCCACGCATCTATGCGTTTGAGGTTGACGACACTGAACAAGCCATTCGCATGAAAATGCATTTCTTTGTCGGGTTCGACCGGACCCCTTATTTAAAAGGGCATGAGAATATTGAAGGCCTGAACGCGCTCTCTTTGTCTGATTTGACGCGCTTGCCAGGGTGCGATGTTTTTTGGCGGGCTGCTGTTGGTGGGTACCATGGCCGCGTCAAGGATAAAGCCTGCGCGTATGAGGAGGGTGGCGAGCAAATCTATGGAGATTTTCAGCTGATGCTCAGTGACCGCGCGTTTTGGAAAGGCGATGTCATTCGTCGTCTGTCCGATGATGTGCAGGTCAATGCGGAACCTGAAGTGCTGCACAAACAATTAAAGGCCCGGCATTTCACTTGTTCTATGTCCTTCAGTGGGGAACGCGGCAAGAAAGAAAGCTTCTTTCCCCTGCCCATCAATGATCAAGGCGGCACGTACTTTGTTCCACGCCCCACAGCCGAAAAACCCGACCGGCAAATTGGGATTCGGTTGCGCAATGTGGATTGGGCCATGAACAACACAGCCAACGGCTTCACCAATGATGTGTTTGTCATGTACATTGTTGAACGGGCCAGCGGGCAAGACGACTACAACGTCACTTACACCTGGGGCGCGCCGGAAGAAACCAGCGTCGGTCTGAATCTCCAGTGGTTGCTGGCCTCCTGCTACATCACGCCGCAGGGTGAAACGCGACCTTACCTTACGAGAACCCCAGCAGGCCCTTGGCAAAGTCCTCCGCCGTAAAGGGTTTGAGGTCATCCACACCTTCGCCAACACCCAGATAATGCACAGGGATTTGGAAGCGTTCAGCCAGGGCGACAACAACACCGCCTTTGGCCGTGCCGTCAAGCTTGGTCATCACCAGCCCTGTCACACCGGCCACATCTCTAAAGGCTTCAACTTGCGAATGAGCGTTCTGCCCAACCGTTGCATCTAACACCAACAGTGTGGCGTGCGGGGCGCTATTGTCTTGCTTCTTGATGACCCGCACTACTTTGGCCAGTTCGTCCATCAGCGCGTCTTTATTCTGTAGGCGTCCCGCCGTATCAATCAACAGCACATCATCTTTGCGCGCCGTCGATTCTGTTAAGGCATCAAACGCTAAGCCAGCGGCGTCAGATCCGGCTGGGCGTGTGACGACAGGCGTATTGGTGCGCTGCCCCCAGACTTGAAGCTGCTCAACGGCCGCCGCGCGGAAAGTGTCTCCCGCCGCCAGGGTGACGGTCTTGCCCTCACCGCGGAATTGTTTGGTCAATTTTCCGATGGTTGTCGTCTTGCCTGCCCCATTCACGCCCACGACCAGAATTACGAAAGGTTTCTTTTTAGGGTCGATAGCCAGCGGTTGTGCGATGGGCGCTAAGGTTGCGGCAATATCTGCGGCAAAGGCCGCGCGGATCTCCTCGCTGCTAATGTCTTTGCCAAACCGCGTTTTGGCGAGATTGGCCGTCAGCTTTGCAGCTGTCGTTGCACCCAGGTCGGCTGTGATCAGCAAATCTTCCAACTCTTCCAATGCGGAATCATCGAGTTTGCGCTTGGTAAAGAGATCTCCAATTCCGCCCGCGAGTTTGGTCGATGATTTTTTTAGACCTGATGTTAGTCGGCTAAACCATCCCCCTTGCGGGGTGGTCTCTGAATCTGAGTTTGTGCTCATGGTCAGGCGGCAATCAGTTGGCCGTTATTCACAGCAGAAATGGTCACGTTCAGCAGCGTGCCAGGTGCGATGTCAGGGGAAACTTTGACCGGCACAAAATGCTCGCTGTTGCCGATGCCGTTGTCTTCCATCAACACGGAGGCTTGGTGGCCGATCCGGCTGTCTAGAAACTTATCCATCGCCGCTATTCCAGCAGCCCGTAATGTCGCGGCGCGACTTTTGGCTACGGATTGGGAAACTTGCGGCATCCGGGCAGCAGGTGTGCCCTGGCGGATGGAATAGGGAAACACATGCAGATGCGTAAATCCTGCGTCTTCGACCAACTGCAATGTGTTTTCGAATTGCGCATCTGTTTCTGTCGGAAACCCGGTAATGAAGTCAGCGCCAAACACGGCGTCTGGGCGGATCTGGCGAATACGATCACAGAACGCCACAATATCGGCGCGGAGATGCCGACGCTTCATGCGCTTGAGAATCAAATCATCACCCGCCTGGGCCGAAATGTGAAAATGCGGCAGCAATCGGGGTTCATTGGCGATCACCGCAAATAGGTCTTCGTCGGCTTCCGCTGGATCGAGGGACGATAAGCGTAGTCGTGGTAACTTGGGGATCGCCATCAGCAGGCGTTTGATCATTTGTCCCAGCGTCGGGCTGCCGGGCAGGTCGCTGCCGTATCCTGTGATGTCCACACCGGTCAGAACGATCTCTTTGTGGCCATTGGCAATCAGGTCACGCACCTCACTCACCAAGCGACCCATCGGTACGCTGCGATTGTTGCCGCGGGCAAAGGGAATAATGCAAAACGTGCAGCGGTGATCACAGCCCTGTTGAATTTGAACGAAGGCGCGCGTTCGTCCCTCAAAGGCTTCCACAAGATGAGAAGCCGTTTCCCGCACTTCCATGATGTCGCTGACCAATATTGGATCGTTGACACCTGGGGCGAAGCTCGACGCTATTAGCTTGTGTTCATTACCGATCACGCGGCTGACCTCTGGCATGGCGGCGTAGCCTTGGGGGTTCAACTGCACTGCGCACCCCGTTGCGATAATTTCAGAGTCTGGGTTTTCACGACGCAATCGCCGTAAAGATTGCTTGCCCTGCCGTTCTGCTTCTTTGGTCACGGCGCAGGTGTTGACGATGATCGTATTCGTGAGGCCCTGCTTAACTGCATGCTGGCGCATCACTTCAGATTCGTAGGTGTTCAGGCGGCAGCCAAAGCTGAAAACGCGCGGTGTATTGTTTTGCGTTTGATGTGGTTCCTGTTGAGATCCCGTCACGATAAAATCGCCCGGTCTAAAACACCCCTGAAGATCTCGGCGGTTGGACCTGTCATGATGACATGTCCGTTGTCCTGCCAAAGAATCTCCAGGTCACCGCCATCCAGGGTGACGGTTACGGCCCGGTCAGTCAGGTTGCGGCGCGCGGCGGCCACGCCGACGGCACAGGCCCCTGTGCCGCAGGCTTGCGTGATGCCAACGCCACGCTCCCAAACCCGCATCCGCACGTGTGAACGGCTTATAACTTCTACCACTTCGACATTCGTGTGTTCTGGAAACAAAACATGCTTTTCAATGATTGGTCCAAATTGTCCCAGGTCGACAGCGTTCACGTCTTTCACGAAAAACACCGCATGGGGGTTTCCCATGCTAACAGCCACTGGGTTCGATAAAGGGCCAATCACCAGATCAAGGTGTTCGGTGTTTTCTGCCATGGCCAGGGGAATGTCCTGCCAGTCTAATTTTGCAGGCCCCATATCAACCGCCACCACGTCATCGCTTTTACGTGTGGCTGAAATCGGCCCAGCCAATGTCTCAATAACAATTTCGTCTTTAACCAGGTCTGCCATCACGACCGCGGCAACACAGCGCGCGCCGTTACCGCAAGAAGGTACGATACCGCCATCGGCGTTGCGCACCGTCATAAACACATCGCCCTTGGCCTGGGCGGGCTCAATAATCAATAATTGGTCAAAGCCGATGCCCGTGCGTCGGTTGGCCATCGCCCGCACCTGAGCTTGACTCAGTTCCAGCGGACGCGCGCGTGCATCCAGCACGACAAAGTCATTGCCGAGCCCGTGCATCTTGCGGAAGGCTAAGCCTTCGTTGCCAGCGGGCAAGCCCGTGTTGCTAGAGGGCAAGCCTTCAATGTCCGAATCATCTGTCATGGGCGGGTTATATGGGCCGTATGGGGGAAAAGTCCAGGCACCAGCCAGCACGCGCTCCCACCATCTGATTTTAGGACTATCGCTCGTTTCCTTGACTCTTGGCCGATTTGCTCGTAAATCGGCCCCGTCTGGTCATAAAAGATCAGTCACAGGATTCACTTAGCTTCGGGCATCCTGCTCTCGAGGGGGTCCGCCAGTCCGCGAGGGTTCGCGCACTGGCGCGTTTCTCGTTGGGCCAAAAGGATCCCTAAAAAGGGACGAAACGCGCGGCATGTTTGACGGTTTGTCACAACGCCTAGGCTCGGTCTTCGATGCGCTCACCAGACGCGGTGCGCTTAAGGAAGATGATGTCCGCGCGGCCATGCGCGAAGTCCGGGTCGCCTTGCTTGAGGCTGACGTCGCCCTCCCAGTTGTTAAAGATTTCATCGAGAAAGCCACTGAAAAGGCCGTTGGTGAGCAGGTGATCCGCTCGGTCACGCCCGGTCAGATGGTCATTAAGATCGTCCATGACTGCATGGTCGAAATGCTGGGCGGTGAAGATGAAGCTGCCTCTCAGTTGAACCTCCGTGCTGCGCCGCCGGTGCCCTTCCTGATGGTGGGATTGCAGGGCTCAGGTAAAACAACAACAACCGCTAAAGTCGCGCGCCACCTGCAAAACAAAGAAAAGAAGCGCGTCCTGATGGCCTCGTTGGACGTCTATCGTCCCGCTGCCATGGAGCAATTGGCGGCTTTAGGCCAGCAAGCCAACGTCATTACCCTGCCCATCGTTGCCGGTCAGAAGCCAGTTGATATTGCCAAACGGGCCATGGATGAAGGCCGTAAGGGTGGCTTTGACGTCGTTATTTTGGATACCGCAGGCCGCACAACCATTGACCAGGTGTTGATGGATGAAGTCTCCCAGGTGCGTGACGCGGTCTCACCTGTTGAGACCTTGCTCGTTGCCGATGCCATGACCGGTCAGGATGCGGTTGCCACGGCGAAGGCTTTCCAAGAGAAGGTTGGCATTACCGGTATTGCGCTGACCCGTGTTGATGGCGATTCCCGCGGTGGTGCGGCCCTGTCCATGCGCGCTGTCACCGGTGTGCCAATCAAAGTTATGGGCGTCGGTGAAAAAACCGATGCCATGGAAGCTTTCCATGCCGAGCGCATTGCGGGCCGTATTCTGGGGATGGGCGATGTCGTCAGTCTGGTCGAGAAGGCGGCGGAGTCGGTTGATCAGGACGAAGCCGAACGCCTGGCCAAGCGCATGATGCAGGGTAAGTTCGACCTCAACGATATGCTGGCGCAGCTGCGCCAAATCCAGAATATGGGCGACATGAAGGGCATTCTCGGCATGCTCCCCGGGATTGGTAAAATGGCCAAGCAGCTCAAGCAGGCCGATGTTGATCCTAAAATGATCAAACGTCAGGAAGCCATTTTGTTGTCGATGACCCCGAAGGAGCGTCAAGCCCCTGCGCTGATAAAGGCGTCACGCAAGAAACGAATCGCCATGGGGTCAGGCACCAATGTGCCGGATGTGAACCGTGTGCTGAAGCAATATCAGCAAATGGCGACGGTCATGAAACAGATTAAGAAGAAGGGCCTTGGCGGCCTGTTGTCGGGTGGTATGCCCGGTGCAGGATTGCCCGGGTCCGGACCCGGTGGTCTTCCCGGCGGCTTGCCGCCAGGACTGCTGCGGGGACGTTAGAAATTATGCCAACATACTCAACTCAACACAGACAAAACTATAAGGAGCAAGACGCATGAGTCTTCGTATTCGTTTATCCCGGGGTGGTGCCAAAAAGCGCCCCTACTATCGTATCGTTGTTGCCGACAGCCGCTCCCCAAGAGATGGCCGTTTCATCGAAAAGCTTGGGGCCTATAACCCCATTCTGCCAAGCGATCACGAAGACCGCGTGATTCTTCAAGAAGACCGCATCCGTCATTGGTTGAGCCATGGCGCTCTGCCAAGCGACCGTGTGCAGCGTTTTCTTGCCAAGGCGGGTATTCTTGCAGTGGCGGCCATTCCTGAGCAAACCAAAAAAGACAAACCTCGCGCCAAAGCGCAGGAGCGCCTGCGTGAAGCAGAAGCTGCCGCCAAAGCCGCCGCCGAAGCGGCTGCCGCTGAAGCAGAAGCTCCAGCACCTGTAGAAGCGTCTGCGGAAGAAGCTGCACCTGAAGAGGAAAAGGCTGACGCATAAGGGCTGAGTGATCAGTGATGTCTGGCAACGACAATCGGCTCTGTTTGGGGGTCATTGTCGGTGCGCGTGGGCTTAAGGGTGATTTACGCATCAAAAGCTTCACGGACACAGCGACAGATATCTGTGCTTACGGTCCTGTCACAACGGACGATGGGGCCGAACTCAAGCTGAAGGTCACAGGTGAGGCAAAAGGGGTCGTCATTGGCCGGGTCGCCGGTGTCGATGATCGAACCAAAGCCGATGCCCTTAAAGGGCAAAATCTATATGTGGCGCGGAACGCGCTGCCGGATACTGAGGATACAGACGAGTTTTATCACGCCGATCTTCTGGGTTTGAGTGTGATGGATGAGACAGGTAAAGCATGCGGAACCGTGAATGCCATATACGACTTCGGAGGGGGCGACATCATCGACGTGCGCCTACCGGACAGTCGTACCCTGATGGTGCCCTTTACCGCAGACTCGGTGCCCTCAGTGGATCTGACAGCCGGCAAGCTGGTGGTGTTGGCGTCCGCGCTGGCAGCAGCAGAGGGCGAGCCACCGCCATCAGAGCCCCCAGAAGAGCCTCAAGAGGAGCCTCTTGCAGGTCAGGACGGCGCATCATGATGGCTCCGCAGCCCTTTCAGGCGTCAGTTTTGACGCTTTTCCCTGAAATGTTTCCCGGCCCATTGGGCGCTTCATTGGCTGGAAAGGCTGCATCTGAGGGCCTGTGGAGCTTAGAAACAGTAGACATTCGCGACTTTGCGAGCGATAAACACCGCTCTGTCGATGACACTCCGTTTGGGGGTGGCGCCGGCATGGTGATGCGGCCAGATGTAATTGATGCCGCGCTTCGCCAGGCTCACACCGATGGTCAGCCATTGATTTACTTTACCCCGCGCGGGCGTTTGTTTGATCAGACGATGGCGCGGACTTTGGCTGCGGCACAGGGTGTCACGTTCTTGTGTGGACGCTATGAAGGCGTTGACCAACGTGTGTTGGAAGCCTGGGACATGGAAGAGGTCAGCGTTGGCGACTTCGTCCTGTCTGGCGGCGAAGCGGCGGCGATTACGGTTCTTGACGCTGTTGTCCGCCTGTTGCCAGGTGTGATGGGCAGCGCAGACTCGCTGGACGAAGAGAGTTTTGAGCAGGGGTTGTTAGAGTATCCCCATTATACGCGGCCAGAAGAATGGAACGGTCGCACGGTGCCCGAGGTTTTACGCTCCGGTCACCACAAAAATATTCAAACCTGGCGGCGGGACCAGGCAGAAACCATAACCCGCACGCGACGGCCTGATCTGTGGGATCAGTACGTCGCCGCAGGGACGAACAAGAAAGGTTAAGACCAATGAATACGATCCAACAATTAGAGCAAGAACAAATTGCTCAGTTAACCGAAGGCAAAGACATTCCCAACTTCACACCGGGCGATACCGTCCGCGTGCACGTGAAGGTTAAGGAAGGTCAACGTGAGCGCATCCAGGCTTATGAAGGCGTTTGTATTGCGCGCAAGAACTCCGGCATTAACTCGGCGTTCACCGTCCGTAAAATTTCTTTCGGCGAAGGTGTGGAACGTGTGTTTCCGCTCTACGCACCGATCATTGATCATATCGAGCTGGTCCGTCATGGCCGGGTCCGTCGTGCCAAGCTGTATTACTTGCGCAGCCGTCGCGGTAAGTCTGCCCGTATCGCCGAAGACACGGCAGCCGTCCTCAAAGAGCGTGAAGCAAACAAAGCCGCAAAAGCCGCTAAGGCTTCTAAAGACTAAGCAAAACTGCTTTGCGAACGCTGGTTATTTTGAGGGTGCCTTGTGATGTCTCAGCCGAGAACGCTTTACGATAAGCTGTGGGATAGCCACGTCGTCCACCAAGACCCGGACGGCGGGGCCCTCATTTACATTGACCTGCACCTGACTCATGAAGTCACGACACCACAGGCTTATGAAGGCTTGCGGCTGGCGAACCGTAAGCTGCACCGTACCGATAAAACCATTGCCGTGCCGGATCATAACGTGCCCAGCACACCGGATCGTTTGGTCAAGATCGAAGATCCTGAAAGCCGCCTGCAGCTCGAAACTCTGAAGACGAACAGTGAAGATTTTGGCGTTGAATACATCCCGATGGATGATATCCGCCAAGGCATCGTGCATATCATTGGACCGGAACAGGGCTTAACACAGCCTGGTAAAACCATCGTCTGTGGCGACAGTCATACGGCCACTCACGGCGCCTTCGGCGCATTGGCCTTTGGCATTGGCACCTCTGATGTTGAGCACACGCTGGCCACGCAAACTCTGTCCATGCAGAAATCCAAGAACATGCTGGTCCGGGTGGATGGGGATTTGCCGGTCGGTACGACATCTAAGGATTTGATTCTGGCGATCATCGGTCGCATTGGTACTGCTGGCGGCACTGGTCACGTTATTGAATATCAAGGCGAAGCCTTCACCAATCTGTCCATGGAAGGGCGGATGACGGTCTGCAATATGACCATCGAAGGGGGTGCGCGCGCCGGTTTAATCGCTCCTGATGAAAAGACATTTGCCTACCTCAAAGGCCGCCCCCATGCACCGAAAAGTGAAGCGTGGGAAGCCGCCGTCAAATACTGGAAAACGCTGAGGACGGATGATGGCGCGCAGTTCGATAAAGAAGTCATCATTAAGGCTGACGAAATCGTTCCTCACGTGACATGGGGCACGTCGCCAGAAGATGTTCTGCCCATCACCGGTTCGGTTCCAGACCCGGCGACGATGACCGACCCCAACAAAAAATCAGGCACAACCCGGTCTCTGGAATATATGGGCCTGAAAGCGGGTGCGCCCTTGGATGGCATTCCGGTTGATAAAGTGTTCATTGGCTCTTGCACCAATGGCCGCATCGAAGATCTTCGCGCCGCCGCGGGCATTATGAAGGGCCGCAAAGTCGCGGCCGGCGTTCAGATGTTGGTGGTGCCAGGCTCGGGTCTGGTCAAACATCAAGCCGAAGAAGAGGGGCTGGATGCTATATTCCTGGAAGCCGGTGCGGAATGGCGCGAACCCAGTTGTTCCATGTGTCTCGGCATGAACCCCGACATTCTGCAACCTGGCGAACGTTGCGCCTCGACCTCGAATCGCAATTTTGAAGGCCGTCAGGGCCGTGGAGGACGCACCCATTTGCTCAGCCCGGAAATGGCCGCTGCGGCTGCTGTGGCCGGGCACCTCACCGATGTCCGCAAAGTCGCGGCACAGTGACCCCTGAATTCCGGACCTGGGCGGCGAATACCGAAGACGCCATTTGGGTTGATATGGATATGCTGCTCAACAAAGGCATGCAGGACGTCCAAGACGCAGATGGTATTTATGTCGATCTACCAGACGCTATAGGTTTGGCTGACGTATTAGAAGGTGGCGCTGAAATGGCTATACTGACTGCACACGCACGCGGTTTTAAGAAGAAAGGTTAGAGCATGGAAAAGTTTACCGTACTCAAGGGCATCGCAGCTCCACTGCCCATGGTTAATGTCGATACAGACATGATCATGCCCAAGCAGTTTCTCAAAACCATCAAGCGTACCGGGCTCGGTACAGCCGCCTTCTTTGATATGCGCTATGATGACAATGAAGCTGAGCGTCCTGAGTTTATTCTTAACCAAGAGCCCTTTCGTCAGTCTAAAATCCTGATCGCCGGTAAAAACTTTGGCTGCGGCTCATCGCGCGAACATGCCCCTTGGGGTCTGCTCGACTTTGGGTTCCGCTGCATGATTGCCCCCAGTTTCGCAGATATTTTTTACAACAACTGTTTTAAGAACGGCATTCTGTGCATCACGTTGCCAGAAGATCAGGTTGAGGCTTTAACAGCCAAGGCTGACGGGAGTGAATTCACCGTTGATCTGGAAAACATGATCATTACGGCCCCTGACGGAGCAGTCACGCCGTTCGAATTGGATGCAACCCGTCGCCATAACTTACTGAATGGTCTGGACGATATTGCATTAACCCTCAAGCATCTCGACAAAATCAAGGCTTTTGAAGCCAAACAACAGGCGGAACAGCCTTGGCTGTATAGCTGACGGTTCCGAGAAACCTTATGCGCACCAAAAAAGTACTGGTTTTGGCTGGTGATTGCATCGGCCCAGAAGTCATGGTTCAAGCCCGTCGTATTCTTGACTGGCTCAATGAGTCCGGTGCGGCGTCTTTCGAAATTGAAGAGGGCTTAGTCGGGGGCGCGTCCTACGACGTTCACGGCACGCCCCTCACCGATGAAACCATTGATCTGGCAATGGCATCAGATGCGGTTTTGTTTGGTTCTATCGGTGGCCCAAAGTGGGACGATGTGGACTACGATTTGCGCCCCGAAAAAGGTCTGCTGCGTTTGCGCAAAGAGATGGGTCTGTTCGCCAATCTCAGACCCGCCATCGTATTTGATGCCCTGGCCGGCGCGTCCTCGCTCAAGACAGATTTGGTCAAGGGCTTGGATATTATGATTGTGCGCGAGTTGATCGGCGGCATTTATTTCGGCGAGCCTCGGGGCATCGAAGAACTATCCGACGGTAAGCGGCGCGGCTACAATACCCAAGCCTACACCACCGATGAAATTTTGCGCATTGCCCATGTGGCGTTTGATTTAGCGCGCA
Source organism: Rhodospirillaceae bacterium (assembly GCA_040219235.1). Lineage (NCBI taxonomy): Bacteria > Pseudomonadati > Pseudomonadota > Alphaproteobacteria > Rhodospirillales > Rhodospirillaceae > Rhodospirillaceae bacterium. The sequence continues at coordinate 151,917 of JAVJSV010000011.1, forward strand.
AGCGTGATCGTCGCGTCTGTTCGGTCGATAAGGCCAATGTGATGGAAAGTGGTGTGGTGTGGCGTGATGAAACCACAAAGCTGGCCCAGGCTGAATACACTGATATCAAACTCAGCCACATGTTTGTCGACAATTGTTCCATGCAACTGGTGCGCACCCCTAAGCAGTTTGATGTAATTCTGACGGATAATCTGTTCGGTGATATTTTGTCGGACCTCGCGGCCATGTTGACGGGTTCGCTGGGTATGCTGCCCTCGGCCAGTCTTGGGGCCATCGGTGAAGATGGCCGTCAGCCGGCGTTGTATGAACCTGTGCATGGTTCAGCCCCGGATATTGCGGGGCAAAACATTGGCAATCCGTTGGCCCAGATTCTCTCCACATCAATGATGCTGCGTTATTCCTTTGATATGCCAGCTGAGGCGGATTTGGTTGAGAACGCTGTCGAGGCGGTGCTCAGCAATAATGTGCGTACCGGTGACATTGCAGCAGACGGCGTGGCGACCGTTGGCACAACCCAGATGGGTGATGCGGTTCTGGCAGAAATGACCCGGCTTGCTGGCTAAAGTTAGGATAGACCCGCGAGTTTCAAATGCGGTCTAAGTCGGCCCGTGATCCAAAGCCCGAACATGCGAAAGTCACTGATCAGTGACCACCACGGATAAGTAAACGTGGCCGGTCGGTTTTTCTCAATCAAAACATGACTGGCCCAGGCGAATCCGTATCCGGCTATGGGCATGAAAAAAAGAAATACTGATTCGTGAAAGATGCCTATTCCGAACAGCATAAACACCAAACCCGTGCCCACATAATGCAGCCCCCGGGTCAGCGGTTTACTGTGCTCCTTGAGATAAAAGGACCAAAACGCATCATACGTGGTGAGTCGAGCTGCCATGCTATTCGCCAAAACGCGTTGGTTTTATTACGCTTTATACACAGGTTTTCTTGTGTTCACAAAGCGTTGAAGGTATTGAAACGCGCAACCCAAGAGCGTTGACGGTATTGAAACACCCAACAAACGTGCCCCGATTACGCAATTCGGCGCAAGCGGCAAACAACAGCGAGACAAATGATGCTAGACGATCCAAGTAAGAGAGACAGTGACGCGGGCTATGTGGTGGCCGTGGTCGGGGCCACAGGAAACGTGGGCCGTGAAGTGCTGAATACGCTGTGGGAACGCCAGTTTCCGGCAAGCAAGGTCATTGCACTCGCCTCGGAGCGATCTGTTGGCGCTGAAGTCTCATACGGCGAAGACGAGGTCCTTACGGTCCAAGATCTGGCCAAGTTTGATTTTTCAGGCGTTGATATTGTGCTGTCGTCCCCCGGCGCAAAAGTGTCGGCGACGTATAGCCCCAAGGCGGCTGCCGCTGGGGCCGTCGTTATCGACAACACCTCTCACTTCCGCATGGACCCTGATGTTCCGCTGGTTGTGCCTGAAGTCAATCCCGAAGCGATAGCTGGGTATAAAAACAAGGGTATCATCGCCAATCCCAACTGCTCGACCATTCAAATGGTTGTGGCCTTAAAGCCGCTTCATAAAGCGTTCGGCATTAAGCGGGTTGTTGTCTCGACTTATCAATCTACGTCCGGGGCGGGCAAAGAAGCGATGGATGAGCTGTTCAATCAGACCAAAGGTATTTTTGTCAATCAAGCACCTGCTGGCACCAATGAGGTTTTCCCAAAGCAAATTGCGTTCAACGTCATTCCTCATATTGATGTGTTCATGGATGATGGCGGGACCAAGGAAGAATGGAAAATGATGGTCGAGACGAAAAAAATTCTCGACCCAAAAATTAAAGTCCACGCCAACTGTGCGCGCGTTCCAACGTTTATCGGACATGCAGAATACGTGAATATCGAAACGGAAAAACCCATCAGCGATACGGAAGCGCGGGAAATTCTCAAGAAAGCGCCAGGGATTACTGTTGTGGACCATCGTCTCAATGAAGGGTATGTCACGCCTGCAGAAGTGCCGGGTGAAGATGCGGTGTATGTGTCTCGCATTCGCTCTGACGCCACGGTTGATAATGGGCTGTCTTTCTGGTGTGTGTCGGATAATTTACGTAAAGGCGCAGCCCTAAACGCTGTTCAAATCGCTGAAGTTCTGGTGCGCGATTATCTCAGCGTTAAAGGTTAATCGTTTCAGATTACAAATCGTGCGCAAGCGGGCTAAGTCCCGCTTGTTAGCAAACGGACAATTAAGACCGCGCCGAACAGCAGCAGCAAGCCGCCTGAAATTCTGTTGAGCCAGTTAAAGTTGTCGAGCAGGCGGCGGCGCAGCAGCACTGCGCAACTGGCCAAAAACAGCCACCAAGCGGCTGAACCGAAAAACACGCCCAACACCAATAGGGGGCCTACGGTCGATTGATCAGATATGTCGTCAGATATGTCGATGGGGCCTAGGGCGGCAAACAGCCCAAGGGCGGCAATCATGGTGGCGGGGTTGGTGATGGCAAGCGTGAAGGTTGTGGCAAAGTCTTGAGACAATGTTGCCAGCGTTGTCAGGCGCTCTTCAAAGGCGACGGTTTTTCTCAATGTAGCCAAGCCCAAAGCTATAACAATAAGAGCGCCAACACCACTAAGTATGACGTGGTGCTCTGATACAAACGTCTGCACAAAAATAAGGCCCAGCCCGGCAACGGCTCCAAAAGCGGTATCAGCCGTGGCGGCCCCTAGCCCAGCGATCACCGCTGGCAACCGGCCTTGTGTCAACGCGAGGCGGATACACAGTATGCCAACGGGGCCAACCGGCGCGGCCAGCGCCAAGCCAACCAGTGCGCCGTAGGCTATATGTTCCATGATCTTAATTTCGATGTTTGGTTTATCGCCGGTTTTTCTTCGCCAGTTCCTGTGCGCGTCGAATGCCAGGAGGGATGTATTGCTCAGAAGATGCAAAAGAGCCTGACTCTGTCGGCATAAAGTACTCATCCTCAATTTCTTGCTGTGATAGCTGCACGTTCATGTCCATCTGTACGCCCTCTTCGCCGCTGCCGCGTTTATCAGGACCATTAAACTGTTGTTTTCCGCGGCGCCGATCGGGGCCGAAATAGGAGGCCGTTTTGACGAATCTTCGCGGTTGTTCAATGATGGCCTGAATACGACTGAACAATGATTTCGGTGAGACTGGTTTAAGCAGGTATTCGTTAATACCGGCATCACGCGCCGACACGATGCGTCGCCGCTCGGAAAACCCTGTGAGCATGATGACGGGCATATATTTTACAGCTGTAACATCCGACTGCCGCAGGGTCTTCACCATTTGAATGCCGCTGATCGGTTCCATCGCCCAATCTGTAATCACAATATCGGGTTTGGAGGCATTGATCTGCTCTAGCCCGTCGCCACCATGTTCCGCCTCAAGGATATCCCGGCATCCCAATGAGAAGAGAATGGTTCTGACCAATAGCCGTATTTGCGATTGATCATCAACGATCAGAAACCGCAGATTGCCAATGCCGGGTCCGATGTCAGGGAGACTCATGAGGGAACACTCTTTGTCCAAGCAACGTACTTCGCTTACCTTAGTACGAGAGGCGCATTGTCACTAGTATTGCCGTGCGTATTAATGTGCGTATTGATTCGCTGCGCGTTGGGCATCGTCCCCGCCTTGTTTGTGCTAAACGCCAACGCTATACCGGCATCATTCGTATCAATGTTAGATCCCTTGAAGAGGTTGTAGATGTTCGCACCTGATCGCCCTAATGATCACCCCAATGGTCGCCCAAGTGACCGGCCGCGCCGCAGCGTTTTATATATGCCGGCGTCAAATCCGCGCGCGCTGGAGAAAGCGAAAACCTTGGCCGCCGATACGGTGATTTTCGATCTTGAAGACGCTGTTGCGCCCGATGCGAAAGAGTCCGCCCGAGAGTCTGCCATCGCCGCAGTAAACTCCGGGGCTTACGGTCAGCGGGAAGTGCTGATTCGCGTCAATGGATTAGATACCGCCTGGATTTCGGATGATTTGAAAGCGGTTGCAAAATCCAAGGCCGATGGTGTTGTCGTACCAAAAGTCTCGACTGTGGATGACATGGTTCAAATCGATAACATTATATCTGCCGCCGGTGCGCCCGCTGATTTCCCTGTTTGGGCGATGATGGAAACCCCGCGCGGCATTTTGTCCGCGGATGCCATCGCGCAATCGTCGCCTAGGCTTGCCGGGCTGTGCATTGGCACCGCTGATCTCTCGAAAGATCTGCAATGCGCCCATCCCGCAGATCGCGGTCCCATGTCGGTCTCGTTGCAGCTGGTCATTCTGGCAGCGCGCGCCAATGGTTTGATTGTTCTGGATGGGGTCCATGTTGATTTGCAGGATGACGCTGGCTTTGAAATGGCCTGCCGTCAGGGCCGGGACCTCGGGTTCGATGGCAAAACACTCATTCACCCCAAGCAAATTGCCGGGGCCAATGTCGCCTTCGCCCCCTCGGAAGACGAGATTGCCCATGCCCATCGCCTGATTGCCGCTCATGAAGCGGCTCAGTCTAAAGGCGCGGGCGTCACAACGCTGGATGGCCGCTTGGTCGAAGTGCTTCATGTGGCAGAAGCGCAGCGTTTACTAGCTAAGGCTGATATGATTAACGCTCTCGAATCATCACACTCTTAATTCTGGATATAGATGTTAACCTTAGGTGTCCTTGATCAAACCCCCGTTCGTTCCGGCGGTACTGCGTTAGAAGCCATCGATGAAACACTCGAACTGGCCCGCGCGACCGAGGTGTTTGGTTATCACCGCTACTGGCTGGCCGAGCACCATGGCACGCCGGGTCTTGCCGGTTGTGCGCCGGAGATTCTTATTACGCGTGTTGCTGCGGCTACGTCTAAAATACGTGTCGGTTCCGGCGGCGTAATGCTTAGCCACTACAGTCCGGTCAAAGTTGCAGAAACGTTCTCTCTTTTAGCCACCATGTATCCTGATAGGATCGACGTCGGTTTGGGCCGGGCCCCAGGCGGGGACCAACTGACCACCCTTGGTATGGCCTACGGATCGCAAATCGGGGTCGAGTATTACCCCACTAAAATTTTGGATTTACGTGCGTTCCTAACAGGCACAGAACCCGCGAACAAAGCCCTGGCACCGCTCAAAATCATGCCGAGGCCGGAGGTGCCACCGCAGATGTGGGTGTTAGGTTCATCCGATGAAAGCGCCCAAATCGCCGCCAAATTTGGATTGCCTTACTGCTTTGCTCATTTCATCCACCCCGAGGGCGCAGAGCAAATTCTGAAGTTGTATCGTGATACCTTCCAACCGTCTGAAACCCTGTCCGCGCCCAAAGCCAATATGTGTGTGGGCGTGGTCTGTGCCGAAACCCAAGAGCAGGCCGACTATCTGGCGCAAAGCCGCAAGCTGTGGCGTTTACAACTCAGCAAGGGCGCACTGGGGCCGTACCCAACGCCCGAAGAGGCGGAGTCCTATCCGTATACAGATCGCGAGCGCCGCGTGGCGGAGTCGGCCAGTAAAACCGGATTGGTCGGCCCACCCGATAAAGTGAAGCAAAGTCTCGAAGACTTGGCCGCTGCGTGTGGCGTAGACGAAATAATGATCGTCACGATCACCCATGATTTTAGTGCCCGTGTAAAATCCTATGAACTGGTTGCCGCTGCGTTCGCGCTTAACGAATGCGCCACCGCCTAAACTTCGGAAGAATCACATGCCTCACTTTAGTCCCAACTTCAGTCCCATGATCCGCGCCGCCTTGATGGTTTCAGATCTGGATGTCAGCCGCACCTTTTACTCAGATGTTCTCGGCTTCGATGATGTGTTTCTCGAAGGCGACATTACGGATGGTAACGTTTGGCAGGTCATGGCGGTGCCGCAATCGACAGCCACCCGCGTGGTTATTCTCAAACGCAAAGGCCAGCCGGAATACGGTATGGTCGGGCTGTTCGAATTGACCAATCCGCAACCCGACCCTGTGCAGCGCCCCAGCACGGGCATGAATCGCGGTGAAATCTGCATGGTGTTTTATTGCGATGATCTGGATGGTGTGACCGCCAAGCTTGAAGCGGGTGGCCACACAATTGTCGGCCCGGCCGCACCCCTGCGCGTTGGCGGATTTGTTAAACAGCGGGAAATGATTTTCCGTGATCCCGATGGCGCGCTGATCAATCTGATTGAATGGGATCCCTCGCGGGCCGATAAACCGGAAAAATGGTCAGGTGAACCTGAAGGACAAGATGGTGAACCTGAACAATAAAAAGCTGAACCTGAGTGAGTAGACCGACCTTCTATATCTGACCCTTCTTCATCTGCACCAGAGTGTCTTCATCCAGTTGATACGGTCGTAAAATCAGCAGTCCGGCCAGCATTAACACCACCGGCAATATGGCGAAGGCAACGAGAATTCCATTCAGGGCCGAGTCCGTTTGTTCAACGGGCACACCGCCGGTGGATTCCACAAAGCCCATAACCGACAGCACCACGCCGAACACCAAAGCGCCCAGGGCGTTGCCCGCTTTTTCAATGGCCATCCAAATGCCGGAAAACACGCCCTCACGGCGCATCCCGTTTTTCAGCTGATCAAACTCAATGGTGTCGGGCAGCATAGCAACGGCGGTCATCAGCATGCCGGTGTTCGTCAGGCCCACCAGTATTCCCCGCCCGATCACCAAAAGGTCTTGATCGGGCGCCGCGGGCAGCCAGGACAAAACCGTCAGGCAGTAAGCAAAGGTGGCGACGATGTAAGTTTTCTTTTTACCAATCCGTCCTGCCAGCCAGGTCCATGCTGGAATCGCAACAAAGGCGGCGAGGGTCATGTACAGCGCCAGATCAAAAAACAATCCCGCCGACCCGGCCACGATGTAGCTGAACATATACGGCAGTCCGGCATAAACACAGCTTGCTGCCACCCAATACAGTGTTACCGCCGAAGCCAGCGACACATAGGGCTTGTTTTCCCACGCCGTTTGTATTTGAACCCGCAGGGGAACGGACGGCGTGGTCACTGTTTCAGTCGCAATGTTGCGCGACGCAACAAAGGGCGAAAGCATGGTGATCACACAAATCACGCTCAGAACGCCGCCCATAAAGGTGTAGCCTGCCAGGCCGCCACCGCCCCACTCTACCAGGTATTGAATCAGGCCAATGCCGATCAAAATGCCGATGGATTGAAAGGCCATGCGGTAGGCCATGATGGTTGTGCGGCCCTTATAGTCGGGGGCCAGCTCTCCAGCCTTTGCCAGATAGGGCACGGAAAAAACCGAGAACGCTGTTGAGACCAGTGTGAACATTACGGTCATGTAAATAAAGCGCGCCGTTGTGGTGTCGAAGGCTGGCACGTCAAACAGAAAATAAAATCCCGCACCGCAGCCTAACGCCCCGGCCAGAATATAGGGGCGGCGGCGGCCCCAGCGGCTGTGGGTGTGATCAGAAATTCGCCCCATCAGCGGGTCTAAAACGATTACCCAAATCTTTGGGATGAATACGGCAAGACCGGCTAAGGCCGGGGGAATGCCTAGCGCGTCAGTCATGAAGAACAACAGAATCAGCGCTGGCGTATTGGCCAGGATCGAGCCGCCAATCTGGCCGGCCCCAAATCCCAGTTGAAACGGAATGGACAGGTGTTGCCGCGCGGGATTCAGAGTGTTTTTGTCAGAGGTGTTGTCAGTAGAAATATCCGTCACACGCGCTCCAGTTCAGATGTTAGGACGCGCCGTGACTCATGCGTCTAAGGCAGCGAGGGGGCTGGGGGTTCTTCTTCCGGCTGTGCCGCTAAAGATTCCGCTTCTTCGCGCAGGGTAAAGAAAACGCGATCAATAAACTCTGCTTTTTCTCCATCTAACGCCGCCCGTTTTTCAGCCGAGAATTTATGACCTTCTACGTCATCAGGCAGCACAACGCCCTTTTCAGCGGCCACGTCTTCCAACGCGGCTTGGCGTTCTTTGATCACCCACATCTCTTGGGCGAGGCCCATGCAGATGGACACCAGTTCGTCGACGCCTTGGGCCTCGAAAAACTTCATGCGCTTGCCTTTAACGCTATAGCGCAGCGGCGTCTTTTCCAAGTTTGCGGAATCGTCTGGCATTACTTGCGGGCTCCGAAGAAGTACCACTTCACGCCATCGCCAAAACGGCCAACTTGGCTGTCATTTGACGGGCCGTCTTGTTTCACAGCGTCCATCATCGCGTCTTTGCCATAAATGTTCAGGCTCGGTGCGACATGCTCGAAGAAACTGTCTTCTTGAAAGCCGGCTTCTGCAATTTCAGCCTTGGCGTCAGTGTCGCGGAACGCTTTATAAAACGGTTCTTTGTTGTAATAGGAATCCCAATCCAGATAGAACCCATCGTAAGGCGCCATGATGGAATTAGGCGGCAGTTCGTAGTGCAGCATCACGCCGCCAGGTTTGAGCAAGCGGTGAGCCTCCTTAAATACACCCTTGATGTTTTTTAGCGGCACTTCATGCAGGAACATGCAGGAGTACACCACATCGAAGGATTCATCTTCGAAGTTGGTGTGTTCCGCATCCATTTGATGGAAGTGCGCCGTCACACCGTACGACTGTGCCCGCGCATGGGCATAGCGCACACAGGGGCCGCCCACATCCAGGCCATGGACTTCCGCATCCGGATAGCGCGCTTTCCACGGCAGGGTCGAATGGCCCAGGGTGCAACCCATGTCCAAAATCTTCTTCGGCTGCTCATCGGGGTAGCGTTCTTGGAAGAAGGTCGAGACTGAGTCCGTAATGTCTTCCATGCGCTCGCCCAGCAGGCCAAAGGTGAACACCGACAAGCCGTTGTCGAACACCGCGCCCTGGGTAACATCGTAATCAATGCGCTCTTCGTGGTAGTTGCCCGGCATCAGGTGCACGTCCAGTTCAGACACATAGCGCGGCACTTGGAACTTAGGGTCGGTTTCAACCGTACCCTGCGCCTTTTCACCCGACTGGCTGAGCACTTGCGCGCGGCGCGACAAATCGCGGCCTTCGCGCTCAATGGCCGGCATCACAGATCGCCATACCATTTCTTGGGTGTTGCAGCGCATGGCGGAATAAAACTTGAAGATCGTGTCTGACTTGAACGCCTTATGAATCTCTGGGCCATCCGCCGGGGCGCGACCGTTTATTTTTTCAAACTCCGGCTCCACCTTACGGTCCCATACGGTTTTCATATGGCCGGATAAATCATTTAAAACGTAAGATCGCATGCCCTGCACAAAGTGCTGGCGCGACCGTTCGTCTTTGGTGTGGGAAACTTTTAGGTCGTGATCAACGTTCTCAGTCATGTCTTTCTCTTTCATGTCCTGCAGATAATCTTAATGAACCCCGACTATAGGGGAAAGGCGGTCCTGAATTCCATATAGGCGCGCCCGCCCTGGCCTCAATAGCCGGGTTTCCGGCAATAATGACCATCAGCCGAGCGGATCAAGGCCTCTCTTAAGAGCCTGTTTCAAGACTCGTCAGTACATAATCGCGGTCGGCCGGGATCCATTGAAACCGGACCAAAATAGCGTCCGGCCCGGTGATGTACATATCAACCACGTCTTCCACCCGAAAGTGATCAACATCGAAAGTTCCTGCCGGTGTGGTCATTTTTTCCGTGCCAATAAATTCTAAATCTTGGGTGTAGACCTTCCCCAGCATGGAACTCACAGCCTGGGCACCGGCATCCATGTCGTACACGGTCATCGGTTGCGGGCCGCCCTTGGCTTTGTCGTAATACCAGGTGTTCCAGGCGTTGGTGGATAGCGGATGCGGGATCATCGAGAAGTGATCTGGCACCGCGCGCGTTTGCTCAATCATCCCGTCGGGTGTTTTAACAATGGCCTGCAGCTCATTGCCGTTGATCGCGAATAAGCCGGTGCCGCGCCATTCGCCTTTCACCCAATACACCGAGGTCACCTCCAAGGGCCGGAAGTTTTCAGCGACGCGGTAGGTCACGTGGCGTTGATAACCAGCCTCATCCAATCGGTTGCGGGTCTGCATGGTGCGCGTACCGTCGGGGTGCACGGTTAAATGCCATTCTTCTGCGCCTGAAACTTCTCCGGTCGACAGCGCGCGATATTCAAATTCCCCCTTCGCCCAGCGCGTGATGTTGATGTTTTCGGCAAAAGCCGAGAACGGCATGATGGCAAAGGCCAGACCCCCAAAAATTGCGAAATGGCGTTTCATTCTTTCTTCTCCCCATTGGAACCACTGGCGAATTCGATCAGCACGTAGTCCCGGTCAAAGCGTTCGTTGATCATGCGCACCATCAGACGATCTTGTTTGGTGACCCACACCTGGCTGCCAGACAAATCGTAGTGAATGGTCTCAAAGGTGCCAGCGGGCACCGTAAGAGTCTCTTCGCCGATGCGTTTAAACGCCAGATCGCGCAGGGTGCCCAAGGGCGGCTTGGTGAGGTCGGCCGAGGCTTCCAGGCTATAGATTTTAGACGTTTGTTCCGCATCGTTCTCGCCGGAATCCGACGCCAGATGCCAGCCATCGGCAGAGACTGGATGCGCGCCGATGGAAAATGTGGCGGGGACCGTGAGGGATTGATTGTGCAAGCCAGCTGGGCCATTGGCACTGGCGCTTAAGGTGGCGTCCTCAACCCGTATCAGGGTCGAGCCCTTAAACCCATCCGCCACCCAGTAAGACAGAAACGCTTCTTGTGGCCGGAAGGCATCATTTACCCGCAAAATCACAGTGAACTGCGCGTCGCGGGCGCTCAGATCGTGCCACATATTCATGGTGCGTGAACCGTCCGCATACACATTCATATGAAAGCGCTCCCAGCCCCGGTCCCGCGGTTCAGTTAGCGTGGTGTAGGCATAGGTGCCGGAGGCCCAGCGCAGAATATTGATGTTGGGCCCCTCAGAGTCCCCGGTTTGGGCGGCGACGAAGGCCGACCACAGCAGCAGAGGAGCCATGAGGACGGTTCGATATGCGGTGTTGATCAGATGTCTCATTTTTTATTTTTCCTTCATTAGACGCCGTTGGGGCTCACCCCATCGTGGTCCATTTAGAGATCACAAACTCCCGGTCTGCGGCTTCGAATCTCAGGCGCACCGGCATGTGGTCTGGCCCGTGAACCCAAATGCGCGACGGTTCACCAAAGGCATAATGATCACAGGCAAAGGTGCCCGCCGGTGTGATTGTTTCTTTGGCCCCCAGGTGCTGGATGGTGCGGGTATGCACCCGGCCCAGAATGCCTTCCGCCGAAGTTGTGTCGACCCGCAGGTTATACAGTGTGGCTTGATGTTCCTTGCCGTCTTTGGGGCAGTACCAGAAATGCCAGCCTTCCGCCGCCGCCGCATGATTGACCATTGAAAATTCATCCGGCACCTCAACCTCATGGGTCACGCGGCCTGTTGGCAAATCGGCTTCGGCGCGCAGGCGGTTGCCCTCAATCTGAAACCAGGCCGAGCCCCGGCGTGTGCCGCCACGATAATACAGTAACTGACATTCCAAAGGCCGGAAGGCGGCATCCACCCGGTGCACAATGGTGCGAAACAGGTCGTAATCCCGGTTGATTAAGCGCACCGAGAGGGTGCGGCTGCCGTCCGGATGCACATACAACGACCAGTTTTCATGGCCATAGACTTCGCCGGTCGAGAGAATGCGCATGTCGTAGGTGGCCTCAATGGCGCGGACTACGTTGGCACTGCGCGCGTCTTCTTGCGGAACGGCCACCAAACCGGCAGTAGCACCCAAGCCCAGTAAAAGCCTGCGTCGCGACGGTCCAGCGCGCTTAAAGTCCGGTCTATTATGAGTCATAGCTAATCCCCACTCACGAAGGGTCTATGGTTGCGCGCGAATACCGTCAACGCAACCGATTCCATAGATTTGGGCTGAGCGCTTGAAACCGCTCGTTCCGTTGACTTGAAGCAGGGCCGGGAGTAGGTATATCGCACTGCACAGAAACTGATTTAGAGGCATTAACCCTTTGAGAATACAGGGGTTAGCGCACAACCGCATAAAGGGCTTTTGTCGAACATGCCGACACACAACAGACCCCTCTCGCCGCACCTGCAGGTCTACCGCCTGCCGCTCACGGCGCTCATGTCCATCACCCACAGAATCACAGGTATTGGATTGACCATCGGAACCTTGCTGTTGACCTGGTGGGTTACAGCGGCTGCTTATGGCGCTGAGGCTTTTGACCAGGTTCAAGGCTTCTTGGGGTCTTGGATTGGTTTGCTGCTGCTGTTCGGCTTCTCGTTCGCTTTGTTCTTTCATTTATTTAACGGTGTGCGCCATTTGTTTTGGGACTTTGGCCGCTACTTTGAACTCCATGAGACCCGCCGGGCAGATATTGCTGTTCTGGTTGCCGCTGCCGCACTGACGGCCGTGGTCTGGGTCATGGCTCTGGGAGGTTAAGCGCATGTCCTCGAAGTCTCACTCTTTGCGTTCTGCCCTTGGCAAAGCACGCGGCCTTGGCTCTGCCAAAGACGGCACTCATCACTGGTGGTTACAGCGCGTCACGGCGATTGCTTTAATCCCGCTCACCATCTGGTTTGTGGCGTCCCTGATTGCGCTGGCCGGGCATGATTACGCCGCATTCTTGAATTGGTTCGGCCAACCGATTAACGCAACCGTGATGATCCTGTTTTTAGCGGTGGCCTTTCACCATGCCCAACTGGGGATGCAGGTGGTAATTGAGGATTACGTCAGTTCGCACGGCTGGCGCACCGCTACCAACCTCTTGGTCAAGTTCGCCTGTTACGCACTGGCTGCCCTGTCCATTATTTCCATTCTTACAATTGCGCTCGGGGCTTAACGGTATGGCTGCCTACGATATTATTGATCACGACTATGACGTTATTGTTGTTGGCGCTGGCGGTGCTGGCTTGCGGGCGACGTTTGGCATGGTCGAAAAAGGCTTTAAAACGGCCTGTATTACCAAAGTGTTCCCCACCCGCAGCCACACGGTTGCCGCCCAAGGCGGTGTCGGCGCGGCCCTCGGCAACATGGCCGAGGACAAATGGGAATGGCATATGTACGACACGGTCAAAGGGTCCGATTGGCTCGGCGACCAAGACGCCATTGAATACATGTGCCGCGAGGCCATTCCGGCTGTCCGTGAGCTGGAACATTACGGCGTGCCGTTCTCACGCACCCCCGAGGGCAAGATTTATCAGCGCCCCTTCGGCGGTCATATGCGTAACTTTGGTGAAGCCCCTGTGCAGCGCGCCTGCGCGGCGGCCGATCGCACCGGCCACGCCATTTTGCACACGCTGTATCAACAAAGCCTCAAGCATAACGCCGAGTTTTTTGTTGAGTTCTTTGCCATTGATTTGATCATTAGCGAAGGCCGCTGCGTTGGCGTCATGGCGATTGATATGGCCACCGGCGAAATTCACCGCTTCCGCGGCAACCAGGTTGTTCTAGCCACCGGCGGCTATGGCCGTTCTTACTTCTCCTGCACCTCGGCCCACACCTGCACTGGCGATGGCAATGCCATGGTCGCGCGCGCGGGTCTGCCCTTGCAGGACATGGAGTTCGTGCAGTTCCATCCCACCGGGGTTTACGGCGCGGGTGTGCTTATCACCGAAGGCGCACGCGGCGAAGGCGGATACCTGACCAACTCCGAAGGCGATCGTTTCATGGAGCGCTATGCGCCGACCGCCAAGGATTTGGCGTCGCGCGATGTTGTCTCCCGCGCCATGACCATGGAAATCCGCGAACAGCGCGGTACGGGGCCGAAAAACGATCATATCCTCCTGCACCTCGAGCATCTGGGCTCTGATGTGTTGTGGGAACGTCTGCCGGGCATTACGGAAACCGCTAAGATTTTCGCGGGCATTGATGCCACCAAAGACCCCATCCCCGTGCTGCCAACCGTGCACTACAACATGGGCGGCATCCCAACCAACTACCTCGGCGAAGTGCTGAAGCCGAATGCAGATAATCCGGATGCGGTGTTCCCGGGCCTGATGGCCGTCGGTGAATGTGCCAGTGTTTCGGTCCATGGGGCTAATCGTCTCGGCACCAACTCGCTGTTAGATATCGTCGTGTTTGGCCGCGCTGCGGCCTTGCGCTGTGCCGATACCATGACGCCAGGGGCGACACTGCCAGATCTTCCCAAAGACTCAGCGGATTACGCACTCGGTCGCTTGGAGAAGGCCCGCAACGCAAACGGAGATTCGCCAACCTCTGAGATTCGCGGCAATATGCAAAACGCCATGCAGAACGACGCGGCGGTGTTCCGCACCTCAAAGACCCTCAAAGAAGGTTGCGATAAATTGGCCGGGATCGCGGCGTCGATTTCTGATCTCAAGGTTTCGGACCGCAGTCTCATTTTCAACACCGATCTGATTGAAGCGTTGGAGCTGGACAACCTCATGGCGTGTGCCTTGTCGACCATCGTCGGCGCTGAAGCGCGTCATGAAAGCCGTGGTGCCCACGCCCATGAAGATTATCCAGATCGTGATGATGAAAACTGGATGAAGCACACCCTGGCCTATCTCAATGAAGATTGGTCGATCAAGCTGGATTATCGGCCCGTGCATACTTACACCCTGTCGGATGATGTGGCGTACATCGAGCCAAAAGCCCGTGTGTACTAGGGCTCGGGTGTATTAGGAGTATTATTGATGGTTGAACTTTCTCTTCCCAAAAACTCAAAGCCCAAAAAGGGCAAAGCCCACCCCAGACCGGATGGTGCGAAAAACACACGCACGTTCTCAGTATACCGCTACGATCCAGACACGGGCGACAATCCGCAAATCGACACGTATGAAGTCGATATGGATACCTGCGGGCCGATGGTGCTCGACGCCCTTCTCAAAATCAAAGATGAGATGGATTCAACACTGACCCTGCGCCGCTCGTGTCGCGAAGGCATTTGCGGATCGTGCGCCATGAACATTGATGGCCGCAACACGCTGGCCTGCTTAAAACCCATCGACGAGTGCAAGTCAGACGTCAAAATCTATCCTCTGCCGCATTTGCCAGTGGTCAAAGACTTGGTGCCTGATGTCACGCATATTTATGCCCAGCTCACCTCTATCGAGCCCTGGATGAAAGCCGACACGCCACCACCACCCAATGGCGAGCGCAAACAGTCTCCGCAAGACCGGGCCAAGTTGGACGGCTTGTGGGAATGCATTTTATGTTTCTGCTGTACCACCAGCTGCCCCAGTTACTGGTGGAATGGGGATCGCTACCTCGGCCCCGCCGTGCTGCTGCAAGCGGCCCGCTGGATCAACGACAGCCGTGACGAAGCCACGGGCGAGCGTCTGGACGAACTGGAAGACCCGTTCCGTTTGTATCGCTGTCACACCATTATGAACTGCACCAACGCCTGCCCCAAGGGCTTGAATCCGGCTAAGGCGATTGCAGACATCAAATCGAAAATGGTTGAACGGCTCGGATAAGGCCCTCAGCCCTCAAAAACATCAAAGGCCGCTGGACTGTTCCGGCGGCCTTTTTTTGAGTTGCCGCTCAAAAAATCATGCGGAGCCTGTCCCCTTGCGATCGTAAAACCCCTGCCACAGTCCAGACAGGAACGCGCTGGCGTTGTGGCCCAAAACGGCTGTGTCATAACCGCCCTCTTGAACCACCAGGGTTGAGACTTTCAAGTTGCCCACGGCTGCCCCATTGGCGCGGAAATCGTCGGTCAGCAAATTCCAGGCCCCTGACGGGTCATTCTGCGCCGTGTCGAGGCCCAGGGCGATCACCAGAAATTCTGGTTTGTACTCTTGAATGCGTTTCAGCGCCTTTTTCAAAGTCCGCATGTAGGCGCGGCCAGCAATGTCGCGGCCCATAGGCAAGTTCAGGTTATACCCTTCTCCGTCCTTTTCGCCGATGTCTTCTTTGTAGCCGCTGAAGTAAGGGTACTCGTAGGCAGGGTCAGCATGAATGGACACCGTTAAAACGTCAGAGCGTTCATAAAAAATCTGCTCTTGCCCGTTGCCGTGATGATAGTCCAAATCCAATATGGCCACCCGTCCATGGCGTGTCAGGTAATGTGCGGCGATGGCCGAGGAGTTGAAGTAGCAATAACCGCCAAAGGAATCTCTTCCTGCGTGATGCCCCGGCGGGCGGACCAGGGAATAGGCAAGGTTTTCACCTTCCTCAATAGACTGTGCTGCGGTTAAGGTTGCATCAACAGCTTTGCGCGCCGCCAGAAAAGAATTCCGGTTAATGGGGCTGTAGATATCAATGCAGTAATAGCCCGCATGTGCCGCAATCGGTTTGGGGCGGCCCACATCCTTGCGAATAGGAAACACATCTGGGAATACCGCTTGGTCTGCAGGGATCGACAGGGCGACTTTCTTGAAATACGAAAAAAAGCGTTTGTCATGAACGGCTAAAATATGTTTGTCCGGATACGCCCGTTGCGTCAGTCTCTTAAATAGTTTTGTTTTGGTAATCTCTTCTCGAATAACATTCACCCGCACCGGCACCTCAACGTATCCAGTGTCCTTGATGTGATGCATGACATGGGCGTCGCTGAAGGATAACGCGATTTTTTCGTCCTCTGGGACGACCGCGTGATTTAGCGGTTTCTTGCTTTTGGAATATTTTAAAGGCCGCAGCCGAACTGGATTGTCTTGAAATGAGCCGACAATTTTTTTGATCTGCCGGTCGTTGAGTTTGCCTTTGTATTTGCGTTTCAAGATCGTTTTCACGGCGGCTTGCGCAAAATCTTGGCCAAGCTCCTGATTTCGCCCCAAATCGTCTGCCAATAAAAAGTATGCGTTACCATCATTGGCGACGCGCGGTTCTTCGTAGGCGGTCCCCAAGACCGGAGAGGCCCCCAATCGTTCATAGAATCTCAACCGGGCACTGTTCTCCGCGTTGAATTCGGGGGTGCCGTGATATTCTGGCAAATCGCTCAAACATTCGAGAAACAGCCAACCGCAGCCTAGTGCCAGGCACTCTTCCTGGACACGTTGATATAACGCAGCGCCGATGCCGCCGCCTTTGGTGGTGTCTTTCAGGGCGATCAGATCGAGAAATCCAAACCCCAGCGCCGGGTCTAATGAAAGCTGCGCGAAGCCCCGGACTTGCCCTCTACGGTCATCACAAACAAACAACAGCGAGCGAAAATCGAACTTCATTGGATTATGAAGTTTCTCTGGCAACTCCGAGATTTTTGCCTCGGTCAGGTCGTCAAATTGAGACCGGATGATGGCCTGAACTTCTTCCACCGCACGCCGGTTGGCTGGTGCGGCCGTATCAAAAATGCGTCGAATACGAATCAACTTAAAATTTCCTCGTCGTGTAAGCCGAGAGCGATACGCCCAAGGCCGCATGGCTGCGCCATATACACCCGATGCGCTCTATACGAAAGATACGCATCTCCTGTGAGTAAAATAGATATTCTTCAAAAATTATGCATGGCGTTTATTCGGTGACATGCACGCCGTTGAGGGTGGCCATTTCGCTGGCGTCGGGCGGTTCCCACATCTCCTCGACAAAGTTAAACATTTCCCGGTCAACGGCCAGTTGGAAGGTGCTGCCTTTCTTCTTATTGCGATGCTGCACCCGCGCCCAGCGTTGGTCTTGGGGCAAGTCCAGAAAATGCAGTTGCACTTCCAACTCGGCCTCTTTGGCCAGCTCCACAAATTTTGTGCGATGGTCTTTGGTGGTAAATCCAAGGTCTAAAACAGACGGTACTTTGTATGGGGTGAGTTGCACCGCTGTCGCCCAGATTTGGGTTTCGCAGCGGTTGACGCGTTCCATAGTCCATTCAAATTCCAGGGGGTCGGGGCTGTCGTCCCAGAACAAGGTCACCATCCATTCGTCAATGGACAGGTGCACACCGTCGATGGCCTGGCAGAGGTCTAACGCATAGGTCGACTTGCCTGCGCCGGTTGAGCCGCACACCATATGAATCAATTGATCTGGGGTGTGGCGGTCCACCGGATTATTCCACTCGCTCCGGCTCGAATCCCATAATGATGAAGTCCCCTGCGTTGGCGCGCAGGGGGCGGATTTCAGAGGTGTAGGGCTCGCCCGCATAAAAGGCTTCCCAGGCTTCCCGGCATGGGTAGACCGAGACCATGGTGTTGTAGTCTGCGGGCCAATCTCCCTCTAATACTTCCTTGGGTTGCCCGCTGAACAGCATCCGAATACCAGCCCGTCGTGCCAAGCCTGTTTCCATAATGGCTTTGCCGTACTGACCATAAGCCTCCGGGTCGGTGACCTTGGACATAATCACAACGAGAAAAGGATTTGTGCAATTGGCGGGCACGAGGTCCTGAATTTCAGCCTGCGGAAAAGCACGGGCCGCCTCAAACATACCAACTTCATAAGCCCCAGCATCTTTGCGCAGCGGCTTGACCTCGTTTTGGTAGGCGTTTGAATTCCAGAACGCGACCCCGGTTTCTCGGCAGGGCCATTTTGAAATCACCCCGGCTTTCCAGTCGGGCCAGTTGCCCTCGTACACAACGTCGGGTGTCTTGCGGACCACATAGAAGGCGTCATAGCTTTCAATCAAATCCCACACCGCAGGTCCATATTTTCTGGCCTGCGTCATGTCCGGCACGGTGGCGGGATCTTCAATGCCGCCCATGACCATCATGTAGCCACCTGGCGTGCAGCTTACGGTGCTGTTTTGGTCGTCCATTTGAGCAGACACGGACTGACCCGTCAGACTGAGCGATGCCAACAGCACCCCACCAAAAAATAGGTGTTTGAGAGGCGCGCTTAAACTCATCATTATCCTCTTAACTCTCATACGATCCGCATTATTGATTGCGTTCAACACATCTAAAAAACACGCGCGTCGGGTTCACAATCGAACAACTGGCGGCGTCCTGACCATCAAATTTTGGTCGCCTGTTGGTTTTTGCGCATTCGGATTCGGCCAATCGTTGCACGGCGGCCGGGGTTGTTCCCCGGCTATTGTAGCAAATCGCCACGCGGTCTGCGGTGGAAGGACCGACAGGCTGGGTTGATCCGGCTTCGCGTCGGCCATCCACAAAGGGCTCAGCGGCGCAGCCGGCGAGTCCGCCAATGACAAGAAAACCCGCAAGAATCAAGGCGCTTGCGCGTTTGGAGTGGGTCTCAGTCAGAAAGCAGGCGTGCTTTCTGCTAGGAAAAAAGTGTATTCTCGGTTGCACCGTGGCGTGATCCATCGTAGGTCCGTGGTCTGCGAACGCAAGGGGCGTTGTCCGTCCAAGCATTCTTGGTTATCTTTGGCGCACAGAGCGCATATGTCGAGGGGAGTTTTCCATGACCGTCAGCCCTGACGACCTTTTGAAGTCCGGCGAGAAGTATCGTCTTGTTACACGAAGCGATTTTGATGGCCTTGTTTGTGCCGCCATTCTGAAGGAGTTGGATTTGATCGATGAGATCAAATTCGTCCATCCGAAGGATATGCAGGACGGCGTGATCGAGATCACCAACAAAGATATCACCACCAACCTTCCCTATGTGGACGGCGTGAAGATTGCTTTCGATCACCACGAAAGTGAAACCATGCGTGTGGGTGAGCAAAACAACCACATCATCCTGCCCGATGCACCCTCTGCGGCGCGCGTCGTTTACGATTGGTTTGACGGCAAGAAAACCACCCCCCGGATCAGCGAAGAACTGATGATTGCGGTTGATAAGGGGGACTCTGCAGACTTCAACAAAGACGAAGTCATCAATCCGCAAGGCTGGAACCTGATGAACTTCCTGATGGACGCGCGGACTGGCCTCGGTCGCTTCCGTGAATTCACCATCTCCAACTATCAACTCATGATGGAGCTGATCGACAAGTGCGTCGAGATGCCCATTGAAGAAATTCTCAACCTGTCTGACGTTCAGGAACGCGTTGATCTGTATGTTGAGCATGAAAGCAAGGCCAAGGAACAAATTGAGCGCTGCGCCACGGTTCATAAGAACGTGGTTGTGCTCGATCTGCGTGATGAAGAAACCATCTGGGCCGCAAACCGCTTCTTGATTTATGCCATGTACCCAGACACCAATATCTCGATCCACGTGATGTGGGGCCTGAAGAAGCAAAACACCGTGTTTGCTGTTGGTAAATCCATCTTCGACCGCTCGTCCAAAACCAATGTTGGTGAGCTGATGCTGGCCCACGGCGGCGGTGGTCACCACGCTGCTGGTACCTGTCAGGTTCCCAATGATCAGTCCGAGTCCGTTCTGCGCGGTTTGATCGAGCGGATGAACGT
This sequence comes from Rhodospirillaceae bacterium, assembly GCA_040219235.1. Taxonomy (NCBI): domain Bacteria; kingdom Pseudomonadati; phylum Pseudomonadota; class Alphaproteobacteria; order Rhodospirillales; family Rhodospirillaceae; species Rhodospirillaceae bacterium. The sequence goes on from JAVJSV010000011.1 coordinate 171,958, forward strand.
CGACGGATAGTTTTCGCGACGCATATGTACGTTCAGAAAACGCGACGCTCCTTCACTGGGGTGCCGCGTTTTCTTTTTCCCACCCCTCTAACGGCAGTCCTCTAGCAGGCCGCTTATGCCCCGAGCTTATGTCCCCTGATGGTCCCCTTGTGCGCTACCGCGCTCTGGTCGATAGCGGCACTTTAAAGCCCGACCCAGCCCAAGCGTTGGCGGCTGAAAAGCTCAACAGCCTGTTTCGGGCGCTCCAGTCTTACAAGCCGAACAGCGGCCGCAAAGGCTGGTTGGCGCGCTTTGGGCGTGCGGGGCGCGACGGCGCAGATCAGCCGCCGCTGGGTTTGTATCTCTTTGGCGGTGTTGGTGTTGGTAAATCCATGCTGATGGACCTGTTGGTCGACACCATGCCCGAGCGTGCAACCCGCGTTCACTTCCATGAATTCATGCGCGATATCCACGCCGAGGTTCATCGCCAACGGCAATTGCCGGGCAGTGATGAAGGCGACCCCATTCCCGGCATCGCAGATGGCATTGCCGACAACAGCACGCTGTTGTGTTTCGACGAAATGGAAGTGCGTGACATCGCCGATGCGATGATTGTCGCGCGCGTGTTTGAACGTCTGTTCGAGCGTGGTGTGGTCGTGGTCACTACGTCCAATCGTCACCCCGATGATTTGTATAAGCACGGGCTCCAGCGCGACAAATTTTTGCCCTTTATCGAAATTCTCAAAGATCGTTTGGACATCCTTCAGCTTGAAGCCCGACAGGACTACCGCCTTGGCCGTATTCTGGGTGAGCCGGTTTACCATCATCCCCTGGGCGAGGCGGCGACGACGGCGCTGGATGCGGCCTGGGCGCGGCTGACCGATGACGCCCCCCTCGTGCCCGATAGCCTCACGGTCAAAGGGCGCACGATCACTATTCCGGCGTCGGCACATCAGGTGGCCCGCATCCCCTTTACGGATCTCTGTGAAAAGCCCCTCGGGCCCAGCGATTACCTTGAACTGGGGGCGCAGTATAGCAGCGTTATTCTGGATGGAATTCCGGCACTTGGGCCAGAGAAGCGCGATGTGGCGCGCCGGTTTGTCACCCTGATTGACGCCTTGTACGAACATCGCACGGTGTTGATCTGCTCCGCCGCAACGCCGCCGGAGTCGATTTACGATGGCGATGACTGGAAGTTTGAGTTCCAGCGCACGGTTTCGCGGTTGATTGAAATGCAGGCTGAGGATTACATCCGCCAGCGGCATATGGCGTGATGGGCGTCAGTATGACAGCCTCCCTGGCCCCAAACAGCCATTTTTGAGCCCCATAAGCCCGTATCCGTAACAGCCTGGGCCTTGCTCCGCCTGCCGTTTCGCGCTACCAACCGCCCACGGGGTTTCGCCTCCTAACGGGGCGGGAAGACACCCATCAAATCTTAACCAAATTCGGGCGGTCCAGCCGTCTCGAGCAGACTTTCAAGAGGACGACATGGCGCGCAACAAGATCGCACTCATCGGTGCAGGTAACATTGGCGGAACTTTGGCTCATCTGGCGGCGCTGAAGGAATTGGGCGACATTGTCCTGTTCGACATCGCCGATGGCATTCCACAAGGCAAGGCTCTCGATATTGCGGAAAGCACGCCCATCGAAGGGGCCAGCGTCGGCCTCAGCGGCAGCAAGAACTATTCCGCCATTAAGGGCGCAGACGTCATCATCGTCACCGCCGGTGTAGCGCGTAAGCCGGGCATGAGCCGTGATGATCTGTTGGGCATCAACCTCAACGTCATGAAGCAAGTCGGCGCCGGCATCAAAAAGTATGCTCCCAAGGCGTTCGTGATCTGCATCACCAACCCGCTGGACGCCATGGTCTGGGCGCTGCGGAAATTCTCGGGCCTCAAGCCTAACATGGTGGTCGGTATGGCTGGTGTGTTGGACTCCGCCCGCTTCCGTCACTTCCTGGCTGAAGAATTCAAAGTGTCTCCAAAGGATGTCACAGCTTTCGTGCTGGGGGGTCATGGCGACACCATGGTGCCGCTGGTGCGCTATTCCGCTGTTGCCGGTATTCCACTGCCGGATCTGGTGAAAATGGGTTGGACTGACAAGAAGCGCCTGGACGCCATTGTGCAGCGTACCCGCGATGGTGGCGCTGAAATCGTTGGCCTGCTGAAAACCGGATCGGCCTTCTACGCCCCCGCGGCCGCCGCCATTGAAATGGCCGAGAGCTTCTTGCGCGATCAGAAGCGCTTGCTGCCCTGTGCCGCCGCTCTCAATGGTCAGTATGGTCTGAAAGACACTTACGTGGGTGTGCCGTGTATTATTGGAGCCAATGGGGTCGAGCGCATTGTCGAAATCAGCCTCAACGCGGCTGAAAAGAAAATGTTCACCAACTCGGTGAAGTCGGTCCAGGGTCTGATGACCGCGTGTAAGAAGATCGATAAGTCACTCGCTCGATAGTTTTGTTTTTACGGGCTGATGTCAATCAGCTGACCCGCAGTTACGATAGGGGGACGTCATGAATATCCATGAGTATCAAGCCAAACAGGTCTTGAAGAAGTACGGCGTGCCCGTACCCGACGGCGGTGTAGCTTACACCGCAGCCGAAGCCGAAAAAGTGGCTTCTGGGATGGGCGGTAGTGTGTTTGTCGTGAAGTCTCAAATTCATGCGGGCGGACGCGGCAAGGGCACCTTCAAGGAAGATGGCGGCAAGGGCAAAGGCGGCGTCCGGGTGTGCAAATCCGTGGCTGAGGTCAAAGAAAATGCCGCCGATATGATTGGCAAAACCCTGGTCACCCATCAAACCGGGCCAGCAGGAAAACAGGTTAAGCGCATCTACGTTGAAGAAGGCTGCGATATTGCCCGCGAGCTGTATCTCTCCATGCTCATTGACCGGGCCAGCAGCCGGGTGACCATCATGGCGTCGACCGAAGGCGGCATGAACATCGAAGACGTGGCCGCTGAAACCCCTGAGAAAATTCTGCTGCAATCCATTGATCCGGCCACCGGCCTGCAAGGCTTTCATTGCCGCAAGATTGCATTTTCCTTGGGCCTCGAAGGGGCACAAATCAAGTCCTGCACGAAGTTGTTGAATGCGCTTTACAAAGCCTTCCTGGCAACTGATGCGTCGTTGTTGGAGATCAACCCCCTGGTTGTCACCGGTGCTGGCGATGTGATTCCGCTCGATGCCAAAATGAACTTCGATTCAAACGCGCTGTATCGTCAGCCAGACATTATGGATCTGCGTGATGAAGACGAAGAAGATCCCATGGAGTTGGAAGCGTCCAAGCACGATCTCAACTACATCAAGCTCGATGGCACCATTGGCTGCATGGTTAACGGTGCGGGTTTGGCCATGTCCACCATGGATATCATCAAGCTGCGCGGCGGCGATCCGGCCAACTTCTTGGATGTTGGTGGCGGCGCGACCAAAGAACGCGTGACCACAGCGTTCAAAATCATTCTGTCTGATCCCAACGTTGAAGGTATTTTGGTCAACATCTTTGGCGGCATCATGCGGTGTGATGTCATTGCCGAGGGTGTTGTGGCTGCGGCCAAGGAAGTCAGCCTCACGGTCCCTCTGGTGGTCCGTCTTGAAGGCACCAATGTGGAGTTGGGCAAAAAGATTATGGCCGACTCCGGCCTGCCAATTATTTCTGCCGATGATCTGGGCGACGCTGCCGAGAAAATTGTGCAAGCAGTGAAGGAGGCAGCGTAATGGCCGTTCTCGTTGACAAAAACACCAAAGTGCTGTGCCAGGGCTTTACCGGCTCTCAGGGTACGTTTCACTCGGAACAGGCCATTGCCTATGGCACGAAAATGGTTGGCGGTGTCACACCGGGTAAGGGCGGGACCACCCACCTCGATCTTCCTGTGTTCGATACGGTTGCGGATGCGGTCAACGCCACCGGCGCAGATGCTTCTGTGATTTATGTGCCGCCACCGTTCGCGGCCGATGCGATTCTGGAAGCGATTGATGCAGAAATCCCCTTGGTGGTGTGCATCACCGAAGGCATTCCCGTGCTGGATATGGTCAAAGTCAAACGCGCGCTCGACGGGTCTTCCACCCGTTTGATCGGGCCGAACTGCCCAGGCATTATTACGCCGGGCGAATGTAAAATCGGCATCATGCCGGGTCACATTCATCAGCCTGGTAAAATCGGCGTGGTTTCACGCTCGGGCACGTTGACCTATGAAGCTGTGGGTCAAACCACGGCAGCGGGTCTGGGCCAAACCACCTGCATCGGTATTGGCGGTGATCCGGTCAACGGCACCAACTTTATTGATTGTCTCGAGGCATTTCTGGCTGATGATGCCACGGAAGGCATCATCATGATCGGCGAGATTGGTGGCACAGCCGAAGAAGAAGCGGCTGAGTTCTATACCAAGTCCAAGGTCAAAAAACCCATGTGCGGTTTTGTGGCCGGGGTCACAGCTCCCCCAGGCAAGCGTATGGGCCACGCGGGCGCGATCATCTCCGGCGGTCAGGGCACGGCAGACTCAAAAATTGAGGCCATGAAAGCGGCGGGCATTTTTGTTGCTGAAAGTCCGGCAGCTCTCGGGTCGACTATGCTTAAGGCCATGAAGGGTTAAAGTCCCGGCTCAGCTAAAACGAGACCAAAGCCGAGCTTTTCCTGGAATTCTGCGTATTTAACCGGTCACGCTAATCGCCGGCGTGGGAACCTTACGCTCCGCATAGCGTTTGTATGAGTAATACAGGCCCAAAAGGCCTATCCGGCTCACTAATGTGAGCTTTAAAACGGAGATTACTCATGCGAGGCACGTTACCGGCAGCAATAGCTTTTTCCTTGTTTTTCTTGCTGTCTTTCCCGTCCATGGCGGATCCGCCTGGGCAGGAAAAAGGCAAGGCAAAAGGACACAGCAACCCAACTGTCTTAATTGATCGCGATAGAGACGGTCGTATCGATATGGATGTTGAGGAACCGGTCAGCATTGATATTTTCAGTCAGGGCGAACGTGACTTGATTGTTGATTATTTTCGTCAAAAGTCAGTTACCACGCGCGAGCTTCTGCCCGGCATAGCCAAGAAAGTTGCGCAGGGTAAACCGCTGCCGCCCGGCATTGCGAAAAACAATTTACCGCCGGAGTTGGAATCACGGCTTCCCGTACGTGATGGCTACCGCCGGATGATTGTTGATGACGATGTTCTGCTTACAACTATAGCCACTGGCGTGGTGGTTGATGTCATTGAAAACGTCATCAATCAGGGTGTGTAAACACGCGTACATCTGCAAAACTCACTGTTAACAGAAAGGACCTACCAGACATGAAAAGTTTCAGCACACATTTCAGTACTAAAATCTTTCTCGTGAGTGGCGCGCTGTTCGTATTATCTGCTTGCGGCTCCACCAATTCGGAGACGGCTTCGAACACCTGCTTCTACATCAATTCGGTGGATAGCTTTGAAGCTGTGGACAACGATACTCTGCGTATTCAAACTGGCCCAACCACTTGGTATGAGGCCGACTTGCTGGGCACCTGCCTCAATCTTCGTTTTGAGCAATCACTGGCGTTTGAAGGGGGACTCGGCAACCGAATCTGTGACGGTGCGGCCGGTGGATATGTGATCACCGATGAGGACCGTTGCGCTATTACCTCCCTGCGCCGGATTCCGGATCCCGAATAAAGAGGCATTCTAAAGAGTCAGCATCTCTTGGCGGATCGCCAGGAATAGCCTTACGATGCCGCATGGTTATTTGTGATGATCCTGCGTTTGTTTTTATCCACGTCCAGAAATCCGCTGGCACGTCGATTAAGGGCGCGTTGGCGTATTACGATCTGATGCGCCAGGGCGCGCGCGTTGATTTAGCAAAACGCGCAGCATGGATTGCCGCTAAAAACCTTCCAGAGTCTGTTCTCGACTTGCCAACGCACGCGACCGCATTACAGGTCCAGACCTGCATCGGAGCTGAGCGGTTCGACTCCCTGTTCAGTTTTGCGGTGGTTCGTAATCCATGGGATCGGGAGTTGTCCTGGTACACTTACAATTTGCAACTTGCGGCGGGGCCAGATCACGACAAAATTAAACCTTATAAAGACTTTAACGACTACGTGCGCCGCTATCTGGATACCCATGGGACCTTGCTTGCCCCCAGCCCACAGTCTCGTCACCTCAATGATCGTGCGGGCACGCAGCTGGTCGATCGCGTGCTCAAATACGAAACCCTGCAAGAGGACTTTGCTGCGGTGGTGGAGGTGTTATCCCTCGAGGGTGTCGAACTGGATCATTTCAATCAAAGCTACCATGCGCCTTGGACCGAAGCGTACACGCGCGAGACGTTTGATTTGGTCAAGCCGCGCGCGCAAGCAGACGCCGAGGCTTACGGTTATCCGGATGAGGCATCAGCCTACGGTATTGCGTAAACAAGCGACTTGGCGGCGTTAATGCAGGGCGTCTGCTCCGGCCAGCTTTTCCTGCGCCATTTGGTAAGCTTGGGTCAGGGTCCTGAGGAGTTTTATTTCCTGCTCTGTCGGGCGATCCCGTTGCCGGCAGATCTCGTCAATCTTATCGGCAAAGCTAGAACACACATTTGCCAATTTAAGTTCTTTGTTTTTTTCTGCGGTTATGGACGCTTTGTTCAGAGACTTCTGTAGAACCGTCAGTGTTTTATCTATGGTCTCATGGGGTTCGTCTGCTTCGTAGGCTTTGATAATGGAGCGGCACAGGAAGCCAAATTTTTGACTGTAGCCTTGCAATTGTGAAGCGCGCACGTCCCGCATCATGTCGTTGATCTCCGTCTCTAATTGCTTTGGGCTGCTCGCCCGGCCTTCGATTTTATCTTTCAGCGTATTGACCGCTTCGAACTCTTTGACATGAACTTTACGCTGGTCTGGCCGGCGGCGGTCAGGTCCGATGTAGTCCGGTATCGCAATAAAGGGCAGACGTTTAAGCGCGATTTTTTTCAGCCGGTCCATTAATTGTGCTGCGGCAGGCGCAGAGGTCATGATGTCATCCGCCCCAGAGCGCATGGCCCCGGTCAATTCACGATCATTATCGCGGTCGATCACCACAGAGATTACGGTGAAGGGGTTCAGACCAATGTCTTGATCCCGCACACTTTTCAGTAGCCCAAAGGCGTTGGCATGGATGTCAGATGAGACCAGCAGCGCATCGGGCGACCTCACTTTGAGGGCTCCTGTCAGGCGCTCAGCAGAACTGAATGCACTGATATTCTTGAGCCCCATGCCGCGCAGCATGGACACCAATCCCTGGCGTGTCCCCTCTTTGGGTTCACCAAGATAGAGCTCAATGTCGCGCACTGCTGCAGACTCCTGCATACTCACCGCCCCACCAGATACAACCGGTTTAATCACACAAAATATATGTGATTTCGAATCAAAACTACATCGACTCATATAATCTCGGATCTCATAAGTAAATATTCTTTTGGCGAGATGAGACTGAAAGTGGTGAGACGGCTGCGCGGGAAAAGCTGGTGCTGAGGTGCTTTAAGAACGTTATGTAGCAGGTCTAGGGACGTATTTGCCCCGTCTTAGGGCAAGATTTGCACACAAATGCCTGTTTCCAGCTCACAGGAAGAGAGCCAAATAAAAAAAGGCCGGTCGAGATTATCTCTCAACCGGCCCATCGAGTTGCCTCTTCAGTGTACCTATTATTTCGGTTTGTCACCTGTTCCATTGGTCATGCGTTTCGTTGCCTTCCGGGTCGCAGCGATAATCTGTTCCATCGCTTCGTCATGGATTGGCAACAAAGGATCGTCCGCCGAAACTTTTGATCCGCGGATCATGCCTTGGCAGTCCGGACTGCCACACCGGCATTGGAAACCACGAAACAGCCGATCTTCGGTCGAATTGTAGTCCATCGTAATGCAGTCACCAGGTGCGATGTCTTGAACGGCGATGAACCGCCGTTCGGTCATCACCACGCGGCAATTGGGTGCACAAGAGTGCAACACCTTGCCCATGAAGAAGGGGTCATGGATATGGGTGTTTTCACTCAGTTGTAGCGTAAACAAAGTGATGTCTGGAACCGCGACGCCCGCAAACACGAAAACGGTGTCGCCGGGTTTGAAATGGGCCAGAGCAACAACGGCTTCGCCGCGTCCGTCGCCCATGGTTAAAATGTCAAACTTTTCCCGGGTTGGCTCGTACAAGTAAGGTGCAACACTGTCCGGGTAGAACCTCATGTCGCCGCTCATTTACGTAACACGTCCCGAACGTTCATAGAGTCCGGCGCAAAGTATTCGGTCACAATGTCAACCACATCACCGGCCTTAAAATCCTTGCAGCTGAACACGTCAAGGTAGAGGTCTCGTGCCGCGTCATTGGTGTGTAATGAAATCGCACTGGTTTCAATAAGTTGAACAGCTGAAATTCCAGTTTCAATGCCACCGCCAAAACGTGCGCTGACGATGTTTCCGTATGCGACCATATCAATCCGCTTGACCAAGTCGGCCACAAACTGATTAACGTCGTTCAATTCAAGTAGACGCTCGTTGCATAATGTTGAGTCCACCATCACGTGCCGCCCGTAATAACGTTGGCCATCCACGACGATCCGCTTGTAGCCATCCTTGGAAGAGATTTGATCCATTGATTAGAAACCCTTTCCTCAATTGGATAGATTGTTGAAAAAACGGCGCTGCATAGGGCTCATTCGGGGAACGCGCAAGCGTTTTTTCATTAAACTGAAAACTTTATTTCTGCCTGTGAGTTCAAGACCTTAACATCAACCCTGGGCGCAAAGTAAAGACATAACATTTCAGCCATTTTTGGGGCTTGGTCTGGTCAAAGATGCGGCGAACCCCTATGAAAGCCGCGGACCGGAAATCGCCCAGGCAGGAGGTCTGATTTGGCTGAGACGACATCAATACCTCATTCTGTGACTCGACGCGATGTCTCCTCACTCGCGGTGTCGCTGACACGGGCTTTTGCGCGCGAACCGTTGCACCAATGGATGGTGCCAGACCCCCAAGCCTGGGCAATCAAAGCGCCGCGTTATTTTTCATCCTACATCAACATCATTCGGCGTGACGGTTTCGCAGATACGGTGGACGGTGCGCAGGGCGGCGCTTTGTGGTTGTCGCCGCACAAACCCGGCGGCAGTTTTTTAAGCTGGATTTCCGTGCCGTTTGTCATTTGGCGTTTGACAGGGTCCCGGTTTACTCAGGTTTGGAACGCCCTGCCTCAGCTTGATCAGCAACGGCCCAAAAATCCACACTGGTATCTTGATATGTTGGGCGTCGCGCCCGAGGCGTCTGGGCAAGGCATCGGCGCGCAGCTGCTACGCTATGGACTGGCACGATGCGACCGGTCTGGGGAAGCGGTTTTTCTGCAAACGCTGTCAGAAGAGATGATCGCGTATTATCAAAACTACGGATTTGAAGTATCGGGCACGTTTGCCTTGCCATCTGGCCCTTCTGGTTGGTCGATGACCCGTCGCGCCCAAGCTTAGGACGCCAGCCGCAAAAAGTGCGCCCAGCGAGTAAGGCCCGCTGCCCCCTAGACAAAATGAACAGCAAAGCTTTTTAATACGCCATGCATTTACCTGGCCCCTTTGAAATTATTCGCGTCGTCGAAATGTCTGGCGCGTTTCGTCCCCCTGAGTTTTTGTTCCCAGATGCGACGGCGGAGTCCTTTGCGGAAACAAAAACGTCCAAAGACTCCCGGTTCTTTGACGCTAAAACCGGCCTTCTCATGATGTCGTTTCACACCATGGTGGTTAAAACGCCCCGCCACACCATCTTGGTGGACACCTGCGTCGGCAATCATAAAGAGCGCCCCGCGTTGCCTGATTGGCATCGTCGCGATGGCCCTTTTTTGGCCGACCTCGCCGCGGCCGGTGTCGCACCTGAAAGCGTTGACTTCGTTTTATGTACTCATCTGCATGCCGATCATGTGGGCTGGAACACCAAGTTGCTGGATGGCCGCTGGGTGCCAACATTCCCCAATGCCAAATACATCATGGCGCGCCAGGAAGTGGATCATTGGACCCATGTGGCTGCGACCTCGGATGAACCCGCCAATCACCGATCCTGGGATGACAGTGTCCAGCCCATTCTGGATGCCGGGCAGGCCCTGCTGGTGGACTCAGATTATGAAATTGAGCCGGGCGTTCATCTGGTGCCCGCGCCCGGACATACCCCCGGCAATGTGGTGCTTCACATCAGCGACGGCAAAAAGGTTGCCTATATGATAGGCGATACCATTCATCATCCAGTGCAAATCGAACGCCCCGCATGGTCCAGCACCTTCTGCTGGGACAAGGATATCTCCCGCGCCACCCGGACCAAGTTTTTAGAATCCGTTGCTGATACCGGCGCGATTATCCTGCCCGCCCATTTTGCCGGGCCCACGGCGGTGACCGTCACGGGGCCCGCCTCTGGGGGATCCGCTGGCGCTGAGACAGGGTTTGATTACGAGACTCTCGAGCGCTGACTTCAGACTCCTTTGCCTTTCAGCCAGATTTTAAGGTATCAAAGGCACGTAGGTATCAAAGGCACCTAGGTTTTGGTCTTTGACCTGAGATCTATGTTTTTGAGCTAGGATTTTGAGTTAGGTAAACAGCATGGCAAACGGTGGACTCAGCGGTAAGGGGTTTTTGTGGCGTTGGGTCTTATGCCTGGTGCTGGTTATGGCCACCTTCAACCCGTCCGGCATCTCATATTATGCCTGGATTATCGGTGGTGGCGGCTCGCTCCCTTTAAAAGTCATCTGCGGCATCGTGTTGGTTGCGACCTATGCCTTTGTTCTCCACGCCACCTGGGAATCTCTGGGGCCCTTTGGTGTCGGCTTGTCCGTCGCGTTTTTTGCGGCGGTCATCTGGGCGCTGGTCGATTTTGGCTTGCTCTCTTTAAATAGCTTCTCTCTGGTCGCCTGGATCGCCCTATTTGCGACGGCAACCATCCTGGCGGTTGGCATGTCTTTCTCCATCGTCCGCCGCAGGGTCACAGGCCAGGTCGATGTCGATGATGTCGACGACTGAGGCCGCCTTGATCGCGTGCCAGAGCCAGGCTCGGGTGGTTTATATCGGGCCGGTTTCGTCACGACAGGCATGACTCTGTGTTTATGGCTGTGCTGCTGCGCAGAATCGGCCCTTAACGCGTTGTTATCCCCTAGCTTTTAATCTAATACTCTAGTGTTAGGGCGCAAATTGCCCGGCAAAGTATCAATGGGGGCTGATCACAGTGGATCCCACTTTTCTAACGGGTGCGAACGCGACGTTCGTGGCCGAACTCTATGCGCAATACTTACGCGATCCGTCGACGGTCGACTCATCGTGGAGTGCCTTCTTTAACGATCTTGGCGACGAGGCCGGAGACCTGCTGGGTGAGCTCGATGGGGCCAGCTGGGCACCGTCAGAGGCGGCCGTGATCGGCATCGCTGATCCAGATGCAGCTTCATCAGCAAAGACGCCTGCGGGTAAGCCAAACGGCAAAACGGGTGGCGCACCCGCGCCGTCTGCCACCGCCGATCACGCGGACCTGTTGCGCCAGACAGAAGACTCCATTCACGCGCTGCAAATGATCCGCGCCTATCGTGCCCGGGGTCATCAGATCGCCAACCTTGATCCGCTCAAGCTCCAGAAGCCGGAATCCCATCCGGAATTAGACCCCAAGGTTCACGGCTTTGATGACGGCGACATGGACCGAGAGATCTATCTCGGTGGTGTGATGGACATGGAGCGGGCGACGGTTCGCCATCTGCTTAATGTTCTGAAAGAAACCTATTGCGGCTCGATTGGGGTTGAGCTCACCCATATCCAAGATCCAGATCAAAAGTATTGGCTGCAAAAGCGCGTCGAAAGCGAGCGCAACCAGACGGACTTCTCCCAACAGGGCAAGATGGCCATTCTGGAACGCCTGACCGAAGCGGAAGGGTTCGAGAAATTTCTCGGCACCAAATATACCGGCACCAAGCGGTTCGGCCTGGATGGTGGCGAAGCCACGGTGCCCGCCATTGAGCAAATTCTAAAAGTGGGTGGTAAATTAGGCATCCAGCAAGTGGTGCTCGGCATGGCCCACCGTGGCCGTCTGAATATCCTTGTGAATGTCATGCACAAGCCGTTCACGGCAATTTTCTCAGAGTTTCAAGGCAACTCGCCAAACCCGGACGAAGTCGAAGGCTCCGGCGATGTGAAGTATCACCTGGGGACGTCGGCGGACCGTGAGTTCGATGGCAATGTGGTGCACTTGTCGCTCACCGCCAACCCGTCTCACCTCGAAGTGGTTGACCCCGTTGTGTTGGGCAAAGTGCGGGCCAAGCAAGGCCAACTAAAAGACTTGGAACGCAAGAAGGTCATGGGGCTGTTGTTGCATGGCGATGCGGCGTTTGCCGGTCAGGGCGTCATTGCCGAGTGTTTTGGGTTCTCGCAAATCGAGGGCTACACCACGGGCGGCACACTTCATTTTGTCATCAACAACCAAATTGGGTTCACCACAACACCGCAGTACAGTCGCTCTGGTTTGTATTGCACCGACATTGCCAAGATGGTCGAAGCGCCGATCTTCCACGTCAATGGCGATGATGCCGAGGCTGTGATTCACTGCGCCCGCATCGCCACGGAATTCCGCCAGGAGTTCGGCGTCGATGTGGTGCTCGATCTGGTCTGCTATCGCCGCCATGGCCACAACGAGGGCGACGAACCAAAGTTTACCCAGCCGCTGATGTACGACCGGATCGGCACCCATCCCACGGCGCGCTCGGTCTATGCCGAGAAGCTGGTGGCTGAGGGCGTCCTAAGCCAAGAGCAGGCCGACCTGCAAATGAGCAAGTTCCTACATGAAATGGAAGTCGATTTTGAATCGGCGGCATCTTATCGCCCCAACAAAGCGGATTGGTTTGAAGGGGCCTGGAAAGGTCTCGATCACCTGGCTGGTGAAGAAGAATACCAGGAGCACGAAACCGGCATCACCGAGAAACTTCTAACAGAAGTCGGCCACGCCATTTCCACGGTGCCGGATGATTTCAAGATCAACTCAAAGATCGCCCGCCAGCTCAAAGCCAAGCGCAAAGCCATTGATACCGGTTCGGGCATCGACTGGGCCACGGCGGAAGCCTTGGCCTTTGGGTCTTTGCTGGTTGAAGGCGCTCACGTGCGGTTGTCCGGTCAGGATTGCCGGCGCGGCACCTTCTCGCAGCGCCATGCCTCCTTGGTCGATCAAAAAAACGAAAACCGTTACGAGATGTTGAACCACATCCGCGAGGATCAGGCGTTTTTCGAAGTTATCGATAGCCCGTTATCTGAGCTGTCCATCGTCGGGTTTGAATACGGCTATTCCCTCGCTGAGCCTCACGCCTTGGTGTTGTGGGAAGCCCAGTTCGGCGATTTCTCTAACGGCGCGCAAATGATCATCGATCAGTTCATCTCGTCCGGGGAAAGCAAATGGTTGCGTCTTTCCGGCTTGGTGCTGCTGCTGCCGCATGGCTATGAAGGTCAGGGGCCGGAGCACTCTTCCGCCCGGTTCGAGCGGTACCTGCAGATGTGTGGCAACGACAACTGGCAGATTTGCAACATCACCACACCGGCCAACTATTTCCATGCCTTGCGCCGCCAGGTGCGTCGCGCCTTCCGCAAGCCGTTGGTCATCATGACGCCAAAATCTTTGCTGCGGCACAAGCGCTGCGTCAGCGACCTCAGCGAGATGAATACAAATTCTCAGTTCCTGCGGGTCATCGGCGAGACTGAGAAACTCGCAGCGGCCTCCAAAGTGCGGCGCGTCGTTATGTGTACCGGTAAGGTCTACTATGATCTGTTGCAGGCCCGCGAAGACGCCGAGATTAATGACGTTGCCATCGTCCGGGTCGAGCAGTTGTACCCCTGGCCGAAAGAAACCCTTAAGGCAGAGTTGAAAAAATATAAAAATGCCGAAGTGGTGTGGTGTCAGGAAGAGCCAGCCAACATGGGCTGCTGGACTTTTGTCGACCGGCGTATTGAATATGCGCTGGAAGAAATCGACATCAAAGCAAAGCGCCCGGTCTATGCCGGGCGTATGCCCGCTGCATCGCCGGCAACGGGGCTCATGAAAGTACACGTCAAAGAGCAAAACCAATTGGTCGAGTGGGCGCTGAACACGCCGCTTGGCGACATCCCTCAACCGTTCCGCCGCCTTACAAAACTGGCTGCTGAATAATACAACTCTGTTAGGATCGAGGACGCTATGTCGACAGAAATTAAGGTGCCCCAGCTTGGGGAATCCGTCACCGAAGCCACTGTAGCCAAGTGGCTCAAAAAGCCCGGCGAGTCCGTTGCGCTTGATGAGCCATTGGTGGAACTGGAAACCGATAAGGTGACGCTGGAGGTCAACGCCTCTGCCGCAGGTAAGCTGTCTGAAATTATCGCCGAAGAAGGCGCGGACGTCGAAGTTGGCGCGGTTCTCGGTCTGCTGGCCGAAGGCGAAGGCGGCTCTGCTTCGAAGTCAGAAGACAAGAAAGACTCCGCTAAAAAAGAGGAGTCCGCCAAAGACACCTCTAAAAAAGAAGACTCCACCAAAGAAGACTCGAAAAAATCAGACGCGAAGACAGAGGACAAGTCCGAGGACAAGTCCGAGGGCAAGTCTGAGGGCAAGTCTGAGGCGAAATCCGAAAGTAAGTCTGAGAGCAAGAAAGCGAGCAAGCCAGCTTCGTCAACGTCCTCTCAGAGCGCCGATTACCCGCTCGCGCCATCCGTGCGCCGTTTGGTCGACGAGCATCATCTTGATCCCAAAAGTATTCCAGCCACCGGCAAAAACGGTCGTCTGACCAAAGGCGATGTGCTGCAATATGTCGCTTCCGGCGGCCAGGGCGTGTCTGCGCCTACCGCGCCCGAGCGCGGCCCACGGGAAGAGCGGGTCAAAATGACGCGCCTGCGCCGCAGCATTGCTGGCCGCCTGAAGGAAGCGCAAAACACCGCCGCCATGCTCACCACCTTTAACGAGGTGGACATGACAGCCGTGATGGACGCCCGCAAAAAGTATCAGGATGCCTTCGTTAAAAAGAACGGCATCAAGCTGGGGTTCATGTCGTTCTTTGCCAAGGCGTGTGTGACGGCATTGAAAGAACTGCCCGCCGTCAACGGCGCCATTGAAGACGATGAGATCGTCTACAAAAACTACTACGACATCGGTGTTGCGGTCGGCACACCGCAAGGTTTGGTGGTGCCTGTGGTCCGTGATTGCGATCTCAAGGACCTGGCCGAAATCGAAGCCGACATCTCAGGCTACGGCATGAAGGCGCGCAACGGTAAACTCACACTGGAAGAAATGACCGGCGGCACCTTCACCATTTCCAATGGCGGCATCTACGGCTCCATGCTGTCGACGCCGATTTTGAATACACCGCAGTCGGCCATTTTGGGCATGCACAACATCACCCAACGGGCCATGGTCATGGACGATGGTTCCATCGCAGCCCGGCCGATGATGTATCTGGCGCTGTCCTATGATCATCGCATCATTGATGGCCGCGAAGCTGTTACCTTCCTGGTCCGCGTCAAGCAGTGCCTTGAAGACCCAGCCCGCATGCTCTACGACGTATAAGGCAGAAAACTTATGGCTGATTCTACATACGACGTCATTATCATTGGGGGTGGCCCCGGCGGCTACGTCTGTGCTATTCGCGCCGCGCAGCTGGGTCTCAAAACCGCCTGTGTTGAAAGCCGCAGCACCCTCGGCGGCACCTGCCTCAACGTCGGCTGTATTCCGTCCAAGGCGTTGCTGCAGTCGTCGCATCTGTATGAAGAAGCCAATCTCCATTTCGCCGATCACGGCATTAAGGTGGGCGACGTTAAGCTCGATCTCAAAACCATGATGTCCCGTAAGGACGACGTTGTCGGCAAGACCACCCAGGGCATCGAATTTCTGTTTAAGAAAAACAAGGTCGACTATCTCAAGGGCAAGGGCAGCATCACCAAAACCGCTCTGGGCGCCCATGAAGTCACCGTCAAACCAGACGGTAAAGGCAAAGCGCAAACCTACACCGCCAAGAACGTGGTGATTGCCACAGGATCAGAGGTCACACCGCTGCCCGGTGTTGAAATCGACGAAAAAACAGTCGTCAGTTCCACCGGTGCGCTTGAGCTTAAAAAGGTGCCCAAGTCCATGGTGGTCATTGGGGCTGGCGTCATCGGCCTGGAAATGGGTTCGGTGTGGCGTCGCCTTGGCACGGATGTCACGGTTGTCGAGTATCTCGATTTCATTTTACCGCCTATGGATGCGGAAGTGCGCAAGCAGATGCAGCGCATCCTCGAAAAGCAGGGCATGAAATTCAAACTGGGCGCAAAAGTCACCGAAGCCAAAGCGGGTAAAACCGGTGTCACCGTTAAGGTCGAACCTGCGGCAGGCGGCAAGGCGGAAACGCTGAAAGCCGATGTGGTGCTGGTCGCCATTGGTCGCCGTCCGTTTACCGAAGGTTTGGGCCTGGATAAAGCGGGTGTCAAAACCTCAGATCGTGGTTTCGTAAACGTCGATGATCACTACCAAACCAATGTGGAAGGCATCTTTGCCATTGGCGATGTCATTGGCGGCATGATGTTGGCCCATAAGGCGGAAGACGAAGGCATGGTGGTGGCGGAATCTCTGTCCGGCCTCACCCCGCACATCAATTACGATGCCATTGCCAGCGTGGTGTACACCTGGCCCGAAGTGGCGGGCGTCGGCAAATCGGAAGAGCAACTCAAAGACGCCGGCACCAAATACAAATCAGGTAAGTTTCCGTTCACGGCCAACGCGCGCGCGCGTGCCAATGGCGACACCGATGGCTTTGTTAAAATTCTCGCCGATGCCGAAACCGATGAACTGCTCGGCTGCCACATCATTGGCCCGTTGGCGGGGGATTTGATTATGGAAATCTCGGTCGGCATGGAATTCACCGCCTCGGCGGAAGACATTGCCCGCACCTGTCACGCCCACCCGCAGTTGGGCGAAGCCATCAAGGAAGCGGCTCTGGCCGTCGATAAACGCCCAATCCATATGTAGGTCGCTCAAGTCGGGAGCGCAGCGACGGGCGAGAGGGGCACAAGACAAAAGTCTTCACCTAGCGGTGCTGCTTGAAGACACAGTTTCTAAAGGTATGTTGGGAAGTTTATACCGGTTTGCCCAGTGCCACCCATTTAGTCATAGCATCGAGCAGTTCTTTTGTCGGGTAGTCTTGGATATCGTCTTCTTCAAAGCCCAATCTGAGTTGTTCTTCATAGTGCCATTGCTGAAAGTCAGCATAGGCGGCGAGGATACGCGCCGCTCCCTCTAGCTTTATTCCAGACTCACTACTTAGCCAGTTGCGAACTTTTCTAACAGCATTTTGATATTCGCCTTCATGTGCTTTGATGTCGAATCCAGCGATGTCCGATAGAGCTTTTTGGTATTCGTATTTTTCTTCCGCAAGGATCAAAATCTTCTTCGAGCGCCCGGCCCTTGAGTAGTGGCGGTAGCTATAGTCAATACCAAGCTCAAAGGGCATGTTCATTCTGTAATATTCGCCAACAGACTTCGCTTTGCATCTGCTCAAATCATGTATCGAATATTTTGAGTTTTCGATTAGGCTTCTAATCTTTGAAAGCCGGTTCTCCCCGGAATCGTTTCGCTCAGTGGAAAGCCGTGGAGAAAACCCTGAATAGATAATGCAAAAAAGCACCGCCTGAAGAATAGGTTCGTATTCTTCATCAAGCGGGCAGTTAATGAAGACGCATTTGTCAAAATGGGCGTCAGCCACAATTTATCCCTTAGGTGGGTAAGGGTCTCGACCGTAGGAGTTACGCTCTCTAATGCGTCCATCACGACCATGAATATATAATTCGGTTTGATTGCTCCGAGCACTCTTAGTCGCGCTTTCAATAGCTTCTTTCTGTGTTGTGTATACACCTGATGCTCTGGTGGAGCCGGTACGCTTTACGCTCCATTTCCCATCCTTCGGAACAACGTGAACGCTTTTCTTTGGCACGGCCCTGACCTTTCTTTAGCTTTCATGATTGTTTTAAGAATATAACAGATTTTAATAGAAGTGGCATCTCATATCGATTGTAATCTCGCCATTCCTTATCGTTTGAGTTTTTAAACCACAGGGCAATGGCTCAGTCGCTTTTCTCACTGCCATCCCCGGACAGACTCCATCAATGCGAGCATGACAAGTAAGAGAGGAATAGCCGATGTCCAATGTCCGCGTATTTCTCACGCTTCTGATAGCGCCCTTTTTCACGTTCTCTGCATTCGCACAAAGTCCTGAAACACAGTCGCATCCAGAGTTTGCTCGTTTCTTTGAGCTGGCCGGAACGGTCGGCACGATTGTTGTCATGGATGTGCACAGCCAAAAGATGGATGTCTATAACCCCGCGCGCGCGGCTCAGCTCTTTCCACCTGCGTCCACGTTCAAAATTCTGAACTCTCTTATTGCGCTTGAAACAGGCGTGGTGACCGATGTTGATACACAAATATTCAAATGGGATGGCGTAGACCGAGGAGGGGCGGGTTGGAATAAAGACCTTGTGCTCCGGTCAGCTTTTGCAAATTCAGCGTTCCATGTTTACCAGCAAATTGCCCGCGACGTTGGGCTTGAGCGCATGACCGGTTATCTCGAAAAAGTGGGTTACGGCACGGGCACGGTTACGAACGAAAACCTAGATTGGTTCTGGGTACTCAAGGGGTTTCGTATCAGCGCAAACGCGCAAGTACAGTTTCTTAAGAGGCTCTATTTAAATGATCTGCCGTTTTCTCAAAAGACCATCGCGGCGGTCAAAGACATCACCATCGTTAAACGCGATAAGAATTACGTTTTGCATGGCAAGACGGGATGGACGACTGACGTTGACCCTTCAATCGGCTGGTTCGTGGGATGGATAGAGCGCGGCAACACAGCATCCGTTTTCGCACTGAATATGGATATGAATGATCTCAGTCAGGCGCAGGCTCGCATTACGATTACCAAGGATGTCCTGACCGCGTTAGGTTTGCTGTAGCGGCATTCCATTGCCTCTGTCGAGTCACCGCACTCAACACGCATTCCAAAACACCCAACACGGGTCAGGGATAACCCACCCAGCGCCGCCCTTGTTGGGCAACGCCGAGAGAACATTCTCAACCCCAAGTTTAATACCCATGATTCGCTCTGATTTGGCTTGTTCCAGCCCGTCAGCCGTCTATGGTTGCGCGGCCTAAACAATTAAAACGAGCAAATAATTCAATAGCCAACAACTAAAAGTGATGACGTTCTAAATGAACACAGCTGACCGCGTTCGCGCGCCTTCTATCGCCGTTGTTATTCCCGCTTACAACGCGGTGGCCACGCTTGATCGCGCGTTGCACAGCGTGGTCGAGAGCCTCGCTGTCGCCCGCGCGGAAATTCCCGCGCTGATTTCTGAAATCGCGGTGGTGGATGATCACTCCACCGACGCCACCGCCGCATTGATCAAGCAGTGGGCGCAGCAGCAAGACGACATTAAGCCGGTCTTGTTAGGGGAAAATCGTGGCCCTGGGTTCGCGCGCAACGAAGGGGTCCGCAAAACCACGGCGGCGCATTTGTTTTTCCTGGATGCGGATGACATCTACTACCCCAACCACATACTCACCTGCCTTGAGCACCTTATGGCGCGGGACGATCTTGGCTATGTCTTCACCAAGCTCCATGTCGATATGCCCATGGATGCAGCCTGGCGACAGTCGTTGGATGAGAGCAACCCGATCAACTTTTGTGTGCGCCGGGTGTGGCACGACATGATTTTGGGCTTTGCGGAGGAACCCGATTTTAAAATTCATCGTACCGAAGACACGCTGTATCGCAAATGCCTGCGGCAAGCTGTAGCTCATGAAAAAATTCATGTCGAAACCTGCGAGCAGTTTGTCTCGCCGGGCAATGCGCTCGACCGTCAGCGCAAAAAACTCAGTATGTCGGTCGATGCGTGGAAAGCTTCCGATGTCGACGATGGCTTTTTCCTGACCGACGCTATGAAACGTGTGATCGAAACACGTCTCAATCATGTGCGGAATTTGGTGGGGAAAGAATAGACCCTCTAAGTTGTCACCGCTTGCGGATGACACAGCTGTTCCAGCGCAATCGTTCAAATCTCTGAAATCCGCGTAAAAACCGCAGAGGTCTGCGCCGTTTCAGGCTTGGTGCCGAGGGACTTGTTACATTCTCTCTAAGGCATTGTATTTGTTGGATAAAAATTAAAAAACCCCTCGTGCATGGGCTCGTTCCGAGCTTAAACAAGGTTCTCGTTTCGAGCTTAAACAAGGTTCTCGTTCCGAGGTCGAGGGGCCTGTTAAAAAGGTGGAGGTTTTTCTCCTCACCTATTCCGCGTGTAGTTCAACCTCGTGCAGCATCAGCCGGTCATTCACCGGGGTCCAGGTTTTAACCCGGGGGCCGATGCCGTCCAGGCCCAGCATGGGAAACAGAAAGATCGATGAGGCTTGATCCCGGTAGCGGGTGATCACCTTCCGGGTGAGGTCGGCGCGCACCTCGGCATCCGCTGTGACCAGAGCCTCCTGATACAACGCTTCGGCTACGGGGTCGCAATACCAGGACGCAGCCCAGGTGCACGAATGCAAACGGAACGGCCGCAAGCCATCCATGGTCGGACCTGTGGCAAAGTCGATGCTGAACATATGTCCGTTCCAGCCGCCCTGGGTCATGCTGGCGATCACTTGGCTGTACATAATCGGCCGCACTTCAACACGCACGTTCACCCGCGCCAGATCGGCGGCCACCTGTTGCATCACCGCGTCAGTTGATCCGCTGGCCCCGGTGACCACTTCAAACACCACATCAAATCCGTCGGCTACGCCGGCCTCTGCCAGAAGGGCGCGCGCTTTGTCCGGGTCGTAGGCATAGGCTTCAAGGGTGGGGTCAAACCCGATAGCTGCCGCTGGGCTCGGTTGAGTGGCGGGTTCCACATAGCCGCCCATCAACGCCTCTGTAATGGCCTTGCGGTTCACGGCATAGTTCATGGCCTGGCGGACACGCACATCTTTAAACGGGCTGTCGTCCGACAAGGTTTCCAGCGCCACAACAGAAATGCGCACGGGGTTGCGCAGGTGCAGCTTTAAGCCTGCGCGCGTGAGGCGGGGCTCATCATCGGGGCCGAGGTTCAAGGCGACATCAATCCGTCCCGACACCAACGCTTGTAAACGCGAGGTCGATTGCGGCAACGCCAGCACTTCCAGCCGGTCGATCTTTGGTGCACGCCAGGAGTCCGGGTTGGCGCGCAACAGAATGCGTTCTGCCATCCAGTCGTCGACAATGAATGGCCCCGACCCAATGGGATCTTTCGCCAGCCCTTCTGCGCCAAACTCTTCCAAGTGCTTCGGCGGTACCATGTAAAAAAACGACATATAACGCGGCAACAAGGCATGCGGCGCGGTGGTGGTAAACTCAACTGTATCCTCATCCAGCGCCCGCGCCCCGGTAATAAAGTCGAGTTCGCGCGGCAGGCTGAAGGGAATAAAATCATCCCGTTTAAACGCCTCGACCATGGCCACGGCAGCGTCTGCGGTCACCTTTTCGCCGTTCGAGAAATAGGTGTTGGGTCGGAGGTCGAAAGTCCAAGTTAGATCATCAACGCGGGTCCAAGACGTTGCCAGTTGCGGCTCAACTTCGCCCTGTTCATTCACCAAGGTCAGCGTGTCGTAGATCGCCGGGTAAAACATGTGCGGCGTTGTGCCGGTCGAGAAGAACGGGTTTCCCTGTGCGGGCGGCATGGCAATGAAGCCCAGGCGCAACTGACTGTCGGCCTGTGCATTTTGCAAGCTTGAGCAGGCCGCAAATGCGAGTCCGGCAATCAGGGATGTGACTCTCATTTTCAGACGTCCTGTTACTAATTGTCGAGTGTGATGGCGTGATACGGAATGCGCCCACCGTCTTGAGTGTAGCCCTGCACCTGCGGGTTCACACCGTCTAAGCCCATGCTCTCGACCAGCATTAAAGCCGCCGCTTCTCGGTGATAATGGGCCAGAACCTCTCGCACCGCAGTCATGCGGTTTTCAACATTCATCTCACTTTTCGCGCGGGCAATGGCAGGCTCAATGCGCCTGTCGCAGTACCACGGGTAGGGCCAAGAGCAGGAATGTAAACGAAACGGACGCATGCTGCTGCCAGTCGGCAGCACTTCATATTCAAAGCCGAAGGCCTGTCCATTCCACTCGCCTTGCAGCACGCCGCGCACATATTGTGCCCAGGGCAAAGGCCGGACTTCCATCTCGACGCCAATGCGTACCAGATCTGCGGCCACCTGCTGGTACATGGATTCCATGTGGGTGCCGCCGGTGCCCGCACTAAACTCAAAAATAAACTCAAAGCCATTGGGGTGGCCGGCTTCTGCCAGTAACGCTTTTGCCTTGTCTGGGTCGTAAGGATAGGGGGCAAGGTCCGGATTGCGCTCCGGGTTTAGATCAGCGGTCATTTGGCTCATCACCTTTGACCGACCGTCCATGATGGTTGCGGCAATGGCCTCCTTGTTGACCGCGTAGTTCAACGCGCGCCTCACGCGTACGTCTTGCAACGGTGACTCAACCAAGATGTTGAAGGCAACCACATCCACGGATGTGGCCGGACGTTTGTACGTGCTTAGGCCCGCGCCTTCCACCGTGTAAGTGTCGTCGGGTCCAATTTCAGAGGCCACATCAACGCGATCTGTGAGCAACGCCGCCACGCGCGATGCAGTTTCCGGCAGCGCCAGTAATTCAAGTTTGTCGATCTGTGGCGCGCGCCAGGCGGTTTCAACGGCGTTCAATTCGACGCGTGTGGCTTGCCATTTAGTGACCTGAAAAGGCCCAGTGCCGACAGGCTCAAACGCAAAGCCATCGCGTCCTAGCGCCTGCCAGTGCTGTGGCGCGACCAACGGCACCACGGCCATCAATCGCGAAAACTCAGGCATGGTCACCTTGGTGACAAACTTAATCGTGTGGGCGTCTATCGCTTCCATGCTGGCAATATCCGCTACGTCGCGAGACAGCGATTCACGCTGCCCCTCTTCGCTTTGTAAATAGCGATAGCTGAACAGCGCGGCTTCGGCGTCGAGGGGTTCGCCGTTGGAAAATGTGACGCCGTCCCGCAAGTTCACAATCCAGGTCAGATCATCGGTGTTTTCCCAGGCGACCGCGATGCCCGGCGCGATGCTGAGGTTGGGACCAAGTTGGGTCAGAGTGTCGAACATAGCGCCATACGTGTACCAGGACGTGCGCGCGCTTGAGGTGAACGGGTTGCCATTGCCTGTCGGCAGCGATGCCAACCCCATCCGCAATGTGGTTTCAGCGTGTCCTGTCAGGGGCGTCAGCAGGGCCAGACCGACGGTAAGCAGCGTGATTTTTTTTAAATATGTCATGTCTAAATATTTCATGGTGCCCACAGTACGGAGGGTTTAGAGCTTCTGTCTAGATCAGTCGTCTTTTCTGTATACTGTACTCATCATGGTTTTTCGCGCTCTTGTCTTAAGTCTGTCTTCGGTGTGCGCTGCGCTCACTTTAGCAGCCCCGGGTGTCGCTCAAGAAGATGATCGACGCTTCCGCATGAACCTTGGCCTGGATTATTCGTCCGGCTCTTACGGTGAGCCTGAAAAAACAGAAATCCTCTACGTGCCATTGTCTTTGCGGGTCGAAGACGGTCCGTGGACTCTGCGTGCTGTGCTGCCGTGGCTCCATGTGTCAGGCCCGTCTTTGATTCTGGATGGCGGCGACAGCAGCGGTGGCGTCGGGACTAGAACAAATGCCAGCGATTCCGGTTTGGGCGATATGTCTCTCTCAGCCATGTACAGCTTCGAGCAGTTCTATGTGCAGGATTTGTTCTTGGATGTGACAGCGCGAGTCAAAATTCCAACGGCGAGTCTGGAGGCGGGTTTGGGCACAGGCGAGCCCGATGCTGCTCTACAGTTTGATGTGGCCAAGGCGTTTGGTCCGTTCATTCCATTTGCGACGATTGGTTACCGCTGGGTCGGTGTGCCGGACGGTTTTAAACTGCGTAACACGGCTTATGGCAGTGTGGGCTTGCAGTACTCCTGGTCGGACCGCGTGGCGACGGGTTTATCTTATGACTACCGACAGTCTTCGGTGAGGGGCAATGAAGCGCCGCAGGACGCCACGGCCTATTTGAATATCAGATTCGCTGAGGATTGGTCGGTAAATATTTATGCGGTGAAGGGCTTCTCCGATAACAGCCCAGACGCCGGCGGTGGCGTTGCTTTTGTCTATCGGTTTCCCTGGCAGGAACGCGCACGGCAAGAGAAATAAAATCTCTCTTTAACGTCTACACCTAAAGCCTACACCATGGGGGGGCGATAAGTGTCAGGGCGTTCCCGTTGGGGGCGCTCCGGAATAGCCGAATTCGGACGATCTATCGGGCGTTGACGTTCGATGCGTTCCGGGCGTTGTATGGGTGTCGGACGCAGTTTCACAGGCCGCATCATTTCAGACGGTCGCAACACTGTAATCACCGTGCGCACGCGTTCAATTTCCCGGGCAGCAATTGTACCGTTAGACCCAATGCGCCCGGTAACCACAACACGATCCCCCGGCTTCACGTCAGCGGGGAGATCCAGACCCGTAACCGGTATGCCTTGCACCGACAGCGCTGATGGGGTTGAGGGCACATACCCTTCGACGAACACTTCTGTGACGGTGTCCTCAAAGGGCAGGTTCGGTTTGGCAATGGCCACATCCACCGCAAACGCACCGTTACGCATTTGCCCGGCGACGAAAGCTTGAGCGCCAACCGTCAGGTTTTCCGCTAAGGCCGCGCGATCAAGGTTGATGTCTAAATCACCGATCCGGGCCTTGCCGCTAGAGGTTGAGGTAACATGCCCTCTGATAACCGCGCGGCCATCGTCACTGGTTTGATCCAGCCGCGAGGCCACAATCACGCCGTCCTCGAGGCGTAAGCCTGATACCCGAATGGTGTCGCCAACCTTCAAAGCGCCAAAGGCGGCTTTTTGCAGGGGGTCGCCTTCCAGGTTGACCCGCACGGTTTGACCCAGCACCACCAGACGGTCCGCATTATGATCAATACGGCTGATCGGCCCTGTGACGGCATGGCGGATTTCCAAACGCTCCAGGCGCAACACCCCGTTCTGATCGCGTTGGGCAACACCTTCAATAACCTGCCCGATTTTCAGATCCGTCAGTCCTGCGGGACGCCCATCGCTTTCAACTGTTGTCTTGGCGTTGTAGTCCAGTTTCAAGCCATTCACGATGATGCTGCCAAAGCCGGAAATCGTGCCGATGATGCCCGTGCCGCCGATCCCGTCGCCGCCATGTTGCGCAAGGACACCCGTGCCACCGATCCCGTCGCCGCCATGCATGTTTGCGATAATGCCGGTGCCGCTGATACCATCGCCGTTCGTGGCGGCTGTCTGAGACTCTGAGGGTGGGGTTGCGCAGGCGGAAACCAGAACAAGCGCAAAAGCTGCCGCAGCAAATTGCTGCAGCGCATTTGTTCCGGTCCTTGCCCGCTTGGTCCCCATTATGTCTCCGACTCTGAGTCCTGTTGATCGTCTAGGCTGTGGTCGTCATCGTAGAAATACAAGCCAAAATTGAACCTGTATTTCGCATTTTCCAACCCTTTATCCGCTTCAACACGCTCTCGTGCCATACGGTTTAAGGCTAAAAGAGCATCCATACCGACTTTTTCGGCGCTTTTCTCTAGTTCTTTTACCGAGGCTTCTGTCAGGCCCCCATAATGAACGCTCCGCTCTAAGCGCGGGTTCCCGTCACCGATCAGGTTGTCTGAGGTGGTTGCTAAGTGATCATGGATGTTGCGACCGAAATAGAAAGCTTTTTCGTCAAAGCCCTTCTCTGGAATGAACGCTTGGCGGTTCAGCACAACTCTGTCTTGATCATCGATACTGGCCACGCCCAGGCGCAACCATTCATCCAGCACTGCGCGGGGTCTGACATCCGTTGAGATATCCTCGACCAGGCCGTCAAAGGAGGCTTCGTCAGGGCTTTTGCTTTGCCGGGGTAACGGCAAGGGGTGCCCCTCAGAATCTGTGGTCTGAGCATCGCTGACCCAGCGGGAGACAATCTGCGCTCCCAGCCCGATAGCCTGGGGCATCGCTTTTTCAATATGGCGCTCTTCCCGCAGGCGTTTCACATCTTTGCGGTGCACGCCGGTCAAGAGGTTGATGCGGCTGTCCGTCTGGCGTTTCCCTTCTACTGGAAAATTTTG
Source organism: Rhodospirillaceae bacterium (assembly GCA_040219235.1). NCBI lineage: Bacteria > Pseudomonadati > Pseudomonadota > Alphaproteobacteria > Rhodospirillales > Rhodospirillaceae > Rhodospirillaceae bacterium. The sequence goes on from JAVJSV010000011.1 coordinate 198,031, forward strand.
CTCGGCGACGGATACAAACGTTTCCTTCAGCAGCGTGGTCAGCAGCGGCAGCGTCACGCCCTTGCTGATCATCAAACGCACAAGCGGTTTAAGTACCCGACGCAGCGCAGAAATCAGGGCGTCAGGCGGCCCGCCAGCGGTGTGCGGGGTGCTCAAAATTCAGCTCTTTGGCAGGGAATTTCAGTTTTCATGGAAAGGATCATATCAGATTGTGGGAAAAATTCCCACATATTTTTCTTGACGCGTGATAATTCTCTGGCTTAAGGTTCACTTGTTCGTGGGAAAAATTCCCACATAATGATAAACGAAGCAGTAGCAACCAACAAGGAAATGCTAATCCAGACAAACGTGTTCAGTACCCTATGTGATCTCGCTTATCTGTCACTGTCCCTGAGTCAGTTCCTACCCCGGTGACAGAAAGCATCAGTTGCCTCCCGCTTCTTTCTGGTTTCTGCTGACGAGTGGAAATCTTAGAGGGGCGGGAGGTAGCATTTTAGGCTCCGGGATCCTTGTTTTCTTCCATTCTATTTAGGCTCGCGTCTCCCCTTTCTTTTCTGCGTAGTCTTTTGCACACTCCGCCACTCTGAAAAGTAAGGACTTAAAATATGGCGGCCGAGACTGAGACGGAAATTTTTGCAGATGCAATCGGTGAGATAACGGTCACCGGAAGTGTCGTCCGCGTCGATCTTCTGACCCTATCTGTTTCAGATCGGGATGATCAAGGGCGCCTTAAGCCGAAGTTCAAGCAGCGTTTGATTTTCCCCATTGAAGGCTTTGCCCATGCAACGGAAGCCATGGTGCAGATGCGTCAGCAACTCATTGATCGTGGCATATTAACCCGCACCGATGACGGGGCACCTCAGATGCATTTCAATGAAGCCGGATCTAAAGAGCAGCCCAACTGATATTTCTGGCGATCTCGCTGAGGATATCATTGCGCGTTTATAGCGGGCGCGAAGGCCAGGCTGGCCACCATCCATGTTGTGAGCAGGGCAAGGACGACGAGCGTTAGGCCCGTCAGCCTGATCCAGAAACGATAGCGACTAGACATTGTGCCGCGCCTTTCAGCTTGACCAAAGGAAGGCGGACTCAATAACTTAATAATGGCATGGGCAGCGCAGTTGTGTGGCGGCACTGTGGCTTTTTAATAAACAGACTAAATTTATTGATTTGCTAAGATTTCGCGCGCTTAAGGTCTCGAATGGTGAAGCGTGCCGGATGCAGTGCATTGGCAACGTCTCGTGAGACAGGGGGTGGTCCACCAGTCGCTAAGCTCACCAAAACCTCAGCAGCGAGGGGAGCGGCCACCGTGCCGCGCGCACCCAAGCCGGTCAGCACGTAAAGTCCTTTGTGATATTTGGCCTCTGGATAAGCGGTCCATTGATGCCCGTGGCGCACGGCGGCGAAATCGTGTTCGTAAGCCTCTAGGTCTGGTAGAGCGCCAGCCAGCGGCAGGTGATCTGCGGTCGTGCATCGTATTCCAACCCAACTCTCGAGCACAGCAGACCAATCGAAATTTCCAGCCATTAACGCTTGCGCCTCTAGGAGATTTTGACGATCTGCTGATGTCACTGGTTTAAGCGAATCGCTTACGCCCAAAGTAGCGTTAAGGTGATCAAAAGTGGCACCGATAATGTGATGGCCGTCGATGGTGGGTGTGACGTACCCTTGGCCGGTGATGACGCATGATAGGGCGGCGCTGTCCGTGGTTGGCCTGACGCGTGTGACCTGACCGCGTCGGGCAAGCAGTTGTAATCTTCCAGCTTGAGTAAATCGCTGCGTTTCCAACCCGCAGGCCAACACCACAAATTCAGCCTTTAAGATCGCGTTGCCGCGGTTGCCCAGGATCTGCCAACCGTCTCCATCCCGCCTCAGTTCCGCTGCGCGGGTATCTGAGATTAAGGTGGTTTGATGCAGCAGGGCTTCGCAAAGGCGTTGCGATGATATGGTGCCGCCGTGGGGGAAAAAGAGCCCCCCCCTTTTTAAAGGAACACCTGAAAGATCCGAGGCTTCGTTGGCATCGACAGTTCGCACATAGCTGTTTGGCAGCACACCGGAGTTTGCGATGGCAAGGTGACGCTGTTTGTCGTTCGCGTTCTCGCCAAGCTGTAATACGCCACAGGCCATATGCTGAAGGTCGAAGCCATTGTCTTCCAGTGTTGCTATCAATCGAATGAGTTTCGGCCAAGCTGTGGCATAGAACGCGCCATCCATGCTGGCGGCAGCTGTTAAGCGCGGCATAAAAATTGCTGCCGGTGTTGCGGACGCACCGCTGGCGATTCGTGTCTGTTGTTCAATTACGGTGACATTAAATCCATTGCGTTGAAACGCATGCGCAGCGGTGGCTCCGGCCAGGCCGCTCCCAATCACCGCAATGTCTGTGGATGGCCTGGTGTGCACTGTTGGTGTTTTGAACCAAGGCTCCTGGCGCGACTCTAACAGCGGCCCCGAAAACTCAGCCTGAAGCACTTCACGCTTCTTGCCGAACCCTTTTCTTTTGCTTACGGAAAACCCCACGTCAGATAAGCCGCGCCGCACCGGTCCGGCGACCGTAAATGTCGCCAGGCGCGTTCCCAGATGAGACAGACGCGCGATCTGACTTAAAACCTCTGGCTGCCACATGTCCGGGTTGCGGTCAGGCGCGAAACCATCGAGGAACCAGGCATCCACGTCAGCCTCTAAACCGCTGAGCATTTCCAACACGTCACCAAAAAGAAGCGTTAGAGCAACTTTGCCATCTTCAAAAAACAGGCGATGGTATCCGGGTTGAGGCGTCGGATAGCTGTTGGTTAAATCCAAAGAGAGCGAGCAGAGTTCGGGCCAGTGCTTGTGACTGCTTACAAGGTTTTCCCGCAGAAGCGGAAACCCTTCCACCGAGATGTAATGCAAAATATCCGGTCGGTGCGGGTCTTGTTGCCAGGCGTGCCACGCGGCGAGAAAGTTTAAACCGGTGCCGAACCCGGTTTCTGCAACTGTGAAACGATGGCGTTCGCGCCATGTGTCCCACAACCCACAACCGTCTAAAAACACATACCGGGATTCCGCGAGGCCGTCATCGGCATCAAAGTAGGTGTCCTGAAACTGTTTAGAGCGCGGCGCACCATTTGGGCCGACGTCCACATCGGCATTTTTGAGGTGTATGAACTTTCGGCTGCTGGTCATCTCTGGTGCTATAGCATCTTTGCCTTATCCTGGCCGAATTCTTGTGGGTCTTATCTCCCTCTGACATATGCTACCGTTTCAGGGAAACCGATGCCGAGGACTCTTATTGTGGTGCGATGTTTTGCTCTGATCACCGTGGCGCTGACTTTATCGCTGCCTGTTTATGCGGCTGATGGTGTAACCGAAGACGTGGTCACTTTTACCACTGCTGACGGCGTCATCCTGCCTGCCGTGTTGATGTACCCTGAGGCGGGCCTGAATAGCCATGGGCCTGCCATTTTGCATCTCCACGGCGGGCCCGGCGGTTCACCCATCCGCCCCGACAGTGCGGCGCGATATGCAGCGACAGGATTGGCCCAGCAAGGGTACACCAATCTCTCGATCGAGACCCGCCACGCCACCCGCTACTCGTTCACCCGTTTTGATGAAGTGATTGAAGACATTCGCGGCGGTGTGGATATGCTCGCCGCGCGCGGCTTTACCGATATCATTCTTGCCGGCGCTGGTTTGGGCTCGCTGCGGGTTGCGCGCTATATGGTCGAAACGGACGACCCCCGTGTCAAAGCCGTAATTCATTATTCGCCAACTCAGAACATGGCCGACAACTGGCGGCAACGGGTTGGGGAAGAAAAATACTGGGAAACCGTTGACCGGGCCTCCCGCGCGGTTGAAGAAGGCGGACGCCAGCCGTTTATTGATCTTGGAGATGGTCTCATCTTCATTCCCACCAGCTTTCTTGACTGGTTCGGCCCTACCGCTAAGACATCTTTGTCCGCCAATATCGCCGGTATTGATCGTCCCATGCTGATGCTCGCTGGCGAAGCTGACCCGCTGGTGCCGAAAGGCCGCCTGGAGGAATTAAAAGCGGTCGCGTTCATCAGTCCGCGCGTCGATATAAAATATTATCCCGGTGTTGGCCGCATCTTTGACGGTGTGCGCGATCAGGTCGTTACGGATACTTTGAACTGGCTGACAGAGGTTGGCTTGCCACCGCGCCCGGCCATACGCTCTGAAGTGATCGACATCGCAGACATCAACGGTGAGGCGCTGTCTGGAATTTTGTATACACCGGCAACAGGCGAGGATCGCACACGACCAGCCTTCATGCTCATGCACGGTTGGACCAGTGATGTTATGCGCTCCTCTACTCATTGGCTTGGTGTGCGTCTCGCCCAGGCCGGCTACACGGCGCTGGCGTTCCAGCATCGCGCGTCCGGGTATCGCGGTGTGGTCAGCGGTACACTTGAATCTCTGCCCGATGATTTCGCGGTCTGGGTCGATGCCATGTCTGGTCGTGGGTACACGGATCTTGTCGGTGTAGGTCATGGCGTCGGCGGGTTGTGGTGGACGTATTATCTTAGCCAACGGGCAGACCCGCGCCTCAAGGCCATAGTGTATCTGTCCCCAACCCGTGACATGCCACGCCACGCGCGCACCGGCATGGGGGATGATCTCTACGCCCGGGCTGTTCTTGAAGCGCAAGAAGCGGTGAGGGATGGCGAGGGTGAAACTTACCTGATTGATTACCCCATGCCTCAGGCCGGGTATGACGACGACCCGCGTCAGCAGATGTTTTTGCCGCCGCCGGGGTCCGGCTTTACCTATTACTATGCCAAGAGTTTCCTCAGCTATTGGGGACCAGCGTCAGCGGCGGTTCATACAGCCCGTATTGCCGAAGTTGATATTCCAGTGCTTGCGCTTGGTGGGTCACGCGACCCCTTTATGCAAAATGCGTATCTGATTGAGTTTACCGAAGCGGCTAAAGGTCCGGCGAAATACATTTTCTACGGTGGCCCCGAGGGCGCAGCGTATTCTTTTGACGGTTATGAAGATCGCGTGGCGCAAGATGTACTGTCATGGGTTGGGCAAACGATTACGCCCTAGCGGGGTATTCCAATGGGAAAGCAAAATCACGTCAAACCGGCTTGCAGTAGAACAGCGCGCTTCTAAGTCTTTACCGTTTTACTCAGACGGGGTAAGCCTGACGCCATGGATATTATTCGCAACTGGTTCAAAACGATCTCAGACAATCCGCAGCTCACCCTGCTGATTTTGTTGCTGATTTTTGCCACCACGGCGTTGGTTCTTACGGCAAATATTTTGGCGCCATTTTTGGCTGCGGTTGTGCTGGCCTATTTGCTGCAAGTATTTGTCGACAAACTCGAAAGCTATGGCGTGTCGCCATGGCTTTCCATCACACTCGTTTTTGTTGTGTTCATCATGTTGATGTTGGCGATTGTTTTTGGTTTAATTCCTTTGTTGATTCGTCAGATCACGCAACTCACCCGGCAGGCGCCGGACTTTATTACCAGCTTGCAAAACACTGTCAGTCATCTGCCTGATAAATACCCATCTTTGCTGACACCGGCCCAGGCGTCGCAGATCATGAATCAGTTGCAGACAGAAGTGCTGGATTTTTCCCAGTCCCTGGTGGGGTCTTTGGGTGGCACGGTGATTGGTCTGATGACCTGGATTGTCTATCTGATCATTGTGCCCTTGATGGTTTTCTTCCTGATCAAAGACAAAGATAAAATCGTCAACTGGCTGGCGTCATTCCTGCCGCGTGACCGGCAGCTTGCCAGACAAGTCTGGGCCGAGGTCCATAATCAATTGCAGAATTATGTGGGCGGCAAAGCGCTTGAAATTCTTGTGGTAGCGGTGGTCACTTACATCACGTTTTCACTGATCGGTTTGCAGTACGCCTTGCTGTTGGCGGTGATCACCGGGTTCTCGGTTTTGATTCCGTATATCGGCGCGGCTGTTGTCACCCTGCCAGTTGCTGTGGTTGCCATTTTGCAGTGGGGTTTTACCAGTGATGCCGGGATCGCGGTGATGGCCTACGGCATTATTCAGGCACTTGATGGAAATGTGCTGGTGCCATTTGTGTTCTCAGAAGTGGTTGATATTCATCCTGTTGCGATCATTGTCGCCATTCTGTTTTTTGGCGGCATTTGGGGGTTCTGGGGTGTTTTCTTTGCCATCCCGCTCGCGGTTGTGGTGCAGGCGGTGATCCGTGCCTGGCCCAAAACGTCGGCTGAGCTGGAAGCCGCCACAGCGGAGTGACGTGTGACGGCCCCCGCGACCCCTGAAGGTTTGCTGGCACGTTTAAACGGGCTAGGTCTAAAGACATACACCGAAGATCATTCTGCCGCATTCACGGTCGCAGCAGCGGAGTCGATTGTTGGGCACATGCCTGGCGTCCACGTCAAGAACCTGTTTTTGTGTGATACCAAGAAAAAGATGTGGCTGGTGACCGCACCGTGGGACTGCGCCATCAATCTTAAAATACTCCCGTCTCTCATCGGCTCGAAGCGGCTGTCTTTTGGGTCACCCGAGAGATTGCTGCGCACGCTTGGTGTTACGCCTGGGTCTGTCTCTCCCTTTTGTGTGATCAACGATCCGGACGTTCAGGTGCAGGTTATTCTTGATTCTTGGATGATGACGCAGCACCAAATCAATGCTCATCCGTTGATCAATACAAAAACCACATCAATTCACCCCCAAGATTTACTGAAATTCATGCGTGCATGTGGTCACGCACCCCGTATAGTTGATCTAATGCAGACCAATTAGGAAGCCTTGTGACAGAAGGACATCTTAACGCGGATTTTTCTGAAGCGGTGGTGGTTCATACCAGCGCTATTGATTGGCAGCCAAGCCCAAGTCCCCGGGTCTGGCGCAAGCGTCTAGATATGTCTGGACCTGCCGAGCGCGGTCGAGTGACGTCCATTGTAAGATATGATGCCAACAGTAAGTTTCACGCACACCCTCATCCCGATGGGGAAGAAATCCTTGTTCTTGATGGTGTGTTTTCAGATGGCCAGGGGGATTTTCCGGCGGGCTCTTACCTGCTCAATCCAGAAGGGTTCGAGCATGCGCCGTTTTCCAAGGAAGGTTGCGTGCTGTTCGTGAAGCTCAAGCAATATCCCGGTCAGACGCGCAGTCAGGTCGCGCTTAACATGCTGCAAAACCCATGGGATGATCTGGGGCAAGGCGTCTCCCAGCTTGTGCTTTACGAAGAAGCGGAACACCCGGAACGCATGGTAATGATGAGGCTGGAAGAAGGCGCAACCCTCTCGGTGCCTGAGGCAACCGGTGGCGCTGAAATGTTTCTCCTTTTTGGCACGCTCTCTGAAAGCTCAGACTGTTTCAGGGCTGACCGCTTTTTCACAGGCGATTGGCTGCGCTGGCCGACACAGTCCGTGTGCACCTTTACGGCCATTGAGCCCGTCACGGCTTATCTTAAAACGGGTCATTTACCGCTATGATGCCAAAACGTTTGAAACACGCTACACCTTCTCGGCGGCAAATTCTGTCCGGGATGGCGGTAACCACGGTGTTGGCCGCCTGTGACCGCCTGCAACCGGGTATGCACTGGGATCTCTCCATGCCCTGGGGGCCCAGCGAGTATCATGTCACCAACGCCCTTCGGTTTGCCCAAGAGGTTTCGGTGTTGACCGAAGGCGCGCTGACTATTCATGTCCATCCTGGTGCGATCCTCGGCATCAAAGGCCCTGAGAGCATGCGCGCCGTTGAGGAAGGCATTGTCGATCTGGCGGATTCAGCGAGCTTTCATCAGGTCGGGACGGAGCCCCTGTTGGGATTTGAATCTCTCCCCTATTTGGTGGACGACATTGATCAGCTGGCGCTGTTGTACACCATCATCCGGCCCGAGGTTGAAGCAGCCTACGCGCGCCACGGCCAGCGCGTGATTTATATTGTCCCTTGGCCCAATCAGAATTTCTTTTTTGATAAACCTATCGAAAGCGTCGCCGACTTCGCCGGGTTGACGATGCGGTCCTATGACAAGTCCTCAACCGATCTGGTTTTAGGGCTGAAGATGACACCCATCCAAATGCCGTCGCCAGATGTGGTGCCGGCGCTGGCCTCCGGCGCTCTGGATGGCGCGATGACCTCGACCACCACCGCTGCCGCGCAAAAGTTTTGGGAGTTTTTGTCTTATACGCTGCGGTCCAATCACACCTGGTCCAGTAATATTCTGTCCATAAACGAGACCGCGTGGCAGGCATTGCCGCAGAATATGCAGCAGGGAGTCGAGGCTCTGGCGCGAACCCTAGAGCCGGAGTTCTGGGAGATCGCACGCCGCGATGATCAGACCAAGCTGCTGGAGCTGGAAGCCAATGGCATGATCACGCAACAGCCATCCCCTCAGTTGTTCGCGGAAATGCGGGCACAGGCTTTGCCGATCTGGCAGGCGTTTATTGCGCGTGTCCCGCAAGCACGTCCGCTGTTGCGGACCTTCTTGGACGCCACCGGAAAGTCGGTTCAGATATGAATGTTATGTTGTCGGCCATAGATCGTATTTGCAGTGCCGCCGCCGCCGTGGCCGCGGTGTTGCTGGGCTTGCTGTTCACCCTTGGATTTGCTGAGATTGTTTTGCGCAGTGGCTTTGGCATCAGTTTGACGATAGCGGTTGAGTACTCGGGCTATCTTCTGGTGTTGGTTTTGTTCCTCGGATCCGGTTGGACCTTAACGCATGCCGGCCATATTCGCGTGACGCTGCTCAGTGAAGTTGTTTCAGACTCCATCGTGCGTCTCTTGGATATTCTGTGCAGCGTGATTGCGCTGCTGATCTCCTCTACCCTCACGGTGGCCTTGATCGACTATGCCTACGGCACGTGGGTGAGGGGCACAGTCTCCTACTATTCATCTGAAACACCATTGGCCTATCCCCAAGCCTTATTGGCTGTTGGACCTGCTGTCCTCACACTTGCCTTGGTGGCGCGTATTCTGAGGTTGCTGACGGGCCGTGTGCCGGAAGTGAAAACCGCCGAGACTGCGGAGCCAACCCCATGATCGGCGCGCCGATTGCAGTGGTGCTGCTCAGTCTGGTGGTGTTGCTCGGGGCCGGGGTCTGGGTCGGCTTCAGTCTGATGGGCGTGGGCCTTATCAGTCTGTCTGTTTTCCGCGATATGCCGGTCGCCACCTTCCTGGCTTTTGATGTCTGGAACAGTCTCAACACGCCTGAAATCGTCGCCCTGCCGCTGTTTATTCTGATGGGTGAAATTCTGTTTCACACACGCCTGTCAGAAAGTGTGTTTCGGGGTTTGACTCCATGGATTACCCGCATGCCCGGGCGCTTGCTGCATGTGAATGTTGTTGGCTGCACGCTCTTTGCCGCCGTGTCCGGGTCGTCTGCCGCGACCACCGCCACCATCGGCCGGATGACGTTGGCTGAACTGAAAGCGCGCGGCTACAACGAGAATCTGGCCATCGGCTCGCTCTGTGGCGCGGGCACATTGGGGTTTCTGATTCCGCCCAGCATCATTCTTATTCTCTATGGCGTGTTGTCTGAAACGTCGATCATCGACCTGTTCATTGCAGGAGTGGTGCCGGGGGTCATGTTGGCGGCGTCTTATATGGCGTACATCGCTATTCGTGTGATGCTGAACCCTGCTCTTGTGCCCGATGATCAGGCTTCCGCAACGTGGATGGATCGTCTCAAAGCGATCGGCGAACTCGGTCCGATTCTGGGGCTCATCGCCGTGATTATTGGCTCCATGTATGCTGGCATTGCCAGTCCGTCTGAGGCCGCGACGATTGGTGTGGCCGGCGCGTTGGTGGTTGCACTCGCGCAGCGCGCCCTGACACGTCAAACCTTGGCACTGGCCTTTATGGGCGCGATCAAAACCTGCTCCATGATCGGGCTCATTCTGGCGGGCGCCTTGTTTTTGTCGAAGGCCATGGCCTTTCTCGGTTTGCCTCAAGCGGTGGCGGCCAGCATTACGGCGCTTGATCTTAGCCCCTTTGCTCTGATTCTTCTGCTCACGATTTTCTATATTGCCCTTGGCTGTGTCATTGATGGGTTATCGGCCATCGTTATGACCTTGGCCCTAGTGCTGCCGTTGATCTCCGCCGCGGGGTTCGACCAAGTCTGGTTTGGCATCTTCCTAGTGATCGTGGTTGAGATGTCCCAGATCACGCCGCCGGTGGGGTTCAATCTATTTGTCGTTCAGGGTTTAACCGGCGCGTCCATTGGCCGGATCGCCAAGGCGTCACTGCCCTTTTTCCTGATCATGGTGGCCATGGTCATCGTGATTGCCCTGTTCCCGGATATCGTGACCTTCCTGCCGCGATCCATGGGTTAAGCCCGGGACTGAGGTCTAGGCGTTAACGCTCGCGCACAGAAGAGAAAGGAAAATGGATATGCCACGCGCACTTTGGAAAGACCAAGTCATTGCCGACACTGAAACCTTTGAAACGGTCGAAGGCAATATTTACTTCCCACCAGATGCGCTGACCTCAGCGCATTTTGAACCCAGCGATCATACGTCCGGCTGTCCCTGGAAAGGCACAGCCAAATATTATCACGTGGTTGTTGATGGTCAGCGCAACGAGAACGCCGCCTGGTATTACTCTGAGCCCAAAGAGGCAGCGGCAAACATCAAAGACCACGTCGCCTTCTGGAAAGGCGTGACGGTCGAAGCTTAATTTTAGTCCCAGGTCCGTGCGACCTGAGTAAAGAGGCCCGTGAGCGCTAGTGCAGGTGAATGCGACCGCCCACAGCTTTAAACTCTGCCGGCTTGATAATCTCCTTCTGAGCGACGGTGACAGAGTGGAGCGCGCCGTCCAGGTTTTGTGTCCAAAAATCGAGAAATTTTCTCAGCACGGGGAACTTCGGGGCCATATCCAGATGTTGCCAAAGAAACTCTTGCAGCAGCTTGGGGTGGTCCGGCAGGTGGTAAAGAATTTGCGCCGTGGTCAGCCGATAGCCCTGCAACTGTTGTTCTAATGCCGTCATAAAAACAGTCTCCAATCTGGTGAACACCACAACATTGGAATCGTGCCAGACTTCGTGCCTTAAAATCAATAACCGTTTATAATCAATGGCTTGGCAGCCATCTGCTGGGTTTGCTAACACCGTTTTGCGCCGTCAAAAAAATTTCGGCCAAACCCCTTGCAGCGCCTCATTTTTTTCCTAAATCGCTTGTGGCTGTCCTCTATGGAGGCCGCCTTAATCCTAACCATTGGTCATTTGCTTAAGAAGAGGAATGACAGACTATGAAGACCAAATTCCGCCCCCTTCATGACCGCGTGCTGGCGCGTCGCCTAAACAGTGACGAACGCTCTGCTGGCGGCATCATCATCCCGGATACGGCCAAAGAAAAACCGTTGGAAGCTGAAATCATCGCGGTCGGCCCTGGGGCCCGCGCCGACGACGGCTCCGTCATTGCGCCAGACGTTAAAGTTGGCGACCTCGTTTTGATCGGTAAGTACGCCGGCACAGAGGTTAAAATTGAAGGAGACGAGCTGCTGATCATCAAGGAGTCTGACGTACTTGGTGTGATTGAAGCCAAGTCATCGGTGACTCGCAAGGCAGCTTAAGGTGAAGGAGTAATTTGACATGGCAAAAGAAGTAAAATTTTCAACCGACGCCCGCGCCCGCTTGCTCAAGGGCGTTGATATTCTGGCCGACGCGGTCAAGGTTACCCTCGGACCAAAAGGCCGCAATGTTGTTCTTGATAAGTCGTTTGGCGCGCCGCGCATCACCAAAGACGGCGTGACGGTCGCCAAGGATATCGAGCTGAAAGACAAGTTCGAAAATATGGGCGCGCAGATGATCAAGGAAGTTGCGTCCAAGACCAACGACTTGGCGGGTGACGGCACAACCACAGCCACCGTATTGGCCCAGTCTATCGTCCGTGAAGGCGCCAAAGCCGTTGCGGCCGGTTTGAACCCCATGGACTTGAAGCGCGGTATTGATCTCGCAACCGCAGCCGTCGTTGCCGATGTGCAAAAGCGTTCTAAGAAGGTCAAGACCAACGAAGAAATCGCCCAGGTTGGCACCATTTCCGCCAACGGCGAGAAAGAGATTGGCCAGATTATTGCCAAAGCCATGGATAAGGTTGGCAATGAAGGCGTGATTACCGTTGAAGAAGCCAAAGGTCTTGAGACTGAATTGGATGTCGTCGAAGGGATGCAGTTCGATCGTGGGTATACGTCGCCCTACTTCGTCACCAACTCCGAAAAGATGGTTGCCGAACTGGATGATCCCTACATCCTGATTCATGAGAAGAAACTCTCCAACCTGCAGCCCATGCTGCCGGTTCTGGAAGCTGTGGTGCAGTCGAGCCGCCCGTTGCTGATCATCGCCGAGGATATCGAAGGCGAAGCGTTGGCGACCTTGGTGGTCAACCGCCTCCGGGGTGGCCTCAAAGTTGCTGCGGTTAAAGCGCCTGGTTTTGGCGACCGCCGTAAGGCCATGCTGGAAGACATCGCTGTGCTGACCAAAGGCCAGGTGGTTTCCGAAGACGTTGGTATCAAGCTCGAAAACGTTACTCTCGACATGCTTGGCAGCGCAAAACATGTCTCTATCACCAAAGACGAAACCACCATTGTTGATGGCTCTGGTAAGAAAGCCGACATCAATGGCCGTTGCGAGCAGATCCGCCGTCAGATCGAAGACACGACCTCAGACTATGATCGCGAGAAACTCCAGGAGCGTCTCGCCAAGTTGGCCGGTGGTGTTGCCGTCATCCGCGTTGGCGGTGCAACCGAAGTCGAAGTGAAAGAGAAGAAGGACCGTGTTGACGATGCCCTCCATGCCACGCGGGCTGCGGTGGAAGAAGGCGTGGTGCCTGGCGGCGGGACAGCATTGCTCTATGCCATACACGCTCTGAAAAACCTTAAAGTCGAAAACGACGACCAGAAGGTTGGTGTGGATATCGTGCGCCGTGCCCTGCAGGCTCCGGTCCGGCAAATTTCTGATAACGCCGGTGTGGACGGCGCGGTTGTTGCCGGCAAACTGCTCGATCAGAAAGACACGGACTACGGTTTTGATGCGCAAACCAGCAGCTACGGCAACTTGGTTAAATCAGGCATCATTGACCCAACCAAAGTTGTACGCACGGCCTTGCAAGATGCAGCGTCTGTGGCTGGATTGCTCATTACCACCGAAGCCATGGTGGCTGATAAACCTGAAAAGAAAGACTCAGCGCCGATGCCAGATATGGGCGGCATGGATTTCTAAATGGACGTCTAAGTTTTCCCTAAATTCGCGTTACCCTCTAAAGGGCTGCTTGAAAGAGCAGCCCTTCTTTTTTGCGCCGCCTTTTTTTACGGTTAATCTAGCGTGATCCTCTGTGGCCCATCGTTTTGGGTAAAAATGCGGGTTTGGATACGCCCGTCATAGCTGATGTTGACGGTGTTGACCTGCGTCGGATGGGCATCCGTCAAAATCTGATTGTTGATCACCAAGTCGTTTAAAATTTCCGGGGATGCTGTCTCTTGATAGGTTAGCACCATATCCACCTGTGCGGCAGCACCGACCCAGATCAGCGGCAGCGGTTCACCATCAGAGGAAGATAAGGAGAAGTAATCGCTGAGATAGGACTCAATCAGCGCCTCGTTCTCGGCCATGTCTTCCAGCTTAACCACTTGGGCCGTGCGGGCGGTCAGGGCGATCTCTAAATCCAGCGCCATCATCCGATGAATCACTTCCCAGGTCCCGGCCCGCGCATTGTGCTCAATCACCGTAAACGCGGCATGGGCGCCGTCGGCCCAAGAGGCTGGTGCGGCCATCATCACGGCCATCCCGCCACTAATACAGGCACGGCGGTTGATAGGTCGTGAGCGAAGACTCATGTTCTTAAATACCCAAAACCTGTTTCATAAAGGACACGCGCGTCTTAGTTCATCTCTTCCTTATCGTTGGACTTTAGGTCGACGTTCAGGTCTTTCATCAGGTTGCGGCCCTGGCGGCGTTCCCGCTTAAACAATTCCAGGCGTGATTCCACTTCCCGGCGCGGCCAGTAATTGTTGTTTAGGTCCACATCAGCAGTCTCCCAGAATGGATCAAGGGTGATGCTGTCTACCTTACGATCCGTGATCAGCAGTTTGGAAAACTTTTTCGGATCGTGGCGCCACACCTCAGCCGGAATACGGACCTCTTCGCTTTTACCGTTGTCATAGGTGACTTCCAGAATCACCGGCATCACCAGACCGCCTAAATTCTTGAAGTCGATCATGGTGAAGTAGTCGTCGCTGTTTAGTAGGTCTTTCTCCCAGTCTTCGAGCTTCCCAACGGTGGCGTTGTATGTGTTGCGATCCGCGTTGGTGACGGTGAAGCGGTCTTCCTTACTATACAGATCCTTCAGACGTTTATTGTCATCGACCATCTTGGGCAGGTCTGTATTGCGCTGGCGGGTCAGAGAGATCGGCTCTTGTGCTGCTTGCTCACGCTTCCACGGCAGTTCCACATCCGGGTCTTTGGTGTCGATGCGGTAAGGGGTCACCTTGTCGATGGCAATGTCGACATGATCGGTGGTGTAAAACCAGCCATGCCAGAACCAATCCAGATCAACACCTGAGGCATCTTCTATAGTGCGGAAAAAATCTGCCGGACTGGGGTGTTTGAATTTCCAGCGCCGCGCATATTCGGCAAAGGCAAAATCGAACAGCTCCCGCCCCAAAATCGTTTCGCGCAGAATATTTAAGGCGGTCGCCGGTTTGGCATAGGCATTGGCACCCACGTTTTTAAGCGATTCCCCGTCGGTCATGATCGGGACCTGGTTCTGGCTTTTCATAAAATCAACAATGTCGCGGGGCTCGCCGCGCCGCGATGGATACCCCTCTTCCCACAGTTGTTCCGCCAGAAACTGGATATAGGTGTTCAAGCCTTCATCCATCCAAGTCCAATGGCGCTCGTCCGAGTTCACAATCATCGGGAACCAGTTATGTCCCGCTTCGTGAATCACAACCGAGATCAAGGCGTTCTTGGTGGCGCGGGAGTAGGTAATCTCGCCGGTCTTTTTGTCTTTCACCGGACGCGGGCCGTTAAACGCCAGCATGGGATATTCCATACCGCCGACCTGACCATTGACCGAACTCATAACCGGGTAGGGGTAAGGGAAGACTTTGTCGCCAAAGACATCCATGGAGTGAATCTGCGCCGCGGTGGAATACAGCCCCCACAGCGGATTGGCCTCTTTCGGGTAATAGGACATCGCCATCACGGTGCGGCCATCGCGGGTCTTATAGCCTTGGGCATCCCATTGAAATTTGCGCGACGACGCCCAGGCAAAGTCACGCACATTGTCCGCCATAAAGCGCCAGGTTTTTGTGGTCTGGCTGCTGCCGTCCTCGGCCCGAATGGCTTCCTGCGCGTTGACGATCATCACCGGCTCTTTGGCGGTGGCGGCGTCTTCAAGGCGCGCTTTTTGTGTTTCGCTCAGGACCTCGCCGGGATTTTGCAACACACCAGTGCTGGCAACCACATGGTCGGCGGGCACTGTGATCTCAACATCAAAGTCACCGAACTGAACCGTAAACTCGCTGTTGCCGAGAAAACTTTGTTGGTGCCAGCCTTCGTTATCGGAATACACTGCCAGGCGCGGATACCATTGCGCGATCTGAAAGATGTCATTGCCGTCATCCTCGAAGTGTTCGTATCCGCCCCGGCCTCTATACGCCTCAGCCTCGATAATGTTGTGTGACCAGTCAATGGTGAAGGTCGTGCGCTCCCCAGGCTGTAATGGTGTCGGCAAGTCGATGCGCATCAGCGTATCCACCAGCGTGTAGGACAGGTTTTGTCCGGCCCCGTCGACGATGCGTTTTACCTTAAATCCGAAGTCGCCATCGCGATGGCCATAAGAGCCACGAAGCGTGCCGTAAGATTCTTTGTTGTCGCCGTCCGATCGGCGCTGCGCGACGTATTTAGAGTCGGCGGCAAAACGGTTCTGGTCCATGTTCAGCCACAGGTAGCGCAAGGTGTCGGGCGCGTTGTTGCTGTAGGTAATGGTCGCAGCCCCGGTCAGGGCGCGCTTCTTTTCGTCCAACGCGACTTTGATGACGTAGTCGGCCCGTTGCTGCCAGTAGGCGTGGCCCGGTGCACCTGACGCGGTACGATAGCTGTTTGCCGTTGGCCAGATTTCGTCCAACTGCCGGAACTTATCGTCCCACGGCACCTTGGTTTGGCGCACGGCCTGTGCGTCGGCGGCGGTGGTCAGACATAATGTTGCCAGCACAGACAGGGCGGCAAAAATAGAAACCGGGAACACGGCGCGCATAAGGGGCATCCTTAAGTCAGACAGAACGTAGAGCCTACAGCCAAGCAGACCTAAAGCCGATGTTCAAGGGAGACCGGTTCAAAATAACGGGGTCAGGCCGGTTTGATGGCGACACAGACAAAGCGCGTGACGCTAAAGAAAAAGTCACCACTGGTATCCAGGTCTTTCAGTTCTTGTAACCAGGCGGCGCAGGTCTCCGGCGGCAGGGCACCACGTTGCTCGGCGAATTTTGGCATGGTGTACAGCACGTCACCGGCAAAAGTCTCTTTGCTCATCGTGGTGTTTACCACCGCCGTGCCGCCGCTAAAGGCCAGATCAAACCCTGCGCTGCGGCAGAGTTTGGGGAATCGCCCGGGCAAATCCGGATGCACAAAATGCGATCGCCACGCCGCAAGCATGTCCGACATGCGGGCGGGATCGGCAGTGTTCAAAACCGCGCTGTTCCAATCCGTGTCCAAGGCGAGCAGACGACCGCCGGGTTTGAGCACGCGATAGGCTTCGCTCAGGGCCTTGGCCATGTCGGGCACATATTCGTAGACCTGAGTCGCCACCAGTGCCTCTAAACTTGCGTCTTGTGCCGGCAAGGCAATGGCATCGCCATCGACGACACTCACCCAGGGGCAGTTGCGGCAGCGGTGTTCGGCGATGGCGCGCATGGACTCGCTTGGATCCAAGGCAATGACCTGGCCCTCCGGCCCGACCTCGGTTGCCATTTCCAGGGCCAGCAGACCCGGACCAGCCCCAACATCCATCACCCGCTCGCCCGGTTTCAGGGTCAGGTGCTGCCGGACAAAGACACGCTGGGCGACAATGTCCGGGTTTTGATAAATGCGATCAACGCGGGCCGATGTTTTGGCGTCAAAGGCGTTTGAAGACGGGTCAGCCATGGTACTACTGGGCCTTACCAGTTCAAAATGCGCTCGCCGAGAATCTTACCGAAGGCCAGCGCGGGGGTGAGCGATAGACCTCCCACAAAGGCATCACCAGAGGTGCGGGCAAAGCCCAGCACTTCGCCCGCCGCATACAGATTGGGGATGGCCGCACCGCTGGTGTTGAGAACCCGCAGGTGATCATCCACGGCCACGCCTTCGGGGCCAAGGACGGTAATGCCCATGCCTTTGATGCCATAAAAGGGCGCTTTCTCGATTTTGCGGATCAGGAAAAATTTATCAAATTCTGGATCATGTTTGGCGTCAACCGCCGCGTTGTACGCATCAATCGTTTGCTGCAAGGCATCAGCGGGAACCTCTAACGCTTTCGCCAAGCCTTCAATGGTGTCGGCTTTGACAAAGCTAGGATGAGTGCCAAATTTCGCGCGGTAGGTGGCCGGATCCATAAGCGTAATAGAGGCCGCGTTCTGCAAGATGGCCGAATCCATCACGATATTCATCCGCATGCCCGGCTGTTTCAGCAGCGCGCGTTCACGGTAATCAATGCTCTGATGGTCTTCTTTCATGAAGCGCTTGCCATTTGTGTTGACAAAGATTTCCCAAATGTTCCGCGCCTTGGGCGACAAGGTGAGAAACTCGCCCGACGTCGGATCATCCGGGTCTTCCAGGTAGCCCGCGAAGGTGCAGAGAAACTTCTCTTTGCCATCGATCTTAGCATTCAATTCCCGGGCGGCCACCAGACCGTCTCCGCGCGAATATGGATTGCAGTGCGAGCATAGGGGAATTTCCGGATTCAGTTCATTCCACAGCTCCGGCCCGGCGGCGTATCCACCGGTAGCCAGCACGATGTTTTTGCCATGAAACAGTTCTTCGCCCTGTGGGGTGTCCACTTTCACCCCGATTACCGTGCCGTTGTCATCCGTGACCAGACCGGTCATGCGGTGTTCAAGGCGGAGATCGATTTTGCCATCCGCCACCAGTTTTTCGTGCACCGGCTGTAAGGCTTCCAAAATCGAAAGGCCCTGGTTGTCGCCCCACAAATAGCGCCGTGTGCTGTAGGCTTCATGGGCTTCACCGGCAACCGGTGTGCCGGCGGCAGGCTTGAACCCAATGTCTTCCAGCCAATCAATGGTGTGGGCGGCGTTGTCCGCAAACAGGCGCATCACCACCGGATCTATTTTGTTGTGCGCGACGCGCTGGGCATCGTTGTAATGCTCGTCCGGGCTGTCTTCGATGCCGGCGTTCTTTTGCAGGCGGTTGCCCGCGGCTGCAATTTGGCCCGAGGACCAATACAAGGTGCCGCCGATGCGTTTGTCGGCGTCGATCTGTAGAATTTTAGCGCCCCGTTCCGCTGCGCGAATGGCCAATGGCAGTCCGGCCGATCCCGCGCCAACACAAATGATATCCCAGTTTTCTGAAGCGTTCCCTGACATGCCGTCTCCGTATAGTTTGATTTTCTATACGGCCACACTAACGCCTCGTTTTGCCTCTGCCTACTGTTAGGCGTCACAAGGCTGGCGTATTCATATCTTCCCGCTTAAGTAAAAAAGCCCCCGCTGGTGAACAACCAACGGGGGCTAAAGTTTTAGAATATGTCACTCTGGTTATGAATCAGAGTGATCTGAACCTTAGAAGTTATAGGCGGCGCGCACCCCCCAACTCCGGCGCTCCGGCAGAGCCGCGGTCAGGATTTGCCGCCCGCCCAAAAAGGCCAAGTCGGTAAAGCGTTGGAACCCGGTGAATGTTTTGTCATCGAAGAGGTTTGTCGCAAACACCTCCAGGCGCAGCGTTTCGCTTTCAGCCCCAACCCGTAAATTAACGCGATGCGCAGCACCTGTTTTTGTAATGTTGGCTTCCGTCGCCCACTGGCTCCCAGTGAAAATAAAGTCACTGCGCACGAACCAGTCATAGGTGTTGGTCAGTTGGTCACGATAGGTGGCCGATGCCGTGCCGGAGTATTTTGGCGAGCGGGACAGGCTTTTATCCAAACCGGCAATGTCACGTTCGCCGAGCAAGATGCCGCAGTCCGCACAATCGCGGGCAATGATTTTTGTATCATTGATGGCGAATGTGCCTTCCAGGGAAAGGTTCTCTGTTGCGGCCACAGCGCCTTCAAGCTCGAGCCCCCACAAGTCTGTTCTGCCGCCGGTACCAGTGGTGGCAAACAGTGTTGTGGTGCCATCCCCGAGCTCAACAGTTGCTAAGCCGCGCGTGTGTTGGTTGCTCCACTTTGCGAGGTAAACGGCAGCGGTAAGTTGTGCGCGACCGTCCCAAAACCGCCCTTTGTAACCGATTTCGTAGTTGTCGAGTTTTTCTTCATCGATGCTGATGTCAGCGCCAATTTGAGCAGCAATCTGAGTCAACACGTCTTGGGGTTGCCCCACCAGGGCTGCGTTAAACTCGCCGGGGCGATTGCCTCGGGCCCAGCTGGCATAAACCGTCGAGGTGTCCGATGGCTTGTAGTCCACAATCACGCGAGGCGTGAAGCTCTTGAAGGTGCCAGACAGAGGGGCGGCGCCAATGTTTCCATCCGTGACTTCGTCCCACTGGTGCCGGGCTTCGGCACTGAGGGTCAGCGCATCGGTGATGTCGTAGGCCAATGAGCCAAACACGCCCCAGGTTTGCACCTGATTGGTGTCGCCGGTGCTGGAGGAGCGGAAGGTGCCGGTCAGTTTGAGACCGGTTGTCGCCAGCGCTTTGATGTCAAAATAGCTTGCGCCGGCCATCCAGCGTAACCTTTGGTCGTCGGCTGAAGAGATGCGGAGTTCTTGGCTAAAGTCTTCCAGGTCGCGGTTGTTGAACAGCATCACATCATTGAATTCACCGGGCAAATCAGCGGTCGAGCGCCGGTCGGCATCATCCAGCGCCGCCCATTCATTGGAGTGGTAGGCCGAGATGGACGACAGGGTCATGCCGTTGGCCAAATCGTAATCCATCACCAGGCTGCCTTCCCACGCCCGCCGCTCAAGGCCGAAGCCGTCGATGAATTGCGGATCAAACAGAAAGGCCAGGGTTGGATTATCAACCGTGTTGTTGGCCAAGAGATTGTTCAGGATCGCCGGCGTCACAACCGTATCGGCCTGAATTTGGTCCGGTGTCGGCTGTGCCGGCACACCGCAAATCCAGTTGTTGTTTCCGTTCAGGGCAGGCAGGCTCGAGTTCGGAAGATTGCAATTGAAGTTGCTTTCCCCGTTGTTCAAGCCATAGCCAACAGAGGCACTTGGGCCGTCGCTGTCCCGCCAGTAATGCAGGCGCAGCTTGGCGCTGAAGTTATCGCTTGGCGTGGCATACAGCGTCCCTGCAACATCGAAAGTTTCGCGCGCCCCCAGGGTTTCACTGGGGTTGGTGGCATTGGTGTACTGGCCATCCGTTCCGTAGTGGCTGCCGGTGACTCTGATGGCTAATTTATCCTCCACCAGCGGGCCTTCGGCCGACAGGCTGAAATCCGTTGTGCCGAATCGGCCTGCTTCTGCGGTGACCCGTCCGGCGAAGGTATCCCCGGGGCGCTTGGTGATGATGTTGATGGCGCCGCCAAATGTGGCGCGGCCGAAGTAGGCGCTTTGCGGGCCTTTCACAACCTCAATGCGCTCAACGTCTTCTGTGCTGCCGAGCTCGCTGCCCAGAACGGGCGCACCATCAATGAACAACGTCGCGCCTTGGCGCGTATCCACGTCGGTCCCGACTTGCATGCCACGAATAATCAGCCGCCGGTTCGAGCGGTCGTTGCGTCCGACGGTTGCGCCGCCATAGAAAAAGCCCGGCGAAAAATCGACAATGTCATTCAATTCATCGATGTCTTTGACTTCGATATCCAGCGCTGTCAGCGCGGTTACGGTCACCGGAACATCAAGCAACGATTCATCGCGTTTCCGTGCGGTCACAACAATTTCATCCAAGGTGACGGCTTGGCGCGCGCCACCCGTCCGGGTTTGGGCGGTGGCGTCGTTGATTACAAGCGCTTCGCCGGTAATGGCCAAAGCCGCCATGCAGGCAATATGCCCGGTTTTCAGTCTGGTTTTCATCTTGCTCTCCCTGATGTGTACTCCGGCAACAGGCGCAAAACCCGCTATAACCGACGCATGCGTTAGTGCGCGTCACGTTTCAAATCTGTGACACTCAGGTCAGGTTGAACCATCTCCCCTTTTTTAAACCAGGAGGTAGTTACGCTAGCTCGTTATTTGAGCTTTCTAGAGGGGTTACCGCTTTAGAGCCCCAGCCCTGGCACAGGGAAGGGCACGGTGTTTCGTAGGCGTTCGATTTCCGCCATGTCAGCGGGGGGCTCCATCCACAGCGGGGCCTGCTCGCGGATCACAGTTTTCAGCCACGCGTTGGGGATGTCGTCAAACGCGCCAAACCGCCAGCCGCGCTGATTGGCGATGTTGCCGTCTAAGTTGGTCCCGACCCAGGTCATCTGATAGCGCGCGGCTTCGTCCGTATGTTGCGGCCCATTGTCCATGTAGTCATAGACCTCGCCGCTGCGCACCTGCATCTCACCGGCCTCATCCGGGCGGCGCGGGAAGGAGGCATAATTTACATGCACCTGATCGCCGCGCCGGTTGACCGACATGGTCACGCCGAAGCCGCCCTGGCGAATGCCCCGCAGGTCGTGGCTTTCCACTTTATAATCAATGGCTCCGTCAACCAGCGTGAACGTGCGCACCTGATGGACGAAGATGCTCGGTCGTCGCGGTGCGCCCGTGGCGGTATCGACGACAATTTCATCGCGGTCTTCCTCCAGGAAAAAATAGATCTTGCGCGATAAAGACACGGCAGATGCCTCGGTGCGCAGCTCCGGCGGGGTGATCCAGGTTTCCAGGCCCACCATGCGCGACTCCACTTTACCGCCGTCTTTAATGGGGCGGATCAATCCTGCTGAATACCAATAGGCGGGCGTGTTCTCACCACCGCGCAGACTGATCCAGGCGTTGAAGTCCGCAATTGTCGTCTCTGAAACCATTCTGTCTGATCTCGCCGCGCTGGCAGACGCATGTGCGCTCATGGCTGTTAGTCCTGCGCTGGTTAAAACAAGGGCGGCACGTCGGGTCAGTACGGGCATGGGCTCAACACCTGTTGTTATCGGCTCTGTTATTCGTCTGCACCTGTTTCCGGATTAAACGCCCAGTTGCGCAAAATTTTGCCGTCTTTGAGTTCCAACACCGTCAGCAGTGTGTGCATCTCGGTTGTCCCGTCTTCGAAGGCGAACCCCTCAACATCCAGCTGGATTCCGATGTTGCCAACAATGGCGATGGGCTGACTTTTAACGCCCGTATAATTTTTCATGTAGTCACTCTGATACAAGTTGGCGGTCATCTCTTCCGCAATGGCCCGGCTTTCGGCCAGTGCCACCGGCCCGGCTTCAGACACGCTGTAGAAGCTGTAGTCTTCGTGCAAGTCTGCAATCAAAGCGGCGGTGTTTTGTTGATGATGCGCCAGCATGGAGCGTTTCATCAGCGCCCGCGTTTCTTCGGCTAAAGCGGGGTCTAACAGCACCGGTGCCGCGTCCACCAGCTGTTCAAATTCTTCAAAGGATTGCGGCGTGTTCTTGGTCCAGACGGTCGATGAAAGCATCAGCGTCGCGCTTACGATCATGCCGCCAGCGAAGTAGCGCAGGTTGCTGTAGGTCATGGGTGTGCCTCCTTCAGTGTGACGGGTTCACTGTGACGGGACGGGCGTAGCCTGACCACAAAAAAATGCGAGGTGTTAAGGCCCGCCTTAAATCCCGCCGGGTTCCCTAAATCCCGTCCGGTTCTTTGGGCAGCAGAATGGTCTTGGGTTCTAAATACGCCAGCAAACCTTCTACGCCGCCTTCACGTCCCAGACCCGATTGCTTGAAGCCGCCAAAGGCGATGGCAAAACTGGCCGACGGCGCGCTTTGGCCCACGGTTCCGGTGCGCAACTGCCGGGCAATGCGGTAGGTCGCATTGGTGTCGTTGGTATACACAGCCCCTGCCAATCCAAAGGGCGAGTCGTTGGCAATACGAATGGCCTCCGCTTCCCGGGCGCTTTCATCTTCACCCTCACAGGGAATTACACAGAGCACCGGCCCGAAAATTTCCTCCTGGGCGATGGTCATGGCGTTGTCCACGTTGGCGAACACGGTGGGTTCCATATAAAAACCGCGGTCGATGCCAGTGGGGCATTTGCCGCCGGTTGCCAACGTCGCGCCTTCTTTAACGCCGGTGGCGATATAGCCTTCGACTTTTTCCAACTGGCTTTTCATGGTCAGCGGCCCCAGCTTGATGTCCGGATCATAGGGGTCGCCGATGGTCACCGCTTGCGCGGCGGTCACCAGATGCTGAACCAGTTCATCATGGCGGTCGCGTGATACAATCACCCGGGTCAGCCCGGCACAGTTTTGGCCGCTCAGCACACAGATGCCACCCATCAAACTTTTGGCGGCTTTTTCTAAATCATAGTCATCCAGAACAATCGCCGCCGACTTGCCGCCCAGTTCCAGGGTCACGCGGGCGATACGTTTGCCACCCACCGAGGCAATGTGCTGTCCGGTCGCCAGGCTGCCGGTGAAGCTGATTTTATCAATGCCCGGATGCCGCACCAGATGATCAGAGGCCTCGCGCTCTGCCGTAAACAGGTTGATCACGCCGGGCGGCAGTTTCGCAGCCTCGGCACATTCGGCAATAATGTAAGCCTCAATGGGGGTCTGTGGCGCGGGCTTCATCACCACCGGGCATCCGGCAATCAAGGCCGGAGCGATTTTTGTCAGCATGGTCGCTAATGGGGCGTTCCATGGCGCAATCGCGGCCACCACTCCAACGGGTTCGCGCACCAGCAAGCCCATGCCGTTCCCTGTTGGGTGTTTCTCAATCCACTCAAAGCTCGAGGCTTGATCAATCGAGCGGTCAAACGCCCCGATGGAATATTCCGGCGATGACAGCGCCATGCCGCGCACCACACCGGTGGTTTCGGTCCAGGCCACCGCAAAATCTTCGGCGCGCGTGCGCAGAATACGCGCAAATTCTTTCAGATAGTCGGCCCGTTCCAGGGGCGTCATTCTCGGCCAGGGGCCGTCGTCAAAAGCGGTCCGGGCGGCGGCCACCGCTTTGTCCACATCGGCGGGCCTGGCCTCGGCGACCTGAAACACCACCTCCTCGGTCACCGGCGAGACAATATCGAGCGTCTTGTCGGTCGATGGAGACACCCAGGCGCCGCCAATAAAAAACTGACCAAAGTGTCTGGGGTCGATGGACGTGGCGCGGGACGTGAATGTCATGAGGGTATCCTTATAGGGCGAAAGCGTCAGCACAGCGGCTGTTTTTCAGGCTCTTTTATTATGTTTTCTGTGGTTTTTGCGGCTTTGACCAATAGAAGTTTGGTCAGCTCGTATCAGCCTCTTGCATAGTTCCTTGTCATATTACCCGCAATAGTTCCCCGCGTAAGACCCCCGCCAGGCTCCCAACCGTCGATTTTAGCCGAATTTTCATTGAAACCCGGACTCCGGGGGTTATATCCCGACAGTCACAACGTTCTTTTACCGAGTTCTAAATACCGAAAGGATAACCATACATGTCTAAGGGGATTGTTGATCGGCGGACCTTCGTCGGATCATTGATGGCGGCTGTGTCGACCTCCGCCATCGCAGCGACGGCGGCCAAGGCCGACCATCATGGGGATGCGTGTAAGGCCATCACCGCTGAAATGCAGCAGGCCATGTCACCCGATGATGCGATCAACGCGCTCAAAGCGGGCAACGCCCGTTTTATTGCGGGCGAGACCGTGAATTGCGATTACATGTCACAGGTCAAAGCCACCGCTGACGGTCAGTACCCCATCGCGGCTATTGTCGGTTGCATCGATTCCCGCGTGCCGCCAGAACTGGTGTTCGACCAACAGATTGGCGATATCTTCTCTGCCCGTGTGGCCGGTAACTTCGTCAACACTGACATTATTGGCAGCCTTGAGTTTGCCACCGCCGCTGCGGGCTCAAAAGCCATCGTCATCCTGGCACACTCCGCCTGTGGCGCGGTAAAAGGTGCGGTTGATGAAGTGAAACTTGGCAACCTCACCGCCATGCTCGAAAACATCGAGCCCGCCATTCAGGCCACACCGCTGACCGGCGAGAAGTCATCCAGCAACACCGCCTATGTTGAAGCCGTGGCCACCAAAAATGCCGAACTGACGGTTGCAGCCCTGCTTGAGCGCAGCCCGGTCATCAAAGGTCTGGTCGATGAGGGTAAGGTCAAAGTGGTCGCCGCCAAGCACGATGTGGCCACCGGCAAGGTGACCTTCCTGAGCTAAACACAAAACAAAACCTAAGCCTCGTACGCGGGCCGTGTTCTTTCCAACTGCTGATGAGTGGGGGAATGAGTGCGGCCCGCTTGCTTTGGGGACTGATCTTACCAAAATTCTTTTTGGCCCGTCTCTATCCTCAATTGCCAAGCCAACTTCTGATGCCATACCTTTAGATCAGACAGATGTTATTCAAGTTGTCACTCGGCGGTAGATGTAATGGTCAGAAATCCTAAACACGCGATGTTGTCTCCGGGCACGCACGATGAGCGGCATAGGCAACTTTTTGTCTACGCGCTTAAAAAGCACATCCGTTTTAAGGTGCGTCCTGGCAATCGTGTGCTCTACGAAAACGTGGTCCAGCCTCGTCTCCAAAAACAGCGGGGCCGTGTGCCAGAGTCAGTGAAAGACATCAGCTCTGACATGTGGGCTGAGCCGGGCTATCAAATGTTTTCTGCCTTAAACCGCTGTGCGCAGGAACTGATGTGGGAGTCTTTGGTTGACCCGATTTATCGTAACGCCGCTCAGTTGTCGGCCGCCTATAAGCAGGTTCAGAAAAACCCTAAGGCCAAGGGCTCGGTCTCTCTCGATCCAGATCTGCCTATTCCAAAAGGCATCGCGACAGTCGACATTCATCTACAGCCCGGTGGCTTCGCCGCCGATTACGGCGACAATGATGTGCTGGCGGGGGCGTTGCACGAGGCTGGAACAAACCTCTACTCTATGTCAGGTGGCATAGGAACGGGGGAAGGCAAAGCCGACGTCATCATGCGGTTTCTCAAAGAGCGCTATCCTGATTTTCGCCCGACAAAAATTCTCGATTTTGCGTGTTCATCTGGTCCGTCATCGACGCCGTGGGCGCTCGCGTTTCCAGATGCAGACGTGCACGCCCTTGATGTTGGGGCGGCGTTGCTTCGCTATGGCCATGCCCGGGCAGAAGCCTTAAACGCAACAGTTCATTTTCATCAAATGGACGCGGCCGCCACGTCCTTCCCGGACGAGTCCTTTGATCTGGTGGTGTCGCACAATGCAATGCATGAGATGTCACAGACCTCAACGGCGGGTATGTTCAAAGAGAGTTTTCGTCTGTTGAAACCGGGTGGCATCGCCATCCACCAGGACGTGCCGTTGCGCTTCGACGAACTCGATCTCTTTGGTCAGTTTGACAACAGCTGGGACAGAGAAAACAACGGTGAGCCCTATTGGACGGTCTATGCGACCAATGACCCGCGCCAAATGTTTATAGAGGCCGGGTTTTCCGACGAGTCAATTTGGGTTGGTAAGTTTGCGCAACTTGATAACACCGTAAAGTGGTTCGTGAGCTCAGCCCGAAAATAGGTGTGCCGATATGAGATGCCCAAGATAACAGGTGGATAAGACACCCCGTCATGACTGAACAAGAAATCGTCGACGCGCTTCAACATATTCCAACGGCCACCCTGTCAGAGGCCACCACAGCCCCGTGCGATTTACCGCCAAGTGTGGGGTGCATGGTGCCAGGCCAAGCCATGGCCGGTCCGGCATTTACCGTGCGCTGCCCGCTTGGCGATAACACAGCGGTCACGCGGGCGGTTGATCTGGCACCACCCGGCAGCGTTATTGTGATCGATTGCGGTGGCCCCGCCCGCACGGCCGTTTGGGGAGAAACCGCAACTTTTGCCAGTCAGTTTAAGGGTATTGCGGGCTGCGTCACCAATGGCATGATCAGAGACATCGACGCCATTCGTATTTTGGGCTTTCCCGTATTTGCGGCGGGGTTGTCGCTGCGCGGGTCGACCAAAGGCCAGCCGGGAGAAACCGGCTGTGATCTGGTGATCGGCGATATTGCCATCGCGCCCGGCGATTATGTAAAAGGCGATTCCGATGGGGTTGTTGTGATTCCAGCGGCGCAGGCCTCAAGCGTTATCGCGGCCGCCAAACACGCCCTCAAAGAAGAGCAAAGCCGTAATGAGCGCTTAAAAGCGGGCGTGCCTCTCGCGGAGATCTTGGCCACCTCCGGCAATCGAAACTAAGCGCCATGCGGTTAAGCAGGTGCGGTGCGCCCCGTTTTTTTTGGGTGGCAATACTCCCACCACCAACCCTGACAGTTATGACAGGTGCGGCCCTCCGCGCTTGAGCCTACGGTCTGCCCAACGATTAAATGGCGATGGGGGGAAGAGCCATGATAAATATAAGTGGGCTAACTGTTGTAGCCGTGGCAGGCGCTTTGTTGTTGGGCGCTTGCTCTAAGCCCTATAGCACGCCGTATTTTGACGCGGGACAGGGCGAGCTGCGTCCCACCAACCCCGCAGTCCAGTTTGAGGGATTTGCCTCTCATATTAATAAGCAACGTCCTGCAAAAGTCTTCTGGACCCATGGTATGTGTAGCCATAACTGGAACTGGGTGATGTCTACCAACTCACTAATAAGAGCTGCGCTGCGAGCGAAAACCGATATCACTACACCCGAACCCCGCACCGCCGGTGCGGTCACCTGGATGACATCAATTGTGACTCCTGATGGCACCTTAGAAGCCAGTTTTTATCTCTGGTCCCCGTTGACCTGGGATCTGAAAGACACGCTAAGGTTTGATAATGCGACCGGCACTCAGGCTGGCTTTCGCTACGATAGGGCACCCCTGAACGAAGTTTTAAAAAAGAAACTTCTCAACGACTGTCTCGCAGATGCTGTGATCGTGTCAGGATCGAATAGATCAAAAATCTATGAAGAAACAAGAAGTAGTATTTGCTCCTTTCTCGGCGGGAACTTGACTGGTGCATCCGAATGCACTCTCTCGGGTCCTGAACCCGCTGACACCCCCCGCGTCATTGTTGCTGAAAGCCTGGGCAGCAAAATCATCGCTGATGCCGTATTGGATTTGACGGCAGCGCCAGGACAGGAAGCCGAATTTTCCGAGCGGCTGTCCACTATCCGCCAAGTTTTTTTACTGGCCAATCAGATCCCTCTGCTTGACCTTTCAGACGCCGTCGTAAGTACTGCCGTGGGCCCCTCTCAGAGCTCATTGTCGCGGATGCTGCAAAAGCTAGGAGAGGCTACAGAACCTAGAAACGTGACGCCTATTCAGGTTGTTTCCTTTACAGACCCCAACGATTTGCTCAGTTATCGGCTTACGGAGCGATACGTTGATGCCAACAAAACCGACCTGATCAATGTGATGGTGTCTAACGATTGGACGTACACCGTGCCTTTTGTCGAAACGCTGTCTTTGGAACGGCCTGACACGGCCCATTGTGATTACCAGAGAAACGACAATGTCATCGCCATGGTG
The DNA here is from genome assembly GCA_040219235.1 of Rhodospirillaceae bacterium. Lineage (NCBI taxonomy): Bacteria > Pseudomonadati > Pseudomonadota > Alphaproteobacteria > Rhodospirillales > Rhodospirillaceae > Rhodospirillaceae bacterium. Next base: position 226,626 of record JAVJSV010000011.1, read on the forward strand.
GCCGTGGGGAATCCAGGTCAGGGCCAGAACACCTGGCAAGCCGTGAGTAAGCGCATAGACTCAGATGAGAAAAAAGGCTGCGGGTTTTAATTCATTTTACGTCAGCCAACGAATGTGGTTGGGCGCATTTATAACAATTATGCGGCGTTGCGCGGTGCTTCAACAGCCGTGGGTGTTTCTATACCGTCTAAGTTTAGCTGAACGGCCAGGGCATGGTTCAATTTGCCCGCCTTTAAAATGCGTTTCAGCACGCGGTTCAACGTGCTCAATTGCTCCACCAGAGGCCCCAGATCGCGAATGGCAATATGCTGATCAATACCGGCCCGGAGCAAGCGGTCTTTCAGGTGATGGTATGTGGCTTCCAGGGTCCCAAACCCCTCTTCAAACACGTCAAGGATAAACTTTGACTCACCCGGCTGCGGAGCCTCAAACCAGGCGGTGACCGCCGATAGAAAGTGTTCCAGGTCTTTCCGCAACTCGGGATCGCGGAGGGTTAACGTGAGTCCGTGGATAGAATGCAGCCCGCTCGCGATTTCTGCGGCCTCGTCATAATAGTGAGACAGTCTCAAAAGTTGCGGCAGCGTCGCAGATTGTTTTGGCGTCAACACCGCATTCTGAATGTCGGCCGCAAACTCACCGGCGGCCAAGGTTAACGCTTCAATGGCGCTTTTGGTGGTATGAATAACCTGATCACGGTCGTTATCTTTTGAGATCGCTTTAGACCCAATCCGGCGCGACAATGCGCCGATGCGGTTGACCTCAAGCAGGAGCGCGTTGAACGCGAGCGCTGGTGTTTCAGCAATCATTTTATCGATAAATTTCGGGGCGCCCTCAATCTCGTCGACTGTCTTGAATCGGTTCGCCAGCCAGGAGGACAAAGGTCGCAACAGCGGCCACATCAAGGCCACTCCCAGGATGTTAAAAACCGTATGAAACAGCGCCAAGGTGATTGCAGGAGACTCTTCTAAATTCAGGACGCTGCCAGTTTTTGCAATCAGGAACAGCAGCACGGGCAAGATCAGCAACGCCACGCACCCTGTGACGGCATTAAAAATAACATGGGCGGTGGCCACGCGTTTGGCATTTGGGGTGGCGTTCAAGGCGGCAAACAGGGCGGTCGATGTGGTGCCGACGTTGGCGCCAATGACCATCGCCGCCGCACTTGGTAAAGCGATAATGCCCCCTGTTGCGGCGGTCAGCGTAATGGCAATCGCGGCACTGGAAGATTGTGTGAGCAGCGTCACAAGAAAACCAGCGCCCACCATCATAGCAACGCCTGACACGCCATATTGAGACACGACGTGTAAGTCGATCAGGGGAGACAGGGATTCAAAGGCTTCCCTTAAAATGTCGATGCCGACAAAAAACAGGCCGAACCCGCCAAGGGCCTGCCCAATGGCACCCAAGCGTGAGTTTTGTTTGAGAAACCATAGGCCGATGCCCAGGCCGATCATCGGCAAGGCAAAAATTTCGACCTTAATTTTAAAGCCCAGGGCGGCCACCAGCCATGCGGTCATGGTGGTGCCGATGTTGGTGCCATACACCACGCCAATGGCCTGAAACAATGTCATCAATCCGGCATTGACGAAGCCGATGGTGGCCACTGTTACGGCGCTTGAGGATTGCACAAGCGCCGTAATCATAATGCCTGAACACAAGCCGCGCACCGGCGTCGCTGTCCAGCGGGCTAAAATATCCTTTAACGCATCGCCGCTGGCGCGCTTTAAACCGTCGGTCATCAGTTTCATGGCGAGCATGAACAGGCCAAGTCCGCCAGCCAGCCCGCCTAATGTTTGAAACAGGTCCATGGCCGGTTAACCCGCAGATGCAGCAATGTGGTTATGTTGCTGTGACCTCATGCTATGGGCTTATCTTCTGCGGTGTCGGCTGTGAGCGGCACCAGCCGGTCGACCACGACGGCGGTGGCGATGTCTCCGGTCACGTTGACCGCCGTGCGCACCATATCCAAGATCCGGTCGACCCCCAGAATGAGCGCAATGCCGGCCGAGGGAATACCCAGGCTGACCAGGATAGAGGCCAGAATCACAATCCCAACGCCGGGGGTGCCGGGCGACCCAATGGCGGCTCCGGTGGCGGTGACAACAATCAAAAGCATGCCGCTCAAGCCCACGTCCACGCCAAACACTTGCGCCAGAAACAACGCGGCGACGCCCTGGTACAAGGCTGTGCCGCCCATGTTGATGGTGGTCCCTAAGGGGATCACGAAGCGCGCGATCGCCGAGCGCACCTTAAGTTTGTTTTCGGTTACCGACAGAGTCAGGGGCATCACGGCGGCAGAACTCGACGTCGACAGGGCCAGCAGTTGAACCTCTCTGACATGGCTTAAAAATCCACCGATGCCGCCCACACTTTGGCGGCTAAACAGCGCGGCTGCGATCACATACACGCAGAGCAACGCCAGCAGTCCAGCGAACACGGTCAGCACATACACGCCGGTCCCGGCCAACGCGGCCACGCCGACACGGGCGGTCACCTGGGCCAGCAGCCCAAATACGGCCAGCGGCGCAAACCGCAACACCACAGTGACAATCGCCATGCATGCCGCTTGCAGCGAGGCCAGAATATCCAAAATCGGACGCCGCTGCTCCGGGGTCGTCATCACCATGGCCACGCCAAAGATCAGCCCCATCACCACAATTTGCAGCATGTCACCACTGACCAATGTGGTGAGCGGGTCGCTCGGCAGGAAGTCCACAATGACATCGGGCACTTGCGCCAGTTGCGGCAGGCCGGTGGGGACTTGGTCAATATCCGCCGCTGAGGGCAGTGCGGTATCTGGCGCCAGGCTTTCTTGCAGGCGCGCGCCATCAATCATACTGCCCGGGCGGATCAGCAAAGCCGCCGTCAGGCCGATGGCCACGGCGACCACCGTGCCGCCCAAAAACAACAGCACGGTCATAGCGCTGATCTTGCCCAGCTGGCCACCGCCTTCCCCGGCGGCGATGCCCCTAATCACTGAGGCGACGACCAAAGGAATCACCACAAACTGAATCGAGGCCAAAAACAGCCGTCCCGGCAGGGCCAGCCAATTGCCAACGGTTTCCGCAGTCTCCCGCTCGACCAGATTAAAGCCGGGTCCAAGCAGAACCCCCGTGCCAATGCCTAACACCATGCCGATGAGCACTTGCAGCCAGAGGCGTTCGCGCAATAACTTCAACGTTGGCGTAATGAGGCTCGGCAAGGAGCGCGCGATGTCCGATTCATTTGGAACTGTGTGGTTCGACATATATTCCTAAGCGATACGCTAAAATTGCAGAGACACACGCGGCACCTCATGCGGAGCCGCTCACGATGCAATCATAGCGATGCGTGTCTTGAGACGTCTATGGTGTCTTGGGACGCCTATAAATGTGTCGATTAAAAGCGTCTCTCAAAACTATTGTCTTTCAAAACTATTGTCTTTGCGCAGGGTCAATCGACCGTTTTGGCCCCGTGGACCGCGCGCGCGCGTGGCGGTGGTCCCGAGCCGGCGGGCTGACTTAAAGCCGCCCTCTATCTAAATCTAACGAAAGAGGATAATAACAATATTAGTTGTTATTTGCAAGCGGTCTCTTGGATTGGTCTCAGAATTCCGTGCATGGGCTCGTTCCAAGGGGGTGCGCCGGAGAGGTTCCATGGGCTCGTTCCATCGATCATACGTGCATGGCCTCGTTTGAGCGGAACCAGTCGTGCATGGGCTCGAACCAAGGGGGAGAGCCCCAACAAGAAAATCTCGAACCAAGGGGGAGAGCCCCAACAAGAAAATCTCGAACCAAGGGGGAGAGCCCCAACAAGAAAATCTCGAACCAAGATGAGAGCCCCCACAAGAAAATCTCGAACCAAGGGGAGAGCCCCCACAAGAAAATCTCGAACCAAGATGAGGGCCCGCCAGCCAAAACACTTAACTCTTATTTGAACGCGTGATCTTGAGTGCCTGGGAATGTCATGGTGAGGTACGTGACGGGCACATGGCTAGGGCCAAACGTGGAGTGGTGCAGCGCGCGCCCATCCAGGAAGATTCCTTCCCCGGTGGAGAGGCGGCAAGACTCTCCGTCCTGTCCGGTGACTTCCAAATGACCTTGCATGCAGCAGACCAGACTTGGAAAATTGGTTAAATGCATTTCGGTGGGTCCACCAGCGAATGGTTCTCCTGGTTGGCGTGTCGCAATTGACCAAGCTGTTGCGTCCTGTTTTTCCGAGATCCACTCCGTGTCACTGACCTGCGTGAGGCCGATTTCGATGCTTGTCATGACGGACCGGTCATTACCATCCATCGTCAAGGCGCAGAATTTCATGTTTGTAGTCCTTATACGTGGTTTCCAAGAAGCCTGTGATCTTGGTTCCTGGTTAGGAAACCTAGGCTAGCATGTCACTGATCTGCATTGCTGAGTATGTTAGTGTATTTGATGTTGATTATTGAGGCGCTCCAGACGCATTCGTACGAGACACACACACCCATCAATAGGAAGGGTCGAGCCATGAAACAGTGATTCAGGTTCAAGCCGATGAGTAAGCGCCGTTTGTTGCTTTGCGCTCTTATGCAGGCATTATGAAATGGCGGATGGGGTAGAATTCGAACCCACGGTACGCAAGCGCACAACGGTTTTCGAGTTTGTTGTTTGCTGTGCCAGTCCGTGCTCGTTAGTCCAGTGACATACCGTTCTGTCTAGCTTTTTTGATGCAATCATCTCGATTCATGTCGTTTCGTGCTGTCACGTTATGCGTAGTTCGTTTGCAATTTGGTTCGCAAGAAACAGACCCTTCAAATATCCGGATTAAGGGTAACTGGATCATCAAATTCTGAAGGCTGCTGAACACCTCTCGACTTTAGTAGTGGTATGTAAACGACACGCCACCAGAGAATTCAGCTAAACTGAGGTTAACCTCTCCCCCCCCGAAACCCCCTTGCGATGGCAGGCCGGGAGGAATGGAACCCTGACCGCGGACTGTGACTTTGGGGGCATATAAAACATGAGTGCTGATATCCATGTTAGAGCGCAGGCCCCAAGTTCCACCAATAGTGAAGTGATCTTGCACAACACCTGGCGCAACTGTGTTCAAGAAAGTTTGCGCACGCGGAATAGGCTGACCAGACCGCCCATAGCCAGCACGCAACGTGAGTGACTCGTTCAAGGCATAGGAAATTCCGGACTTGAATACGGTAATATCTCGCCAGCCAAAGCCTGGCCCGTTGTCCGCGCCGAAGGGAACCCCACTAAACAAAGGCGTCAGCGGTGTGCCCACGGACGGCACGCCAGAATATTCGATTCTTTTCACATCGAAGGCGACGCTAAGGCCGTCCTGTATCTCGTATGAGACTCCGCCACCCCAAGATGCTGGAACGTCAAAGGAGCCTTGCCCTGCGAATAGCCCAGCATAGCTGTCAAATTTAGTAGCCCACACCTTCGACTGATAAAAGGCACCTAGTTTTAAATGATCCGTAATTTGTCCCAGCCAGCCAACGCGCATTCCTGCTCCTGTCGACCATGCTGCCCCGTTATTCGTGAATTTGACAGGGTTGGATGATGCCCCTGAAAAGGGCGTAATGCCCTTAACTTTAAAAACTTGAGCCAGCCCAATAATTGAGATGCCAACACTATGATTCGGTGCAACTTTCATGGAGAGCGTTGGCGTAATGAAAGCCTGTTTAAGGTCCATCTCTGCGGGGCCTGTTGCCCCGAAACGACCAAACGGATTGACCTTGTAGTTCGTGTTAATGCCCCCGTTCGCGTTCACTGTGAACGCGAAGGCAAATTTATCGGACAAGGGTCGTACATAACCGAACTCAGGTAAAATGAAGGCGCTGGTCCCATTGCCGCTGTATTTTTCATCTGCACTGAACGCATTTCCTAAAATCTCTGCGCTACGACGTGGGACAAATAGATCCAAACCGATATCTAGATTATGCCCCACTGCGGACGCGGTGGCGGGATTTGCAACGACCGACATGGCGTCCTGCGGGAAGGCAATCGCGACACCGGCCATGCCTTTCGCTTTGCCACCATTACCATGCATAAAATAACCATCAGTCGCTTGCGCTGATTGTATAAACATCGGCATAGAAACAAGGAGCAAGCGAAGGGCGTAAATGTACTTCATAACTGTAGTGTCCGGATCTCAATGATCAGCGGTTACAAATCCCGAGCTGGGACATGTCGCTCTGAATGGTTTGGAGGAAAGCAACTTAGAGAATTAGCGGCGGATTAATCCTAAAGAGCGCAAACAGCAAGGGCTTGCGTTGCTCATAAAAGGGGGCTCACCAATAAAAATGCGTTTGGTGAAATTAGTTTCTCCAAACCGCGGAGAAAGAAGAACATTTAGTTCCACGTCTCGTGCTGTATTCAATCAGGTTGTTTGCTCCTGGCCCTTATTTCGCTGACAGTGGCACTATTTCAGCGACAGACCACTTTCCTGTCGTTTTGCTGATTTCGCTCAGGTGCTGGTGTTCTTCGCTCGTCGCCTAGAGATATCCCATTTCCTTGAGCCGCGCCCCGAGTTTCGAGGGGGCCTCGTCGAACTTCGGATTGGTCTCGAAGTCGTCGCCATAGTCGGCGTAGGCGGCATCCAGATAGTCGCTCTCAACATCGTCCAGGCTGTCGACCTTGTAGAACTCAACATGCCAGAGCACCTGGCCCTGGCTTGGGTCGATCATGCCGATGTTGGCGAACGACGGCATCAAGATATAGGCACCGCCGCGCGTTCTTGCCGACGTGATGTTCGGATTGGCGATTTCATCGAACGACGCATAGAAGGATTTGTCCTGGCTGTACGGACCACGCGCCAACTCCTGAGGCGTCTGCACCGTTTCCCAGAACGAAACGGTGCCATCGATCAGCCGGATCCTGAAGTCGTCGACCGAACTCGTCGCATAGAAATCGGGAAATGCCTTATCAAGGAGCGGGTTGACGATCCCACGCTTGGAGACTTCCTGGCCTTCTGGTTGGCGGCTCCAGTTCTCCTTGATGTCGACGGTCACATCCGTCATGGGGTTGGTGAATGATCGAATGATCTTGCCGCTCTCGAGATCGCGGAAATACGTGAGCAGCGACGAATACCGAACGAACGTTCCGTCACCCTGCGGCTCCCACCACTGTTGTTCGCAACCGCTGTAACGCACGAGGGGAGTCGGTGAGTCCGGCGCTTTAAACCCGTTGATGACCCCCTGGAAGCGCCAGATGACACGCCCCTCGTCAGTCCGCCCCTGTTGCTTGGCCAATGCCATGACTTTGTCGTCTTGTGTCCATTGGGTGATTTCGTTCGGGATGCTGTGGTGCGTTTCGGCAGGAGCCGACTGGATCAAGCCGCCGCCAGTTGCCGCACCGGTCAAAAGGCCCGCAGCGGTTCTTCTCGAAATCGCGAAATCCATAGCTGTTCCTCCCTGCTTCCGTCTTGCCTCACTATATAATAGGAATGCGTCAGCGTGAGTCATTACATGTCCTGATCCAGCTCGCCCTCCCCAGCCCCTCACCATTGAAAGGCTGGAAATAAGGTCTTAAGGAGTCCAATTATGACTTTTCAACGCATTCTTCGACATATTATCGCGTTCTTTGCCGCTGTTGTTTTGGCGACGGTTGTCGCTTGCCTCATCGGGACGCAATTTGTCCTCGCTGCTTTAACTGGCATCGGTGTCGATATTCCTTTGTCTGACCGGCTCGCCACCACCTGGTATGACGTTGTTAACTTTGGCTTTGTGCCAAGCCCGGCCTTCGGATTTTCCTACGGCATGGTCATCGCGACCGGCCTGTTTATCGCTTTCCTTGTCGCCGCGGCGTTGTCGTATTTTATGCCCCGGTTTCGCACCGTCATTTACACCGTGGCCGGGGCCGCAGCGATTCTGACATTCTTAGGATCGTCCTATTTTGTCTTTGGCGCCTCTATGTTCGCCTTCGCCCAAACCCCTATGGGTTTGATCACCCAGGCCGCCGCCGGTGCCGTTGGTGGTTGGGTCTTCGCAACCTATTCAACGCAGGAAACAACATGATGATTCGAGTCTCCCTGAAAGCGGTTGTGTTTGCCGTGATGTGTTCTGCTGGGCTCAGCGTTTCTCTGGCCACGAGCCGTGCCGCCGACTACACGCTGCACACCGTGGCTGAAGGTCTTGCCTTTCCCTGGAGCCTGGCTTTCCTTCCTGATGGCGACATTTTGGTGACCGAGCGGGAGGGACGGTTGCGGATTATTCGTGGCGGAGATCTGCTGCCTGATCCCGTGAGTGGCCTGCCTGACATTCTTGCTGCGGGCCAAGGGGGGCTGATGGACATCCGTCTCCACCCTGACTTTGTCCAAAACAAGTTGGTGTACCTGTCTTATGCCCATGGCGATACGGGGTCCAACCAACTGCGTGTCGCCCGCGCACAGTATGAGAATGGTGCGCTTTCTAATCTCGAGGTCGTGTTTGGCTCGGAACCGATGAAAGAGACTCCCGTACACTATGGCGCGCGCCTCGCCTTTTTGCCGGACGGCACACTCTTGATCACATCCGGTGATGACTTCATTCACCGCGAGCGGGCGCAGGTGCTGGACAATCATTTCGGCAAGCTGCTGCGGATCAATGCTGATGGCACCATTCCTGACGACAATCCTTTCCTGGGCACAGCGGGTGCACGCCCGGAGATTTGGAGCTACGGACACCGCAATCAGCAAGGCTTGTTGGTCGACCCGGTTTCAGGTCGGGTTTACCTGCATGAACACGGCCCCATGGGCGGCGATGAGTTGAACCTCATTGACCCGGGTAAAAATTATGGCTGGCCGGCCGCAACTTATGGGTTGGATTATTCCGGTGCGCGCATCTCTCCGTATCAGGAACTTCCAGGCATGGAAATGCCAGTAGAGTATTGGGTGCCCTCCATCGCTCCGGGCGGCATGACACTCTATGACGGTGACGCGTTCCCAGCGTGGCAAGGCGATATATTTATAGCGGCCTTGGCAAACATGACGGTACGGCGCTTGGACATGGAAAACGGTGAAGTGCGGGATCAGGAAACGCTGTTTGCGGAGGTTCAAGAGCGCTTCCGCGAAGTGCGCACCGGGCCGGATGGGTATCTCTACCTGTTAACCGACAGCGCAGACGGTCGCGTCATTCAGGTTCGCCCAGGCAACTCTTAGGTTTTTTTAGGGGCGTCGCTCCTGACATGGTGCAAAATTGCTCCGTGAATGGCATCGTCACGCAGGCTGCTGTTCCAGGCGTCATGGCCATTATATTCAAATCGGCCAAAGACACTCGCTTTAGAGATCCAAGAGTTCGTTTGCAATTTGGTTTGCAAATTCGCGCTCAGCATTCGCTGTTTTAAATCTCCATCCTGAATTGGCGTTAAATCCAGGAAATTTATAATACCCGTCAGGAATGAGCCCAATCACATGATAAAGACTGAGCCAATGACACACCTTGATATAAATAACCCTGCAGACTCCCTAAGGGCCATGGTCCGCCTACGAGGGCGGGAAGATGGAGGCTGCTGGTTATGGTTCGGGGGCACTGTTTTTGGACGTCCGACTGAGGAGGCCATTGAACCTCTATTCGGTTTCCAGTCTGTGCTTTGGATGACCTACAAGCTAGATGACGATGGCGGATATGTGTTTCGGCAAAGAGAGTCATGCCACTTTACCGACCTAAAAAGTGGCGACGTCGGAATGCGATTCAAAAACCCCTATACCGGAGTTGATAATCCGATGATCGGGTATGTCTCGCCCGTGTTTGCGTTCCGCTTCTACTTAGAGGGCACCGCGCCCTATGGCACGGGCAAAACTCCGCTTCGGGAAAGTCGTCATTGCCCAGGCCTCGAACAGGGAGGCGATGACCTCTGGACAACAGAATGGCGACGAAATGAATTCATGACTGCTGCACGTAATACAGAGTTCCCGGATGCCTCATCGGGTGGGAGGAGCCGTAAGTCAGTTGACCTTGCAACTTACCGGGCCAGAGCTAAAGACATACTGGACCTGTCAAATCATTTTGTTCCGGCGCAATTGACGTTTGTCGCCGACGTGCCTTGGATTCAATGGATGTTTATGGGAGATCGGCCCGGCCATATGCTATGGTCTGGAACCGGGCTAAAGACGGCAGATGTTGATGGATTACCTGATGACCTGAGCAGTCGAATTAGACAACTTCATCCCGGGTTTCTGGAGGATCCGTTTGGAATGGATGGAACACCTTATAGCACACTTGCACAGATGCGAAGGCTAAGGGACGACGGTCGTTTATGAGGCTCGTCAAGTTTCTCTGTTTTACGCTGGCACTTTTTGTAAGCTGTGCAACAGTAATCAATAAGGGTGCGGCCCAAAGCGGCTTGAAGCTTGCTGTGCCTGCGCTGCCGCCCGGGCTTGGCAATCCGTTTACTACAGGTAGCATCCCCGGTGTCGATATCTATATGTCGATGTTTGACGGGTTGGCAGAGCTTCACGAGAGCGGTGAATTGCGACCATCCTTGGCAACATCCTGGGAAGCTATAGATGCTCTTACCTGGGAATTTAAGTTACGCCAAGGTGTGCGCTTCGCTAACGGAAAACCATTTACAGCCGATACCGTGGTGCAGGTGTTTGAAATTCTTTCAACACCTGAAGCTGCCAAGTGGTCGATGATCCGAGAGGTCAATAAGATTAGCGCAGTAGAAGCAATATCGCCAACATTGTTGCGGGTGCGCACAAGATCGCCTGATCTAATGTTACCTGCACGCTTTGCCGCGCTGTTAATGGTTGAGCCCGACTATTGGCGTTCAATTGGGGCCGAAGAGTTCGCCCGTCTGCCAATCGGAACTGGACCCTATTTGGTGAAGGACTGGTCCGCGCAAAGCATAGAACTAAGCGCAAACACACACGCATGGCGACCTGGGCCAACTCCATCCTTAGACATTTTAGTCGTACCTGAGCCGTCGTCTCGCTTGGCGGCTTTGCAAACAGATGCAATTGATATTGCATTATTCATGGGACCAGAGGACATCTCGTTTGTGGAAGCTGCTGGAGGTCGCGTGGTCTCTCATCTCCAGGGCGGAGTTATGGGCTTGTCCTATATCCTCGTCAAAGACACAGTGTTTTCTGATCCCCGTGTTCGTCAAGCCATGACTTATGCGGTCAATCGTAAGCTGATTGCAGATGTCATCTTTGCAGGGGAAACTGAACCTGCAACTCAGGCGGCGTCTCGTCTGACTTTTGGGTATAATAACGATCTTGAAGGTTACCGTTTTGATCCAGATCGGGCTCGTATGCTACTTGCAGAGGCTGGCTTCCCGGACGGGTTTTCATTTACAGCAGACGTTGTGACACCTCAGCCCACAGACGCTTTGGTGTGGCAGCAGGTTGCCGCTGATTTGGCCAAGGTTGGGGTAGAGATGAACATCAATACCATGACTTTCAGCCGTTATATACAAGGTCTGTATCAGGGAACGTGGACCGGCGAAGCCTTCGGAATGAATTACGGCTCATTGCCGGCGTTAGATCCAATGATCGGTTTTCAATTCCATTCCTGTTTGTGGCTTAAGCCTTGGGTTTGTGACCCTCAGCAGACTGATATTATCGAACGGGCCCTGGGTGAATTTGACCGAGACACAAGGCGTAGTCTGGTGCAGGAATTATTACGTATCACATACGATGAGCCCATTGGATTGTATCTGCACGAGCGGGCGCGTTTTGATGCTGTTGGCCGCCGCGTAGCCAAATATAGAGCGCCTTTTGGCTACACGTCTTTTCATGACATAGAGTTGATCGATGAGTAACACTGTTGCAGACCTAAAAATCAAACTGCCCGTCCTGGCTCGCAATGAGGGAGTTTGGGAGGGGGATTACCGACGCTATGGCTCAGACGGTAGGCTAATGACTGAGTTTAAATCCCGTGTTGTGATGCGTTTTCGCACGGATGTGCCGAGCCAAGAGATGTATCATCAAACAAACATCTACCGTTTCGCAGATGGTAAAGGCCAAGTTATAGAGTCAACGGGTTGGTTTGATGGCCAACGGCTTCGATTTGGCAGCGAGCGCGATATTTCTGGATGGGCGGCTGATAATAAGACAGACCCTAACGGTCAAACCTGTTTGCTTTATATGTCGGTTCATTCTGCTACTCCCCAACTGGCCAAGGGCAGCATTTGTTATGAGCTTGTACAATTGAGTGACTGTGGTCGTTATCGCGCCCGTGCCGCTCAATATGTTCATGATGGGCGTATTATAATGCGCACGATGATTGATGAAGAGTTCGTGACTTCTGACTGGTCGCAACGGGAAGATTGGTCCGAGACTTTTTTGGATACGCCTTAACTTACTCGGCACTACCAGATCGAGCCTGCAAAAACAGTTAGTGCGATCAAAGGGTTTTGTCTCACGACCGGACAATTACCCCCGTCGAAGAATACTTGTGCACACTGAAAATGGCGGAGAGGGTGGGATTCGAACCCACGGTACGCAAGCGCACAACGGTTTTCGAGACCGCCCCATTCGACCACTCTGGCACCTCTCCGCAGTGTTCATCAGCCGCTGTGAACTGCGACTCTCAAGGTCGAAAAGCGGGCGGACCCTACAGGAAGGTTGTCAGACCTGCAATCTGCTAGAGAATGATTTCTCATCCCGCTCGTGACCTTCATGGGAGTGGCGCGCATCCCCCTTTAAACCCCTGAAAAAGCCTGAAATTCTGTGATAAAAAGACCGCCCCAGGCGCCAAAGGCGTTGACTCTGCGGGGGTGGTGAGTATATTCCCGCCCAATCGCGCGGGCTTTGGCTCGCCGTTTTCGTTTTTCGGAAGGTTGAGTTATGCACGCAGTCATCAAGACAGGCGGGAAACAGTACCGCGTCGCAAAGGATGATGTGATCACCATTGAGCGCCTCAAGGGCGACGCTGGCGAAAAAGTCACGTTCGACCAGGTTCTGATGGTTGGCGACAAAACGGGGACGCCCCTCGTTGCTGGCGCAGCCGTTCAGGGTGAGATTGTTGAGCAAGCCCGTGGCGACAAAATCATCGTGTTCAAGAAAAAGCGCCGCAAGGATTACAAGCGCACAGCTGGTCATCGTCAGGATCTGACCATTGTGAAAATCACTGATATTGGTGATGCAGAAAAGAAAAAAACACCAGCCAAAAAGGCTGCTGCGAAAACAGAAGAGTCAGCCGAGGCCCCTGCGGCCGACGCAGACAAGTAGGAGGCCGCTTCCATGGCACATAAAAAATCTGGTGGTAGTTCCCGTAACGGTCGCGATTCAGCAGGCCAGCGCCTTGGCGTTAAAAAGTTCGGTGGTGAGAAAGTTATTCCCGGTAACATCATCGTTCGTCAGTGCGGCACCAAGTGGCACCCGGGTGAGAACGTTGGCTTGGGTCGTGACTATACCATTTTCGCGTTGACCGAAGGTAAGGTCAGTTTCCGCAAAGGCTTTAAAGGCCGCACTTTTGTGTCTGTGGACCCGGCGAGCTAACGTTTCCCTCTGAGGCGTTCCGTCACCAAACAAAGTTATGCGAGGGGAATGGACGTCCATTCCCCTTTTTCTTTTGTTCACTGCGATGACAGCTCGGCACTCACACCATGAAGTTTCTCGACCAAGCTAAAATTTTCCTCAAAAGCGGCAAAGGCGGTAACGGCTGTATTGCGTTCCGGCGGGAGAAATATATTGAGCACGGTGGCCCGAGTGGCGGCGACGGCGGGCGGGGTGGCGACATCGTTTTTTACACAGACCCTAATCTCAACACGCTGATCGATTTTCGCTACCGCCAGCACTTCAAGGCTCCTGTCGGGCAAGACGGGCAAGGCCGGGATTGCTATGGGCGCGGCGGCGACGACTTGCGCATTGCTGTGCCTGTGGGAACGGAGATTTTGGCCGAAGACCGCGAGACGGTTCTGGCGGATATGGCCTCTCCTGACCAAGAGCTGGTGCTGCTTGGCGGCGGCAACGGCGGCTGGGGCAATGCCCGCTTTAAAAGCTCGACCAACCAAGCGCCGCGCCGTGCCAACCCTGGTCATCCCGGCGAAGAGCGCTGGGTCTGGTTGCGCCTTAAACTGATCGCAGACGTTGGCCTGGTCGGACTACCGAACGCGGGCAAGTCGACTTTTCTGTCTATCGTGACAAGTGCGCGGCCCAAGATTGCGGATTATCCCTTCACCACGTTGCACCCCAACTTGGGGGTTGCTTACCTGGATGGGCGCGAGATGGTGTTGGCAGATATTCCCGGCTTGATCGAAGGGGCGCATGAGGGGTCTGGTTTAGGCACGCGGTTTCTCGGTCATATCGAACGCTGTCGTGCCTTGCTCCATCTTATTGATGGAACTGAGGCTGATGTAGTTGCGTCTTATCGCACCGTGCGTACCGAGCTTGCAGCCTATGGCGCGGGTCTCGATGATAAAACGGAACTGGTTGCGCTCAACAAATGTGATTCCCTATCCGAAGAACAGATCGCAGAGAAAAAGGCAGACCTTAAAGCCGAGGGTATTGGTCATGTATTTGAATTGTCCGGGATCTCGGGCCAAGGCCGCATAGAAATTCTGCGCGCTCTGTTTGAAACTATTCCCGCGAGAAGAACCACATCAGAGGGCGACCCGGAGGAGGAAGGCGAGGTCGCATGGTCTCCGTAAACGCAGCTTCACCACAAACGCCTGATCTCACCAAATCTCATCGGGTTGTCATCAAAATTGGTTCAGCCTTGCTGGTGAATGATGCGACAGGCACGCTGCATCGTCCATGGCTAGATGCGGTCTGTGATGACATTGTGGCCATGCGCGCGCGTGGACAACAGGTTGTAGTGGTCACATCGGGAGCGATTGCCATCGGTCGGGGGCCGCTCAATTTGGGCCGCCGTACGCTCCGTCTTGAGGAAAAACAGGCCGCTGCTGCCACCGGTCAGGTGCGGCTGATGCAGGCTTATCAAGAGTCTTTTACGCGCTATAACCTTATCGTGTCGCAGGTGCTGTTGACGATTGATGATACTGAAGACCGCCGCCGGTTTCTCAATGCGCGCACCACCTTAGACACACTGTTGAGTCTCGGTGCAATTCCCGTGATCAACGAAAATGATACCGTGGCGACTCAGGAAATTCGGTTTGGCGACAACGATCGTTTGGCGGCGCGTGTTGCGGCCATGATCGGTGCGGATGCCTGTATTCTGCTGTCAGATGTGGATGGCTTGTATACGGCGGATCCCAACACAGATGCCGCTGCACAGCATCTGCCTGTCATCACCACGATAGATGCAGCGACCCGCCTTATGGCGGGGACCGCCAAGCCTGGTTATGGCACGGGCGGGATGGTGACGAAGCTCGCAGCGGCTGAGATCTGCATGGGCGCCGGGTGTCATATGGCCATCGCTCGCGGCACGGTATTCAATCCCCTGACCGAATTAGAACGCGGCGCGAAATGCACCTGGTTTGTCAGTGCGGCAGAGCCGCGCACCGCACGGAAGCAGTGGATCGCCGGAACCCTTAATCCCACAGGTAAGCTGGTGATAGATGCAGGCGCCGTTGCGGCTTTAAAGGCCGGTAAAAGTCTTCTGCCTGCGGGCGTGATTGAGGTCACAGGTGCGTTTGATCGCGGTGATGCGGTGACGATTGTCAACCAGGAGGGCGCTGTGCTTGCAAAGGGATTAACCGCTTTTGGGGTGGAGGATGTCAGCCGTATCAAAGGGCATCGGTCAGACGAGCTTGAGCAGATTCTTGGCTACAAAGGCCGGTCGGAAGTGGTGCATCGCGACGATCTCGTGATGGATTGCTAAATCTAAGGTAAGCTGATGAGCCAAGACTTGGCTCTAATCTAAACAGGAGACAAGGTCATGGACGGAAGCGGAAAAGCAACTGAACCAGACATGAATATTGAAGAAGTAATGGAGGGGGTTGGCCGGGCGGCTGTTGCTGCCTCCCGTGTGTTGGCCAAAACACTGTCCGAGAAGAAAAATGCGGCCCTCCTAGCGGCCGCAAAAGCCCTGCGCGAAAACAAGACAGATCTGTTAGCCGCTAATAAAATTGATATGGACGCCGGTCGCAAAAAAGATCTGACCTCAGCCTTGATGGATCGCCTTGAACTGACCGAGAGCCGTGTCGAAGCCATAGCTGCTGGCTTGGAAGATATTGCAAAACTGAAAGACCCTGTGGGCGAAGTGATTGCCGCCTGGGATCGTCCCACGGGATTAAAGATAGAACGTGTGCGGATGCCTTTGGGTGTGATCGGCGTCATTTATGAATCCCGTCCCAACGTCACCGCTGATGCTGGCGCTTTGTGCCTGAAAGCTGGCAACGCTTGTATTCTTCGTGGTGGATCTGAGAGCTATCACAGTTCAAGTGCGATCTTGGCGTGTTTGCACAAGGGCCTGGAAGAGGCGGGTCTTCCTGCCGCCGCCATCCAGATGGTGCCCACCACGGACCGCGCTGCGGTCGGCAAGATGCTGACCATGACAGATTATATTGACGTCATTGTGCCGCGCGGCGGCCAGTCTTTGACCGAGCGCGTCATGCGCGAGAGCAAAGTCCCGACATTCCAGCACTTGGTTGGTCTCTGTCACACTTACATTCACAAAGCCGCTGACGGAGAAAAGGCGCGTCGCGTGGTCCTCAACGCGAAGATGCGCCGTACGGGCATTTGCGGCGCTATGGAAACCTTGTTGATCGATAAAGCCGTGGCGGCAACACTCTTGCCACCTATTTTGGAGGATCTGTTAGAGGCGGGCTGTGAAATTCGCGGCGATGAATCCGTGCAGGCTTTGAATAAGAAAGTCATTGCAGCAGCCGATGAGGATTGGGATACGGAGTATCTGGATGCCATCGTATCCGTGCGGGTTGTGGCAGACATTGACGAAGCGATTGCGCACATCAATGAACATGGTTCAGAGCACACCGAGGCGATTATCACGGAAGACCTCGCCGCTGCCGAAGAGTTCATGAACAGCCTGTCCAGCGCGATTGTGATGCACAACGCCTCAACACAATTCGCCGATGGCGGCGAGTTTGGCATGGGGGCCGAAATTGGTATTGCTACCGGCAAGCTTCATGCCCGCGGACCGGTCGGCGTCGAGCAGCTCACAACCTTTAAATATAAAGTGCGTGGCGATGGCACGACCCGGTCTTAAGAACACCTAAGCTGATGTTTTCACCCTCCCCATGGGGCGATCGTCGGCGTATGCGCGTTGGCTTGCTTGGGGGGTCTTTTAACCCCGCCCATGCCGGTCATCTGCACATTAGTGCTGAAGCACGCCGCCGCCTGGGCCTAGATCAGGTCTGGTGGTTGGTGAGTCCGCAGAACCCTCTGAAATCTTCAAAAGGCATGGCGGCGCTGGAAAAACGTTTGTCTCAAGCCCGAGCGGTTGCCGGAGCGCCCTGGATTCAGGTTACGAGTATTGAGCAGCATCTAGGTGTCAATCTGACCTGGCAGACGCTTACGCTCCTGCGCCAGCGTTTTCCTAAAACCGACTTCGTCTGGCTGATGGGAGCTGACAATATGGTTCAGATTCCGCGCTGGGTGCGATGGTCAAAAATCTTTCAAATGGTTCACGTTGCAGTTTTTGACCGTTCGCCGTATTCTTATGATGCGTTGTCTGGTCAGGCAGCGCGGCGATTCGCTCACCGCCGCCTTCGGTCCTCAAGGCCCTTGGCTTTGTGGCAGAAGACCCGCTCCACGTGGGTGTATGTGGCGCAACGGCGGCATAGTGCATCGTCAACAGCAATACGGCTTGGTGATGCGGGTAAACAGCTTTAATATCAGTCTTGCATCTAGCCTTTAGGGGGAGTTGATCATTCACTCACCACGTACTCTGGTCGGCCTGGAGAAAACGGTCGAAAATATCGTTGCGTCCCTTGAGGATGATAAAGCCCTAGACATTGTCGAGATCGACCTTGTTGGTAAAACATCCATCGCCGACAGAATGATAATAGCATCGGGTGGCTCGACCAGATTGGTTAACGCCATGTCTGAGCATGTCGTCGAGACGCTCAAATCTGTTGGCATACAGCCTAAAACAGAAGGCAAGGGCCAGTGCGATTGGGTTCTGATAGATGCCGGTGATATTATCGTCCATTTGTTCAGACCCGAGGTGCGCGCTTTCTACAATATCGAAAAGATATGGGCGCATACGTCTGAGCCTGACGTGCCAGAATTGGTATCTGCCTAAACTGCGGAGGTGCCGACTTGGTCTAGTGGTCACGCGCCGGATCAATATTGGCAGATGGCCAAGGTGAACCAAGATGAATATCGCCATAGTTGCGGTGGGCCGCATGCGTGCCGGACCAGAAAAACAGCTTTTTGACTCCTATGTCTCTAAGACGCCATGGACTGTAACGACCCATGAGATTGAAGCGCGGGGCAAGGGCGATGCTATTGCGCAAGCCAAACAAGAGGCAGACGGTATCCTGTCTGTTTTGCCGCAAAGCGCCAAAGTGATCTGTCTCGATAGCCGGGGAAAAACGCTGACCAGCGAGAAGTTGGCGCAAAGATTTGGCCAATGGCGTGATGGGGGGGAACGCGATGTTGCTATTGTGATTGGTGGGACCGATGGCTTAGAGGCGCGGGTTATCCAAAAGGCAGATCTTGTTTTATCCTTTGGCGCGGTTACCTGGCCGCATATGTTGATGCGCGTTCTCGTCAGCGAGCAGATCTTCCGTGCCCATTGTATTTTGACGGGCCACCCGTATCACCGTGGACACTGAGTGTTAGGTTTAGAAATCTCATGACACGCAATTCTTCAGTTTGGCGACTGACTTACACCGGTGTTGCCCTGGACCGGGCGTCAGCACTCCGGTCGACAGACTCTGATGTTGAAAAACTGCGTCTGAACCCGAACACCCGCGTTTTGCCAATCTGGAACGGCAATCACTTGTTCGATGAGCAGGGGCAAGGTGCGGTTGCGGTAACGTCCGAGCACTTCGATCTCTTTGACCGGGCTGATTGGGACCAGGCAGACTGGATATTTCTCGGTTCTGCGCAAGACTCACCGTGGTTTGCTGTGGTGATTCAATCTGATGAAGCACCACCGTCTTTGACAAATCTAGGTATCCTAGAGCCACTGCACCCCCGTGTTGGTGCCCTTGAGTCAGATCAGGCGGCCCTTATGGCGTATGCCCGTGGCATGGCCTTGTGGCATCTTAATCATTTGCATTGTGGTCGCTGTGGTGCCCCCACCGTATCCTGCGACGGCGGGCACATCCGCCGTTGTTCTGATGAAAGCTGTGGCTACCGCGCCTTTCCAAGGACGGATGCCGCAGTGATTGTGCTGGTGGAGCATCCGGATGGAGAACGATGTCTGCTCGGTCGCCAAAGCAAATGGCCTGAGGGCATGTATTCTGTCGTTGCGGGTTTTGTGGAGCCTGGAGAATCTCTGGAGGAATGTGTGATACGTGAGGTCAAAGAAGAAACCGGAATTCAGGTGACGGACGCCACCTACCATGCGTCTCAGCCCTGGCCGTTTCCGTCGTCGCTGATGCTTGGGTTTTCAGCCAAAGCGCTGACCACAGATTTCAACCCGGATGATGATGAGTTGGACGATATCCGGTGGGTCACCCGGAGCGACCTGGCCCAGTATGGTGAAATGGGGGATGAAACGGATGGCCCCAAGCTGCCCAACCGTCATTCCATCGCCCGGTTCCTCATTGATACTTGGCGCGGCCAAGCGCCGGCGCATCACGCTTAGTTGCCCTCAGTCCTCTTCGGCGGGGGCAGACTCTTGGCGATAAGGGTGCGCGGGGTAAGTGCCAAGAAGGGTTACTTCTTTTGAATAGAAGGCCAAGTCTTCCATCGCCAGCTTGAAATTCCGGCTGTCGGGGTGGCCTTCAACATCCGCATAAAACTGCGCCGCTGTAAAATGACCATCAACCAGATAGCTCTCTAACTTGGTCATGTTGACCCCATTGGTGGCAAATCCGCCGAGCGCCTTGTAAAGGGCGGCCGGTACATTGCGCACCTTGAACACAAAAGAGGTCACCACGGTTTCATCCGACAGCGGCGGAATATCAGAGTCCCGCGCCATTATAATGAAGCGCGTCGTATTGTGTTCCGCGTCTTCGATGTTTTCCGCCAGAATTTCGAGACCATAAATTTCTGCCGCCAACGAAGATGCGATCGCCCCAACGGTCGGGTCGCCCCGTTTGGCGACATCACGAGCTGCGCCTGCGGTATCTCCCGCTGTGACCTGTTCTAAGCCATGGGCACGAATAAAATCACGACATTGGGACAGTGCTGGAAGTTGGCTCTCGATGGTCTTGAGTCCCTCTAGCGTCGCGCCTTTGACCGCCAGCAGACAATGTTTAATGCGTTGGAAATGCTCTGCAACGATCTGTAAGCCGGATTGCGGCAAGATGTGGTGAATGTCAGCAACACGGCCCATGACCGAGTTCTCGACTGGAATCATGGCGTATTTCGCTGCACCGTCATTGACAGCTGCAAAGGCGTCTTCGAAAGACGCGCAGGCCAGAGGCGTCATGTTTGGATACACAGCTTGGCAGGCCATGTGCGAATTCGCGCCTAGGGCACCTTGGAACGCGATGGTTTGCGATGGATCGGTTCGGGTGAGATCAGGGGATGTTGTCATGAGAAACGCTTTTGCGACCAAAATTTAATGAGCCAGAAGGTCTCTGGCACGTTCGAGGTCGGCGGCAGTATCGACGCCGAAGGGAACAGTGTCAACGAGGCCAGCCGCAATTCGCATTCCGTTCTCAAGGGCGCGCAATTGCTCTAGGCGTTCACGTTTTTCCAAGGGGCTTGGGTCTAGCGTGACGAATCGCTGTAACGCGTCACGTGTGTAGGCGTATAGCCCAATGTGATGATAAAACGGTCCCTCTCCCCATGGCACCGGGTTACGGCTGAAATATAATGCGCTGGCGGTTGTTTGCCCTGGCGGAAAGGTCACAGCGGCTTTCACCGTGTTGGGGTCATTTATTTCATCAGTATCGGTCATCTCTGCGACCAATGTCCCAATATCCGCCTTTCCGGTGACGAGGGCGGATTGCGCTGCGGCGATCAGGCGCGGTTCTAAAGTTGGCAAGTCGCCCTGCACATTCACAATATGCGAGTAGGTCGCATCTGCATCGAAGCTTTGGGCTGCCGCCCAAACTCGATCGGATCCGCTTGGTAGGTTCGGATCGGTCATAACGGCAATGCCGCCGGCGTTTTCTATGGCTTCGCTGATCTCAGCATCACCGCAAGCAACGATCACAGGGCCAATATTGGCTTCTACTGCGCGTCTCCAGACATGCACGATCATGGGATCTCTGCCAATAAGGGCGAGGGGTTTGTTCGGTAAGCGTGTTGACGCCAATCGAGCGGGAATGATCACCAAGGCATTGTCTATCGTCATGTCGCAATCACTCTTATTCTCGGTTGACCGTCACGAGCATCAAATTGCTCCCAAGGTACGGAAAGGCTTCACTTTTTTTCCTAGAACGGGATAATAGGTTCAAATAAAGGATAGCTGTTGAGATTCAGCGCTGAACCCTTTAAGTCAATGCAAAAGTTACCCACTGGGGACCAGAAAATGGCCGAAAAACCTTCACCCGACAAGTTTAAGTCTAACTCTGCTATGATGGCGGGCTTCGCTGCCATCTGGCTTACCGTTGGCGTTAATGAAGCCAGTCACTTTCTGGTGCCTGACGATGAATCGGTTTCAACCTTTGGATATGAGATCGAAGTGCCAGAAGGGTTTGGCGCGGGCAGTGGTGGTGAGCCAGAAGTTGAGATGCTGGTTGATATCAAGCCGATGCTAGCCTCGGCCAGTGTAGATGACGGGGCCAAGGTTTTCCGCAAGTGCCAGTCCTGACATACCTATGAAGCTGGCGACCGCAACGGCACAGGACCAAACCTATACAGTATCGTCGGTGCAAATATTGCGACTCGCGATCACGGTGGTTTTGAGCTTTCAGACTCCTTAAAGGAAAATGTTGAGGTCTGGACCTATGACATGCTCAACGCGTATCTGGAAAATCCAAAAGCTGTGGCGCCTAAAGGAACGATGTCCTTCGCAGGTTTGCGTAAGCCCGAGGATCGCGCCGACGTGATTGCTTTCCTGATGGAGTACACAGAGAATCCGCCAGAAGTGGTGCTGGACCCTGTTGAGCCTGCAATTGAAGAAACCGCAGAAGCCATGAGTGATGATATGGGTGAGGCTGTCGACGACGCAGGTGAGGCTGTTGACGACGCCACCGACTCTGTCGGTGAAACCACCGATGCGGTTGAAGACGCTGCAGAGACACCGTAACAGCATCCGATATGTCGGGGTCCGCCCAGGCGCAAATCTATATCGATCTTGCTCATAAGCTTGCCGATACTGCGGCAAATATAACGCGCCCGTATTTCCGCACATCTTTAACAATCGAAGATAAATCCGACGAAAGTCCTGTCACCCGCGCTGATCGTGAAGCGGAAGCAGCGATGCGTGCGCTAATTAACACCACCTTTCCGGAACATGGAATTATTGGTGAAGAGTACGGCACTGAAAACGCTGACGCAGAGTTTGTCTGGGCTTTAGACCCCATCGACGGCACGATTTCTTTCATCAATGGCGTGCCTCTCTTCACTACAATTGTGGGGCTGTTACGCAATGGGTCTCCGTGGCTTGGGTTGGTTGATCAACCAATTTTGCAGGATCGTTGGGTCGGCGGCGCGGGGCAGTCAACCACGCTAAACAAATCGCCGGCCCGAGTCCGTGCATGTTCCGCGCTGGACCATGCCTCCGTTTATATTACGGCGCCTGATTTTTTTTCTGCCGACGAATTGCAAAGTGTTGAGAACTTAACAAACGCTGTAAAACTGCGCCGGTTTGGTGGCACGGATTGTTATCATTACGGTATGGTCGCCAGCGGTTGGACCGATATGGCCTGCGAAAAACTGAGCGTTTACGAATTTGGCGCAATGGTGCCGATCATAGAAAGTGCAGGTGGCGTCATGACGGATTGGCAGGGCAAAGCCTTAACAGGCACAGAAGGTCGACAAGTACTGGCCTCTGGTGATCAGCGCATCCATGATGCTGCCGTTGAGATTTTATCTAAGGAGTTTGTGTAAGGTGAAATACTCTATTTGCAGTTGGGTATATCTATTAGGGGTCTGTCTTTCTCTCAGTTGTGTTTTGACATCAGGAACAGCAAACGCAGAGTACAATAAGCCGGTGCACGGTTTTGCTATTCACGGTGAACCAAAATATAGCGAAAATTTTCCGCATTTTGATTACGTAAACCCTGATGCGCCTAAAGGTGGGGCAATCGTACTTGATGCTCCTGCACCCACTTTCGATACACTCAACCCTTTTATTCTTAAAGGAACGTCGGCGGCAGGTCTGTACCGTTTACATCAGCACGACTATTTACCATCTGTTGTTCCGGTCACCTTTGAAAGCCTCATGATCGGTAGTCTCGACGAGCCGTTTACAATGTATGGTCTAGTCGCCGAGACCATTGAGGTGCCTGAGGACAGGTCTTATGTAAAGTTTAAGTTAAGACCGGAAGCGCGTTTTCAAGACGGAACTCAAATCACTGTTGATGACGTTATTTTCTCTTTCGATATTCTCGTTGCTGAGGGAGAGCCTCTCTATCGGGCGTATTTCGGTGATGTTGAGGCGGTTGAAGAAACAGGCGAGCGAGAAGTCACCTTCTCTTTTAAAGTGGCTGGCAACAACGAGTTGCCATTGATTCTTGGAGAGATGCCGATTCTTTCTCGGGCTTATTGGTCTGATAAAGATTTCGCGAATGACTCTTTATCAGCACCTTTAGGCAGTGGGCCGTATCGCATTAAATCTTATGAGCAGGGCCGTTTCATTGAATACGAGCGTGTTGACAATTATTGGGGGGCTAACCTGCCCGTCAACATTGGCCGGCATAATTTCGATACCATTCGATTCGATTACTATCGTGATGAGACTGTTGGCTTTCAGGCGTTTCTGGCACGCGAATATGATCTCAGATACGAGAACTCCGCTCGCAATTGGGCCATAGGATATGATGGTGACGCTCTCGAACTTGGCCAAATTGTAAAAGAGTCCTTTGCTGATCGAACACCGTCTGGAATGCAAGGCTTTGTCTACAATACCCGAAGGCCAATGTTTGCAGACAAGAACGTACGCAAAGCTCTTGCTTATGTTTTTGATTTTCCATGGACAAACAAAACTATTTTTTACGGGCAATACGCTCGTACACGCAGTTACTACCAAAGCTCAGAGTTAGCTGCGACCGGCTTGCCGGAAGGCCGGGAACTTGAGATTCTTGAGCCTTATCGGAACGATCTTCCTGAAGAAGTTTTTTCTGAGGAGTACTCCCCCCCAACTACTGATGGCAGCGGAAATATTCGTGAGAATCTGCTTTTGGCCCGTGCTTTGCTTAAAGAAGCTGGATGGACTCAAACGGATAACGGGCTCGCCAATCAAGCGGGTGAGGTTTTCGAGTTTGAGGTTCTTTTGAGATCGCCAACGTTTGAGCGTATTGTCGCTCCGATGCTTCAAAACCTTGAGCGCTTAGGCATCAAGGCAACTATGCGCACTGTTGATACATCTCAATGGGTGAATCGCATCCAGTCTTTTGACTTTGACATGATAGTTTTTCCTTGGGGGCAAACTCTCTCACCGGGGAACGAGCAAAGAGAATACTGGAGTTCTGCTGCGGCTGATCAAGAAGGGTCGCGAAACTTCGCGGGCATCAAAGATCCGGTGGTGGATGCGTTGATTGAGCAACTCATTATGGCCAATAGTCGAGAAGACCTCGTAGCACACACACGGGCGTTGGACCGCGTTCTTCAATGGGGGCATTACGTCATTCCGAACTGGCATTCTCCGGATATTCGAGTTGCCTATTGGAATAAATTTTCTCACACCGAAGTTGTGCCACTTCGTGGCGTTGCGATTTCAACATGGTGGTTTGACGCGGATAAACAAGCCAATATAGCTGACACAATCATCAATGCACCCGAGCCTCAAGAGGCTGAGAATGCTGATGCAGATAATGATCAGGCGTCCAAAAACAACACGATATGGATTATTATAATTGCTGTTTCCGGTGTTCTATTATTACTTTGGAGCAATTTGCGGCGGCGGAATAAGAAATAAACTTTAGGCTGATTTACTCTAAATGACCGCTTATATCATTCGCCGTTTGGCTCTGATTCCGTTGACATTATTTGGAATTATCGCGCTTAATTTTGCAATTGTGCAATTTGCACCCGGCGGCCCGGTCGAGCAGGTTCTTGCCCAACTTCAGGGTCTTGATGTGGGTGCTACAGCCAGGGTGTCTGGCGTTGCAGGTGATTCTGTTTCGACAAGCAGTAATTATCGAGGTGCCCAAGGATTGTCGCCCGACCTAGTAGCACAAATAGAGCGCCAATTCGGCTTCGATAAACCGCCCCTTGAGCGGTTTATCCTCATGCTTGGCAACTATGCGACGTTCGATCTCGGAGAGAGTTACTTTCGGTCTGAACGGGTCAGCACCCTGATCATCGATAAATTGCCTGTGTCTATCTCGCTTGGTCTGTGGTCGACGCTGATCATCTATCTCGTGTCCATTCCGTTGGGTATTGCCAAGGCTGTGCGAGACGGCAGCCGGTTTGATGCGGTCACGTCCTATGCGGTTTTTATTGGCTATGCGATGCCGTCATTCTTGTTTGCCATTCTTTTAATCGTCCTGTTCGCAGGCGGTCAGTATTGGGCGTGGTTTCCGTTGCGCGGCCTGACCTCTGAGAATTGGGAAGAGCTCAGCACCGTTGGCAAGGTGCTGGATTATATGTGGCACCTTGTCTTGCCGGTCACAGCTATGGTTGTTGGCGGCTTCGCATCCCTCACCATGCTGACGAAAAACTCATTTCTTGAAGAAATCAACAAGCAGTATGTTTTGACCGCCAGGGCCAAGGGTTTGTCACCCAACGGCATTCTTTACGGCCATATTTTCCGCAATGCGATGTTGATTGTGATTGCCGGTTTTCCGGCGACTTTGGTGGGTATGCTGTTTACCGGTTCGGTCTTAATTGAAGTGATTTTCTCTTTGGACGGTTTGGGGCTGCTTGGTTTTGAAGCCATCATCAATCGCGATTATCCAGTTGTTTTTGGGACGTTGTACGTTTTCAGTTTAATCGGTCTTGTCCTGAATTTGATCAGCGACCTCACCTATCACGCGATTGATCCGCGCATCGATTTTGAGGCGCAATCCGCATGACCGTTACAAATTCTCCAACAGCGCGATGGCTTTCACCGCTCAACCAAAGACGAATCGAAAATTTTAAGGCCAATGGTCGTGGTTGGGGGTCGTTCCGGATTCTCATGGTGTTGATGATTATCTCTTTGTTCGCTGAGTTTATCGCCAACGACAGGCCGATCTTAGTGTCTCATAAGGGTGATTTGTATTATCCGGTTCTGTTTGATTATGCAGAAACAGATTTTGGCGGAGATTTTGAAACATCCGCGGATTATCGCGACCCCTATCTCGTCAATCTTATTGCTGAAGGTGGCTGGGCGGTGTGGCCGCCTGTCAGATTCAGTTATGACACCATCAATTTTAACCTTGCTGTGCCGGCCCCATCTCCTCCCACGTCTGAAAACTGGTTGGGCACAGACGGCCAAGGCCGAGATGTTTTCGCCCGTGTTCTGTATGGCTTCCGCCTGTCCTTGTTCTTCGGGCTTACCTTAACGCTTATTTCGTCTGTGATTGGCGTCGCGGCTGGCGCGGTTCAGGGCTATTTTGGCGGTTGGCTGGATCTTGTTTTCCAGCGCGTCATCGAAATTTGGAATGGCCTGCCGCAGCTCTTTATTCTGATTATTGTGTCGTCTTTCGTTGTTCCGGGGTTTTGGACCCTTCTCATCATTCTTCTCCTGTTCAGCTGGACGGCTTTGGTTGCCGTGGTCAGAGCGGAGTTTCTGCGGGCGCGGAATTTTGATTATGTCCGTGCGGCCAAAGCCCTGGGCATGGGGGATGCCAAAATCATGGTGAAGCACGTCTTGCCGAACGCCATGGTGGCGACAGTAACATTCCTGCCGTTTGTTTTGTCTGGGTCTGTAATTGCCCTAACGTCGTTGGACTTTCTGGGACTTGGTTTACCTCCTGGCTCTGCGTCTCTTGGCGAAGTTCTGCGTCAGGGCAAAGAAAACCTGCAAGCCCCCTGGCTGGGCTTAACCGCCTTCTTCACGCTTGCTGGCATGCTGACCTTGCTCGTCTTTATAGGCGAAGCCGTGCGTGATGCGTTTGATCCGCGGCGAGGCGTGTCGTGACCGCCCCGCTTAACTCTGGCATATCGCAAAGCCAACAATCCGCCGTTTTAACTGTTGATGATCTGCACGTCACCTTTGGTCATGGCGACAGTGCCGTGCAGGCGGTGAAAGGTGTCTCATTCACGCTTCATCGCGGTGAAACGTTGGCTTTGGTGGGGGAAAGTGGGTCCGGTAAGTCTGTGACCGCGCTTTCGACACTCCAGCTTCTTCCTCCGTCTGCCCATTATCCAGCTGGTCGCATAGACGTCTCGGGCTTGTCTGTGATTGGTGCGCCAGAGAATAAACTGCGTACCATCCGCGGCAATACGGTCGGGATGATCTTCCAAGAGCCTATGAGCTCTTTGAACCCGCTTCACTCCATTGAAAAACAAGTCGGAGAAGTTCTGCAAATCCATAAGGGGATGGCACCGGGAGCAATCCGCACCCGCGTTCTAGAGCTGCTTGAAATGGTTGGGTTGTCAGATGCTGCAGACCGATTGACTGCCCTACCGCATGAATTGTCCGGCGGGCAGCGGCAGCGGGTGATGATCGCCATGGCGCTGGCTTTAGAGCCCGACATCCTGATCGCCGACGAGCCAACAACGGCTCTGGACGTTACCATTCAGGCTCAGATTCTTGAACTGCTTGAGAACCTTCAGTCTCGTCTTGGCATGGCTGTGTTATTTATTACTCACGATCTCTCGATTGTGCGCCGCATTGCGGACCGGGTGTGTGTGATGAAGGACGGGGAGATTGTCGAGCAAGGTAGCGTCGCATCCATTTTTGAAAATGCCACGCATCCATACACGCAAAAACTTCTCGCCTCGCAGCCGCGCATGGGAGCACCGCAAAAAGACGGCCCGTCAGAAGACGTGATTTCCGCAACAGATCTCAAGGTCTGGTTTCCCATCAAAAAAGGCGTCATCCGCCGCACGGTCGGGCATGTCAAAGCGGTTGATGGAATTACGTTTTCATTAGCCCGGGGTCAAACGCTGGGTGTGGTCGGAGAAAGCGGATCAGGTAAGACAACACTTGGCCTTGCTCTACTCAGACTCATTGAGAGTGCCGGGGAAATAAAGTTCGAAGGTCATCGGATTGATGACCTTGGTCGGAAGGATGTTCGACCCCTGCGCCGGCAAATGCAGATCGTGTTTCAGGATCCTTACGGCTCTTTGAGTCCCAGGTTATCAATCGGTCAAATCATTGAAGAAGGCTTGGTTGTCCACAATATGGAGCCCGACCGCACCGCGCGCCGGGACAGGGTTGCCCAAGCGCTTGTCGAAGTTGGCCTCGACCCCGGCAGTCTCGATCGTTACCCCCATGAGTTCTCGGGTGGGCAAAGACAGCGCGTTGCGCTGGCGCGGGCGTTGGTGTTGCAGCCGCGTCTCCTGATTCTCGATGAACCGACAAGTGCTCTTGATGTGTCAGTACAAGCCCAAATGGTTGATCTGCTTCACGATCTTCAAGATCGGCATGGTCTCGCTTATATATTTATCAGTCACGACCTTAGAGTTGTGCGGGCCTTGTCTGATCAAATACTGGTCATGAAGGCGGGGCGGGTCGTTGAGAGCGGAGCGGCAGTTGACATTTTTGACTCCCCCCAGCAGCTTTATACACAGGCCCTGCTGGCCGCTGCGCTAGACCTTAAAGTGACACATGCGGATATCATTTCAGAGTAAAGTTCTAGAGCTAGCCGAGCGGTTAGGAATCGCCTAAACAATCCCCATGCGCGTTCTGTATCATCATCCTCTTTGCACCTCATCTCGCCTTATCCGTATGGCGCTGAATGAAAAGCACCTCGACGTTGATCATCAGGAAGAACTCTATTGGATGCGACGAGACGAACTTCTGGTTCTTAATCCTGCTGGCGAAGTTCCGATATTGGTTGAAGATGACGGCCTTGTGTTAGCTGGAGGCCGTGTGATCGCCGAATACCTTGAAGATGTGTACCCTGAAATACCTCTGTTGGGCGCAAACGCAAAGGGCCGGGCCGAAACGCGCCGTCTTGTCGAGTGGTTTGAAGTCAAATTTAACACTGAGGTCACACAGTTTCTCGCTGGGGAGAAACTCACCAAAAGGGTGACCCGTGGAGATGCGCCGGATTCCCGG
This sequence comes from Rhodospirillaceae bacterium, assembly GCA_040219235.1. Classification (NCBI taxonomy): domain Bacteria; kingdom Pseudomonadati; phylum Pseudomonadota; class Alphaproteobacteria; order Rhodospirillales; family Rhodospirillaceae; species Rhodospirillaceae bacterium. The sequence continues at coordinate 255,826 of JAVJSV010000011.1, forward strand.
TCCATGCGCGCTGGACGCGAGAATATTCACGCTCATTTAGAGTATATTGCTTGGCTGACTGACCGACGTAGTTGGCTTGCGGGCGATACGCTGACGCTGGCCGACCTTGCTGCCGGAGCTCATATCTCGCTGATTGATTATTCTGGTGATGTGCCGTGGTCAGATCACCCCCTGGCCAAGGAATGGTATGTCCGGCTCAAGTCACGGCCAAGCTTCCGTCCGCTCCTGATGGACCATTTCCCCGGTATTACGCCAGCACCGGTTTACGCCGACTTAGATTTTTAAAGGTTTGAAATTTTTAAGGATCTGGGCGGAGGTCCATGTCTTGTAGGTGGGTGCGCACGGCATCTGCGACAGCAGAGTCCGGCGCAATTTGTAGAACTTGAATCCACGCCTGTCGGGCCGCGTCTGTGTCCCCGTTCGCACGGGCCAATAGCCCCCGCTCCAGAAGCGCGTCTGTATACGTTTCGTCGAGGGCCAAAGCACGCTCGATATCGTCAGAGGCGAGGTCTGGAATATCAAGGCGACGATAAGCCCCGCCCCGCAATGTAAGGGCTTCTTTATTGTCCGGCTCCACATCAAGCAGGTAATTCAGATCATCAATCGCGGACCAAAAATCAGCCAGAGCAGCGTTGGATAATGCTCTGTCAAATCGCAGCGTTGGGTCATTTGGGTTGAGTGCAATGGCTTTGCTGAAGAGATCACGACCACGGTCATATACAGCAGCGTCCATCCAGGCCCGTGCGGCTTGAGTATACAAACCTGCTTTCACCGGGGCGGTGGCTTCGGGGGTCTCTGCCAGCATTTCAAGTTGTGCGGCGGCGGCCTCAAAATCCCCAAGCGCGCGCAGGGCAACAGCTTTGCAGTGTCTGGCCGGATCTCCCCCCTCCAATCCACTCCATCGCAGAGCCATATCCAGCCCAACTTCAGCATCACCCTGAGCGAGGGCAATACACCTTTCATAGGTATCTTCTTGATTGTCAGCCAGAATGGCCGTGCTGATCTCTGCGTGGGCCGCATCGGCGCTTATTGCGAAAACAATAGTAAGCCAGACGTATAAAACGGGGCTATGGCCGAACATTAAGCCCCGCTTTGGTGTGCACAAAGCGCCGCACACGCCGAAACAAACCTGTTCGAGTATCAATCTCTCCCTCGGCTCCAATCCCGCCATGTTTGTACCCGATAATGCCATTGATGAGCCCCAGAACACCAAGCTTGTATTCGCCATTATGAGCCCGGGTCTGAACGGATTTATGTTTGGTCAGTTTTTCGTTGCAGGTCACACGGGCATTGACCAATAACGTCAGCGCGCGTGGGTCACGTTCCAGAGCGTCGTTCAACGCGTCTAACGCGCGTTGCACATTTGAGTCTGGAGATTTCATAACGAACCTACTTTGGCGATCAGGCCGTCAAGTGTTGAGGTTAAAAGGTCTAAGTCTTGTGGGCGAGACAGATTATGCAAGCCGTCTTTGACCAGCGTTAATGTTACGTCGTTGCTTGTGAGTTGCTCTGAGGTTTTAACAGCCGTCTGCCAGGGGACATCGCTATCCTCTAGGCCGTGCAAAAGCCTTACGGGACCTGCAAATGCAATGGGAGACTTGAGCAGAAGGGCGCCGCGCCCATCTTCGATGAGTTTAATGCCAATGTCGTAGGGTTCATCTTCATATGACGTCGGCAAAGCGTGGCGGCCCGTTTCTAAAAAGGCTTCGCGTTGGTCCTGTGTCAGCGACGCCCACATTAAATTTTCCGTAAAGTCTGGGGCCGCTGCAATTCCAATGAGCCCCGCAACGCGGTTTGTTCGGGCTAATGCTGTTTTAAGCATGACCCAGCCGCCCATGCTTGAACCCACAAGAATTTGAGGTCCTGTGGTGAGCTCATCAAGCATGGCCAAGGCATCTTCAGTCCAGCGGGTAATTGATCCCTGAACAAAATCCCCAGATGACTCGCCATGGCCAAACATATCAAAGGTTAAGAACGGGATATTTTTGGATTGGCAATGCTGCATGAGGTGAACCGCTTTGGTGCCGCCTCGGTCTGATTTTAATCCATGGAGAAAAATAACCCCAGGCCCTTCTCCGCGAATTTGGTCAAAGGCGATTGTCGCGCCATCGGAGCGTGTTAAACTAGCTGATTGAATTATTTCTGATCCACTCATTGGTATTCGGCGTTCTTCCTTTAAGAGTCTGTCGATATCCTGCGGTTCGTACCGCATCACTCAGAAGAACAGTACCACCGAATTTATGTCTAACCACACAACCAAAGTGTGCCTCCAGATTTTACCAGCAATGGGCACCGGCGGCGTCGAGCGCGGCACCATAGATATCGCTGAGGCCTTAGTGGCGTCGGGCTGGCATGCTGTTGTTGCGTCTCAAGGTGGTCCCAATGTCAGAGAATTGGAACGTGTTGGGGCCGAGCACGTGACTCTACCTCTGGCGACTAAATCGCCGTTTCATATGCGACGCAATATCGACCTGCTTTCTGATCTGATGCGGCGTTATTCAGTTTCAGTGGCTCATGCGCGGTCGCGGGCTCCGGCCTGGAGTGCCTTTTATGCCGCTGAAGCCGCAGGTGTTCCATTTGTGACCACATTTCATGGTGTCTACGGCCTAGGCATGTTTGGTCTGAAAAAACTTTATAATCAGGTTATGACCCGCGGCAGACCAGTGATTGCGGTCTCAAACTTCATCAGTGACCATATCCAGAAACATTACAACCTTGACCCGGTGGGGATCAGGATCATTCCCCGTGGCGTCGATTTGACTGCCTTTGACCCCCAAAGTGTATCCTCCGCTCGCATGGTCAAGCTGGCGACCGAGTGGCGCTTGCCCGACGATGGACCAGTGATCATGCTGCCTGGTCGTCTCACAAGTTGGAAAGGCCAGGCGTTGCTGGTTGACGCCCTCGCCTATCTCTCTCGTGTTGGTCGCCTGCATCCAAATCTGCGCTGTCTGATGGTTGGCCCATCCTCCGACTCGTCTTTTTTCAGGGACCGGCTAGACGCCAAACTCAAGGCGACAGGTCTGGACGGTCACGTCCAAATCATTGAGGACTGCCGCGATATTGTGGCAGCCTATATGGTGACAGATGTCGTTGTGTCGGCGTCGACGCGGCCGGAAGCATTTGGGCGTGTGGTTGCCGAAGGACAAGCCATGGGGCGTCCAGTTGTTGCGCCGGATCATGGGGCTGCGCCAGAAATTCTCGTGCCAGGTGTTACGGGGTGGTTGTTCACACCAGGCGATGCGCCATCATTGGCGGGTGCCTTGGAACACGCCCTTGCTGTTGCTCCGGATCAACGTGCGGGATTGGCGCATCAGGCGCGAGCGCATGTGGCAGAACACTTTGATCGCTCAGGTATGACCAAAGCGACCTTGCAAATCTATGAAGATGTGGTTGCCGCACATGACGAAGTTTCACCCTAGGGCGTGTCATGACATCAGAAAAAACTGAGCGGTCAGAACACAATATTCTCATCATCAAGACGGGCGGTATCGGCGCTTTTGTAATGGCTCTGCAAGCCTTCGCCGCGATTCGTATGCATCATGACCAAGCCGAAATCACTCTGGTGACTGATCAAGCCGTGATTGATTTTGCAACGCCAGCACCCTTTTTCGACACGGTGAGGGTGATGCCAACCACTCGTGCCTATTTTCGCGTGTTATTGAATGAGAGGACATGGCAGATGGTCTATGACTTAGACTGCTCGCGAGCTACCAACCGCCTGTTTCGAGCATCGCGGACGTGGCGGCAACGTTTCGCACGCGACTCTCCCGTCCCATGGTGCGGTGTTGCTAAAGGCTGCGCGATTCCACATACGAATCCAAAACGATTGGCGATGCACATCAGCGAACGCCATATGGATCAGTTGAGTGACGCTGGCATTGAAGATCGCCCCCCAGTCAGTTTGGCCTGGGTATCCCGCGCAGTCGGTACATTTTCATTGCCAGTTTCTTTAAGTGACCCGTTTGTCTTGATCGCAATTGACCCTGGCGGCGAAGAAAACGCGCAATGGTCCCCCGCAAGGTGTGTCGAATTTGCAGAACTTGTGACAGCGCGGGGACATCGGGCTGTACTTATCAGTGAGTCTGCTATGCCAAGCTATGCCGAGGCCCTTGCTGAACGGGTTCCCGATGCCGTGGATCTGTCTGGTCAGGCCTCATATGTGGAGGTGGTTTTCTTGGCGTGGGCCGCTCTGGCCGCTGTGGGCAATGACAATGGTTTGATGCATCTGATTGCCGCGTCTGGCTGCCGCAGTATCGTTTTATATGATCCAGGGTCTGATGCTGCTCTCTCTGGGCACCAGGGACCAGATGTGACGATATTGCGGCGTCATGACCTGACCGCGATCACTGCAGCTGAGGTAATGCAGCGGCTCTCAAGTGAAGCGGTTGCTTGACTTAGTGGCCTATCCTCTTAGATTGCGCCCGCTTTCTATATCAATCAACGTAAAGGGAAAATCATGGTTGCCATAACCCTGCCGGACGGCAGTGTGAGGACCTTTTCTGAAGCTGTTTCCGGGGCTGACTTGGCCGCGGACATTGGCCCCGGCCTCGCGAAAGCGGCGCTGGCTATGCGCGTTAATGGCGAACTTACAGATTTGGCAACCACGATCACAACAGATTCCGATGTCGCCCTGGTCACGGCCAAAGACGATGACGGGCTTGAACTGCTGCGTCACGATGCCGCCCACGTGATGGCCGAAGCCGTGCAGGAACTGTTCCCCGATACACAAGTCACCATTGGCCCCGTTATCGAGAACGGTTTCTTTTATGATTTTGCACGGGAAAAACCATTCACCCTGGATGACCTTGAACTCATCGAAAAGCGGATGCAGGAGATCGTTGATCGCAATGAAGAAATCGTGCGTGAAGTTTGGGAACGTGATGATGCGATAAAATATTTCAATGATGCCGGAGAGACTTATAAAGCCGAGATTATTCAAGGCTTACCGGAAGGGGAAGTAGTAAGCATCTACAAACAAGGGAATTGGCTCGACCTCTGTCGCGGGCCACACCTGCCATCGACGGGTAAGCTTGGTAAAGCCTTCAAGCTGATGAAGTTAGCCGGCGCCTATTGGCGCGGTGATCATCGCAACGAAATGCTGCAACGTATTTATGGCACCTGTTGGGCCAACGAGAAGCAGCTCAAAGCACATCTTCTTATGCTTGAAGAAGCAGAGAAGCGGGATCACCGCAAAATTGGTCGCGAAATGAACCTGTTTCATTTGCAGGAAGAAGCCCAGGGCTCAGTGTTCTGGCATCCTAAGGGTTATACGATTTGGCTGGCCCTTGAGGCATATATCCGCCGACGCTTGGACCGTGCCGGCTATGTTGAGGTGAAAACACCACAACTCTTGGATTCACGATTCTGGGAACAATCAGGGCACTGGTCGAAGTTTCGGGAAAACATGTTCGTGGTGCCGGATGAAATTCCAAGTACAGAGGATGATGCCCCGATCGTTTCAGGCGATGCTAAGCTGATGGCCATTAAGCCTATGAACTGCCCGGCTCACGTGCAGATCTATAAGAACGGTATTCGCAGTTATCGTGACCTCCCGCTGCGCATGGCAGAGTTCGGATGCTGTCATCGCAATGAACCGCACGGAGCCTTGCATGGCCTCATGCGCGTCCGCCAAATGACACAGGACGATGCCCACATTTTCTGTCGCGAAGACCAGGTCACTGAAGAAACGACTGCGTTTTGTGCACTGCTTGAGTCGGTCTACCATGATCTCGGCTTTGACCAGATCGAAGTGAAGTTGGCAACGCGCCCTGATGTGCGCGCCGGTAAAGATGAGACCTGGGACCGGGCCGAGGCTGCCTTAGAAACTGCGGTACAGGCTGCAAATCTTGATTATGAAATTACGCCTGGCGAGGGGGCATTTTATGGCCCCAAACTGGAATTCCATCTGAAAGATGCCATTGGACGGACTTGGCAGTGCGGCACAATTCAGCTCGATTTCGTTTTGCCCGAGCGACTCGATGCCACATATGTTGGCCAAGATGGCGAGAAGCATCGGCCTGTGATGCTTCATCGCGCGATTCTGGGCAGTTTGGAGCGTTTTATCGGAATTCTCATCGAGAGCTATGCGGGCAAGCTGCCGCTCTGGCTTGCGCCGGTGCAGGTGGTTGTCGCGACGATTACGTCTGATGGCGATGATTATGCCCGCCAGGTTGCAGAAGTATTGGAATCCAAAGGACTCCGCGTGAATATTGACCTTCGAAACGAGAAAATTAACTATAAAGTGCGCGAACACTCGCAGGCGAAAGTGCCGGTGATTGCTGTTGTGGGCCAGAAAGAGGCGGAAAGCCAAGCCGTCGCATTGCGCCGGTTGGGCGGAAAAACTCAAGAAATCCTTGCCCTTACAGAGGCAGCGGATACACTCTCGAACGAAGCGGCGATGCCTGGTGCATAATTAAGTGCCAGGGCGGTTGAATACCTTGTGACATCGGATTGGTTTTTTGACCGGCTGATAATGACACTCAAGGCCGTCGCTAAAGATTACTGACAACTGAAAGAGGAGACTCATCCATAGCTAGACCCATGATGACGACGCCGCCGTCCAAGGGGGGACCGCGCGTCAACGAAGATATCGATGTACCAAAAGTGCGTTTGATTGGCGCTGACGGCGATAACGTTGGTGTTGTGACGAAAACAGAAGCTATGGCCTTAGCAGACGAAGCTGGCCTGGATTTGGTCGAAATCTCACCCAATGCTGATCCACCGGTGTGCAAAATTCTCGATTACGGCAAGTATAAATTCGAGGCCCAGAAGAAGAAAAATGAGGCCAAGAAGAAGCAAAAAGTAATCGACATCAAAGAAATCAAACTTCGGCCAAATATTGATGATCACGACTATGATGTGAAAATGCGTAATATGCGTCGCTTTCTGGATGACGGAGATAAAGTTAAAGTCACCTTGCGATTCCGGGGACGTGAAATGGCCCATCAAGAGTTGGGTGCCGAAGTTCTTAAACGTGTGAAAACGGACACGGACGAAATTGCAAAAGTCGAGCAAGAGCCGAAAATGGAAGGTCGTCAGATGGTTATGGTGGTTGCGCCGCGTTAGGTGTGACCGCTTTTTCCTTCGCTTTTCCGGGGTTTCTAGCCCCGGGATTGCTTGCAAATCCGAATTTCAACCTGTATAACGCGCGACTTCTGTAAGGTTTCGGCCTTATGGAGGCCTTTGAATAAAGGCCAAGGACGGTCCGGCAAGAGGCACTTCGAGTGCCTGGGCATGCCCATCCGTTATCTTAAGAACTCTAAACTCGAGGGACCAAAAATGCCCAAAATGAAGACGAAAAGCTCCGTAAAGCGGCGCTTCCGTACGACTGGATCTGGCAAGCTTAAAGGTAACTTTGCCTATAAGCGTCACTGCTTAGGGTCCAAATCACAGAAAATGAAACGTAAGGCGAGAGGTTCTTTCCTCTTGGCGGATTCTGACGCCAGGATTGTGAAGAAGTTTCTGCCCTACGGCACACCGTCGTAACGGAGGTCAGCCATGTCACGTGTTAAACGGGGTGTGACCACTCACGCCCGTCATAAAAAAGTCCTGTCGGCCGCCAAAGGCTATCGTGGGCGTAATTCTAAGAATTTCCGCATCGCTAAGCAGAAAGTCGAGAAAGGCCTTCAATATGCCTATCGCGACCGCCGGGTTAAGAAGCGGAATTTCAGATCTCTCTGGATTCAGCGCATCAACGCTGGTGTCCGCGAGCATGGAATGACCTATTCACGATTTATGGATGGGCTCCGGAAATCCGGTGTTGAGCTCGACCGTAAGGTTCTCGCTGATATCGTAGTCCGTGAGCCAGAGACCTTCGCAAGCCTGGTTAAACAGGCTCAGTCGGCACTCGCATAAGGCCACGCTGGCGCTCATAGTGCGCCGGGTTACCCCATAAGAGCTTTGTCTCTTTGAGGGGGCCGCCAGAGGGTCGGCCCCCTTATTTGGTATGGACCTCCAGTGATTGGAGCGAGGCAGTAAAAATGGATCAACTTGAGCAGCTTCGAGAGGAGCTTTTAGCTGAGGTCGCCGGTGCGGCAGATCTTGCAGCCCTAGATGGCGTGCGCGTCAGTGCCTTGGGCAAGAAAGGCCGTGTTACGGCCATGATGAAAGACTTAGGCGGCATGGAGCCCAAAGCGCGAAAGGCTGCTGGCCAGGCTCTAAATGTCCTCAAAAACGATGTCGCTGCGGCTATTGATGGCAGAAAAACCACTCTTGAATCTGTTGCGATTTCTGCACAATTGGCCTCTGAAATACTTGATGTTTCACTGCCTGTTGCCCCCGAAGCAGAGGGGCTGCTTCACCCCATAAGTCAGACCATAGAAGAAATCGTAGAACTCTTTGCGCCTATGGGGTTCGAGGTGGCTGAAGGGCCGGATATTGAAGACGATTTTCATAATTTCACGGCGTTGAACTTTCCGCCGGATCACCCCGCGCGTGAAATGCACGACACGTTTTTCTTACCACGCAAAGAAGATGGTACACGTCATTTGCTTCGCACCCACACTTCCCCGGTGCAAGTGCGAACCATGCAAACCACGAAACCGCCCATTCGCATTCTGGCCCCTGGCCGGACGTACCGGTGCGATTATGATATTACGCACACGCCGATGTTCCACCAAATCGAAGGATTGGTCATCGACAAGGCGGTTCACATGGGGCATCTGAAGAGTTGTTTGATCGAATTTGTCACTGGATATTTCGAGCTTGAAGACCTGCCGGTTCGATTCAGGCCGTCTTACTTTCCGTTCACCGAGCCCTCGGCGGAAATGGATATCGGTTGTTCACGGGCCAACGGCGAATTGAAAATCGGTGCCGGTGCAGATTGGCTGGAAATTCTCGGCTGTGGCATGGTTCACCCCAATGTCTTAAAAGCCTGTGGTTTAGACCCTGACGAGTATCAAGGTTTTGCTTTTGGTCTCGGCGTTGAGCGTGTTGCCATGCTGAAGTACGGCATTCCGGATTTGCGCATGTTCTTTGACACTGACTTGCGGTGGCTTCGCCATTACGGTTTTTCTGCTCTGGATGTCCCGACCTTGGCAGGGGGATTGAGCCGATGAAATTCACCCTCTCATGGTTGAAGGATCATCTGGAGACGGATGCGGACCTAGCTACCATTGCTGACAAGCTGACGGCGATCGGCCTTGAAGTTGAAGGGATTGATGATCCAACAGCTGGGCTTGCCCCCTTTGTTGTGGCTGAAATTCTCAGTGCTGAGAAGCATCCGGATGCCGATCGCCTCAAGTTATGTAAAGTGTCTACCGGAGACGAGGTTTTCCAGGTTGTCTGCGGTGCTCCAAATGCGCGTGCTGGGCTAAAAGGTGTTTTGGCGCGTGCTGGCGACGTTATTCCTTCCAGTGGCGATGTACTTAAACCAGGTAAAATTCGTGGTGTCGAAAGCCAGGGCATGATGTGCTCTGCGCGTGAGCTTAAGCTCGGCGAAGATCATGACGGCATCATTGAGTTGCCAGAAAGCAGTGTTGTTGGTGCGCCAGCTGCCGAGGCTTTAGCTCTCGAGCCAGTGATAGATATAGCACTCACGCCAAACCGTGTTGATGCCCTCGGCGTACGCGGTGTTGCGCGGGATTTGGCCGCAGCCGGTTTGGGTACACTGAAGCCTGTCAACATAGAGTCCGTTCAGGGTACGTTCGAAAGTGCGACAGATGTGGCGATGGGTTTGTCTGAGTCAGCCACGCATCTGTGTCCGCATTTTGTGGGACGCACGATCCGCGGCCTGAAAAACCAAGAAAGTCCAGAGTGGCTCAAAGCGAGGTTGACAGCAGTTGGCTTACGTCCCGTCTCTGCCATTGTTGATGTGACCCAGTATCTGACCATAGACCTTGGCCGCCCACTGCATGCCTTTGATACCGCTAAGCTTAAGGGTGACGTTGGTCCGCGCTTAGCCGTAGACGGCGAGTCCATTCAAGCGCTCAATGGCAATGTTTATGATCTCAATAGCTCCATGATGGTTATTGCAGATGATAAAGGGCCTCAGGCCATCGCCGGAGTTATCGGCGGCGAAGCGTCGAGTTGCACAGAGCAGACAACTGAAATTTTCCTCGAGTCAGCTTTCTTTGACCCCATCACGATCGCAAACACAGGCCGTGCTTTAGGCATCGTCTCCGATGCCCGGTACTGCTTCGAACGCGGTGTTGATCCTGCCACATCTGCGGACGGTGCAGAGATTGCGACGCGATTGATCATGGAAATCTGCGGCGGTGAAGCGTCGCATGTCGTTGTCGGAGGCGTTGAGCCCCCCATTGGATCCGTCGTGCCCTTCAGGCCGACTCGTGTTCGCCTGTTAGGCGGAGTGAGCCTAGATAGTGAAGTCATTCGAGGAATTCTCGAGGGCTTAGGTTTCAAGATTAATGCCGCCTCCGATGATGAGTGGTCGGTGACGGCTCCAACATGGCGGCGTGATGTTGAGGGTGAGCATGATCTGATTGAAGAAGTGCTGCGTATTCATGGTTACGACAATATCCCTGTCGTGCCTTTGCCACGTCCGACAGTGATCAAAACAGCGTTCAACGCCGACCAACGCATTGCCCGCGCGGTGCGGCGCGCACTTGCTGGGCGTGGCTTGTCAGAGACGACGACCTGGTCGTTTTTGTCTGTCGCGCAGGCTGAGCTGTTTGCCGGAAGCACCCCAGCGGTCGCACTTCAGAACCCTATTAGTTCTGATCTCGGTGTGATGCGGTCATCTTTGCTGCCAAATCTTATCGCGGCTGCAGGTCGCAATGCTGCGCGTGCACTTCCTGATATTGCGTTGTTCGAATTAGGTCCGCAGTTTCATGGGGGCGCTCCGGGGGAGCAGACGCTTGTTGCGTGTGGACTTCGGGCTGGCCGCACAGGTCCGCGCCACTGGGATGTCAAAGCAAGGAATGTATCCGTTTTTGATGCCAAGGCAGATGCAATCGCGGCGCTTAAAGTTGCTGGGGCTCCGGTTGAGCGCCTGCAGATTGGAAACGCTGAATCTTTTGTGGCACCAGAATGGTATCATCCGGGTCAATCTGGCACGCTCTGCTTAGGTCCAACGGTATTGGCAGAGTTTGGTGCGCTGCATCCTCTTACCTTAAAGAGTATGGATGTGGATGGTCCAATGGTTGGGTTTGAGGTGTATTTAGAGCGTATTCCGAAACCGAAGCGCAAAACAGGACCCGCCAGAACCAAATTCACGCCGTCACAGTTTCAACCTGTAGATCGTGATTTCGCATTTTTGTTGGGTCATGATGTGCCTGTTGGGGATGTTGTTCGCGCCGTGCGTGGGGCTGATAAGGCTTTAATTGCAGACGTCGAGCTGTTTGACGTGTATTCAGGCGATAAGGTTGAGTCTGGGAAAAAGTCGATCGCATTGTCGGTCCGGTTAGAGCCTGCAACATCAACGCTAACAGATGCTGAAATTGAATCCGTAAGTTCTAAAATCGTTGCCGCAGTTGAGAAAGCTGTCGGCGGTCAGTTGCGAAGTTAAGGAGAGCCGCCGCGCCCCCATGACCGACACCGCGCATATAAGAAATTTCGCCATCATTGCTCATATTGATCACGGTAAGTCGACGTTGGCTGACCGTCTGATCCAGCACTGTGGTGGGCTGACGAACCGTGAAATGAAAGAGCAAGTCCTGGATAACATGGACTTGGAACGTGAACGCGGCATCACCATCAAAGCCCAGACGGTCCGGTTGAATTACAAAGCCAAAGATGGCGTGACCTATCAACTCAACTTGGTGGACACACCAGGACACGTTGACTTCGCTTATGAAGTCAGTCGGTCTTTACGGGCCTGTGAAGGGTCTTTGTTGATTGTCGATGCGTCTCAGGGCGTTGAAGCTCAAACGCTGGCAAACGTCTATCAGGCTTTAGATGCCAATCATGAAATTATCCCGGTTCTCAACAAAATTGATTTGCCGGCGGCTGAGCCAGATCGCGTACGTCAACAGATTGAAGACGTCATCGGACTTGATGCCTCAAATGCTATAGAGGTGTCCGCCAAAACAGGTGTTGGTATCCCGGAAGTGCTTGAGAATATCATCACCCGGCTACCTGCGCCTGTTGGTGATCCTGCGGCCCCCCTAAAAGCGCTTTTGGTCGACTCTTGGTACGACAGTTATCTTGGTGTCATCATTCTGGTTCGTATTGTCGAAGGTACAATGCGCAAGGGCATGAAGGTGCGCATGATGTCGAATGGCGCAACCTATGAACTTGATGGCGTGGGTGCTTTTACGCCGAAAAGGCAAGATTTACCTGCGTTGGGTCCAGGTGAAATCGGCTTTATCAATGCCAGCATCAAGTCTGTTTCAGATTGCCAGGTCGGCGATACGATTACTGAGGAAAAACGCCAGACAGCAACGCCCTTAGACGGCTTTAGACCATCGACCACTGTTGTGTTCTGTGGATTGTTTCCAGTTGATGCGTCTGACTATGAAGATTTGCGTGATAGTCTTGGCAAGCTTCATCTCAACGATGCAAGTTTCGAGTACCAGGCTGAAAGTTCTGCCGCCTTAGGGTTTGGCTTTAGATGCGGATTCTTGGGCCTGCTCCATATGGAGATCGTTCAAGAAAGATTGTATCGTGAATTTGGATTAGAACTGATCACAACGGCTCCGAGTGTTGTGTATCGCATTCATACGACCACAGACACAACGTTGGAATTGCACAATCCTGCCGACATGCCGGACGTTACCAAGATTATAGCCATGGAGGAGCCTTGGGTTAAGGCAACGATTCTGGTACCAGATGAATTTCTCGGCCCTGTCTTACAGTTGTGCACCGAGCGTCGCGGCGAGCAAATGGACCTCACTTATGTTGGTTCACGAGCGATGGCTGTGTACCGTTTGCCGCTGAATGAAATTGTGTTTGATTTCTATGATCGCCTAAAGTCTATCTCGAAAGGCTATGCTAGCTTCGACTACGAAATGGATGATTACGTTGAAAGCGATCTTGTACGCATCAGTATTCTGGTGAACGCTGAGCCTGTCGACGCGTTGTCGTTTATCGCTCATAGATCGCAATCAGAGGCGCGTGGCCGACAAATTTGTGCCCGCCTGAAAGACCTCATCCCGCGCCACATGTTTAAGATTCCTGTGCAAGCGGCTATTGGCGGAAAAGTTATTGCGCGTGAAACCATCAGCGCGATGCGCAAAGATGTAACCGCGAAGTGCTATGGCGGAGATATCTCACGAAAGAAGAAACTGCTCGATAAGCAGAAAGAGGGGAAGAAAAAGATGCGCCAATTTGGACGCGTCGCGATTCCACAAACAGCTTTTATTGAAGCTTTGAAAATGCCCGAGCCCTAAGGGCTGAACGAAGCCGCTAGTAGGCTGTGCGGAACAGTCGGCCCGGAGGAGGGCGACGTCTGAACATGTGGGCAAGAATAACGCCGATCGGGCCTAAAATAGCCCAGGCTGGCATTGCCATCACCAGGGCACCTAAAAAGCGCCAAATATCGCCCGTGAGGCCGGATTCAAGAAAATCAGGGGTCTGCCCCCAAAGCAGGGCTAAAATGTCAGATGTGGCGAGCCCTTGGTAGTTGCCGCTGCCGATAGCCATAACAGCCTCGCCAGATGCCATAAGAATGGCAGCAAGAACCATCGTCCAGCCGAGTGCGCGCCCAATAAACATTGGTGCTATAAGTCCCTGAGTCGTTTAGTTACCCTTTAATGTTAAATATAGAGTCCAACCTACTCTAATAACAAGCCTTTTTAGGGTTGTTTCAATAAAAACCTAAATATAGAAGCGTTGCCAGACTGCAGCACCTGCGCTAGGTTCCGCGCCTTCTGTGCAGGAGGGGTGGCCGAGTGGTTGAAGGCGCACGCCTGGAAAGTGTGTATGCGGGAAACCGTATCGTGGGTTCGAATCCCACTCCCTCCGCCATTTTCTTCAATAAAATCAACAATATCTATAATTTGTACGGTTGTTGATTGTCATATCCATCTTTCTAGCTATCCCGCCAATTGCGTCCCAGTTTCTTTGGGGGGATTGCGAGCAATATAAATACTTCACCTTCAAATATTTATTTTCCTCAAACGTAAAACAGAAGATTTCTCATATTAGTTATGAGGAATAGAGAATTTTCGTCCATGCGGATTGAATTTACTTAAATCCATCCACTTCTATTTGGATATTCGGCACCAGCGCGGTCTATGTGATGCGAGTCGTTGCTTAAATTAGATAAGCCTCGAACGTGTCTCTTTGCCGGGTTATTCGACGAAGATTTCACATCTGGGTCGCGGCGAACAACCGTTTGACAAAGAAGTATGGATTTAAGGGGGCAATTGTGGACTGGGAGTTATTCCAAATAGGGTTTGTGCTGGTTCTTATTGCCCTTGTTTTTTTCGGTTTCATAAGGGAACGCCTGCCGCCCGATGTCGTGGCATTGACTGCGGTTGGATTATTATTGGCAACGGGTATTTTAAATACCAGTGATGTGCTGAGTGTGTTCAGCAATAGCGCGCCACTTACGATTGCCGCGATGTTCGTTCTAAGCGCCGGACTGGAACGCACAGGCGTCATTGATGGCCTCGGTCGCTATATCACGAAGTCTGCTGCCAGTTCCCCAACTCTTGCGCTCGCTTTAATGATGATCAGCGTGATGGTCGTATCTGCTTTTATTAATAATACTCCGGTTGTAGTGATTCTGACCCCAGTTGTTATTAGCTTGGCTCGAGCCCTAAACCTTACCCCTTCAAAACTACTAATACCGCTCTCGTTTGCCAGCATATTTGGAGGCACTACAACACTCATCGGAACGTCTACGAATATTTTAGTGAACGGTGTTGCACAGGACTATGGCCTGAAGCCGTTTGGCATGTTTGAGATCACCGCAGCAGGTGCGATCCTTGGCGGCATCGGTATCTTGTACCTTCTGTTGGTGGGTAAGTGGCTACTTCCCGATCGAGAGACACTTGCTAGTCTGTTGCCCTCTTCTTCGGACCGACATTTTCTTGCAGACGTACTCATCCCACTTGGGTCACCCCTCGTAGGGCTCCAGTTGTCGGCGGCCGGTTTCACAGAACATCGTGGCTTACGCGTCATTGATTTAATCAGGGGCGATGCCTCAATGCGTAATAAATTGACCGACATATTTCTGATGGCGGGAGATCGTGTGGTCTTAAGAAGTAAAGTGGGAGATATGCTTGGTCTGCGAGAAGTAGGTGATGTTGCTTTCGGTGGGCGCGAGGCACATGCCATTGAACCTATGGTTACACGCGAGACCGTGATCATGGAGGGTATTGTTGGACCTCAGTCGAAATTTCAAGGAAGGCGTGTGTCTGATCTGAATCTTCGCCGACTGTACGGCTCATACATTTTGGCAATTCATCGACAAGGCACAGGTCTTTCAGGAAACTTTGACCGCGTCCAATTGCAGATGGGTGACACTCTCTTGCTAGAGGGGCCAGCAAAAAACCTTCGTCAACTTTTCGATTATCGCGAGCTGATAAACCTCTCACACCCGAGTGAGCGGCCACTTCGGCGAGACAAAGCGCCAATTGCAATATTGGCGGTCTTCCTAGTGATGGTGCTTGCCGCTTTTGAAATTTTGCCGATCGCGGCGCTTGCACTTATGGCTGCCACTTCAGTGGTAGTTCTTGGATGTCTTGATTCTGATGAAGCCTACAACTCAATTCACTGGAACATTTTAATGCTCATTTTTGGAATGCTGGCGCTCGGCATTGCGATGGAAAAAACAGGAGCCGCCAGCTTTGTTGTCGATAACTTGGCATCACTCGTTGGCGTGTTTGGGCCAATTGCGGTGCTATCGGCCATCTACATAATTACATCGTTGTTGACAGAAATTATGAGTAATAATGCGACAGCGATTTTGCTTACCCCGATAGCTGTAGGCTTAGCCAATGAGTTGGGAGTGGATCCACGACCGTTTGCTGTCGCTGTAATGTTCGCTGCAAGTGCGAGTTTTGCGACGCCAATCGGCTATCAAACCAACACGTTTGTTTACAATGCTGGTGGGTATCGATTTTCTGACTTTATCAAAGTCGGCTTGCCATTAAATGTCCTGCTTTGGGTTGCTGCGACTTTCATCATTCCAATTTTTTGGCCACTCGAGATTCAAGATTGATGTAGGTATTTGACAGCAAACTGCTCTGTGCGGTGCGATTTAGAAATAATGGTGGGAGGTGGTTCCCTCCATTACCTTTGCTAAAATCGTTAAGCCTATCAGCCTCATCGTTTGACCAGACTGTTACGATAATAAGGTGATTTGTTCTATTTTATCCACCACCGGAGCTAAAAGCAGACTGCTACCACTAAAATGCATTTCAATTTCTATAGTTGGTAATTCTATACGAAATACTGAAGCTTAATTCAGGTCAGTCGCATCCTCTTAAGCTTTGTCTTTAATCACACCTGACATGAACCCGGCTTGACCAGGGTCCTCTATGCCATCGTAGAGGCTGGAGAAGATGCGTTGCGTGAAGCGTTGACGGGCGCTTTTCAAGTTTTCTTTCATTTCATCGTCAGGTTTGAACTGCTCGATCATCTCGGGCGTGACTTTGCCTTTGGTCGCCAGTAAATGCTCAATGACGGTTTGGCGGTCGCGATTGACCCAGATCTCTCCAGCCAACTGCATGCAAATTTCAAGCAAATGGTCAATCATCGGGTCGCGAAAGTAGTGCGGATGACCTTTATCAAAACCAGGTAGGTCTTTCACATAATCGAGTCCCTCGTTGAGGTTCCTTTTCGGGTTTTTTTGATCCGACATATGTGTGCTCCTTATGTTCAGTCTCGTGTTGAATCTTTGGTACGCTGCAGACTGGTGATCCGCAAGAGTGCCGTGCAGATATTCTGTGCTTAGGTGACCGGGCGGCGGTCATAGGGCGAAGTCTCTACTCGTCATGTAAGCGTGACTAGGGCAGCTTGGAGTGTATGAAAGAAAAACCTGTGATACTCGCATCTTATTTAGCGTATTTATGCGCTCTAGTAACACTTTGGTGGTGCGTACCAGGTAATGTTTCTTTAGCTGAAGAGCGAAGTTCAAACAATACGCTGCGACTTGCGGTCAATATTCTACCGCCAGGATTCGGTAGTCCGTATCGCACCACAGCGACACCCTCTATCACGACCACGTCCGCGTTATTCGATGGTCTGACTAGGCTTGACCATCTTGGCAATGTGTCTCCTTGGTTGGCTGAGAGGTGGGAACCTATCAGCGAAACACGCTGGCGTTTTTACCTGCGCAAAGACGTAGTGTTTTCCAATGGCGTGCCCTTTGATTCTTCGGCGGTGGTTCATGTGGTTGGGTATCTGACGGGAAAAGAATCGCCGTTGGAAAGTGTGCGCCGAGATATGCCGTGGCTGGCTGGGACCGAGATCATAGATGAGCATACCGTTGATATTCTGACTAAGGTTCCCGTCCCAACGTTTGATCGCTATGCGGCGACTCTTTTAATGACCGAGCCGGGTGCTTTTACAGACCTGGGGCCAGAAACATATGCGCTAAACCCTGTTGTGACCGGCCCGTTTCTCATCAGCGCATGGCAGCCAAATAGTGTGCATATGGAGGCCAACCCAACAACATGGCGTCCACCGAAGTTGGCTGGCGTTGAGATAATTGCCTTACCTGACAGCACAACACGTGTGCAGGCCGTGTTGTCTGGTCGTGTGGATGTGGCCGTGGCGCTCGGCCCTGATGAAGCGAAAATGATCGCTGCCGCAGGCGGGTCGTTTGTGACCTTCAGCTCTGGACAAATCGCAAATGTGACTCTCAATACTTTGGGGGATGCACCGTTCAAGGATGTTCGCGTTCGCCGCGCCCTCAACATGGCCGTCAACCGTGATCTCATCATTGATGTTCTTATGGCGGGTTCAACGGAGCCCGCCAATCAGCCAGCGACCAAAACATCTTTTGGCTACAATCCTAATTTGCCATTGTTTCCCTATGATCCAGAGCGAGCACGGGCGTTGCTGGCAGAGGCTGGGTATCCAAACGGCTTTAGTTTCAAATTGCGCACCTCATTGTCAGGTCCAGGTCAGGCCAGTGTGTATCAGCAGGTTGCCAGTGATCTTAGAAGTATCGGTGTCGAGATGGTTTTCGATGTTGTGCCGTCCACATTGTATCTCAGTGAGTTGATTCGCTTGGGGGACATCGCTGACGCTTTCACGCTTCCTATCGCTCTGTTTCCAACGATGGATTCTATGCGTGCGATGTCGTTTCACTCCTGTCTCTGGCCGTCTCCCGGCTATTGTAATGAGACTATTCAACCGGTCATTGAGCAGGCGTTGATTGAATGGGATCAGGACAAGGCAATTGAGTTGCGGCAACAGGTCATGGCCCACTATCATGAACAAGCCGCTGTTTTGTATTTACACGAATCACCATCTTTTGTGGGGTTAAGCGCCCGCGTTCGAAATTATGGCGATGTATTTGGGTTTGTTGGATATGACGTTATCGAACTCGTGGATTAAGCGCGTCCTGATTCTTTCGGCGGCTGTCATGGTGGGCTTTACGAGCCCGGTGCAGGCTGAAAAAACACTTCGTGTTGCGGTCCATGCCTTACCGCCTTTCTTGGGTCATGCCTTTGCGACGACGGCGCGGCCGACCATATTTACGACCGGAGCGATCTACGATGGTCTGGTAAAATTCGATCGTGAGGGACAGCTCTCTCCTTGGCTGGCGGTGGCTTGGGAAAACATCGATGAAATGACATGGCGTTTCACGCTGCGTGATGGCGTGTCTTTTTCCAACGGAACACCGCTCACCAGCGCGTCAATCGAGACGGCGGTGCGGTGGCTGACCAGCGATGCATCCATGCGAGATGGTGTGCGTGGTGATGTACCTTTTCTGCAAGATGTGCGGGTTATTGATCGTCTAACGGCGGACATAATCACGAATATCCCAGTTCCCAATTTGCCCAATTATATGGGTGCGATGGTTATGGTAGAGCCGGAGCGGTTTGCCGCCCTGGGCCGCCAAGGATATGCGGACGATCCGGTTGGAACCGGGCCGTTTATTGTCGATGACTGGGGCGCAACCACGGTCACAATGGAGGCCTATGCGGGCTCGTGGCGGGCGCCGTATGTGGACCGGCTGGAAATTGTCGCGCTGCCGAGCATTTCAGGCCGTGTTCAAGCACTCCTTTCTGGGCGTGTCGATATTGCGACCGCGCTCGGACCGGATGAACGTCTAGCAGTCGAAGCTGCTGGTTTCGTACTTGAGGAGTGGCTCGATGCCTCAGTTGCGGCTGTGACGTTTATTACAGCGCATGGCGGACCTTTGGCAGACGTCCGTGTCCGGCAGGCACTGAATTATGCCGTCAATAAAGAGGGGATTATTGCCAGCTTGTTTGGGGATTTGACCTCGCCCGCGACCCAGGGCGTGTCCCACCAGGCTTATGGTTATAATCCTGAGCTCAAACCTTATCCCTATGACCCAGAAAAAGCGCGATCGCTTCTCGCAGAAGCTGGGTATGAGGATGGATTTGTGTTTGAGTTTCTGACTCAAACAGGTCTGGGTTCAGGGGACCTGGTGTTCCAGTTGGTAGCTTCAGACTTGGCGCGCGTCGGCGTCACTATGGAAATCCGTCAACTACCAGCGGCGGCTTTTTTACAGACTGTTTTGAGAGATCCAAACCATGGCGGTGCGGGCGGGCATGCGCTTATTTGGCCCGCCTGGCCTATTTTTGATGCCATGCGGCCAATGCTGATGCATTCCTGCCGTCGTTCCACACCCTGGCATTGTGACCAGGCTATACAGCCCAAAATTGAAGAAGCTTTGGTTGAGTGGGATCCGGATCGTGCTCTGGCCTTACGGTATGAAGTGATGGCTTATACACGGGATACGGCGCCCGCTATATTTTTGTATGAATCTCCAGAATTCGCCGCAACCTCTCCTCACGTAAATGGCTATCGGCAGGATCACGGCCATATCAACTATCATGAAATTCAACTTGCCGATTAACCAGGCTCGGCACTTTTTAAAAACGTCACGATGTTGCGTATAAGTTCGTCCCGCTGACCGTTTTGAGGCCAGCTGAGAAAACCGTGTGTTGCACCCTTGTAAACCTTAAGGGCCACGTCATGTCCGGCCTTCAAAAGGCGCTGATGATAATCCCTAGAGGATTGCAACAACACATCATCACTTCCTACGGCTAAAAAGCACCGAGGGTGCTGGTCGAATGATACATCCATTGGCGTTATTGCGTGATCAATATCTACGGTTTCCGCCAAGACGGCTTGTCCACCATATGCGGCCAGCATGGCTTCGCCGCCGGCGAACATCTCATCTCGACAGCTTTGTCGATCAAGAATGCCATACAAACTTGAGACAGAGATAACATCCGGTATGTCCCGGCTTAGCTGATCATCTTTCAAATCGTCGTCACCGAACACCTTCTGGAGTTTTGGATTCGCCCAAAAAAGCCCGGACATTATTGCAAGGTTACCGCCAGCGGAGTCTCCAATCAGGTGGAGTTGATCTATATCTTGATGATGTTTGCACCAGCGCAAAGCTTTGAAGATGGACTTGAGGATGTGGGGATGTGGATGGTCTGGTGCTTTCGGGTATTCCACATTGATCACACAGTGTCCGGCTTTGCAGATGGGATTAAGGTCGGCGCGATAAAACTCTTTGTGCCCCATGGTCCAGCCACCGCCGTGTATAAATAACACGGCTGTTTTTGTGATGCCGTCTATGGGTGTCATGACATCCAATTGCTCATCCGCATGATCACCATAAGAAAATGTTTCGATTTTTGATGGGCCGTCGTCCCGGAGCATGGTTGCCAGGCTCATTGCCGTAGTCGTGTAGATGCGGCTCCAGGCGATCATCACCTCTTGACCAATTGTCAGCGGGGTACGTTTAGGCTTCACGAACGTGTCGTTGATGCACAAAAAGTTGCTGAGTCAGAAGCAATGCCTTCGCCGGGTTTATCAATCCATTGATCGATCAGTGACAGCACGTCTTCTTGCTGCTTAATCTGAAACATCAAATGAGGTTTGTCTTCGAAAATACGAAGCGTCCCTTTGTTTTCTAATCGTGACATAAGTGCGCACACAGATTTGGGATGGATCTGACTATCTTCTGTGCCGAAAAGTACCAAGGTTGGGGGTAGCGCTGCAGAAGCTCTGTTTGAGGCGGCATCACTCAAGCGAATGAGTCCGTAGTAGGTGTCAATGCGAACCTTATCGATGATCTTTTCGTCTTCCGCCCATCGCCGGGCATGATGTTCGGCCAGCCGGTCGTCATAGATACGCGGGACATCCACAGCATAGCTCGGCCAAATTTTATCAGCGAGCCAGAGGGCAACATTGTACCCATATCGAAAGGGCCGGTCTTCGCGGACACCTGGTCCCGAAAGAATAAGCGCATTAGCCTGTAGAGTGTTTGTATCTGCCAAGGCTGATATGATCACAGCGGCCCCCATGCTTTCGCCGAGCAGGATTATTGGTGTCTCTGGCCCCGCGACGTTGTGTGCGGCCAGTGCAAAATCTTGAAAGTCTTTAACCATGACGTCTTTCCCGGCCCAAATGCCGCGTTTGGGTGCCGATCCAAAGCCACGTTGATCGTAGGCCCAAAGGGCAATATTGCGTTGCGCTAGATGTTGACCAATAAGCGCGAACGCATCGCGGAACTCACCAAAGCTATGAGCCGCGATCACAATTTTATCGGGCGAGGTTCTAGGCCCCCAGACTGAATAGGGTAAGCGAGCGCCATCACGTGCAACGAAGGTGTCTTCCTCGAAGCGCAGTGTTTCTTCCGCTTCAGTGGGTGGGGACATATTCAAAATTAGAATCAGGGCGGATGTAAGTCTGGCAAACCAGATGGCACACGCCTTTCCAATCCGGCTCAAAGGCTTTTCGCGTAGGCTTCGACGTCCGCCAGAACCCTGAGAAGATTATCCCCCCACAGGAGCCTGATTTGCTCTTCCGTATACCCGCGTTTGACCAGCTCTAACGTGACGTTGAAAGTTTCAGAAGCGTCTGACCAACCTGCGATGCCGCCGCCGCCGTTGAAGTCTGAGGCGATTCCCACATGTTTAATGCCAACTTTTCCAACCGCATAGTCAATATGATCCGCTAAGTCTTTGACTCCTGCTTTGGGAAACTCCAGTTCGATCTCAGCCATGCGGGCGTCGTAGACTTTCAGGTCGTCCTCGCTTAAGCGGCGAAAATCTCCAAAAGACTTTATCCCCATGTCCTCCCATAGCTTTGCCGTTGCGTCTTGCTTGCCTCGTGGAACAGCGCGCAAATAACTATCGAACGCAACCACTTGAACAACGCCATTAGAGTTGGCGATGGCCAAAAGTTCTTCGTCGCTCATGTTGCGGGGATGGTCGTAAACACCCTTCAAACTGGAATGAGAGGCAATAACCGGTGCTTTCGACTCAGCGATAATGTCTAATGTAGTTTGTTTTGAAGCATGAGATACGTCCGCCATGATGCCGAGTTCATTTAAACGCCTCACAACTTGGAGGCCCAGATCAGTGAGTCCGCCATGCTCTTCGTCGGTTTCCCCGAGACGCCGGCTTGGGACGGCAGAGTCCCCGAGGTCATTGTGTCCGTTATGAAGCAAACCAAAGTAGCGGGCCCCATAATCGTAAAACTGATTAAGTAATCTTATGTCCTTGCCCATTGGGTAACCGTTTTCGATTCCAATCAGCGCGACTTTCTTACCTGCGGCATCAATGCGCCGCACATCCTCAGCGCTCCGCGCCAGTTGGATTTGATCGGGATACATGTCGCTGGTCAGACGGTGGATCGCTGCAAATTTGAGGAAGGCATCAGAGAGCGCTTTTGCATACCCTGCATCCGTCCGCGGTCCTTGCCCCACAAATACGATAATGAACGTCGCATCTAGACCACCCTCAATCATGGTGGGGATATGCACTTGTTGGCCGCGTGGGCCTGGCTTCATGGGGTCATAGGCCGGTGTGGCAAAATTCGGAGGAATGTCCACGTGGGTGTCGACGGTGATCACTCGCTCGTGAATTGCTCTGGCCCGGGCAATGAGGTCGTCAGTGGTTTCAGCAGTGAGGCCCGTTGAGCCCATGAGCGACAAAAAAAAGGCTAAGATCAATGCGCGCATCAGACGCTCCTTCACTATAAAATCAGTTGCCACAATACCTGGCCCGTCCAACCAAATGCCACACCTAACGAAAGACCACTGTTTTGCTGCCATTCAGCAGCACGCGGCGTTCTGCATGCCATCGCACGGCACGAGAGAGTACGGTACTTTCGATATCTTGACCGAGTAAAACCAAATCTTCTGGCGTTAACGTGTGGTCCACACGTTCGACCGCCTGCTCAATAATGGGGCCTTCGTCCAGGTCTGGGGTTACATAGTGTGCCGTGGCTCCGATAATCTTAACACCACGCTTGTGCGCCTGATGATAAGGCCGCGCGCCTTTGAAGCCCGGTAAAAACGAGTGGTGGATGTTGATCACGCGGCCATCTAATTTTGTGCAGAGATCTGTCGATAGAACCTGCATATACCGCGCTAAGACAAACAGTTCTGCGTGAGTGCTGTTTATAACGTCCAGAATTTTAGCTTCCTGGTTCTGTTTTGTGTCTTTGGTCACGGGCAGATAGTGGAACGGTATTTCGTGCCACTCGACCAGATTACGGAAGGTTTCATGGTTTGAAACCACGGCGGTCACCTCAATGGGAATCGCTCCAATTTGAACCCGGTGCAGAACATTATTCAGGCAGTGGCCAAATTTTGAAACGGCGATCACGGCTTTCATTTTTTTAGACGAATCGACCAAGGCCCAGCGCATATCAAAATGCTGCGCAAGGTCACCAAATCCTTCAGAGAGCTTGCTTTGCGACAAAGCATCGCTAGACCCAGACCGGAAGACCGTTCGCATAAAAAAGCGTCCTGTGTCTGGGTCTCCGTAGTGCGCGCTCTCTGTAATGAAGGCGTTATGATCTGCAAGAAACGTCGATACCGCAGCTACAATCCCAATCGTATCTGGGCATTGAATGGTAAGGATGTAACAGTCTGAACACTCGACGGATGACGTCACGTCTTAAACCCCGAATGCTTTTAACATCTTATCGACAGCCAAGGTCGGCGTGAGCGTGCCGTCTTTAACGGCAGCCTGAAGGTCTGGCACCATAGTCTTAATATCCGCATGAGATTTAAGTTTGGAAATCAGCCGGTCTTCAAGCATCGCCCACATCCATCTGACTTGCTGCTCTTGGCGCAGGGTCGCAAGACCGCCACTTTCCGAGAGAGCTTTATGACGCCGGGTGACTCTGTCCCAAAGATATTCAATGCCGGTGTTGTGGAGAGCGCTAATGGTAACCACGGGCGGAATCCAGTTTTTGTCTTTGGGAGTGATGATGCGCAACGCATGCTGATATTCTGCGGCTGAAGCTTTTGCCCTGTTTTCATTTTCGCCGTCAGCTTTGTTCAAAGCGATCATGTCAGCGATTTCCAGGACGCCTTTTTTTATGCCTTGAAGTTCATCTCCTGCCCCAGCCACCAACAGTACCATAAAAAAGTCGACCATCTCTGAAACGGCTACTTCGGACTGACCCACACCAACGGTTTCAACCAGCACCACATCAAAGCCCGCAGCTTCACAGAGCAAAATGGTTTCCCGCGTGGTACGCGTCACACCACCCAGCGTGCCAGACGTTGGGGAAGGGCGAATGAAGGCTTGGTCGTTAGTGGCCAATTTGGCCATACGAGTTTTATCGCCCAGAATTGATCCACCAGTCCTGGCCGATGTGGGGTCAACGGCCAGCACCGCCACTTTATGCCCCGCCGCGGTGAGATTGCTGCCAAGGGTATCTATAAAGGTGCTCTTTCCTGCGCCAGGGACTCCGGAGATACCAACGCGCACGGACTTTCCAGTATACGGTGTGACTTTCAGAAGTAGATCTTGGGCTTGAGTCTGATGATCCGGTTTGCGGCTTTCGATGAGCGTAATGGCTTGCGCCAGTTTCGCGCGTTCACCAGACAGAACACCCTCAGCGTAATCCTCTATAGACAATTGCGGCCGCCCCGGAGGTGGCGTTGGAGCATAAGGCGTTACGTTGGGTGGCGCCATAAAATCGCTCTACTCAGCGGCGGCTGAGGTGTGGCCCAAAGCCTGGCCGAGTTTTTTCAGCAAACCAATCGCAGCTTCACTGATAATGGTCCCCGGCGGAAAGATTGCTGCAGCGCCAGCTTTAGTGAGGGCCTCATAATCCTGAGGCGGAATAACCCCGCCTGCAACGATCATGATGTCTCCGCGCCCAAGCTTGGTCAGCTCAGCTTTTAGGGCGGGTACCAAAGTCAGGTGGCCAGCGGCCAAAGAGCTTGCGCCGATAATATGAACATCGTTTTCAACGGCTTGGCGAGCGGCTTCTTCTGGCGTTTGGAACAGAGGTCCAATGTCCACATCAAAGCCCAGATCAGCAAAGGCCGTAGCAATTACTTTCTGACCCCGGTCATGGCCGTCTTGGCCCATTTTCGCAATGAGGATGCGTGGTCTGCGGCCTTCATTCTCTTCGAAGGCATCAACCATGGCAGCTACGCGCGATACGGTTTCATCAGAGTCGCCCACTTCTTTACGATACACTCCCGAGATTGATTTGATCTCTGCCACGTGACGACCATAAACGTCTTCAAGCGCGGTTGTAATCTCTCCGACGGTTGCTTTTGCCCGCGCTGCATCCACGGCCAGAGCTAATAAATTACCGTTGCCGTGCTTTGCGGCCTCGGTCAAGGCCGCGAGGGCCGCTTGGCAGGCCGCATTGTCGCGATCTGCCTTAAGCCGTTTTAGTTTATCAAGCTGAGATGTGCGCACTGCCGCGTTATCAACCTTTAAGACATCAATGTTTTCTGTCTCATCCAGGCGGTATTTGTTAACGCCGACTACAGTTTGACGACCAGAGTCGATCCGGGCCTGGGTGCGTGCAGCGGCTTCTTCGATGCGTAACTTAGGGATGCCAGCTTGAATGGCCTTGGCCATCCCACCCAGTTCCTCAACCTCTTGAATGTGTTCCCAAGCGCGCGCGGCAAGGTCATAGGTCAGGCGTTCAACATAATGACTGCCGCCCCAGGGATCGACGGTCCGGCACGTCCCCGTTTCCTGCTGGATAAACAATTGGGTGTTGCGAGCGATCCGGGCCGAAAAATCCGTCGGCAAAGCCAAGGCTTCATCCAACGCATTGGTATGCAGCGACTGGGTATGACCATGAGTTGCGGCCATGGCTTCAATGCAGGTGCGGGTGACGTTGTTGTAAACGTCTTGTGCGGTCAAAGACCACCCAGAGGTTTGGCAGTGGGTGCGCAGGCAAAGCGATTTATCACTTTTTGGGTCAAAGGGCTTGATTAGCTTGGCCCATAACAAACGGGCCGCGCGCATCTTCGCGACTTCCATAAAGAAGTTCATCCCGATCGCCCAAAAGAACGACAGGCGGGGTGCAAAGGCATCAATATTAAGGCCAGCGGCTTGTCCTGCGCGCGCATATTCAACGCCGTCTGCCAGTGTGTAGGCAAGCTCCAGGTCTGCAGTCGCTCCGGCTTCCTGCATATGATAGCCCGAGATGGAAATGGAATTATACTTCGGCATCTTTTCAGATGTGTATGAGAAAATGTCGGAGATAATCCGCATACTGGGTTCGGGTGGGAAGATGTATGTGTTCCGGACCATGAATTCTTTCAGAATATCATTCTGAATGGTGCCCGAGAGTTGCTCAGGTTTAACGCCCTGTTCTTCGGCGGCCACGATATACAGAGCCATAATCGGAAGGACCGCACCGTTCATGGTCATGGATACAGACATCTGGTCCAGCGGAATGCCGTCGAACAATTGGCGCATATCCAAAATGGAATCGATGGCCACACCCGCCATCCCGACATCTCCAACCACGCGCGGATGATCGGAATCATAACCACGGTGTGTTGCTAAATCGAACGCCACCGATAAGCCTTTTTGCCCCGCAGCCAGATTGCGGCGATAAAACGCATTGGAGTCTTCCGCCGTCGAAAAACCGGCATATTGACGTATGGTCCAGGGACGGCTCGCATACATTGTCGGGTAGGGGCCACGCAGAAATGGTTTTACGCCAGGTAAGGTATCGAGAAAGTCTAAGCCTGCGAGGTCTTCAGCGCCGTAACTAGACTTCACATCAATCCCTTCTGGGGTGGTCCAGAGTGAACTGGCCGACTGTTTGGTGGTTTCTGGCGCTGTGCTGTCAGAGTCCACAGACATGTCCTCTAAAGGCACATCGGCAAAATTTGGGATCTGGTTCATGCGGAAACTCCCAGGCGTTGATGAGTCTCATTCAAAACAGTTAGAACATCGCAGCCCATGAAGACGAAATCATCCACGCCGGCTTCGCGCCATGCGGCTTCGTGGTCTCCGCCACGACCAGCGAGGTAGACGGCTTGCGCCCCCGCAGCCTTTAGACGTTTTGCCACGTCGGCCACAGTGTTTTCATAAAGCGCATCGGTCGAGCATATAACGGCCGCTTTGGCTGTTGACGCTGCGAAATCTTTTTCGATAGCGGCGGGCTCTAATCCTCCGGGGCCTGGCAGAGCCTCAACACCGCCCGCTTCAAACAAGTTCGTTGCAAACGAGGCGCGCGCTGTGAAGTCAGCGACTTTGCCTATGTTGGCCAGAAAAACCTGCGGTCGTTTGCCATGTGCGTCTTTGTGCGCATCGCTGGCATCGCGCAAGTGTTCGTAGTCTTCTGCGAGCCTGTGCTGAGGCAGTGGTGTGATCTCTGTGGGCGTGCCTTTCAGGGCTGCGCCAATCGTTGCCGCAGAGGCAGCACCCGAGGCGGCTTTCACCAGGGCTTCCATCAGAACGCCATTGCCGTATTCTGGTAATTGACCCGCTTTACCCGTTGCCGCCGCGGCACGCTGCTCAGCAGTTTTTAAAATGCTGTCCACGTCAGGGGTATCTATTGCAACCGGCTTTTCCGCAATGTTGGGAAACTCGCTGATACCGGTCAGTGCGTCTTTACGGGTGGCGATGTTGCGTGCGCGCGCGACTTCTGTTTTGGCGATTTTCTCAGCCAATCGTCCGCTGACCAGAGCCTCAGTGAGGCCACCGGTCCCTTCAATTTCTTGGAACAGAGCCCAGGCTTTTTCGGCAAGCTCATGGGTTAGAGACTCCGCCAGCCAGGACCCGCCCGCCGGGTCGGCGACGCGGCTGATGGACGATTCTTCCTGAAGAACAATCTGACTGTTGCGTGCGATGCGTCTACCAAGGGGTGTTGGCAGGCCAACGGCATGTTCAAAGGGCAGCACCGTTATGGCATCGGCGCCGCCAGCGCCGGCCGCAAAACAGGCTGCCGTGCCGCGCAGCATATTCACCCAGGGGTCTCTGCGGCTCATCATCCGGGGTGCTGTGATGGCGTAAAGCGGGGCATTGAAAGACGCGTCTTTGCCGCCACAAACCTCTGCAATCCGCGCCCACAATTGCCGCGCGGCGCGAAACTTTGCAATGGTCAGAAAGACATCCGTATCACAGGTTAAGGTGAAGGCCACTTGTTTGCAGGCGTCATCAATGCTCACACCGGCTTGCGTGATGTGCCGCAGGTAGTCAACTGCGGTGGCCATCGCAATTGCCAACTCCTGCGCCTCCGAGCATCCCGCCGAGTGATAAACGGTTGTTGTAATATTCAACGCCTTGGCGTTGGGATAGGTCTTGGCTGTATACGCGGCGAGGTCCGCCATGCGCCCCAAAAGGGTGTCGATAGGAACGATGACTTTGCCCACAGCGGCCAGGGTGCTTAAGGGGTCGGCCCCGAAATTTCCGGCAAAGGACTCTGCGGCGACATCTTTGCGGGCCAATACATCCATCAGGTAAGCGGCTGGCGGCAAAGAAGGGCCACCTGGATCAAGCACCACTGGTGCGAGGTCTAGGAACACACCTTCTAACAGAAGTTCCAGATCGGCCCGAGATTTGACAATGGTTCCGCTGCGCCCGGTCGGATCCAACTTCAAGATGATGGAGGTTGCACCTTTTTGCAGGTCATTAAGAATCTGTCGATTGGCTTCAACGGGGTCGGGATGCGCGGATAGGCAGCGAATGTCCCATCCGGTTTGCGTCAGATCAGATACCGTATGTTTTAATCGCGGCGCTGCGCTTGAGGTGGCCGCAGTGTACAGCGGTTTGATGTCGAGACCGTCATAGCTCTTGGTGGTGAGCTTCTCATAGGGCTTTCCTCCCAGCGATTTCTCGACCAGGGTCATCCATGCGTCGGGATCTGCGGCTGGAAACTCAGCTGCGAGTGTAAGGGTCGGGGTATCGGATGCCGCTGGCTTGGTCACCGCTTTGCTCCACCAAAGATCAACTGGGAAAACGGGCGCAAAACGCCTGATATTTGTTTGTTATTATGCCTTTTGCTGCATCGCGTCAAATTGGCTTAACGAACGGCTGCATTGTCTACGGTGCGCCAAACCCTGGCAAAATTACCCCACCAGAGTTTTGCAATTTGATCTTCGGTGTAGCCGCGTGCGACCAATTCTTTGGTCACACCATCTGCTTCACCGGCATTCATCCAGCCGCGCACACCGCCGCCATGCTCCATATCGGAACTGATCATGACATGGTCAATGCCCAACAGCTCGACCGCATAAGCAATGGAATCGACATATTGCGCAACAGTTGCGGGGGGGAAATTCTTTTCGTAGGCCGCGAAATCCACCTTGAAGGACTCTACTTTTTCTGCCGGAAAACTGGCCGTGATTTCTGCCAGATTGGTTGTGCCGTACTCGCTCATGATCGCGCTGAAGGCTTCACGTTGTCCTGGCAATCCGGGTCGCAAATAGCTTGAAAAGGCAACGATCCCGACGGCACCTCCAGTCTCTTTAATAGCGATCATCTCCGGGTCTGTGAGATTGCGCGCCGTGTCTATGATGTTTTTGACGCCCGAATGTGACGCAATGATGGGCGCGCGTGACAATTCAGCTGCTTGAAACACCGTCTGCGGCGTGACCTGAGACACATCAACAATGATGCCCAGGTCATTCATGGCCATAATCAAGCTACGACCGAGTTGGGACAGTCCGACATGCTCCTGCTTGCCGTCTCCGAGTTGTGCACGCGGCCGTGAGGAATCAGAGAATTGATTATGTCCTGCGTGGTTTAGCGTAATGTTTCGCAGCCCCCGCCTATACAACTCGGGCAACCACGTAAGGTCTGGACCGAGCGGCCAAGCATTGACCATCCCCATGACGGCAAAGTGTTTGCCCTCGGCAACCAACTGTTCGGCCTCGTCAGCACTGCGGGCCAGACCGATTCTTGCTGGATAAGTTTGCACCATTTTCTCTATGGCCGCGAATTTGCGTTCCGCATCTTCCCGGGCTTTGGCATAGGCCGATGGTGTGCGCTCACCTTGCAGCACCCAATTGACGAACAAGGCACCGTCTAGGCCGCCACGGTCCATCTTGGGCAAATCGACCTGCATGCTGGTTTCCTCGCCAACATCGTTGCCTTCTTCCATGAACTCAAAGGGGATATCCATTTCGGCATCAAAGGTGATTATGCGGTCGTGCAGGGCGCGCGCGTCTTGTGCAGATAGTACTGAGGGCAGAATGGCCAGTGCTGCAGCGAGTGAAAGCCCCAAGATGTGCGAACGAAACATAGAATGATCCTCCCCGGTTCCCGCCATGCTACCTTCGACGGGTAGTGAGAGTCGATGCGGAGAATTATTCTGCTGAGGGATGTAGGTAAATTAAGTCATGCAAAGTTTCGATCGTCCTGCTGATACCGATATTCCGCCGTCCCCTTGGGTGTCACGATTCGCGCACCTCGTCCGGCAGGGTGGCTCTGTCTTAGATGTGGCGGCTGGCCATGGTCGCCATTCCAATTTTTTCCTAGAGCGCGGCCACGCCGTCACAGCTGTTGATATTGATGTTAAAGGGCTGATGTGGCTGGAGGGTCGGCCCGGTTTTGACAGTTTGCCGCATGATCTTGAGGGCGATGGCTGGCCTTTTGAATCTGAGGTGTTTGCTGGAATCGTCGTTGCCAATTACCTGCACCGGCCCCACTTTCAAAACCTGATTGAAAGCCTCGCACCGGGCGGTGTTGTTCTGGTCGAAACTTTTGGCCAAGGTAATGAAACATTGGGTCGACCACGAAACCCAGACTTCCTATTACGGCCGGGAGAGCTACTAGAGGCGTTCTCAGGCCACCTGCAAATTGTCGCGTACGAATGTGGGAGAGAAGATCAACCCCGTCTGGCAATTCGCCAACGCATTTGTGCTGTTAAGTCGCATGCACCTGCATTGCTTTGTTGAAAACAAAAACGGCGCTCACATGGAGAGCGCCGTTAAGCTGTTGCATTCTGAGAGCGTTAATTACGAGTCGAGTGGACCGTAATCCCCGGTCAGATCAGTGATGATTTTCTTTACTAAAGCCTGTCGGCTGGCGGCCAGCTTTGCCTCCATTTCGGGATCAGGTTGGAAGGTATCAATCGCTTCCGCGATATCTATATTCCGCGCTTTAAGCACTTGCTCTGTTACCATTTGCCGGTCTTTCACAGCCCAAAGCTCTTGGGCGAGGGTGAGAATGGCATGGCCAACTTTGTTGATATCGTCAGGCTTTAGCGAATCACGCCGGCGGGCCTGTTTGGTGGTCGGATGAAGTTTGACGTCTGACATAATAATCTACGGCTTCCGTCCGTAGGTCACCCACGGATAGTTATTTGGGGCCATGCCTTCATAGCGAACATCCACGAACCCGATGTCTTTCATCAGACCAACCATGTCCATAGTTGAAGATCCGCGCCAATAGGGTTCTCCGCCATAACGGGCCATAAAGTCCGTCCGCCAGGACGCGATTTTATTCAGCGCGTTGTAAGGCGCGACGTCGCCAAACAGCAGATCGCCACCGGATTTCAAAGTGCGGAACCCTTCGCGCAGAATGCCCTCAATCACTTTGACCGGCAGTTCATGAAGAATGATGTAAGAGGTGAACAAATCGCAACTCTCATCATCCAAGCCCGTATCTTGGCCGTCTGCTTGAACCAAACTCCAGCTATGGCCGAGCTTGTTGCCATTACGCTGGGCCTGCTCAAGTTGTGACAAGGAAATATCCATGGCCGTAATTTTCGCATCCGGGAAAACTTCTGCCAGCTTCGTCGTGTAGGGGCCAGATGAGCATCCGATTTCGACCACATGCTCATAATCCCGACGGGGGGCTTGCTCAGCAAAATTCTTGCGGTCGGTATAAATGTCCGTTGGTGCACTGCCTGCTGCAGGCGGCTTGGCCGATTTGCCAACAAGGTAGCGATGGATCAACTCGCCGTGGATAAAACCCATATGCCTGTGTCCATCCCAGCCACCAGTGGTGCGGTGAATGGGGTACAGCCAGTACTCGGGCACCTCTAGGTCAGGGTTTGCTATCAGTGTTGTGCCGCCCTGTGCCAATTCTTTAAAGGACGGATCAAGCTCAGCTTTAATCTCATCAAAGGCCGCTGCTGCTGTTTCAGTGTAGTGATCGCCATGCCATTCACCGACGAGATTGCTGGCGCGAAAGGCCGACACATTGTCCAACACCCCTTCAATCTGCTTGGCGCGGGTATCAATATCTTCGTCCAAGGTCTCATCATTGAGTTTGGCTTTGTCTAACGCCGCTTGCTGCTGCTGCATCAGTGGACCGATGGAAGGCCCAAAGGCGGACAAAAAGTCGAGCTTGGCGCGTCCCTGTTGACGCAGCTTATAATCCATCATGAGAGAAATCCTCTTTTAGCCTCAAAATATGGCGTATCTTAACAATTTGATGTGGTCAAAACCATAGTACCTGATGTGACCGCCGTAGAATGACCAATATCAATCCCATTCTGAGCAGGTCGCCTGCTTTGATATGATCGCCGTCCGAATACCGGGCGAATGCCGATTCGTCAGCTTTGGTCTTGGGGTGCGCTTATGCTAAACCTACATTTACCAATACGAACGCTTTTTGCCCGCTTAGAGAGGCCGAATATGACCCACCATTCTTCTCGCTCGATTCCATCCAACTCAAGCTTAAGCCGCCGCACTTTCTTTGTAATGTCTGCCGTTGCTGGCGGGCTGATGCTGGGCACTCGGCTGCCACAGTCCCACGCGGCGGTGGCAAAGGGCGAGACGGCTGAACTGAACGCCTTCGTGCAGGTGATGCCGGACGAGCGGGTTTCTATTGTGGTGCCAGGGGTGGAGATCGGTCAGGGCGTGTACACGACGCTGCCCAAAGTGGTTGCCGAGGAAATGGACGCCAACTGGGATCTGGTTGAAGTGCGTCTTGCCACAGCCAATCCGGCCTATGGCAACCCCGCCAAAGACGGTCGTCAGTCCACGGGTGGCTCGGATGCTGTCATGGGCTATTACGAGACACTCCGGAAAATGGGTGCCGCCGCCCGTGAGATGCTGGTGCGCGCTGCTGCAAAAGAATTGAATGTGCCGCCTGAGAGTTTGTCAGTGAGTGACGGTGTTATTACCCATGGTGAATCAGGCCGGACACTGACCTTTGGAGCCGTGGCAGAGGCGGCCGCCAAGCTCACGCCGGTTGAAGAGCCCGTTCTTAAAGACCGTGCAGATTTTAAGCTGTTGGGCAAAGAGGTGCGTCGCAAAGATACACCGGCCAAAGTTGATGGCTCGGCTGTTTACGGTGCCGATGTTGATCTTCCAGGCAAGCTGTATGCGGCCTTGCGTACATCACCTGTTTATGGTGGTGAAATCCTCAGCGACAACAGAGAAGAGATCGCGAAGCGCCCGGGTGTGGTCGCGGTCACGGAAGTGGACGGCGGCTTGGCGGTGATCGGCGAAACCTTCTGGCAGGCTAAAACAGCCGCCGAGTCCATGGTTGTCGATTGGGATTTTAAGGGCGGCGACGCCATCAATTCTCAAGACTTGTGGGCAGAAATGCGTGCGTCGCTGGACGATGAAGCGCGGCCCTTCTTTGGCGCAACAGGTGATGCACCTGCAACAATTGAAGCCGCAGAAAAATCCTTTGAGGCCGAGTATGAAGTGCCATTCTTGGCCCATGCCTGTATGGAGCCGATGGCGTCAACCGCCTTAGTCACCGAATCAGAGTGCAAGATGTGGTCGCCGCACCAGCAACAAGATGCGGCGCGTGAAGCTGCGGCCAAAGTCACCGGCTTCGCCATTGAAAATGTCCATCTGCAAAATACATTTGCCGGTGGCGGCTTTGGCCGGAAGTGGGAAGTGGATTTCGCCGTACAGTCTGTGCAGGCCGCGATGGCCGTGCCGGGTCGTCCGGTCAGCCTGATCTGGACCCGCGAGCAAGATATTCAGCACGACTTCTATCGTGCGGCCTATGTCGCCCGTGTGAGGGCCGCGCTTGATGACGATGGCAAATTGATTGCTATGCACAGCCGCTTGGCGGGCCAGTCCATTTTACAGTTCCAAAACCGTCCGCGCAATTTTCCTGACCCAACCTCTGTTGGCGGGGCTGTGGGCGGATCGTATGCGATTGACAACAAGCTGATTGATTACGTTGAATACAAGCCAACCGTTCCGGTTGGATTCTGGCGCGGTGTGGCGTCGTCCCAAAACGGCTTTTTCTCGGAAAGCGCCATGGACGAACTGGCTGTTATGGCTGGCAAGGACCCCTATGAATTCCGCCGGGATTTGATTGTCGATAAGCCGCGCGAACTGGCTGTGCTGAATAAGGTGGCCGAGATGGCAGGCTGGGGCCGTGATATGCCGTCAGGCCGTGGTCTTGGCATCGCGTTCTGCCCTGGTTTTGGTTCGGTCAATGCGCAAGTGGCCGAGGTGGATGTGTCGTCTGGTGATTTGCGTGTGGTCAAAGTCTGGTGTGCCTATGACTGCGGCTTTGCCCTTGATCCGTCTAATGTGGTGCATCAGATGGAGAGCGGCATCACCTATGCCTTAACGGCTGCCCTGTTTGGTGAGATCACACTGGAAAAGGGTGTGGTTGTGCAATCCAACTTCCATGATTACGACGCGGTGCGCTTGGCGAATATGCCTGAGGTGGAAGTCGCGTTAATCGAATCTGACCAGCTGGTCGGTGGCGCGGGGGAAGCGGCTGTGCCGGCAACAGCGCCTGCGGTGGCCAACGCGATTTATGCTGCCACAGGGCAGCGGATTCGTCGACTGCCCTTGCCCAGTTCAGGGTTTAGCGTCGCTTAACGGACCTTCAAAAAACAGGACTCTTCCCTAAACTCTTTCCATGGCACAGGATAAGCTGTGTGAGTCGGGAGGGCTTGGGTGAAGCTATTTTATACTGTTGTTATAGCTGTTGTTGCTCAGTCAGCAGTGGCTGTGGCCGAGCCTGGCGACGTTCTGAAAGATTGTGAATTTTGTCCCGACTTGGTGATTGTCCCAGCTGGTGAATTTCGCATGGGGACCCCGCTGGGTGTGCCGGTGGACAATGAAACCGGTGAACAGCCGCCAGTGCACATGACGATCCCCAATGACTATGCGCTGGGGCGTACCGAAGTCACAAATCGTGAGTTTGCGGCCTTTGCAGAAGACACAGGTTTTGAGCCCACGGTGCTCTGCCGGGTCTGGAACGACAAACTTCAGCGCTATGACGACGACCCCAACCGCACATGGCGGCGCCCGGGTGTGCCCTCTAACCCGAAGCCGGATCATCCGGTCAGCTGTGTGTCATGGCAGGATGCCAAAGCCTATGTGGTCTGGCTGGCCGAGCGCTCTGGGCAACTCTATCGCCTGCCGACAGAAGCGGAGTGGGAATACGCCGCGCGGGCCGGGTCGGATGGTCTTTACCCTTGGGGCAACAATCCCCATCAGGGCTGCGCCTGGGTCAATGCCTATGATCTGGACAGTCTGGAGCGTTATCCTCTGGCCTGGACGCACATGGCCTGCCGCGATGGTTTTGCGGGCGTGGCCCCAGTGGGGTCGCTCAAGCCGAATGCGTTTGGTCTTTACGACATGCTGGGCAATGTGTGGGAATTTGCCGAAGACTGCGCCACCAAATCGCACATCGGGCGGCCCAAAGACGGCCGCGCCTGGGTCTGGCAAGGCGGCTGTGAACGCATCATTCAGCGGGGTGGGGGATGGATGACCTCTGTCGCCCGCATCCGGCCTGGGTATCATGGGGATGCCAATGCCACACACCGGTTTGACTTCGGTGGTTTTCGTGTGGCGCGGGATTTAACGCCCGCTGAGCGAGGTGCGCCATGAAGTACGCCTATGGACTTGCTGTTTTTCTGTTGTCTTTGAGTGCGCAAGCGCAAGATGCTGGCGCGGTATTGCAAGACTGCGAAGATTGCCCGCGCGTGGTGGTTATTCCGGCGGGGCAGTTTGAGATGGGAACGCCAGTCGGGGCCTATGAAGTCAATGTAGAGTCGGGCGAAGGACCACCGATCACAATTACAGTGCCGCAGGCTTATGCCATTGGCGAGACGGAAGTCACCATTGGTCAGTTTGAAGCCTTTGTCAAAGCCACCGGATATGAAGCAGGCAAAGGCTGTCAGGTGATTGGCGACGGCGGTGGCAGCATCGATGATCCGGAGGCCAGTTGGCGCAAACCGGTCCAGCCGATACGGGCCAAAGACACGCATCCGGTGTCGTGTATCGATTACGCGGCCAGTGTGGCCTATGCCGACTGGCTGTCACAGATGACGGGACAGGTCTATCGCCTGCCGACCGAAGCCGAATGGGAATACGCCGCCCGGGCGGGCAGCACCGCGCCCCGGCCCTGGGGGGCAAACAACTCTTTTGAGGGGGTGTCGATTTCCCTGACCTGTGAGCACGCCAACGCCTACGATGTGGAGTCTCAAAAGCACTACACCTTCGCTTGGCCCTATGCCCGCTGTAGCGATGGCTATACCGATGTGTCGCCTGTCGCCTCTTTTGAGAAAAGCGCCTATGGCCTGTACGATATGATGGGCAATCTGTGGGAGCGGGTGCAGGATTGCTACACCGCCAGCTACTGGGGCCGCCCGCGTGACAGCAGCGCCTGGGTCTGGGACGGTGGCTGCGAGCGTCGTGTGGTGCGTGGGGGCGGTTGGTACAGTCGCCCGACAAATGTACGCCCGGCGCGGCGCGCCAGCGGCAGTGTTGATGGCCGCGGCAATGATTTAGGGTTTAGAGTGGTCAGAGAGTTGGGCTCATAGAATTAAGCTCAAAAAATTAAACGGAGGGGTCACATTATGATGCGCATGTTTTACGTTCTGGCAGCGGGGCTGCTTTCAGCTGCGGTTCAGGCACAAGCGCCGGGAACGGTCATTCAAGACTGTGAGGATTGCCCGGAGTTGGTGGTGATTCCCAGTGGCTCATTCATGATGGGCACCCCGATCAGTGATCGCGAGGTCGACCTGACCAGAGGGGAAGGGCCGCAGGTCAAAATCACGATTGATTACCAGTTCGCAGCCGGACGCTATGAAGTCACCCATGGCCAGTTCAAAACCTTTGTCGAGGCGACCGGGCATCAGGTCACGGAAGAATGCCGGGTGTGGAGCGATACCATTGGGTTTAATGACGATGACACCGCCAGTTGGAAAGACCGGCGTCAGCCGAAGCGGGTCAAAGACGAACATCCGGTGGGGTGTGTGTCGTGGAACGATGCCAAGGCCTACACAGAGTGGCTGACCAAAACCACAGGCAAACGCTACCGGCTGCTGACGGAGGCCGAGTGGGAATATGCGGCGCGGGCCGGCACAACAACCTCGCGGTTCTGGGGTGAGAGTTCCGGTGAAGCCTGCGCCTGGGCCAACACCTTTGATCTGGATGGGGCCGAGGAGTATCCGTTTCCCTGGTTCCCGGCGACCTGCCGCGACGGCTATGCGGACTTGGCCCCGGTGGGGCAGTTCAAGCCCAATGCGTTTGGTCTGTACGATATGATCGGCAACGTCTGGGAGTGGACGGAAGACTGCTGGGCGGCAACACACATTGGGCGTCCGCGCGACGGCTCAGCCTGGACCTGGTCACCGGGCTGCGACATGCACACTACGCGCGGTGGCGGTTGGTTGTCAGCGCCAGAACGCAATCGCATTGCCTGGCCGGGCCGAGACCCGATTGATAAGCGCAACACGCAATTTGGCTTTCGTGTCGCCCGCGATTTAGGCCCCAAAAGTGAGGTCAGCGAAGGAGGTTCGATTCGTCGCATGACCTTATTCACGTCTGACGTTGAACTGTCGAAGGCCTTTTGGTCCGAAGCCATGGGCTATCAAGTGAGCTTTGAAGACACAGAATTCGGCGGCGCAGAAACCGCTGGATCGCTCAACCTGGACGAGGGCAATCGTGCGCACTTTGTGATGATGGACCCGGTTGGCGGGGAAGGCCCGATGATCGGCCTGCTGGGCTCAAGCGGTAATGAATTTGTGCCCCTGGAACGCGAGGGCGCGCAACGTCCCCGGGCCGGCGAGTCTCTGCTGGTGGTCAAGGTGCCCGACATTTTTGCGACCTTCGAAAAGCTGGAACAGATGGGCGCGCAAATCGCCTCAAAGCCGTCTCGCTTATCGGGTCAGATGACCAGCGTGGTGGGCTATGAGGGCACGGTGTATACGCCGGATGGAACCCGCATCAATGTGCAGGAAATCGAGTCTGGAGGCTGACATTTTTTGTCATTGCCCCTCATGCTCGAAACGAGGCTCAGCCTCATGCTCGAAACGAGCCCATGCACGACTGGTTCCGTTCAAACGAGCCTATGCACGTATGATCGGTGGAACGAGCCCATGGAACCGCTTCGGCGCACCCCCTTGGAACGAGCCCATGCATAACATTATGAGTCAGATGCGATAGAGTGTTACTTCCGGCTTAAATCGACGCTTTTGACCCCTGCGGAGACGAACACCATGACGGCACATCCCACACTTTCAAGACGCTCCAGCCTGGGCCTGCTGGCGGGCACGGCCCTTGCGGGAACCCTGACAACGGGTATGGCAACGGGGGCGGCGGGTCTCGGATCACGCCGCGCGTTGGCCGCAGATACGGCCGATGTGGTGATCGTCGGCGCTGGGTTGGCGGGTCTCACGGCGGCGAGCTGGTTGGAAAGCGAAGGCTATTCCACCACCATCGTCGAGGCGAAAGACCGCATCGGCGGGCGCTGCTACACCATGACCGACCTGCCCGGCAATCCGGAAGCCGGCGGCTCGTCGGTGGGGGCGATGTATGCCCGTTTCCTCGATTTT
Organism: Rhodospirillaceae bacterium; assembly: GCA_040219235.1. Classification (NCBI taxonomy): domain Bacteria; kingdom Pseudomonadati; phylum Pseudomonadota; class Alphaproteobacteria; order Rhodospirillales; family Rhodospirillaceae; species Rhodospirillaceae bacterium. The sequence goes on from JAVJSV010000011.1 coordinate 294,838, forward strand.
TGTGATCGCCTGGGCGTCAAGCGCACGCCCGCAACCAGCAGCGGCTTCGGCACGCATATTCATATTAAGGGCATCAACATCCTCAACGAAGACTGGGCCGATCATCCGCTGAATCCGTTTCAGGGCGAGGCCCGCGCGCTCACCCCGGCGGCCTATCGGTTTCGCATGATTGATAAGTACAAACTGTTTGGCGATTTGGAGTCCTGGTGGGAGCCAGAGATCGCTGCGCAAGACCGCTCGTTGCGTGATCTGATGCTGGCCAACGGCCACAGCGAGGCGGAAATTCGTTTGGGCATGGACACCAACCCAGGCTATGGCCACAGCATCGATGATCTGTCGGCGGTGCACATGATGCATGTGTGGAATTTCGCCCGCTCGCAGTTTGAGGCCGAGGCCCCCAACTTCTGGAACATCGAGGGCGGCAATTCCAGTTTGGTCAACGCCATGGCGGCGGCCCTAACCGGGGCGATTCACCGCAACACGCCGGTGGCCGGGATCCGCACGGGTGGGGCCGGGGTTGAAGTGGTGGCGGACGATGGCCGCGTGTTCACCGGCAAACGCGCTGTTGTCACGCTGCCGTTCTCGGCCCTGAAATTTGTGGCGTTTGATCCGGTGATCACCGGGGTGCAGGCGGAGGCCATTCAAACCATGCCCTATGGCGCGTGCTTCCATGCCTTCCTGGAGGTCGACGCCCCCTATTGGGAAGACGATGGCCTGCCGGCTGGCATGTGGATGGACACCACCCCGGGGCGCATGGGCCCGCAAACCGAAAACGGCGAAGCGGGCAGTCAAAACGTGGTCGGCCAATATGTGTTCGCCACCGGGCGTCTGGCGTCGTTCCTCAACCGGCTGCCGCAAGACCAAGCCGAGGCGCGGCTGATTGCCGATCTGGTGGCCGCCCGGCCCGCCGCCAAGGGCAAGGTGCGGGTGCGCCGCTCGTGGTCGTGGAGCAACGACCCCTATGCCGGGGGCATGTACGCCTATTGGCGACCCGGCATGATTGCCAAATACAAAGAGAAGATGATCCAGCCCACCGGCAGCATTCACTTTGCGGGCGAACACACCTCGCAATCTACCCGTGGCTTGGAAGGCGCGATGGAGTCCGGCGAACGCGCGGCGTTCGAAGTGCTCGATGTGCTGGGGTAGGGCTGGCTGAGGCGCAGAACTCGCGGATTCAGTGACTCTCAAGCTTGACAAATATAGCACTGAGTGCTAGATAATTATTCTATGAGCGCAGCCTCTGTTAAGATAACACGTGTGTTCAAAACGGCTTGGTTTGCCAAGGCGGCCTCAAAAGCGCGCATCAAGGATGATGAACTCTGCAAGGCCATCGCGCAGGTGATGAAAGGCCAGTGCGATACCCTTGGCGGCGGCGTGTTCAAAAAACGTCTCAACAAGAACCGGCATCGCGCCCTCATTCTCGCCAAAGCTGGACGGCATTGGATGTATGAATATTTGTTCGCCAAGAAAGACCGGGCAAATATTGAAGATAATGAACTTACCGCGTTTCGGTCGCTGGCCAAAAGTTACGCAAGGCTGAGCGAGAACCAGATCGCGCTGTTGCTTGCGGACGGTGACATCATAGAGATTTGTAAGGGTGGAGATTTGTAATGGCGACCAAAGCTAAATATAAAAGTGATGCCTTTGAGGCGATTCACACATCGGCCTCCGCGCTCCGCAAAGCCGGTGCCATCGACAAGGCGACGATGCGCAACTTTGATGAAAGCTGCCTGACAGTACCTTCCGAAATCAAACCTGAGCAGATCAAGCAGCTTCGCGAAGCCAACCATGTGAGTCAGCCCGTATTTGCCCGTTATCTCAACACCAGCGAAAGCACGGTCGAGAAGTGGGAGACGGGCGCGAAGCGTCCCAGTGGTATGGCGCTCAAGTTACTCACCATCGTGCAGAAGCACGGTTTGCAGGTGCTGTCTTAATAACGCCAGAATGGAGTTGCCTAGCACAGCGCCTAGGCTTTTCTTCATGGGGGTGTATATGGGTATATGGGGGTCATGCCCCGTATAATGGGGTGCCTTAGGAGATAATCTATGAGCCTCGTTGAAGTACGCGATCACTCGCTTTGGCCCAAACACATTCATGGCAATGAGTCCTTGAAAGAAAAGCTTCTTGTTATGCCATCTGGAACAGTCATCGAACTAACAGTCGATGGGTTCCGGGGGCACTGGAAGAAGATGGATGACGGAAAGGATGGGCGCCCCACCCCGGGTATCAAACCCATTGGCTCTGCCCGCGAGCACTGGCATGAGCTTCAAGAAGAGCGCGGAAAGCTGGTGTCTATCGAGGAAGCGGTATGAAGGAGCCTGCCTTACTACCAAGTATTTACGGCCCGGTATGATTACTAAATAAAAAGAGAATGTGATCCAGCCCACGGGCGGCATTCACTTCGCCGGGGAGCACACCTCGCAATCCACCCGTGGTTTAGAAGGCGCGATGGAGTCCGGCGAACGCGCTGCCTTCGTAAAGTGCATTTAGAATGATCGGAAACGGGGCTTTTGCCAGGGCGTGGCAGTGCAAAACCACTGCCCCTGGCAGCCTGTGTTTCCCTTACGTCAGGCGTTTTACTCCGGCTTCTGAAAGAGCAGCGTGTAGCGGTCCGACTGCCCAGTTACGGCTGGATTTGCGACTTCAAGTGTGAGCGCGTCTTGCGGTCGGGCAAGCACGTCGGAGAAATCGACGAAGATGAACCCAGCGTCCAAGACTTCCTTGATATTCAGCACCGGGTCGATCCGTCTGCCGTTCTCCTCATTGCCTGGCTCCATATGCCGGCGCGTGTGGTCGACGATGCCGTAGTAGCCGCCAGGCTTCAGCGCATCGTAGGAGGATTTATTCACAGCCATACGATCGTCAGGTGAAAAATTGTGATAGTTGCGAAATGTCAGGACAAGATCGACAGGCTCAACATCCCATTCCCCTGACGGGTCGAAGAATCCGCCCGTCGGACTTGGGTATCCGTTCCAGTCGATTTCTTCGACGCCCTCGAGTCCGGCAAGCTCACGCGTCGGCTGGAATATGTCTTGATAAAGCCCTGGCGGATGCGTGACGTAAAGTTTGCCTTTGTCTTTCAGCACCGGGCCAAGAATTTTCGTGTACCAACCGCCCCCAGGTAAGACCTCAAGGACTCTCATGTCCTCACGCATGCGGAAAAATTCGAGCACCTCGGCTGGCTGGCGATTGGCATCCCGGGCGCGATCTTTTTCCGTCCGGATGTCGCCTTCCATGGCTTCGATGACACGTTGCTGAAAGGGGGTCGGGTTCGCGGGTTGAGCAAGGGCGGCTCCGGCGAGCAGAAGGGCGGAGCCTGCGGTGCAGGCGATCAATGTGTATCGGACGAAATTTGCAGTGCGCATAAGTGTCACTCCTTTAGGGATCAATTAGGGACAAACGCGTTGGTTCACAAAGATGGTGAGTCAAAGATACCTCTTTATGTCTGCAAATAGCCACCAGCGGATATCTGATTTAGGTCAGACTGTGCGGTGTGACCATAGGTCACTGCCGCTAGGCCATGGCTGCCGCTCAGGTCCCTGCCGTCATCGGCGCGGGCTCTTCAGTCCGGGCATAGCATTCGATGCTCGACAGATTTGGTTTGTCCCAGGATTTCGAAGGCGGCGCTTCCAGCATAAAATCGCGGCTATTAAGTGCTGGATGTATCGGGATAAAACACGGGGTTGGACCGGCTCTTGACCTCTATCGGCATTTTGGGTGTGTTGCGTGTATTGTATTCATTATCAAAGTGCTCCTAACTCATCGATGGCAGACACACGCACCTCTTCAGGAAGGACCGGACCATGAGCCAGCGATTCAAGATCAAACCGATCAGTAAGCGTCATTTGTTGCTGGGCGCGACAGCGGGTCTCGCGGCCAGCGTGCTGCCTGCGTGGCGACGGGCCGAGGCGGCAGACAAATATGGATTGATTGTCATTGGCGGCGGCACGGCTGGCATGCCGGCGGCGATTTTTGCGGCGGAACGTGGGACGCGGGTGCTGGTCATCGACAAAGCGCCTATTCTGGGCGGCACGCTTGATCGCTCCAACGGTCAGATCGCTGCAGCGGGCACCGTTTTTCAGGAGGCCAAGGGCATCCAGGACTCCCCAGACGAACATTATGCCGACAACATGCGCATCAACCGCAACACCGCAGACCCGGTGCTGACGCGGCTGTTTGTCGACAATGCTGGAGAGTCGGTGAACTGGCTGGCGCAGAATGGCTATCGCGTGATGGAGGATCACCCCACCACGGGCGGCGGCCATGAGCCCTTTTCCAAAGCCCGTTACATGTGGGGCGCGGAAGAAGGTGTGTCGATCTTCAAGGCCATGGAGCCTGCCTTGCTCAAGGGGGTTGAGTCGGGGCGCATTGATTTAATGATGAGCACCGGGGCTGTCGATCTGATCCAAGATGCCACGGGGGCTGTGCTTGGCGTGGTGACTGAAGATGATACGGGCAACCTGCAAGACCATTATGGCCAGCATGTGCTGATTTCCTCCGGTGGCTTTGCCGCCAACCCGCGTATGTTCCAAGACATGCACGGCGTGCCGCTCACCCGTGACATTGCCTATCCCTATAGTCAGGGGCAAGGCATTCTGCTGGGACAAGGCGCGGGCGGCTATGTGCGCGGACAAGATAAGTTCGCCAGTATTTTTGGCGGCCTGATGGCAGACAATATTTATCCAACCCAGTTTGAAGCCTACTTTAGTGGCAACCCTGCACGGCGACCGCCGCGCGAAATTTACGTCAACGTTCATGGTGATCGTTTTGTGCGCGAGGATTACCCGGGATTGGATTATCGCGAGCAAGCCCTGGGCAAGCAGCCCGGACTGCGCATGTGGGTCATTGCCGATCACGAAATGATGACAACCAGCACACCGTTTGTGGGCCGCTGGACTCTTGATCAAATGATGGACGGGTTTGAAACCCACTCCATGTTCTTTAAGGCCGACAGCATTGATGCTCTGGGGGTGAAGGCAGGGGTCAACCCACAAGGTCTGCGCAAGTCGGTTGATCAGTTTAATGACGCCATTGACAGCGGTGCGCCTGATCCGTTTGGCCGTGTGCACCGCCCGTCAAAAATTTCCAAGGGGCCGTTCTATGCTGTGATCATGACCGGATGGACGGTTGTGTCGTCGGCCGGACTGACCGTTGATGGGCGGCTCCGCGTGATGCGGCCCAATGGAACACCTGTGCCCAATCTTTATGCCGCAGGGGAAGTGCTCGGCGCTGGCGTGACCTCGGGTAAGGCTTTTACCAACGGCAGCTTGGTGACGCCGGCGATCACCTTTGGCCGTCTGCTCGGGCAAAAATTTCTGAATTTTGAGGTGTGAAACACCTAGAGTTCATGAGGTGTGATGACCGGTGGTTTAGAGGTGTGAAACACCTAAAGCTAAGAGGTGTGAAACACCTAAAGCTAAGAGGCGTGAAACACCTGGGGTTTATAGGTGTGATCAATTTGCGGCTGCTCACCCAAGGCGTCGCAGGATTATCAAACAACAGTGCCCGCAAGACGATGATTTCGCAGCTACTTAGGGACAGCCTTTACGACATATTGTAGAGGTAGAGCGTCGGCGACCGCTATCTTTGCATCGCCGCCCGCGGCTTCGGCCATTTGCGCGATGAGGGGGAGGAATTTGTCGCGCTGGGGTTCATCGAAGGTGCGCGGGAAGCCTTCGGTAACGGCGAACCCCGTCTCGGTAAAAAGTTTCAGCAACGTCTGTCGCGTGAACCAACGCAAGTGGGTTTTGTCCATCAGTCCGGCATTTTCATACTCAAAAGCACCGACGCTGAGTTTTACCTGGACGGACCAATGTTGGGTGTTAGGAACACAGGCGACGACAACGCCGTTTGGCGGGATGACGGCGCGTATTTTACTTAAGACGGCCCAGGGGTCTTTGAAGTGTTCGAGAACATCGCCGAAAATCCAGCAGTCACGGTCCGCGACGGTAGACCAGAAATCATCGCCGGACTCTTCCAGATTCAGGTTAAGGCAGCGGTCACAAGACCGGCGCGCAAGGGCGGCGTAGGCGGGCTCTATTTCTAGGCCCAGATAATCGCACGCAGGTGATGTTTTTTTGAATTCACGCGCCAGGGCACCGGAACTGCAGCCGACCTCAATCAATCGCTTGGCGTTTGCAGGAATTATTTTGAGCAGGTCGGGGTTGTGTTGCTCGTGAACCGGCGTTTGCTCCATCATTCGCCCCACTTGGCGAGATAGGTGGCGTAGGCGTCTTTCCAGGCTTGCGATGCATAGTTTCCCGCGCTTTCATGGATCAAGGACAGGGGCCAGGTGCCGCAGGTGATGTTTTTCTGTTCAGCCTGGCGGCAGAGGTCTATGTCGTAGAAATGGAAATCGAAGCGTTCGTCAAAGCGTAATCCATTGGCGGTAAAGGTGCTACTCTCGGCGGCCAGGAGCAGGCCGTCCAGCAATTTTACGGGCTGGCCGACGGGGCCAAAGATACTCAGATTCTCCGGTGGAAAGCTCGTGCCGTGGCCGACGATACCGCTGAGATGCTCCTGGGAGTCCCACGTGCCTGTGGTGTCGATGAAGGCCCAACTCGGTTGGCGCGGCAGGCGGCGCGTGTTGCCGGCAACACCGACGATTTGAAAGCGCTTCAGGGCGGTCGCGATCTGATTGACCCAATAGAAATCGAGGATGTGCAAATCGTCGTGGGCGAAAATCAGCGTGCAGGGATCGTTTACGCAGTCTTTAATGACGGAGTTGTAGAGCTTCGGAAGACCCGTGCTGTTCGCCGGAAACAGCCGAACGTCCAAAAAGGGAAAGTTATAGAGCCGCAGCGATCGCCCGGTGGCGGTTTTTTCATAGAAGTCGGCCTCGCTGGCGCGCGAGGCGACGACGAATCTCACTTTCTCCAAAGTTCAGTCCTCAAAACAGTGTGCGGGGATTCTACAGCACTATGTTTAGCACGGCCCTCAAAATAGTATCACCGCATGTAGGCGGCCGCCATCGACAACGGACGCAGCAGGCTGGCAGGGGCTGTGGAGTCCGGCGCGCGCGGCGTTTATGTGCTGGATGTTGTGGGGTGAAGGCTGGTTAAAACTATACCTTTCAAGCTTTCTGCGACCGCAACACCCCCTTAACCTTTTTGCGGCAGACTTATCGCAACCCAAAGAAACGCTCTGGCGTTGATGTCCGACTTCAGACGTCAGCCGTATATTGAAGGCTCGAGCCTCGAGCGAACTGGAAGACGAGACGCATGGCTTACAAAGCAAAACCGGCGCGCGCGAGTTCGCTGCTGTTCAAGACGCTGGAAAATCTGACGTTGTTGGTGGTCTGCATCTGCTGCGTCGGCGGTGTGTTTTTGTGTGGGGCGGTGCTGCTGGCCAGTTTGCATGATCCCGTCCCCATCATCATCCTGGCTTGTCTGTTTGCCGCCGGCACCATGGTCTCGGCCAGTGAGCTGACAAAGCCGCTGAAAAAACGCCCCGTCTAAAGCGACTGGTTTGTGAGCGCTTAGTCTTTGATCGTTAGCGCCACACGAAACCCGAGCAATTGGCTGTGATAGAGCGCCCAATCTCCGGCTTGTGCGGCAGCGCGCACCCAATCCGTGCCGGACACCCAGGAGCCGCCGCGCGGCACGCGGCGTTCGCAGGAGCCGTTGTCTTCGCCACGCCAGGCGCGGCCATCGGTTGGCGCTTTGCTCATGTCCTCATGGACGCAGTCGTCGGTCCATTCCCAGGCGTTGCCGAGCATGTCATGCAAGCCCCAGGGGTTGGGCTCGAACGTGCCCACGGGTGAGGTGCGCTCGAACTGATCGTCACAGGCAAACACGGGCGCGTAATCGTACAGCCGGCGGAAGGTTGAGTCGGCCACATTGGCATAGGTGCAGGCGTCGGCGTTGGCGGTGCCCCAAAACCAGGGTCCGCGTGTGCCCGCGCGTGTGGCGTATTCAAACTCGGTGGAGGACAAGAGGCGATAGGGCTTGCCGGTGGTCTCGGCCAGCCAGGCAGCATAGGCGGTGGCGTCGGCCCAGTTGACGCACACCACGGGATGATCTTCGCGTTGATCGTAACCCGGCGCGTCCCAGGTGTGGTCGCGCACGAACCCCAGAATGCGGTCGTGCGTCCAGGTGTTGCAGCCGACGCGACCGTCTTCATAGGTGGTTTCATATCCGGTGGCGTCGACAAAGGCGCGATATTGCGCCCGGGTGGTTTCCGTTTTGGCGACGGCCAACGTGTACGTGATGGAGACCTCACGGATGGGTCCGTCCCCGCCCTTGCGATTGGCGCTCCAGGGCTCTGAGCCCAGAGTCGCCGTGCCCGACGGCACCGTGACCATCTCGGGGCAGTTTTCACAATCGGAGAAGGTTTCGCCGGTTTCAGCCGCAGCGACTGGGATGTCTGAGATAACAGGGGCCAGTACAAGGAGGGCAATTAAGAGTTGGAGTCGCGCCATGGGGGGTGCTCCTGTGGATAAAGGCATTTGATTATCGCAGCGTTACACGATGTTACGCCCAAAGGGCTTGCCAGAGGAAGTCTACTCGGGTGTCATAAGCGTATCGAACCACAATGGACCCTGGGGAGGGGTGTGAGATGCAAACTCAGATAATGGGATCAGTGCTGGCAGCGGCGGTGCTCGCAGGCTGTGCGGCCAACACCACATCGCAGATGAGTTCAAATGCCAGCGGTGCATTTGGCTCGGGCAATCCGGATATTGAAATCAAGTACGACGAAGCGTTCCCCTATTACGACATTCCGGATATTCCCGTATCGGCGGAAGCCTACTTTGCGCCGGACAGTTATCACATGATTGCCCAGACCAATGACTCGCGCGCCGTAAAATCCCCGTTCGGCACCACTGGCAATCTGACCTACACCTATTCTATTGACGGTAAGAATTTGCAGGCGGCAAACGATCGCGGACAGGATGCCTGCTCGTATTTCTTCCCGGATCAACAACGCATCGTCTGGACGTCCACCCGCGATAACTTGGATATGCCCGCGGGCAACTGGTCGGATCAAGATGAATATCCGCAAGGCGCGGAGCTTTACAGTTCCAACATCGATGGATCTGACCGGGTGCGGTTGACCAACAACAAATATTACGAAGCGGAAGTCTCCGTGTCGCCCAACGGTCAATGGATTGTCTTTGGTCGTATGATTGACGGTCAGATGGACCTGTGGAAAATGCGGCCCGATGGTTCAGGTGAGCAGCAAGTGACGTTTACGGAAGACTGGCAAGAGGGCGCGCCGTTCTTCATGCCGGACAATGAAACCATCCTGTTCCGGGCGTGGCGCAAATCCGAGTACGGCAAAGTCAGTCCCACGCCGATGACGGTGTTTACCATCAAGCATGATGGCTCTGACTGGCGGCGTTATACCTTTGACCAAGATATGAATTGGGCACCGTATCCGGCTCCGGACGGACGCCATTATGTGTTTGTCAAAATCCGTGGCGAGAACAACTGGGATGTGTATCTGGGCGATCTTGCGGGGGGCAAGCCGTTCCGCCTCACCACCTACGAGGGCTTTGATGGCCTGCCGTCTTTATCGCCCGATGGCACCAAGCTGGCCTGGGCGCGGTCCACCGCCGGGTTCATGCGTGGCATGCGGACGCACATCATGGATATCTCATCGCTGAATATCGGACCTGAGTCCTACGTGCCGCTGGAACCCGCATGGGGTCAGGCGATGATGGATGATTGATCGGGTTTTTTTATGATCACAGATCAGGTTAGGTTGTTATGATCAGAGATCATAATGGGCTTGAAGTCACCGCCGCCAGTCAAGAGGCGGCGGACGCTTTTGATCGCACCCTTGTGGCATATCTCCGGTTTGGCAAAGACATTGGTGATCTGCTGAAAACCACCTATGCGCAAGACAGCGAAATGGTGCTGGCCAATGTGCTGCGCGGCTACTTCATGCACATGATGGGGGTGCGCAAGTTGGTGCCCAAAGCGCAGCAGGCCCTGGAGGCGGCGCAACGGGGCGCGGCGATGGCAACGCCCCGTGAGCAGCTCCACGTTAAAGCGCTGGAGGCGTGGTGCGGCTTGGATCTGGTGGGGGCGACGGCGGCCTGGGAAGAGGTCATCCGCGATTATCCTACGGATGTGCTGGCCGTGAAGATGCTGCATTACACCCACTTTTATATGGGCGATGCGGCGAACGTTAGAAATTCGGTCGGACGGGTGTGGTATGCCTGGGAAGGCCGCGAAGACCTGCCCACCTACGGCTACATGTTGTCGATGCGGGCGTTCGGGTTGGAAGAAACCGGCGACTACGCGCGGGCAGAGTCGCTTGGCCGTGCGGCGGCCAGCCTCAACGAAGCCGATGCCTGGGCGGTGCACACGGTCGCCCATGTGTGTGAGATGGAAGGCCGTCGGCAGGACGGCATTGCCTGGCTCGAGTCCAAGGGCGGTTACGAGAACTGGAATAACTTTCGGTATCATCTGGCCTGGCACAAAGGCTTGCTGCTGTTTGAGTCGGGGCGACACGAGGAACTGTTGGCGCTTTATGATGATGAGATTTTTGATCCGGCGTCCGATGAATATCTGGACCTGACCAATGATATTTCCATTCTGGCCCGGCTTGATATTGAGGGTGTGGATGTCGGCAATCGTTGGGCTGTGCTTGGCGAGAAAGCCAAAGGGCGGGTTGATGACAAGCTGTTGGCGTTTGTCGATGCCCACTTTGCGTTGGCTTTAGGGGCAACGGAGGCAGACGCGGCAGCGGACTATGTGAGCTCGATTGATGCCTATCGCGACGCGCAGGATGATACTTATGCGCATGTGGCCAATGCGGTTGGCTACGACCTCTGTGCAGCCTTAGCGGCCTATAAGGCGAAAGACTTTGCGGGATGTGTCGCGCAGTTGGAGCCCGTGCGCGATCATGTTCATCTCATCGGCGGTTCCAACGCCCAGCGCGACCTGTTCACAGAGATTCTCATTGATGCGGCGATCCGGGCGGAACAGTGGACCACGGCGCGGGGTTTGTTGTCGGAGCGCACGGCCTTAAAGCCCAAAAATATGCGGTCCTGGCGGCAACTGACTCTGGTGCTGAAAGCCTTGGGCGATGACACCGGCGCACAGCGGGCGTCGATCAAGGGTGATGTCGCCGGTATGAGCTAAGAAGCAAGCGGTGCGTTACTCTTCGTCGGGCGCACCATTGCCTTCGAGAATCGCCAAAAACTTTTCAGACAAGCGATCATGGTTTTCCAAACGCCAATCAAACGGCACATGGACCACGCGGCGGCCTTTAGCATAGGTGTTTAGCGCCGTGCCCGGTGTTTCCGCGAGCGAATAACTCCGCGCTTCTTCCAAGGTGGCCTGGCCTTCAGCTGAGACAGCCCACAGCGCCCATAATTTCGCGGCGGCGGGATGTTCGGCGTCCTCTAATACAAACGCACCCGAAGACGACAGCACCAACAGATCAATATCTGGATGTGCGACGGGTGCGCCGCGTTTCTGCAGCGAGAAAATGTCGGTGCCGATGGCCACCGGAAATTCACCACTGAGCACGCGGGCGCGGATATCTGCATAGCGGGCGAGGAGTTTCGGCTCTTGCTGGGCGATTATCTGTTGCAGCAAGTTTGCGGTTTCGTCTTCGCCAAGGGCATAGCTCATGGCCATCCAGGGATAGGGCGAGCGTGGCATGGTAATGCGTCCGCGCCATTTGGGGTCGAGTAGATCAAAGTAGGTTCTGGGGGCGTCAGCGGCGGTGACGCGCCCGGTGTTGACGGTGACCATGCTCTGATGACCGTCGTGGGTGCGCAGACCCCAGGGCCCCATGGCCAGGGACGGATCAGCGCCATAGGTGTTGATCCAATCAATCTCCATCAATGCGCCGGTCTTGGCCATGGCCGCAATCAGGCCGGTCCAGAACACATCAATGCCGGTGGGCACCCCAGCGCGATGGGCCAGCGCCACTTCAGACGCTTTGGCCGAGTGCAGACCGCCGGACATGGTGAGGTCGATATCAATGCCGTAATAGTCATTGAAGGATTGGGAAAACGCCCGCACTTGTCGTGGGTTGAGCGTGGCTCCGAAGACCTGGAGGTCGCCTTCCGCTTCCGCTTGCGGAATCAGGGCCTGAACAGCCGGGGGAAACGTTTTGGTTTGTGCCCACACATAGCTCGGGACAAGCACCCAAAAGAGTACGATAAAAATTTTCATCTCGGCAGTTTACGCAAGGGTCACCAGCAGGGCCAGACTTACAACCGAATAATTGATCAGCGCGTTCGTTCTAAGCCCGGTTCAGCCCCTGGTTCAGCCATGCCGGTGAGTTTGCGCGCGGTCAGGGCCAGGGCGACCAGTACCACAATCATATACAAGGCGACGGCGGCGGCACTGGCGGTTTCCCCATTGGTTTGCAGGTCAAAGATCAAGACCGAGACCAAGGGCGTGCCCGCGCTGTTCATGATTAACGGCAGAGTGAGATCGCGGGCGGCAAGCATGCCGACCATCAGAGCGGCATAGAAAATCGCCGGGGCCATGAGGGGCAGAAACAACCCGCGGAAGGTGCGCCAGCGGCTGAGACCGGACACCCAGGCGGCTTCTTCCAACTCGGGGTGAATTTGCAGCGCGGCGGAATTCATCGTGCGGGTGCAGTAGGCCAGCATGCGTGTGCCCATGGCGGCCATGATCAGCCACAGGGTGCCATACAAGGGCAGCCACTGATAAACGGCAATGCCCATCACCTGAAAGGCGGTGGCTGTGACGATGGCCGGGACGGCGGGTGCGAGAAACACCAACGCGTCGGCCCAGGGTGAGATACGCGAGCGACTGCGCGTGACCACCCAGGTCAGGCAGATGGCAAAGGTCATGGCCATGAAGATGGTGCCCGCCATGACGAAGCCGGTGTTGATCAACGGCTCGCGCAGGTAAGACAAGCCATCGAGAAACCCGAAGAGGGACACGTTCTCCAAAGCGCCTGCCGAGGGCGGCTGGATAAACGGCACGAGTGAGACCCATACCAGCGTGATCACAGGTAAACCAACCGTCAGGAACACCCAGAGCCACACAAAGGCCGAGGCCGCGCCATGCCATTTGCCAAGGCGGACCAATCCGGGGTCACGCCGCTTGCCGCTGAGGACGGCATACTTTTTGGCCTGACGTAGAAAGCGGACATAAAACAAAATTGCGCCTGCGCTGAGAACGAACAGCAGAACGCCTGCAGACCCAGCCAGACCATAGTCAGGGAGTCCATCGACGGCGTTGAGGGCCTCGTAAATGGTCAGCACCAGCACGTCGCCGGGCGGTGCGATGATGGCGACGAAGTCGAACATCTCAACGGCGACAACGAAGTAAAACACAGCAACAGCCAGTACGCCGGGGGCCAACAGCGGCAACACAATATGTTGGAAGGTTTTCCAGGCCGGTACGCCGGCCGTGCGGGCGGCTTCCTCTAAACTGCCATCCAGATTGCGCAGGGCGGGAATCAACATAAATGCTGCACCGGGCACCAACACCAGACCCTGCAACATGCACAACCATTTAATCTGATAGACATCAAAGGCGGCTTCGCCGGTGTAATTGGTCTGGCCGAGCATGGCGTTGACTAGCCCAGCGGAGGGGTTGAACAGCCAGACATAGGCCATCGCCGTGATGAAGCCGGGAATGGCCAGCTTTGCGGCGAGCAGAGTGAACAGTCCTGTTTTCCAGCGGAAATCTGTACGCGCCAGCAACCAGGCAAACGGCAAAGCAAAGGTGAGGGTGACGGCGATCGAGCCAAACCCAAGGCCAAGGGTGCGCATTAGCGTCGCGGGCAAACCCGGGTCGGTTAGTAGCCGCACATAAGCGTCTGTCGTGAAGTCATTAAACTGTGCGTTACTGGTAAAGCTGCCGACCACATTGCCGGCCAGAGACACCAAAACAAAACTGAGGCCGATGAGCGCGCCGCCGTAGACCAACCAAAGAGGATTGAGGCGACTCATGTTTGGTGCGTCCGATTATCTGGGGCGGGTTTGACCGCGATGGTGCTGTCCGGCGGCAACTGGATCTGGACCTCTGATCCGATTCCCAACCGCACGGAATGATGGGTGGACACATCGAGCGTGATGGTGCTTGTTTTAAGACCGCTTGCTTGAAGGCCATAAACCATGCGGTCGCCCTGAAACCGGCGATCCGTCACCGTGACGTAGAGGCAGGTGGTTGGATCTGCGCCCGCTGGGGCTGGCACGACCACATCGCCTGGGCGGATTCCCAGCAGGCAATGTGCCCCGTCTGGCAGCACAACGCCCTCAGCCGTCATCCCGAGAAAGGTTCCGGCCTCGGTTTTGACCTGGGCGGTGCCGTCGGACCAGCGCACGACGGAGCCGGGAATCATATTCATATCGCCGACAAACCGGGCGACGTGCTCATCGACTGGGCGGTGGTAAATGGTTTCCGGATCGCCAATCTGTACAATATGGCCTGCATCCATCACGGCAATACGGTCGCCCATCTCCAGCGCTTCAGCCTGGTTGTGGGTGACGTGAACTGTAGTCAGTTTGAGCTCGTGCATCAGCGCGCGCAGTTGGCCGCGAAGCTCAACCTGGAGCCGGAAATCCAAGTTGCTCAGTGGTTCGTCCATCAGCAGCACGCGGGGCTGTAAGGCTAAGGCGCGGGCCAGACCCACCCGCTGTTGCTGCCCACCGCTGAGGGTGGTGACCGAACGGTCTGCCAAGTGATCAATCCCTAGCAGGCCAAGGACATCGTTCACCCGTTTCGGGACCTCATTGACGGGCGGGCGGCGGCGTCCGGCTTTGAGGGGGAAGGCCACATTATCGAATACGCTCATATGCGGCCACATAGCATAAGACTGAAAGACCATGGCCAGCGGCCGTTCTTCTGGTGGGACAAAGGTGCCAGAGTCTGCGTCTGATAAGATCTCGCCGTCGATCTCGATGTGTCCGGCGGTCGGCGTTTCCAGTCCCGCGAGGCAGCGCAGCAGCGTGGTTTTGCCACAGCCCGATGGCCCCAAGAGCACAAACACCTGACCGTGGCCGATCTCAAGATCAATGCCATCTAAAGCCGTCACCGTATTTTTGCCCATGCGGTATTGTGCTGTCAGGCCGCGTATTGATATCACGTCTTATGGTCTCCTCGCAGGGGCAGAGCACGCAGGCTCAAACCCGAATCATAGGCTCTTGGGTCAATCAATCTGGACGATGTTTCAGAACCGATCAATCGAGAAAGCCGATAGATAAAAATCAAATTATTCGTTTGAGTATGGCCGGTGAAACACCGAAAGTCCCGCCCGCCGATGTGAATAGTCCATCGGATGACCTTGGACGGATATTTTTGAAATGAAGTATTGGCTACGCGGCTCATATGCTGTGCTCGCGGCGATGACTCTCGCTGCGTGTGCTAGCAAACCCGAAGTAACAGAGAGTGCGTTATCGTACGCAGATCGCGACATGGTTCCGGTCGCTGCACCCTTTGCTCCGGGCAGTGCACAAGAATTTATCGAAGTAATCGGCAACACTGTGCTTTTTGGTTATGACGAAGCAACCTTAAACGATAAAGCCGTCGCGGCTTTGAAACGTCAGGCAGATTGGCTAAACCAATACCCCAGCGCCTTGCTGGTGGTTGAGGGGCATGCCGACGAGCGTGGCACACGCGAATACAACCTTGGTTTGGGTGAGCGTCGTGCGCAAGCGGTCAAAGAATACCTGCTCTCCTCAGGTATTGATGCCGGTCGCGTTGAAACCATTTCCTACGGCAAAGAACGCCAAGTGTGTGTTGCCTCCGGAGAATCGTGCTGGTCACAAAACCGCCGTGGTTTATCGGTGGTGCGGGACATTGAAGCCCAACAGGCGCAGCGCTAACGCCGCTTTTGAATATTAGACATTAGGTGCCATTCCTTTCATTTGGTCCTGTCGACCAGTGAAGGGATGGCGCTTTTTGTTTGGATAACAACCTTCTTGTTTAGGTAAAGGCCCCCCGGTTCTCATCGTGTGAACTGTAGGCTATGAGCGCACCGCAAAGCTCAAAGCAGACTGTGACGTCGCATGTGAAGATGGAACACCAGAGCCGAAGGCTAACGGCCTTGCGTTCAAACAACGTCGCAGCCACACTCTCCTCTGTTTTATGCAGGGGATATCTATGACAATTGAAAGCGAACACGCGGGCACCGGCGCGGCCCTCAGCGCGACGGCTGATCGCCAAGATGGGTTTTTTGCCCAGGTGCGCGGTTATCCCTTGGTGATTTTTGTTGTCTGCCTGTTCGGCTGGACCCTGACCAACTTCGATCAATCTTTATTTGGTTACGCCATTCCCGGTATCCGGGAAGAATTCGATAAAGACCTGACAGATATCGGCCGGATTTTATCACTGTCGTTTCTGCTTGCCGCAGTGTTCGCTGTTTTTATGGGAGTCTTGGCCGACCGCTATGGCCGCAAGATCGTGTTCGTTGGCACCCTTGGGACGTCGGCCCTGCTGGTGGGGTTGCATTTTTGGGTGCCGAATTTTCTGACCTTGGAAATTTTGCGTGTTCTTGGCTTTGCTGTTTCGATCGGCCTCGCCCCAATCGTCGTGACGTACACGTCAGAGGCGGCTCCGGCCCGGTATCGCGGGCTGATGACGGGCTTTTTACAATGTGGTTATCCCATTGGGTGGTTCATCGCCGCCATGGTTGCGGCACCCATCATGGCCAATTACGGCTGGCGGGCGATTTTTCTACCCGCACTTCTGGTTGTGCCAATTGCGATTCTGCTGGCGCGTTTTCTGCCTGAGAGTCAGCGCTTTCAAGAAAAGCGTAGGGCGGATGCCGGTCAAGTGGCAGAGCCGTGGTCGGCGCGCATCAAGGCCGTCTTCGCGCCTGAGATCCGCCGTCGTACGTTGCTGTGCGCCGTCATCTATTTCATGGTTGGTGGGGCCTACGCGGGCACGGCGTTTTACTTCCCGTCGTTCTTTAACGAGGTGCGCGGATACGACGCAGAAACCGCGACGCTGATTGTTGGGATTGCCTACGGTATTGGCATCCTTGGCTATATCGGATCGTCGTTGGTGGGTGAGTTTATCACCACACGGCGCAATACCATCGTGATTTGGTTGTGGCTGGGGGCGCTGGCCATGTGCGGCCTGATCTGGATTCCAACGACCTTTGCCGGCGATGTGTTGTGGTTCAGTTTGATGGCGGCATTTTTCTATGGTGCAAATGCGGTCATGGGCACGTTTCTCACCGAGCAGTTCCCCACGCATATGCGAGCAACGGGGTCGGCCATTGCCGGTACCTTTGCGATGAACCTGGGGCATGTGTTGTTCCCCATCGGCGTTGCGTTTGCGGTCGAGCCGTTGGGGTGGGAATGGGCCTTTGCGCTGGCCACCGTGCCGCCTCTGTTTATTGCTGGCGTCGCGGCCTTGGCCATGGAGAACAAAGCATCGGGCTTGGATATTGATGAGGTTGCCGAGTAATGAGCAGTCCGCTGTCGGTCGCGGTGCTCGGCGTGTCGTCTCTTGATCTGGCGCGGTCATTCTATGGCGATCGCATTGGTCTTGACGCGAGCGCGGTCGCGAAACTTGCCGGCCCTGGATTTGAAGCCCATTGGGGGTTGCCTGCCGGATCAACAGCGCAAGCTGTGATGTTTGCGGCGGGCACGTCAAAAGTGGGTCGTGTTCTGGCCATCGCGTTTGATGCGGACCAGCGTGTTACGATTCCTGAGCCCGGGGATCGGACCTATCGCGGTTTGTGGAATCTCAACTTCTATGTGGACGATATTCGCACAACCACGAAAACCTTGCAGGCGGACGGCTATACGTTTTGGTCTGAGCCTGTGGGTTATGAGGTCAGTGCGCAAGCCGGGCAGCCGGTAGAAGTGTTGTTTGATGGCCCGGATGGTTTGGCGATCAATCTGGTGGAACTCACCGGTGATGACTCCACCTCCATTGGCAAACTGCGCCGCGAGGTCGAAGCTGAAGGAAAAACGCCAACGGGATTCACGCCCGTTTCAACCACGTCTCATTCGATCATTGATCACGAGAAAGCCCTGGCGTTTTATCAGAGCGTTCTAGGGCTGCATGTTATTATTGATGATGTTTTGGACAAGCCCGAGACCAACCATTTTCTGGGCCGTCCGGAGGCGGCAAAAACACGGGCGACGTTTGTATCGGCGGATCACCCCTTTGGTAAAATCGCCCTCTCACATCCGCTGAATTATACCGCCCCGACAAAAGATGAAACCCAGGTGCCACCGAATATTGGGTATCTGGCGCAAAGTTTCCTGGTGTCCGATCTAAGCCAGGCCCTCCAGGCGTGTGAGGGTGTGGGGGCCTCAGTGTTTTCTGATCCCGTGGACATTGACATTCCAGGCGACAGCAGATGCCGTGCTGCGGTGGTGCGCAATCCGGGGTCGGGGGCGTTGATGGAACTTGTTGAAGGGAAACCATTGTGAGTAAGGCGAAATGACACAAACCATGCGCGCGATACAACTGGATGCCTTTGGTGGACCAGAGGCGATGCAGCTGCGCGAGATCGCGGTGCCGACACCTGCTGCGGGTGAGGCCAGGCTCAAAGTCGCCTATGTTGGGATGAACCCTTTCGATGCCATGGCTCGAGCAGGCAAGATTGGGTTTATGCCCATCACCTTTCCGTTTACGCCGGGGCTGGAACATACCGGCATTGTGGATGCGGTTGGTGACGGGGTGAAGGAAAGTCTGATCGGTCAGCGTGTGATCTCGCGCGCCAACTTCGGGGCTTATGCGGAATACTCCATCGCCAAGGCAGCGATGCTGCTGCCGCTGGATGCACGAATTGATCTTAAAACCGGTTGTGTGTATCGCGGCTGTTCGTTTACCGCCTGGCATGCATTGTACAAGGCCGGTCGCTTGCAGCCTGGGGAAACCTGTTTGCTGCATTCGGCGGCGGGGCCTATCGGGATTCTGGCGACGCAAATCGCCAAGGGTGCGGGCTGCACAGTGATTGGTTTGGCCGGCGGGGCAGACAAAGTTTCATTTGCGCAAACCTTCGGTGCGGATCATGTTTTTGACTATACCCAAGACGATTGGGCTGATCAGGTGAGGGCGGCCACAGGCGGTCGCGGCGTTGATGTGATTGTCGATGGCAATGGCGGACCCAACGCGGCGCATAACATTGGCGTGCTCGCCCCCATGGGACGGTTGGTTTACATCGGTGCGACGGCGGGGGATATGCCCGCGCCGGTTGATGTTTCAACGCTGATTTTCAAGAACATCAGTGTGACAGGCATGAATCTTGCGCCCATAGAAGATCCACCGGGGAGTGAGACCGATAAGACCATTATCGAAAATGTGGCGACCGGGGCGTGGCGCGTCCCGATCACGGACGAGGTAGACTTGGCAGACGTGGCTGACTTGCACCGGCGTTTGGAGGCGCGACAGATCCGCGGGCGTGCGGTGATCCGCGTTGGCGGCGATCTGTCTGAGGGCGATGTGGCTTAGGGATCATATTGTGCTGCGCCTTCATAACCTCGAAGCTTTTGGATTGGCCCCGGTGGAATTGGAACTGGAGGATGGGGCGTGCTTGTGCATTACCGGGCCATCAGGATCGGGAAAATCCATCCTGCTGCGGGCCATCGCTGATCTGGATTTAAATGAAGGTGACGCGGCCACAGAAACGGTGTTGCGGTCACAAGCCACCGCGCCGGAATGGCGTCGCGCGGTTGCTTATGTCCCAGCGGAGTCGGGGTGGTGGGGTGATGTTGTTGGTCCGCACATGCCCGACGGTGACGTTACGACCTTGCTCGCTGATATTGGATTGGACCCCTCTTGCCTGGCGTGGGAGGTGGCGCGGTTGTCGACCGGCGAAAAACAACGTTTGGCGCTGGTGCGGGCGTTGCTAACAGACCCAGAGGTTTTGCTGCTGGATGAACCGACTTCAGCGTTGGATGACGAGGCGACAGAATTGGTCGAGCGCGTGATCAAGCATCGCTTATCGTCCGGAACAACAGTGGTGCTGGTGACCCATGATCCGGCGCAGATTGTACGCTTGAATGCGCAGCACGCTGTTGTTGATCAAGGCCGCGTTGAACGCATGTCCGACGCGGGCTTGTCGTGACCTATATTAGTCTGTCAGTAGCCGACCTTGCGGTTGGATCTCTGTTGATCGTCGCAAACGGTGCGTTGTCCTTGATGCTTGGCTTGAAGATCGAGCGCACGCTGCTGGTTGCGACGCTGCGTATGATCGTTCAGTTGACGCTCGTTGGTTATATTTTAACAGTCGTGTTTGATCTGTCATCGCCAGTGTGGACCGGGCTCATTGCGGTGGTGATGATCGTCTTTGCTGGCTACGAAGTGGCGGCGCGGCAAGACCGCCGTCTGACGGGATTTTGGTCTTACGGACTCGGTGCCGCCGCCATGAGCTTTTCGTCTGCGTTGGTCACGGTGCTGGCGCTGACCACGCAAATCGGCCCCGACCCTTGGTATGATCCGCAGTATGCCATTCCCTTGTTGGGTATGATTCTCGGTAACTCCATGACGGGTATTGCGCTGAGTCTCAGTACGCTGACCACGGGAGTTGCGCGTGATCGCGCCGCCATAGAAGCGCAGCTGTGTTTAGGCGCGACTCGCTGGGTCGCCTGTGGTCCGCTGGCGCGATCTGCGATTCGCACGGGTTTGATGCCGATGATCAATGCGATGGCCGCGGCGGGGGTTGTGTCATTACCTGGTATGATGACCGGTCAAATCTTAGCGGGTGTGCCGCCAACGGAAGCGGTGCGCTATCAAATCCTGATTATGTTTCTCATAGTCGGGGCAACGGGACTCGGCGTTTTGATTACGGTGTTCGGCGGATTGTTTTATTTAACGGACGCACGTCACAGGCTTCGGCTTGATCGGTTACGACAAGCTCGCTTGAGGTAAAGACGTTACGAGGCGCGATTGCAATTGACCCAAATCAATGAGGGTTGTTCTTGCGCCATGCCAAAAATGCCGCTACGGCTGAAAGCAGCAAAATTATAAGTTATGGGGATGGTCTGGGTGACGCCTGAATTAATTGTGCTGATTGCAACGGCTGCGTCGATTGGCTTTTTGCATACGTTGCTGGGCCCGGATCATTATCTTCCTTTCATTGTTATGGCCAAGGCCCGCGGCTGGTCCAAGGCGAAAGCACTCACCATCACAAGCTTATGCGGATTGGGCCATGTGGCGGGATCAATGGCGCTTGGGGCTGTTGGTATTATCTTCGGACTGACGGTTGGAAGCCTGGAAACGATTGAAGCGGTGCGCGGCGATTGGGCGGCTTGGGCGCTGATTGCGTTTGGCATGACGTATCTAGCTTGGGGTCTAAAGAAAGCGTTTAAAGACCGCCCTCATGTCCATGTCCATACCCATGGCGACGGCGATGTTCACAAGCATAAGCACAATCATCACGGCAGTCATGCGCACGTACATACTGCGACGGCGAAGGTCAGTCTTACGCCTTGGGCGCTGTTTATTATTTTTGTGCTTGGCCCGTGCGAGCCCTTGATTCCCATTTTGATGTATCCCGCAGCGCAGCAAAGTTGGATGGGTGTGATCGGTGTTGCTGCTATTTTTGGCACTGCAACATTAATCACCATGACCACTGTGGTCGCCATTGCCCTGTTTGGTTTGAAACAGCTTTCCTTTGCCCCCGTGGCACGATTTAGCCACGCGCTGGCCGGGGGTGCAGTTGCAGCATCTGGTGGGGCGATTGTGTTTTTGGGTTTGTAGAGGGTTTGCGTGAAATTTTGTGGAAACCGGAAAAAATATTTCCAAGCCATGGAATTCGTGCAGATAATCTTGCTATGAATAGAGAGAGTTAAAGAAGGAGGAACGCTGTGACACTTGGAAGCCTGACAGGTAAAGGCAATCTTCGGCCAGAGATGACGGCTGATGAAAAAGCGTGGTTCGCAGAAGAACTGCAAGAGCAAATTGCGCGTTACGAAACCATCGTCAAAGAGATGGAAGATTTGACCGCTGAGCGCGAAAAATGGGTCGCTGATTTTCTGCACCGTGTTCAAACACGCGGCTTCCACTGGCACGCGGAAAATCGCCGCGTGATTCCCAAAGAGGAAATTCGCCCCCGCGACGGTCGCCCGCTTCAGGTCGTTTACTAGAAACGACTGTACATTCGTTTGGTAATAGTTTGATACGCTGCCGCCTGAAAACGATTTTCGGAACCGGCGCTACATTTTAGGAGACGCACTATGGCTCGCCCACATATTGAACCCTTTGTAGATCGTGACGTCGGCTTCAAGAAGATGACGATGTCTGGCATGCCGAATGGGATGCAATACAAAACCCTGAGTATGGATACTGATAACGGCGCTGTGACCATGACCGTGCAGTACGATGCTGGTTTCAAGCAACCGCCCGGTTTCTGTTACAACGAAATGGAAATTTTCATTCAGGAAGGCTCGCTGAAGTATGGCGACCAACTTTGTGTGAAAGGGCATTACCTTTTTGTTCCGGCTGGCAAAGCGATGCCCGCAATGTCGTCTGAGCAGGGCGCGCTGTGCTTGATCTTTTACAACTATGGTCAGCCGAGCTTTCAAGAGTCTGACGCCAATCATGATGACTGCGATGAAACACACTTCGCCAGTGTCAATTCTTATGACGGCTTAGACTGGTCGGGGAATGCGTTGTTTCCGGCCACAGCCCCGGGCTGTTTGCTGAAGATGCTGCACTATGACGAGAAGACTCATGGCATGACCTTCTTATACTGCATGGTGCCGGGCTTTTGGCAGGACAACATCAGCTACCACGACTGCGCTGAAGAGGCTTACCATATCTGGGGAACATCCTGGATGATGCAGTTCGGTAATCTGCCCACGGGGGGGTACTTCTGGCGTCCGGCCTATATCAATCACGGCTGCTTTGCGTCCGAGCATGGCATTCTGGCGATTGGCCGTACGGACGGGGATTTACACAACCATTTCCACCATGATCCGTATTCCTCTCCGCAGGAAAATGCCGAGCGCGCCGCCGCCCGTTTGGCGCGTCAAAAACCGGCCATGTACAAATGGATTTTGACCCAGGACCATAACCACGTGCCACACGACTTCGAGCATCCACATGATCACGTTGATCCGATGACGGCGGACACGGCGCAGGTGATTAATCCTGATGGTAGCCATTGGCCGTAAATTACAGACCCATCGAAATTTATTTTAGGAACAGCCCGGCCATGTGCCGGGCTTTTTCTTGCCGGGCTTTTTCATAGCTGCGCTACACTTCATTGTAGTGATTAAAGGAGTGTGGTGATGAAGTTTTCTTCCGAGTTGAAGTCTGTAAGCATAATGACAGTGCTACTGTTCGCGGGGCTGGGTTTAATAGCTGTTGCTGCGCCGCGCGCTGCTGAGAATGTTGGTTCAGGTCTCGCGAAAATCATTCGCGGCAAAACAGAATGTGTGGACACCAATAAAAACAATACGTCATGCGGTGTTGAGCGCTGGACCATGTATGTGCATAACAATGGGGAGCGTTATCTCCACGTCGTCGCGGCCAGCAATACGTTTGATGAAGCGCGGCATGCCATGATTCGCGTCGGCGCAGATCATCACGTGAAAGAGGCTTTCATGAGCACTGTCGCGAGCGCTGGGGTGTTGGGGTCTACCTATGTTGTCTTGCAGGGCCTTGGGGCACATGTCACGGCAACGGATATTGGATTTGAAGGTGCAACCGGTGCGCCAAAAACAGAATATGTTGAGGCGTTCGATGCCGCGGACTCTATTGGTACCGGACCCAACTCCGGCGATGGCCTGAATTTTCTCGATTATGATTATGATGCGCCGGGGGAGCAGCCGCATTCTGTGTACTGGGCGGGTGGCACCCGGCAAGGCACCATGATTGGGGGCTTTGTGACCTCTGAGTATACATTTATGGGCACGGAGGACTTAACTCTAGCCAATGGCATGACGGTCACCGCCAATCACTTCCGCATGTTAAGTGGCACGGAGATTTGGGTGACAGATCCGGATTGCGGTCTTCTTAAAATGAAACTGAATTTTGGCCCGGGCATTGGCCTAGAGTTTGAGACAACCGAGTTGGAGATAGTCACCCAAGGGCTGTGAGCCTTGTCAAATTCGCAGTGTGTCTGAAAAACAGTGTATCTAAAAAAGAGGTCTCAAAAAAACCGGCCCGAAGGCTTGGGCCTGTCGGACCGGTCTATTGGTAGCGTCACAGATCTGTCCTTGGTAAAACGAGGGGTGTCGAATTTACTGTAGGACTTTAAGCGATCCGAAAGCCGGGGAGGCAATCAATCGCGTGATCTGTTAATGTTACTTCTTGCCTGATGCAGGTTTTGCAGAGGACTTGCTTGTGCTGGCACCCTTGCCGGCAGGAGCTGATGGCTTTGAAGCTGGTTTCTTGATGGCACCCATGAGGGTTATCTCCGAAAAATCCCGATGAACCATTCATCGAGCCATTGAACAATAAGAGTGCGTGAAACATCTAACAAACAAATTTAATGAATAGATATTATCGATAAATTCGATATAAATGCATAGCATTCAGGCGGCGTCAGACTTATGGACTTTGAGCAGATCAGGACGTTTGTTGAGGTTATCGAAACCCGAAGTTTCGTGCGTGCCGCCGATGTTCTAAACGTAACCCAGTCTACGGTAAGTGCTCGTATAAAAGAGCTTGAGTATCGCCTTGGCCAGGAACTGTTCATCCGCCGCAAATCTGGTGTTGTGCTGACCACTGCGGGGCGCAGGTTCCAACCCCATGCCGCCAAGCTGTTGCATGTTTTGCAACAGGCCCGCCACGATGTTGCGCTGTCGCCAGAAACGCGCGCGGTTATTTCTGTGGGTGGTCAGTATGGTTTGTGGGAACGCATCCTGCAACAATGGATGGGCGAGGTTCGTTTAAAACTGCCTGACGTGGCCATACGGGCAGAAGTCGGTAGCCCCGACGCTTTGATGCGCCAGTTGTCCGAAGGACTTTTGGATTTTGCTGTTCTATATAGCCCAGAGGCACGTCCGGGATTTGATCTCGAATTGCTGCTTGAGGAAGAATTAATTCTTGTCGCAACGCATGCGCGACACAAAGGTACAGCAGCGAAAGATTATGTGGCTGTTGACTGGGGCCCTGATTTCGAAGTCTGGCACGGGGTCATGCATCCAGCGCCTTCGGCACGGGAATTACGTGTGAGTTTGGGGTCGGTGGGCTTAACGCACATCCTGCAATTCGGCGGTGCGGGGTATTTTACCAAAACGTCTGTCCAAACGCATTTAACAAACAAAAAGCTTTATCGCATCAAGTCTGCGCCAATTTTTCTGCGTCCGGTACACCTTATCTATCCAACTGAAATCAATGCCCCCGGTGTAGACGAAGCCCTTGATTTGTTGCGGTCGTTGGCCGCGTCATAAATAGGTCGCAACCGTTTACTGCAATCCGACGCTCATAGCGGCATGATTATCTTGGAGTAGCATGGTGTGCCTATTTCACGTTGTGACCAGACTGTCGATGTTGCTTTGAGATGTGCCCAGGGTTGGGCACACTGACCTAAATAACATATGAGAGAGTCCTAGAGCCATGCGTGACCCCGTTCCATTTCTTGATACCTATGCGATGCCGTGGATGAAGCCTGGTCCGCCGGGTATTTATTCTAAACTTCTGAGTCGTGACCCGTTAACAGGAGAGCGAACGGCGCTGAATCGCCTGGAGCCGGAAGAAGGCATGAATCCGCCGGGTGCCGCTCACTACCATCACACCACCGAGGAGCTGCTGATTGTTAAGGGGCGTATGTCTTTTGATAGTCAGGTTTGGTTGACACCTCAGTCTTATTGCTTCCACCCACCGGAAACCGTGCATGGCTTTAAAAGCGTAGTGCCAGAGGAGTCCTGGTTTCTGTCGCGTGTCGGGCGGGAGTTAGACTTTAACTTTGTTGAAGCGCCAGAGCGCCTGTCGCCGTATTACGTGAGTGAAGCGCCCCCGCGCCGCGTTGTTGCGTATCACGCTGAACTGCCCGATGAAGATTGGGAAACCCAAGGCGCCTTTGACCGGTTTGTGCTCAGTCTTGACCCGGCAACGGATGAAGGCTCAGTGCTATTGCGGACTAAGCCGGGGTGGTCGTCTGGCCAAAAAGGCGAGGCGCTTTCCCGTTTTGAAGAATTTTATATTCTCGAGGGAGAAGTAGACGGCTCAGATGGAAATATTTTCAGCGAAGGGTGCTACTGCTTTGACCCCCCTGGAATTCCCCGGCGTGAACTGACGTGCAAAGCCTCAGCGTTGCTTTACTTTACAGTCGGTCCACGCGAGGGATAATAGCCAAATACAGCTTTAGTTGTTTTGAGTCTCTCGCCTTCAAGGTTCTTAGTCTCTCGCCTTCAAGGCGATTGCCTCTTCTTCCGTAATGTCGACGATTTGGTCGATCATGCAAATTCCACCAGAACGTAAAACACGTAGCGTATCTTGAACGCAGAGTTGATTGATTGAGGTAGAGTGGCTGAATCCGCCCTCAATTTTCAAGCCGCTACAGCGGTTAACCAGATCAATCCGCTTGTATTTGTTGCCCTTCATTTCGACCAAAATGGTTTTGTTGTCGATGACGGGGGTTTGATCAATGGCCTGCAGTTGGATGCATTGTTGCGTTTTACCGTCTGACTCGGCAAGTGCTGGTGCAGTTGCTAATCCGACTGACAATCCGACTGACAAGGCGAAAGCAGAGAGTGTAAGTGCATTGCGGGATTTCATCTTTATCTCCTCAGAATGATGGCTTAACGCAGTGACTACGTTTCGACCTTCCCTAACATGCGCTGCAATTAAGGCAAAACTTTGAAGCTTATAGGATAGCCCGCCATCTTTATTACTAAACGTGAAGCTTAAGGCATTTCGTATTGTGAAACGTTTTGGAATGCCTATGTTTGTGCAGCTTTAGGTGCCTAGCATTGCAACACCACCGCACTAAATTTCGAAAAAGAGAGCTTCTGTGCTGAAAACTGAATTCATAATGTTGAGCTTCGTATGTGTCATCACTCTTGCTGGTGTGATCACTGCTGGCCTTGCTTTTAAGTCGAGCAAAGAGACAGCGCTCCCCATCGATGCGGATAAAATGGCGGAGTTGTTCAGCCCGGCTGGAGTCGCCCAGTCGATTTGTGGTCCGGTCGCTCAAAGGGGGCAGCACCCTTCACTGCTACAGCAAGCTTTTGAAGCTGCCGCTATGAGTAACGCATACGCTGCAGACGAGACCGCGGATGAAGAGGTGCTGCCGCCGTTGTACTCTGATCTGGGCACGATTGCCTTTACGATCACAACGGAGTCTCAGAAAGCCCAAGCCTATTTCAATCAGGGACTTCGGTTTATCACCGGCTTCAATCATGCAGAAGCTGTGCGCTCTTTTCAGGCCGCGCAGAGCTTAGACCCAGAGTGTGCCATGTGTGATTGGGGTGAGGCTTATGCCTTAGGTCCCAACATCAACGCAGCCATGTCGCCGGAAGCTGGCGCACAAGCCTCAAAGGCGGCTCAGCGTGCACAGAAGAAAGTCAGCGCGACCGCGCCGCGAGAGCAGGCGCTGGTCGCCGCGCTGCAACAGCGATATGGAGAACGGGCTGCGCAACGCCCGGGCCCTTTTAATACGGCGTTTGCCGATGCCATGATTGAGGTTCAGGCTGCGTACCCTGAAGATCACGAAATTGCGCTGCTGACGGCGGATGCCATTATGACAGAATCACCCTGGCAGTACTGGGAAGCCGATGGGCGGACGCCGGCGGGTCGTGTTGGCACAGCTATCGAACTGGTTGAGGGTGTTTTGTCTTATAACCCGAAACACCCGGGCGCGATTCATCAGTATATTCACCTGGTTGAAGCGTCTACGACACCAGAACGGGCGGAACCCTATGCAGACCAGATGCACGGTCTAATGCCCGGCGCTGGGCATATCGTGCATATGCCGTCGCATATTTATTATCGCATTGGGCGCTATCTTGATTCGCTGGAGACAAACATAGAAGCCGTCGCTGTGGATGAAGCGTATTTTCAGCGTCCTGAGGCGATAAAGGGCGGCATGTATGAGTTTGGGTATTACCCACACAACATTCACTTTGTGCTGGTTTCAGCGCAGATGGCCGGAGATCGCGCTCGGACTCTGGCATTTGCAGATAAACTTGATGCGTTACTGCCGATTGAAATGGTGAACACAGCTCCTTGGGTTCAGCCGGTTAAGGCGTCTTCACTATTTGCGTATGCGCAGTATGGCAGTCATGAGCAAGTTATGGCGTTGCCGGACCCTGGCGAATTATCACCCTACGTTAAAGCCATGTGGCACTATGCGCGGGCTGTGTCTTTGGCGCGTGCGGGCGACTCAACTCTCGCGCTGAACGAGGTGGATGAAATTGCGGCTCTTAACGAACAGGCTGATTTTAGAGCCCTCGTTCGGGGCGGTGTGCCAGCGCCGACGTTGCTTTCCATAGCCCAACAGGTTGCCCTAGGCCGTATCGCCCAAACAGATGGGAATTTGAACGCCGCGATCCAACACTTTGAAGCGGGTGTCTCCTTACAGGACACGGTAAATTATATGGAACCACCCTACTGGTATTACCCGGTGCGGCAGTCTCTCGGCGCAGCCTACATGGCGGCTGGCCGCACTGATGATGCTGTAAAGGTCTTTAAAGCCAGCCTCATCAATGCCCCGAACAATGGCCTCGTCTTGTATGGTCTTTTAGAGACCTACAAAACTTTGGGGGATGATGTGGCTGCCAGTGCCACCGAGGATTTACTGCTCAATGCCTGGGCTGGCGAGGCCGCAGATTTAGACCTCAGAAAGCTCTAGGCGGTCCACCGCTCTCGTTTGGTTCAGGCGGTCCACCGCTCTTGGTCTAGGCGGTCCACCGCTCCCACTTGGTGATATCGCCATCGCTGACGGCCATGCCAATCTGATGCACGCTGCCGAGCTCACCACCTTCGCCATCGCGTTCGTTGGATCCGATGTAGTACATACGCAGACTGCCATCGTCCATGGGCACCACCCAAGGACAGCCCAGACGGTGATCCCAGAGCCCCGATCCTTTTGGTGACTGAGGTATGATCGACTTGTTCTCATGAGGCCCGTCGACACGTTCCCAGTTTAATCCATCATCAGAGACGGCCACACCAATCTGGCGATCGACTTCAGGTGCGGTGCCGACATCCTGGCAGCCTTCGTAAAACAGGCACCATTGATCTTTGAGTTTAATGACGTGGCGGGTGGCGAGGCCGTAATCATCAAAGCGCCCCTTTGGACCAGCGCCCAACAAAGGTCCGCGTTTTTCAAATCGCAGGCCATCTTCAGACTCTGCCCAGGCCATCACATAGCCCTGGCTGGGATCAAGAGTGTGATAGTAAAGCCGCCAGCTGCCATCGTCCCATTTTACGATTTGTGGCCAGGATGCCATAAAAACATCGAACTCGCCGGGCTTGCCGGCGTCGAGAAGGGCGCCGTTGTAAGGACCTTCGATGCGTGTCCAGTGAACACCGTCGCGGGAAATGGCTGCGCCCGAGCGCATCGGGAAGCCTTTCATTTCGAAGCCGCGTACATTGTTGACGGTCTGATCCCCACCAAAGTACCACATCCAATACAGATCGCCTTCTTTGTAGACATCGTTGACGCCGACATGGGCTGAATCAAATCGGCTTGGATCAGGGTGTGGATCGAGCACGGAGCCCATAACACCAGGGCCTTTGATCCGCTCCCAGTTAAGGCCATCCGTGGAGGTGGCTAAGCCAACACGACCCGTCGGCAGACCGATTTTACGATCAAAGGTCTCGTCGCGTCCGTAGTACCACATGCGCCAGGTACCATCCTCGCCGCGGATGACCTTTGGGCAAGAGACGCGTTCAGAATCCCACCATCCTTGGGGGCCGGGTCCAAAAATCAATCCTGGGCCGCTGGGGCGTTCTTTTGCTGTGGTCATGGGGCGTGTTCCTTTAAGGCAGCGGTTTAGATGCGGTCAAAAAATGCTGTCGCGGCGGCAACTTTAGCCTCTGGGCCGCGGCCAACAACAGACATTTCAGCAAGATCAGAGAGTACGGCCATTTCTTTGGTGCCCGAGATTAAATGCGGCGGATCGCCTTCACCAGCCATGATCAGGGCGGGCACTTTAATTTGCGGCACACGTTCACGCGCTGGATAACGGAACGCGGCAAGATAGGCTTTGTGATAGGTGGCCAGACCCTTCAAAACATCCACGGTATGTGCGTGCAGATGTTCCGGTGTGCGGGCCGGGTTTTGCAAGGCGTGGTTCGCATCACGCATGAAGTACGGAAAGTAATAGGCTTGGTCGCGCACAAACTGAAACGCCCAGGGCAGATGGCCGCCATGATCGTCTGGGGCGATCGCGGGTGCATAGTTTTCGAGAATCTTTTGCTTTAAGTCCGGATCATAATCTACCAGGCCATCAATCACGACCCGTCGCACACGATCTGGGTGACGCACGGCCATTTCGCATCCGGTCCGTCCACCCGTATGACTGCCATAAAAATCCACCTGATCCAGGCCGAGTTTGTCCAGTATGCGCACAATACTGTCGGCGAAATAGGTGATGTCGGGCTGATCTTCTGCGGGAGGCGCCGAATCGCCGTTGCCTAACGTATCTGGCGCAATGACGGCGCGCGTCTCTGCAAGCAGTTTAATGATGGGTTCCATACCGCGTGCGGAGGCTGGAGAGGGATGAACCACATATACAGGCAGATGGGTATCTGAAGATTCGCCGCAACTCCGAATGTGGACGAGTCCTTCTTCAAGGCGTACAAAAGAACGATCTATATCCACAAAAAACCTTTTAAGCATCGGCGACAGTACTGCCGGAACGTGCTCATATTGAAACATGATTCTGTTCGTTACAGTATAAACCTTTGTGTCAGATGATTATGGAATGATCATGGGCATATTTTTACGATGAGGCAGGAGGGCGTGATTGGACGATAGGCACGGTATTTCTACTGATAGCTGCCGAGAGTTCTATACCCAGTGGCGTGAGCTTCGTGAGGGTGACGCCATTCCACATACGCGCGCGTTTTTGAATAACCCCGAGCCCAAATCCATTCCCGGTGTTTTGATCCTTGAGGTAACCGAGGCTGGCTTGCTGATTCGTTTTATGGGCACGTCCGTCGTCGAGCGCTGGGGACGGGACCAGACCAACACGCTGTTTGGCAGCGCAGGCTTCCCAGAAGATGTTGTGGAAGCGATGCTGGAAAACTGCCGGGCGTTGGTTGGTCAGCCGTGCGGTGTGGTTGAAGTCGCGGCCTTTTCCACCCGAGTAGGATTACCGTTTCGCATGGAGACGGTGATGTTGCCTCTTGGGGTGGATGCAGGCAAGCCCCCCAGAATTTGTTCCTTTAGCCAGATGCTGGATCACGTGAAAGAGCGCGACAAGGAAGAGCCGAGGTTCAAAGGAAAGCGCTCGATGTCTTGGGTCGATATCGGATTTGGAACACCGTCGCCTGCGCCGCGAGTCGTGAATCCGTAAACGGCATTTCAGTCACTTAAAATAATATTTTCGACTGGCAGTGTATCAGCGCCGGACCAGTAGGTTTGGACACGCGGACCTAATCCTTCAAAGGACACATTTTGCCACAGAAAAATACCTGGCGGATGAGCGTGCTCGTGCGCTAGGACGTTTTGGGTCAAGCGCCGCCGGTCTTCCAATGTCGTCGCGTCTTGTGCGTCTTTAATCAACGGCATGATGGAAGGGTCACAATGGTAAGGGTGTGTCCACGAACAGGATCGGATGCGATAGGCGGCGAGTGGATCAAAGGTATAGGTCGACATGGCGAACCCCAGACTCGGCCATCCGCCCTGATAAATGTATTCAAGATAATTTGGCAGGCGTGTGGGCCTGATCTCAACGCGCACGCCTATGTGTGACAAGTCAGACGCGATTTGCTGATACCAGTCTTGTGAATTGGCTGATCCACCGGGCACCAAAAGAATTGGCAGGTCAAAACCGTCAGGATAGCCCGCTTCAATAAGGAGTTGTCTGGCCAGTGGCACATCATAGGCGTAAGCCTCAAGGTCATCGTTATATCCGAAGGACATGGTGTGCGCGATTTGGCTGGCAGGCGCGACAGTTCCATTCATAAAGACGTCAATCATGCGCTGTTTGTTGACGGCGTGGTTGAGGGCGCGCCGCACACGCACATCCTGTAGCGGACTCTCTTTCACGGTTACGAAGGCCAGAAAATTGACGCCGGGTTCTTTGCGCATCCAGAGACGTCCACCGGCGGCCTCTAGCGGATAGGCATCATCGGGCGAAAGCGCGAGGGCGATGTCGATAGAGCCAGAAATCACGCCCTGCCGTCGCGCAGCGCCGTCCGAGAGCTGTATAATTTCCAAACCTGTTTCTTTTGGAGCGCGCCAGGAGTCGGTAAAGGCTTCAAACTGCACGCGTCCTTCGCCCCAGGATGTGGCCTTAAAAGGTCCGGTGCCAACCGGGGTCAAGGCGAAGGCGTCCAGGCCCATCTCCGCCATCGCGCGCGGCGCGGGTATGCGCAGCGCTCGCATGTACTGGGCAAACAGGACGTCTGCGTGTTCTGTGGTGATGGCAATCGTGAGCGGGTCGCGCGCGATCGCTCCTGTCACGGTCATGCGTTGGAGCGTGGTGCCCAACGAGGAACTGGCGGCGGGTCCGGACAGGAGGGTGTCGATAACCGCGACGACCGCATCGGCATTGAAGGGTTCGCCGTTTGAGAAGGTCACATTCTCGCGCAGTTGAAACACCCAAGTGGTTGCTGACTCTTGTCCCCAGGAGACCGCCAGGGCCGGTTGCGTGTCGCCGTTTTCATCAATGGTTGTCAGGGCATCAAACACCGCGTTTAAGGGCAAGGCCGTGGGAATGTTGAACGACCCAAAAGGCGAGCCCAGGCCGACAGGAAGATTCTGAACTCCAATGCGTATAGTGTCTGCCTGTGCGGTGGTTGCAGACAAGCCAATACAACAGGCCAGCCATAGTTTGGCAGCCGTGTGTCGCATGGTCTGATAAACTGCATTTTGCATGCTGTAACTCTAACCTGCACTGTAAAACAGTCAAACCCGCACCGCTGAAAATTGTAGCCCACATGTGCCATGATTGCGTGCTGGTTTTTAGCCGCGTGATGGTTTAGGCCCCCAGTGTATCGTGGTGCTGCACGCCACTCATTTATTCCTGGTTGAGCTATGACCTTAAACTCACATGTGTTTGGATTAAGTGTTTTCATCTTGGTTGTATCGGCAACAGGTGAAGCAGCAGATCTTGCTGCTCAAGATGTTGCGATCGAAGAAGTGGTGGTTACCGGCTCTTACGTGAAGCGCGACGCCCTGAACACCGGGTCGCCTCTGACGGTTGTTTCTGCGGACGATCTGCAAAATTATGGTTTGACAGGTCTTGCTGACGTTATCTCGTATCTGCCCTTTAACAGTGGCTCTGAGTTTAACGCCGATGTGTTTACCCAAAATCTATCGACGGGCACGTCGAACTTTAATCTGCGCGGTCTTGGTTTGAACTCGACTCTCGTTTTGATCAATGGTCGCCGTCAAACCGTTTCGGGCGGCATCGCTGACGATGGGTCGGTCTTTGTTGACCTCAATACCATTGCCCCATTGAACTCTATTGAGCGCATTGAAATTCTCAAAGATGGCGCGACGGCCTTGTATGGCACCGATGCCGTTGCCGGTGTGGTAAATATTATCACGCGTAGTGATGTCGAGGGCTGGCAGATCGATGGTGACGCTGCGACAACAACCAGGTCATCTCAGACCGACCTGACGTTGCAGGGTCTCTATGGGTGGCAGTCGGGCGATGTAAAACTGTCCGCGGCGGTCAGTCATCTGCGCCGCTCCTGGCTGCCGTCGTCTGAACGGGCGTACACCCAGGGCAAAGGCTTTTCCTCATTTGGTCAACCAGGCGCTTACGTGTTGCTTGAGCCCTCGCCAACATTTCCTGGTCTGCCCTTTGGACAAAGTGATCCGCAAAGCGTCATTGATCCACAGTGCGTTGAGGGCGGCGGAGCGTTAAGAGAAACGAGTCCGGGCAGTGGGTTAGGCAGTTGCACCTTTGACTTCGCGCCGTATTACCATCTGGTGCCGCGTGAGCGCCGCTGGAACAGTTTTGCCAGCGCGTCCTTAGATTTGGGAAACGCGAAAGTTTTTGCTGAAGCGGCCTATGCTCATACGGATGTGTTGCGCGGTACCTCGCCCTCCTTTCCGATACTCAATCTGGCAACGGTTCCAGCTGAGAATCCAGGCAATATTTTTCAAACGCCGACTCTGTTTCTAGGGCGGCCTTTGGGGGCTGACGCGCCGGTGAACCTGGCGACGCATCGGTCTGAAACCTGGCGCGCTGTGACCGGCGCACGCGGGGCTTTTGGTTTCGGATGGAATTGGGACGTTGCCGCAACCTATAGCGCCAACCAGCATGTGGTAAAAATTCAAAATGCACTGGCTGACCGGTTTGAGGAAGCGCTGAACGGACGCGGTGGACCCAACAACGACTTGTATTTCAATCCTTTCGGATCTGCGGCTTTATCGCAGCCGGGAGACGCCACTTACAACGACCCTGCGGTCATCACTGATTTTCTGTCGCTTGCCACTTACGACTATCAGACTTCACTGTTTACGCTAGATGGTCACGTGAGCGGTGACCTGATAGAGCTTGAACATGGTCCTCTTAGTGTCGCGTTGGGTGGGCAGATACGACGTGAAAAGTTGAGCGGAGACCTTGATGATCAGTTTAATGCTGAGAATTATTTGTTCTTTGTCGGCGGACCAGATTTCTCAGGTAAGCGGACGGTTCTTGCCGGGTTTGGTGAGTTGAATGTGCCTCTAGCCGCTCATCTGGATATGCAGTTGGCGCTGCGTCATGAGTCGTATGAGGGCGGTGCGAGCTCGACGGACCCTAAGGTCGCGCTATCGTGGCGACCGCTTGAGCAAGCGGCGTTTAGATTTTCGTATGGAACATCTTTTCGCGCGCCCAGTGTATTTCAGCAATTCTCATCGCAAACGGTCCTGCAAAATATTTTTGACCCGGTGACAGACTCGCAAGTGTTCCGCGGTGTGCGGACCGTTGGCTCGGCAAACCTTGAGCCTGAGCAGGCAACAACTCTGAATTTTGGGGCAACGCTCACGCCCCTAACCAGCCTGACGTTAAACGTCGATTATTGGAACTTCGACTATGACAGCATCATCGTTAAAGAAAATGCCCAGTCCATCATTGATGCTAATCCGTTCGATCTAAAAATCATTCGGGAAGCGGGTCAGATCTTGCGGGTGGATACCAACTATATCAATGCTCCGGCCGTCGAGACAGATGGCGTGGACCTGTCGTTGTCCTATCAGGTTGAGCGCAAGAGCAACCAGTTATGGAGCCTTACGGCTGATCTCACATACATCAATAAATACGTGATTCAAGAGGTTAAGGGCGGCCCCAAGCGTGATGTCGCGGGCAGCCGAAACTTTAGAAGCTTTGCAAGGTCTTTGCCGCGCTGGCGCACAACGCTCGGTCTGAACTGGGCCGGTAAGTCGCTCGGCGCGTCAGCCTATGTGAAAACCATCTCTGGGTACTTTGACGACCAGAACAACGTAGATGTTAATTCGCATATCACGGTTGATGGACAAGTGCGCTACACACTGGTTTCGTCCGGGCAGCTATCAGCTGGCCCGACAACGTTAACCCTCGGGGTTATCAATGCCTTTGATAAAGACCCGCCAGCGGTGGACACCAATGTTGGATTTGATTCTAAAGTCCATGATCCACGCGGACGTGTTTTGTATCTCCGCGCTGCGACAGCCTTTTGATGTGACTGTTCACGCCACTCAGGATTTTGATTTGGCCTTAAAAGCGGCGCGTGCAGCGCGGGCCTCTGCAAAGGCTCCAGACAACTGGCTTTGGTCTGCATCTGCATACGCTGAGGTTTTGTGCAGGGCGTTGGCCGTTGCGTTAATCGCTTCTTTTACCATCCGCACCGTTGGCGCAGGCATCGCAAGTGTTTTTTGTGCCCACTGTTTTGCACGCTCAGTCGTTTTGCTTGTTGTAGCTAGGTCATCGACGAGACCCCACTCTAACGCTTGATCAGCCGGCAGTTGCTCGCATAACAAACAGATACGTTTAGCTTTGGCGGGTCCAACCAGGGTGATGAGGCGGGGCAAGGCACCCCACTGCAGATTGAGACCAATCTTGACTTCGGGCACGTGTAGAAATCCATTTTTATCTAAAATGCGAAAGTCGCACGCCAGCGCCAACGCACAGCCCGCGCCGATGGCAAACCCCTCCATGGCGGCTACCGTCACCTGCGGTATATCTTCCCAGGCTTGGCACAGACGAACACCGCGATAGAAAATCTCCCGCTTTTCCAGATCGGTCTTGGAGTCGATATCCCACATGCCTGGATCTTTCAGGTCAATCCCTGCGGAAAAAACGGTTGGAGCCCCGGATAAAACGACAGCCTGGGTTTCAAGGTTGGTGTGAAACGAAAGCGCGATTTCAGTAAGAGCTAAAATGCTGTCTTGATCAAAGGCATTGAGGCTGCCACGTCGGTCATAGATAACGTGGGCCAACGGGCCATCACGCTCGACTGTTACGCTGGTGCGGGGCATGGTATTCCTTATATACAGATGTAGCATGGGGGCTACCAATCTAGAAAAATGTCTTCAGCCAGACAATGGCGGAGCGAAGTTGGTTAGGGGGATTTAAAATGAATTCACTGCTGCAAGATATAGCAACCTCAACGACATTTGCTTTCATTGAGCTTTTCGCACTGACCTTTGTTCTGGTGTTTGGTCTTGGACTTGTGTCGATCCTGGTCCTGTACGTGATTGACAAGACGCAGACCAAACATGCCATTCGGCGCAACTATCCTGTTATTGGCCGCTTCCGTTACCTGTTTGAAGAGTTGGGCGAATATTTCCGCCAGTACTTTTTCGCTATGGACCGTGAAGAGATGCCGTTTAACCGCTCGCAGCGGTCTTGGGTGTACCGGGCCGCAAAAGGCGTCGATACAACACAAGCGTTTGGATCGACCAGAGATGCGCGGGCCACGGGGAATATTTTTTTCGTGAACACACCCTACCCAACGCTTGAAACCGATGCTGTGGCGTCGTCAACCGTGACCTTGGGCCCCTATTGCAAACAACCGTATGCAACCAACTCTTTATTTAATATTTCGGCCATGAGCTACGGCGCGATTTCTAAGCCAGCTGTGCGCGCTCTGTCGAACGGAGCCCGCATGGCCGGATGCTGGATGAACACCGGCGAGGGTGGTTTGTCGCCTTACCATCTTGAAGGGGGTGCCGACATCGTCTTCCAAATCGGCACCGCTAAATATGGTGTGCAGGATGAAAATGGAGCCTTAAGCGATGAACGTTTGAAAGCTGTGGCGGCTCATGAACAGGTGAAGATGTTTGAACTTAAGTTGAGCCAGGGGGCCAAGCCAGGGAAGGGGGGTATTCTTCCGGGGGCAAAGGTCACTGCAGAGATTGCTGAAATCCGTGGCATCAAAATCGGAGAGGCGTCTATAAGCCCAAACCGCCACCCTGAGATTGATAGCGTGGACGACCTGTTGGACATGATTGGGCGTATCCGCGACGTCACTGGAAAGCCGGTTGGTTTTAAACTCGTCATCGGTGGGTACGCGTGGCTAGAAGAACTGTGCCGGGGTATTCTTGCGCGTGGAATTGAATCCGCCCCAGACTTTATCACCGTAGACAGTTCTGATGGTGGGACAGGGGCTGCACCGCCAGCGTTGATGGATTATGTGGGTTTGCCAATTTCTGAAAGCCTGCCAACGCTCGTGGATCATCTCATCGAATATGGCCTGAGAGACAGAATCAAAGTGATTGCCAGTGGGAAGTTGATCAATCCAGGAGAGATCGCCTGGGCGCTCTGTGCTGGGGCTGACTTTATCTCATCTGCGCGTGGCTTCATGTTCGCGTTGGGGTGTATTCAAGCCTTACAATGCAATAAAAACACCTGCCCCACCGGCATTACCACCCATGACAAACGCTTGCAGAGGGGTCTCGACCCCAAAGACAAAGCTGAGCGTGTGCGCCGTTATGTCGAATCTGTTTTGTATGATGTTGGCACCATTGCGCATTCTTGCGGCGTGCCAGAGCCACGGTTGCTCAAGCGGCATCATGCGCGCATCGTTACAGAAACGGGCCGTTCCCGCGGTTTTGATGAAATTTTCCCCGTTCCGAAGCTAAGGCAAGACATTCCGACGGCGGCACAATAAAAAGGTCTCAGAAAAAGACCTGAACGGATCAAGAGGACGCACATGGCTAAAACGCTTTATGAAAAGATTTGGGACTCCCATCTTGTTGAACAATCTGAGACTGGCGAGTGTCTGATCTACATTGACCGTCATTTGGTCCAAGAGGTCTCAAGCCCTCAGGCTTTTCAGGGTTTGCGCGATGCGGGGCGATCGGTCCATCGGCCCACGGCGTCCTTGGCTATGCCCGACCATGCCATGCCGACCACTCCGGACCGTTTGCAAAAAATAGATGATCCAGAGGCGCGAGCGCAGTTGGCGGCGTTGATTGAATACACCAACGAGTTCGAAGTGCCTTACATCCAGCTGGCAGATCAACGACAGGGGATTGTGCATATCGTGGGGCCAGAGCAGGGTTTTACGCTCCCCGGTACAACGTTGGTCTGTGGCGACTCTCATACATCGACCCATGGCGCTTTAGGGGCCTTGGCTTTTGGCATTGGTACGTCAGAGATTGAGCATGTGCTGGCGACGCAGTGTCATATTATGCGCAAGGCTAAGACCATGCGGGTGACGGTCGATGGCACATTGCCTCTTGGTGTGACCGCGAAAGATTTGGCGTTGGCGATTATTGCCGAGCTTGGCACGGCGGGTGGCACGGGTTGCGCTATTGAATATGCTGGTGAAGCCATCCGGGCGTTGTCGATGGAAGGGCGCATGACGTTGTGCAATCTGACCATTGAAGCTGGCGCGCGTAGCGGCATGGTGGCCCCGGACGATACAACCTTTGCCTATATTAAGGGTCGCCCCTATGCGCCGAAGGGTGACGATTGGGAAAAAGCGGTTGCCTACTGGCGGTTGTTGGTGACGGATGCTGATGCAATCTTTGACTATGAAGTGACGCTGCGCGGTGCCGATATCGCCCCGCGTGTGACCTGGGGCACGAGCCCTGAAGATTCTGCGCCGATCACGGCGAATGTTCCTGATCCATCCGATTTTGCGGACCCCGATAAGCGTAAGGCGGTTGAGCGCTCTCTGGCGTACATGGGACTGAAGCCTGGGGTGGCGCTGCAAGACCTCAAGGTAGACCGGGTGTTCATTGGTTCGTGTACCAATGGCCGCATCGAAGATATGCGGGCCGCGGCTGCTGTCGCCAAGGGCCGCAAAGTTGCTGCGGGCGTTGGCGCCATGGTGGTGCCTGGATCGGGCTTGGTAAAAAAGCAAGCCGAAGAAGAAGGGCTGGACAAAATTTTGCTGGACGCTGGATTTGAGTGGCGGGAGCCTGGGTGTTCCATGTGCGTCGGCATCAATCCTGATCGTATTGAAGCAGGCCAGCGCTGCGCCTCAACATCGAATCGCAACTTCGAAGGTCGGCAAGGCCGGGGCGGTCGCACCCATTTGGTCAGTCCGGCAATGGCCGCAGCGGCTGCGGTCATGGGTCATTTGGCGGATGTACGCTCTTTGAAATAAAGCGCACCACGAAGGTCAGATACGACCTGTTCCCAGCGGTTCCAACCCAGTTTGTAGGCTCGATTCTCGTCCTAAATGGAGTGATTTGATCTCATTTCCTGGGATTCTATGGTCGTTAGACGACGCTAAAGGGCCTTATTTTTTCCCAAAATGTGCTAGAAGGCTGAAAGAATACGTTTGAGGGGGAACCATTTGGCCATGGCTAAAACTGCCACGTCTGAGCAAATTGTCACGGGGCTGGTGCTGGCCAGTGATCGTGCGTGCGCTGCTCAAACCTACGTTTTGAATGGCTCAAGTGTTGATATAATAACGTCATGATTAAGTTGGGCCGAAATTTCCTACGCGGCGCGTACACACCGCTCATCACGCCCTTTAATGGGTGGTCGGTGGATTACGATGCTTTTGCGCGCTTTATAGATTGGCAAATTCGTAACGGCGCTGATGGGCTCCTTGTTGGCGGGACCTCTGGCGAGCCTATGGCGCTCTCATTGACCGAACGGCAGAACCTGCTGCGGATTGCGGTCAGCTCTGCGCGCCGTCGCGTTCCTGTTGTTGCTCAAACCGGTGGTGTGTCATTGGCCGACACCTGGGCGCTTACGGAACACGCCGAGCAGGTTGGCGCTGATGCGGTGATGATAATGATGCCGCCGTTCTCCAAGCCGCCGCAACGTGGCTTGAAGGCGTATGTGTCTTATGTTGCGCGCGCCACGTCTAAGCCCATATTGTTATATCAAATTCCCAGCCGGACGTGCGCCACCCTTGAACTGGATACGCTGGAAGACCTGTGTGAAGACGTACCATCTATTGTCGGGTTGAAGCAGTCGTCTGAGGATGAAGCCTTCGATAGTGCGTTATCGTCCCGTTTGGGTGATGAATTCCGGCTGTTCATGGGGCTCCCCAAGATGGCATTTGAACGTATTCCCAAAGTGGCCAGTGGTTTGATCGTGGCGCTTGGAAATGTCGTGCCTGGGAAAATTTCGCAGTTGTGTACTCATGCGGAAGAGGGGGAACTCTCAGAAGCTATGGCCTTGCGTGATGAACTCTCAGACCTCAATGCGGCGGCTTTCCTTGATACCAGCCCCATCGGCGTCAAGTATATGGCGTGGAAGATGGGGCTAATTACGTCTGGGGAATGTCGTTTGCCGTTGATGCCGCCACGGCGTGAGGACGTCGAAGCGATGGACGATGCGCTCGAGTCAGCGGGTTTGCTCTAGTCGTTTTCTCCACACAAAAACAAGCCAAGATTTAAGGGAATTCATTGATGGGATCCATGATCACGTTAACGGCAAAAGATGGTCATACTTTTAATGCTTATGTGGCCAAGCCAAAGGGTGAGGCAAAGGGCGGCCTGGTCATCATTCAAGAAATCTTTGGCGTAAATGACCATATGATGGAAGTTACGGATGCGTTCGCAGAGCAGGGCTATTTGGCAATTTGCCCGGCCTTTTTTGATCGCGTCGAGCCGAACTTGATTTTGTCTTATAGCGATTTTGGTCGGGGGCGCGATATCGTCGGACAGATCTCTGATGAAGCCGTGCTTGCAGACATTAATGCGGCCGCTCATCACGTGAGGTCGGCGGGTAAGGTTGGCGTTATTGGGTATTGCTGGGGCGGAGCTATGGCCTTTCTTGGTGCCTGCAAGGCTGACGTTGATTGCGGTGTGTCCTACTACGGAACGCGGTTGATTCACTATAGCCCTGAGATGAAACCGCGCGTACCAATGCAGTATCATTATGGCGAGACAGACCAATCCTTTCCCATGGACGCCGTTGAGAAGGTCATGGCCGAACAGCCGGAAGGGGAGCACTTTGTTTATTCTGAGGCCGATCACGGCTTCAGTTGTACCGGGCGGTCGCAATATAACCCTGAGGCAACGAAACTGGCGCTCCAGCGTGTATTAGCCTTTTTTGAACAAACGCTTTAGTTGGTCGCGCTTGACCACGGTCTTGCACCTATAGGATGCCTGATCTCGACCTCTTCACGGTGTTAATTCTGGTGGCTGGTTTTGCCGTTGGTGGTTTGGCAAAAGGTGTGTTTGGCCTTGGTATGCCCTTTATGGCATTGCCCATTTTCGTCATTGTATTGCCGTATCAGGTCGCGGTTGCGCTTTTTCTAGTTCCAAATTTTACAGCAAATTTTCAGCAAGCTGTTCGCAAGGGAGTATGGCGCGCAAATCTAAAGCGGTTTCTATGGCTCATCATTCCGATGCTGATCATTGTACCGTTCGCTGTTCAGGTGTTGGTGCGCATTAATCAACAGACCGGGCTGCTCATTCTTGGACTCATCTCGTTAATTTTTGTTTTTAGCCAGGTTCAGCCCATCAAGCTGACACTTCAGGCGAGAGCTGAAAAGGTGTGGAATCCTGTTGTTGGTGTCGCGGCCGGTGTTTTGTGTGGGCTCTCTGGGCTCTATGGACCGGTACTGATTGTTTATCTCCTGGCTTTGCGCATCCCAAAAGATGAATTTGTTTCCGCCTTGGCGCTTATGTATTTCTTAGGCTCATTTGCGCTCTATGGAAGTTTGGCCTTTGCTGAGGTTCTAACGTTAGAGGTTGCCGCCATAAGTGCGGTCGGTGCGATCATCATTGCCTTCATGATTTTCCTTGGCCAGAAACTTAGGGACCGGCTTGATGAAGACCGGTATCGCAAACTCGTTCTTCTCTTACTGTTTCTTGTGGGTTGCGATTTAATCAGACGCGCTGTTGTTTCAGGTTAAGTCATCCAATGCCTGCGCAGGTTTTTACACCCAGGGTTGATTCGCTAAGGCTATACTGACGCGTTACTTCCCCTCGTACTCTGTTAAAGTTACACGAATCGGCTCTCTGAGGTTGAAGGCGGCGCATGAATACAACGGGCAAACGGTCCGGCAAAAATGTGATAGTTGCGCTTGCTTTGGCAGCGGCGGTTTTTGTCGCATCAGCGGTTGGCATTAAGGCTGTTCATGATCGCGTCATTGTGCCCATGGCAACTGCCGCTGATGATCCTGAACTGAACGTTCTGATTTTTGATATTTTTGTTGGGGTGTGCGTTCTGCTCGTCATTCTTGTTTGGTGGGCGCTGCGTGGTTTTATAGCACAGCGTCATGCTGCCAAGGACCGGGAAGATCACGCTGAGACGGAGCAGAAACTTAAATACAACGAGGAACAACTCGACCGGGCAATCGAAGCCGCGAATGCGGCCATTTGGGACTGGGATCTCAATAAAGATGCACTAACCACGTCGCCAAGGTTTGCAGAAATATTGGGTATGCCTCCGGACCAATGGCACCCTTCGATATCGTTACATCACAAGCTTTGCCATCCAAATGATTTAGCCGCTGTTAAATCTGCTTTTGAGGCGCATCTTAATACGGGCAGTCCATATGATATTGAATACCGTATGCGCCGGCCCGACGGAACCTACGCCTGGGTACACAGTCGCGGCCGGGCCGTATTTAACGATGAGGGTATGGCTGAGCGCATGGTTGGTACTGTCACCGACATAACCAAAAGGCGCGAAGAACAAGAGAAGTTAAGGCGGAACGAAGAAACACTTGAACTGGCCATTCAGGCTTCACGGGCAGGCTACTTTGACCGCCGGTGGGATTATGAGGAGATTTACTGGTCTCCGCGGTTATTGGAAATACTAGGAATTACCGATCCAGATTTTAAGCCGACTACAAACAGCTTTGATGAGATTCTACACCCGGATGACCGACCTCAGTTGTTAAAGGATGTCCGCGCCTTTCAAGAGTCACACGTGACTTTAGATACAGAATGCAAAGTACTTCATGCAAACGGACATTACATTTGGGTGCAACTCAAGGCGATGATTCAACGCGATGAGTTGGGCCACCCCCTTCGCAGTATCGGGTTCGTCATTGATATATCCGACCGGAAGCGAATTGAGCTTGAACTCGAAGCGCGTAAAAAGATGTTTGAAGATGTGGCGACGGCGGCTGGAGAATACATCTGGGAATTTGATCAGAACGGTGTGTTTACCTTTGTTTCTGACCGGGTCGCGCTGGTGCTTGGCTATGAAGCGAAGGACGTTCTTGGCCGTAGACCAATCGATTTTATGGATCCCAAACAAGCAAAACGGGCTCTGGTTGAGTTCGCCCGAATAACACGAGGTAAAGAGTCGTTTAAGGGTTTTGAAGTGCCAGGTCTGAAGCGAGACGGTACAACTGTTTGGCAGCAGCTCAGTGGGACGCCGGTATTGGATAGTGCTGGCGAAATGCATGGTTACCGGGGTGTCTCACGCGATATTACGGCACAAAAGAATGCTGAGCTCGCTGTGGCCCGCAGCGAAAAGAAATTTCGAGATCTTATAGAGGGGTCGATTCAAGGACTGGTTGTTCATCGACGCTATAAGCCTTTGTTCATAAATGATTCTTATGCCCGAATGATTGGGTATGACACTGGTGCTCAGATGCTGGACCGTGTCAGCTCAATGCTAGAAATATTGCCTCCTGAGTTTTCAGTGAAGTCAGATGAATTCTGGATACAGAGCATGTCGGGCGCACTGGATGGACAGATTATTCGTGGAGCTGTTCTGGACAAGCATGGTCGCACGATATGGACGGACGCCATTGGCCGCGTTGTGGATTGGGACGGAGAGCCGGCATTTCAGATCACTGTTATTGACGTGA
Organism: Rhodospirillaceae bacterium; assembly: GCA_040219235.1. NCBI lineage: Bacteria > Pseudomonadati > Pseudomonadota > Alphaproteobacteria > Rhodospirillales > Rhodospirillaceae > Rhodospirillaceae bacterium. Next base: position 338,970 of record JAVJSV010000011.1, read on the forward strand.
CAGATCAGCAAGATGCTGAAAATGCATTACTCGAGAGTGAAGAGCGTTTTCGTGTTGTTGCTGAGAACGCAAAAGATCTCATCACCATACGGAATTCAGATGGTACGCTGATGTTTGCCTCGCCTTCTGCATTTGCGATTACCGGTTATTCACCTGAGGAATTGATCAATAGCCCAACGGGTTCGTTGACCTATGAGGATGATAAAGAAAAAATAGATCAGCGCAGGATGGCGCGGTACAGCGGCAAAGAAAAGGCTGGCAGCTCGTTGCTGTGGCGGTTGCGGCGTAAAGACGGGCAAGTGATTTGGCTTGAGACCTCTTCATCGAGCTTACCTCTAAAGGAAGGTGAGAATCGGCCCCGCGTGCTTTCCATGTCGCGCGATGTGACGGATCGTGTTGAACGCGAACGTGAGATGGAAGCCGCGCAAGACCGCCTAACGCGCCAAGCGCAGGAACTGTCTGAGCTTGCTATTCGTTTGGAAGAAGAGCGGGAGCGTGCCGAAGAGGCAAATATCGCTAAGTCACAATTTTTGGCCATGATGAGCCATGAGTTGCGAACGCCGATGACGGGTGTTCTGGGTATGGTCGATTTGCTCAACAGAACACAAGTCGATGACAGTCAACGCGACATGCTCAAGACGTTGCATCGCTCGGCATCGGCGTTGCTGGAATTGCTCAACGACATTCTTGATTTTTCAAAAATTGAAGCCGGTGAGCTAGAGCTGGAAATAATCGATTTTCGTTTGTCTGATCTCATGAGAGATGTTGGAGAGTTGTTTGATCCGGTGCTCTCTCTCAAAGGTCTATCCTTGAACATAAACATTGATGAAAGTATAGACGATGTCGTGCGTGGAGACCCAACTCGTGTGCGGCAGGTTCTGCTTAATTTGATTGGGAATGCCAATAAATTTACTGAGGCGGGCGGAGTCACGGTTAATGTCAATCAAGACGATAACTTGTCTGGCGCTCTTAATCTGCGTTTCCAAGTGATTGACACTGGGATTGGGATTTCCTCTGAGAATCAAGACAATTTGTTTAATGCTTTTGTTCAAGCGGAATCAAATACAACACGAAAATTCGGAGGGACTGGCTTAGGATTGGCAATCTGTAAGCAACTCGTTGAGGCTATGGGCGGGGTGATCTGGGTCGACTCAGAGTTAGGTAAAGGTTCCACGTTTACATTCATCTGCCCGTTCACTGCAGGCGATGACGTTGTGGCGGATGCCAATCGACCTGGAGTTTCCCTTTCTGATGATATCAAGCTCGCGCCACTCAGCATTTTGGTTGCGGAGGATAACCCGACCACGCAGATGTTGGTCCGCACCATGTTAGAGCGCGAAGGGCACATCGTATCGACGGCTGATAATGGCGCGATAGCCTTAGACATGGCTCAAGAAAATGATTTCGATATTATCCTGATGGATATGCAGATGCCGGTGATGGATGGCCCAGAGGCCATGGAGAAAATCAGGGCTTTGCCGGGTAAAATTGCGACCTGTCCGATCATCGCTTTGACCGCTGATGCCATCCGGGGGCATCGCCAAGGTTATCTGAAATCTGGAGCGAATGTTATCGTAACGAAGCCCATCACCTGGCCGTTTCTTTTTGCACAGATGGCTCAGTTGACTGGGCAAAATTATAAAGTCCAGGCAGGTGAGGTTGTTGCTGTAGCCCAAGAGAACGCCGCCGATATCGCCAACGGCATAGGAGTCGAGTACCAAAGGTACCCCTTAGTTGATTCGACGATGCTCGATGCTCTACTTGAAGTTCTCGACCCACAAACTTTGGCTCCAATGGTAGTGAATTTCCAACAAGGCATGAAAAAATATATGTACGAGCTCGAGCAGTTTGTTGATGAAAAAAATTTGGAGCAAAATAAGAGAATAGGCCATGCGTTAAAAGGGTTGTCAGCTCAGTTCGGTGCCGCCCGGGTGAGCGCTATAGCAAAAACAATTGAAGAGTCAGCTGACGATATACAGCAGATTAGCGATTTATTACCTTTACTACGCCAATCAATTAACGAGACACTCATTGAGTTTGATCGCCGCGAATAGGGTGATGTCTATTTGCACAATTATTTTTACACTTTTTGTAAAGTGAATAGGAGTTTTTAGTTTGGCCATACCAAAACTAGATCTCTCAGAGTTAACGTTTGTTGTTGTGGACGATGAGGTTTCAATCATCAATCTCATATCCGCACTGCTTGTCAGTTCTGGTGCGAAGAAGGTTCACAAATGCAAATCGGCGATTGAAGCGCAACAGATTATTTCTGATCATAACGTTAAGATTGATTGCATTATTTCTGATTATGGAATGGAGCCTGTTTCAGGTTTAGAACTCTTACAAAAAATTCGTGTTGGGACTAGTCCTGGTGTCTCCCGCAACATACGGTTCGTCATGCTTACCGGTCATGGTGAAGCCGAAGTTGTTAAAACGGCTATGATTCTTGATGTAGATGGGTACGTCATTAAGCCTATTTCGCAAAAAGGTCTTATTTCTGCGTTGGAGAGGGCGTTTGCGCGCAAGCGTGTTCTTAAGGCTGGATCAGGGTATGCGGATGTTATCTTGCCTGAAGATGTCGTTGGGTCGGCCTCAAATTAAACCTATTTTTGAGACTCTGTTCTAACGTGTCGCCGCGTTGAGTGTTGACGCTAAAGTCTGTCCAATAAGGTGAATATTGTCTTCCGTGAGTGTGGGGTGGACCGGGAGTATAAGGGTTCGGTCTGCAAGCGCTAACACGTTTGGTCGCGCGTTAGAGGTGTTTATGCGGTCATTGAAGAAAGCCCGTTCGTTAGAGATATCAGGGCAGGCCCCTACGCCTGCTGAGATTCCCTGTGCATTCAGATCGTTAAGAATGCGATTCCGTGTCCAGCCGGTTTTGAGAGCTCTGTTGTTTAGTAATACGTAGTACTTGTAATAACTATGATGCACATCCTCTGGCGGCGTGAGGTCTGCAATCAGCGGAGAGTCGGCAATTGCAGCCGTTAGGACCTGTGCGTTTTTACGCCGCGCATCAATCCACTTGTCGAGTTTCTGCAGCTGTATACGACCAATGGCGGACTGCATTTCTGTCATGCGCCAATTTGTGGCAAAGGAATCTACAAGCCATCTAAATCCAGTGTTTGCACTTTTGGTATGCGCTTGCTTGTAGTTCCAGCCATGGTCTCTGAGAGACCACATGCGTTGATAAAGGTTTTTATCATTCGTCAGAATGAGGCCGCCTTCGCCGCCAGTCGTAATAATTTTATCCTGGCAGAATGAAAAACAACCAACGTCTCCCAAGGTGCCAACCGCCTGGCCCTTGTAGAGCGCGCCGTGGGCCTGCGCACAGTCTTCAATAACATACAGCCCAGAGGATTTGGCAATCGAGATGATCGAGTCCATATCCGCGGGCCAGCCCGCCAAATGGACCGGAATGATGGCTTTGGATTTCTCTGATAACACGGCTGCAATAGAGTTTTCATTGAGAGTTTGAGAACGTAAATCAACGTCTGCGACGACCGGAATTGCACCGCAGCGCACAACAGCGGATGCGGTGGCGATGAATGTTCTGGCAGGGACGACAACCTCGTCTCCGGGTCCAATCCCAAGTGCTTCTAAGGCAAGTTCAAGCGCGGCTGTTCCATTGGCCACGGTGAGCGCGTGTTTGGCGCCGGTGGCTGCAGCGTATTCCTCTTCAAACAGTTTGCCTTCTGGGCCTGTTCTGTAATTGACCTTCCCAGAGCGCAGGACTGCGGCAACAGCGGCGATTTCGTCTTCCGCATAAAAGGGCCACGGAGCAAATATTGGAGCGCTCATATTTTGTCGGAATCCCGTAAGCAAGTATAAAATAGTGGCCACGTTTGCGATTGAATGCCTAGACTATAACGCCCAATTTGGATTGGTGTTAGGAGCGTTTATACTATTTCAGTTTAGAAATTGCTGAATCCTAGAATTGCGCTTGATGAGAGGCTTGTACGATTGTCTGTGTCCTGATCAGGGCTTTCTCTGACTGATCTTTGAACTTCTATAACGCGTCATGACTGTCTAAGGTCAATCTATGGAGAGCAATTTATTAACACCGCCCGCTGCAAGGGTGGGCGCTGTGATTGGTGCTGCGGCCTCTGTTATTTTTTTGGCGCATCTGTCTTATTTTGCGATCAACGTGCCGTCTCTCGAAAGCGAGACGATATTTTTTAGCCGCACGATTGCATGTGCATCTGCAATTCTTAGTCTTTTTCTAATCAACAAAGTGTTGTCTGCCTGGACAGGCGATGGGGTTGTCGGAGCTTCAGCCGCATTGGGTTTCCTTCTGTTTCCAGCAACAGCCTTTGTGTATGGGCTCTTTGTTCCTATCGCGATGCTGGTTTTATTGTTTTTGCTGGGTGTTTGGCTTGCGACGGTTATTGACTGTGGTGCGCACATTCTCGTGCCGCTCCTGATTGGAGGCATTGCCGCTGCGTTACCGTTCTTGGCGATCGGTGGATTTTATCTGAGTGCCGCTCTGTTGTGTTTGGTCGCTATTGAGCGACCGCCAAAACGATTTCTGATGATTGCTGCTGGCGCGGTGGTTCTTTTTGGAGTTGCGCTGAGTTTTTCTTTGCCAGGAATAGAGAACATCGTTCCTAAGGCTTGGGGTTTTGTGTCGATGCCGGTCCTGTTGGATGGGGTCGTGCGGCCCTACGCCATGTTATGGCTCGGGTTGGCCTTTAGTTTTTGCAGCGCGCTCGGATCAAAATCTTTGAGACAGTGTTTATCTTCTGTGTTGGTCAGGCGATTGGCAGTGATCGCCATTGTGTTTTGTCTGGCAATGCTGAGTATGATAATTGGCGATAGAGATGGCGGGACTGATCTATCTCTAGCACTCGCGTTCAATGCTATTCTTCCTCTAGGGGTTATGCTCACGTTGCCCATGGTGTTGTGGATCAGATTTGTAATGCCTCAGGTCAAGTCGATATGGATTTGGATTCTATTACCGGTGGTTATGTACAGCTGTTTCTGGGTTGTTTTGGGACCGATTGATTTAAGCGCTTTTCCCTACGATCAAATCGGTTCGCGCTCAAAGCCTTAAGCCGGTGGCCAACGCCAAACATTCTGTAAATGAGGGGTCGAGTCTCAATAGCCACTCCAAACCAGCCGATATCACCACATGAAGCTCAAAAGCATTATACAAGGAATAGCCTTAAGCTTATGTTTTATAAGGATTTATCTGTATTGCTAAGTGGTCAGCGCTGGACATCGGGCCTGTAATTGGGTCATATTCACAAAGATCACATATGGACCGGTTGACTGAGCCGGGCCACGTTAGTTCTGAGGTTGGCGCGCGACGTAAGTTCGTATCGCGCTATTTTGCGTTGGACGCTACCGCTTTATTGAAATGGCGTGTACGACTGATGAATCTTAAGTCTGGAAAATTTACAAGCCCGCTCATTGGCTTTCTTGGCTGTGTGGCCAGCGGCTTTTTTAACCGTGCAGCAATGCGTTCGGGAGCTTGGAGTTCTAGAGCCCTTGTCGGTTTTGTGCTGGCCCTGGCCTTGATCGCCCAGCCTGCTCAGGCCCAGCTGGATCAGATTATTCAACAGCTGGAAGCCGAGGGTCAGGCGCGCGTCATTGTGCGCATGAAGGCCGCTGGTCAGCAGCCGGACTGGGATCAGGCCAAAAGTGTGGTGCAGCAACGCAGCAGCGTGAGGCAAATGCGTCAGCGCTTTGATCCCGCCTTGGCAAAGCGTGAACTTGTTGTGCAGCGCGGGTTTTCATCCCTACCATTCGTTGGCGTTCAAGTTGATCGTGATGGCCTAGGGGCGCTGCTGGCCATGGAAGAGGTCGCGGATGTGTATCCGGTGGTGGTGGAGCGTAAGGCGGAAGCGCAACGCACCATAGAATCTCAGTCATTGGCCTCTTCAGTCAGTTCCATTGATGTGCAAGGGGCCTGGGCACGAGGGTACGAAGGCGAAGGATTTACTGTCGCAGTGATCGACGGAGGGATCGCAACAAGTCATCCCATGCTGGCCGGAAAGTCGGTCGGGGATGCCTGCTTCTCTGCAACCTTTGGCAACGACACGTTTACGCAATGCCCCTCCGGTAACACACCAGAAATTGGCACAGGCGCGGCGTCAAACTGTCCGCTCGGGTCGTCCCGGTGTGACCATGGAACCCATGTCGCCTCAATAGCTGTGGGCAACGACGGTACAACCTTTGGCGTGGCCCGTGGCGCGCAACTGATGCCAATTGATGTTTTTTCAGAGGTCACGAGCAGCAGTGAATGTGCACCTGATACCGCGCCGTGCGAATTGACGGACTCACTGGCTGTGCTGGATGCGCTCAATTATGTCAACGAGAATGTCGATACCTATAATATTGTCGCCGTTAATTTGAGTCTCGGCGGTGGCGCTTTTGCAGGTGCGTGTGATTCAGACCCGCGTAAAGTCGTCATTGATATGTTGCGCGAAAAAGGTGTGGCCACGGTCTCATCGGCTGGCAATCAAAGCTCAAACTCTACGATCAGTGCGCCCTCGTGTATTTCTGCGGCAGTCGCCGTCGGTGCAACAAATGATAATATAGTGGTGGCGTCTTTCTCTAATTTTACACCCTCCGTTGATTTAATGGCGCCTGGTGTTGCTATTCGGGCCGCTCGTGCCTCCGGTGGCCTTGTGTCGTTGAGCGGGACATCTATGGCCGCACCGCATGTTGCTGGTGCCTATGCGCTTATCAACTCTGCGGTTTCTAATGTCTCTGTCGACGCGATTGATGACGCCTTAAAGGCGACGGGCACAGCCGTGAGTAGGTCAGGACAAAACTTCAGCCTGCCGCGCATTCAGGTCAACCAAGCAATTCTGGATATGCAGGGGATCAATATAAGAGTGTTCAACAACGTCATTGGATCGCGGACGACGGCAGTCGGCGAGTCTTATGTTCGGTTACACAACGCAAGCGCAACGCCCGGACGTGCACGCGTCACATTGCGCGATGCGGAAACAGGTGACCAGCTTGGCCGTTGGACCAGCCCTGATATTCCGGCGCATGCGTCTTTTCAGTTCAATGTCAGCCGCCTTGAGTCTGAGGCAGAGTCAGAAGTGCTCATCGCTCGAGATGACCGCACGTACTACAATCTTGTTGTCGAGTCTGGTTTTGCAGGATCTATGCAACACATTTTGTGGCAACAGGCCGCTGGTGTTTTATCGAACATGACAAGCTGCACTGACGGCGTGCAAGGCGGAGAACGGACGCTTCTGAACGTGCACAGCCCAAGTATTGTTCAGTATCAATCATCTGTGCGGATCTATAATTCAGGGGCGCTTAATGCGCGGCCAGACCTTGATATTTATAATGCGACAACAGGCGAATTGTTGGGCCGCTGGGCAGCGCCCCAAATCGACGCCGGGGCGGCACACGAGGCCGCGATGGGCGAAATCTTAGCTGGCTTGGACTCAGAGCAAGCGCTCGGGGTTATACCAGTCCATCTTAATGTCGAGCTGGCTGAAGGTTTTAACGGCTACTTGCAACACACCATCCGCAACATGTCTGCTGATGTTCTGACGGATATGTCTGCAAAGTGCGCTTTGGGCCGCAGCCGTTAAATCCTTTGGGTGTTCATCACCTCATGAGCGTGATCAGGTTGTCACCATACCCTGACCCGTCTTGATAAGGTCAGCTTCAGCAAGCACTTCTAGCTGCTCAGGAACATCCACACCGCGCTGACAGGCGGGGCGCGCAGCCATTGCTTCGTGCCAACGCTTCACATGATCTAATCCATCGATTGAGATCCCCGACCACTCGTGGGTGCGCACCCAGGTCCAATTGGCGATATCGGCAATGGAATAGTCGCCCGCAAGCCACTCATTGTCAGCGAGGCGAGTGTTTAAGACTCCGATGAGTCGACGGCCTTCTTTCTGATAGCGGTCTATGGCGGGTTGAATTTTTTCCGGAAAATAGCGGAAGAACACATTCGCTTGACCCATCATCGGGCCAATGCCGCCCATCTGAAACATCAGCCATTGCATCACTAAGGATCGCCCCTTTTGATCGGTCGGCATCAGTCGGCCCGTTTTCTCGGCCAAGTAAATGAGAATCGCGCCCGACTCAAACACGACGAAGTCCTCTTCATCATGGTCAATGATGACAGGAATGCGGCCATTTGGATTGAGGGCTAAGAACCACGGTTCTTTCTGTGCCGACTCTTTCAAGGCGATCGGTGTTACCGTATAGGGTAGGCCGAGCTCCTCCAGAGCGACAGAGACTTTGTATCCGTTGGGCGTGCGCGATGTGAGGAGCTCGATCATGAAGTGTATATATCCCAGGTTATGAAATGAGGGCCCTGCAATACACTGTCAGAACGGAAAGCTGAAGGGGACGTGTGGTCAAAAAGAGTTGCGCCTGGCTAGACCGCAGCGCCACGTTTCCTAAACTTTCGTTTCCGAGGTTGGCCAAAGATGAGAACCAGTGGTAATTTCACGATCTCATAAATGATCAGGGCGCAGACGATACCTAACCCGATATACACAAAGGCATTGATATCTAGGGGAACGGCCGGAACAAAATCTGTCCACGTTCCCGTCATAATGGCCTCATCGGCATGTTGGAAAAATGTAAATGGACGGGTGATCACGTCAGAAGTGGTGATGGCGTCATAGCCAGACTGAAGCTCTGAAACGCGCAACCTGGCATCTGTTTCTAGTTCCCGGCGGACGGTGTCGCTCATGGTTTGATAGCGGACGCCGGTCTCGATGCGATCCAGGTTTAATTTAGCTTCGTCAAGGTGACCGCCGAGTCGTTGCAGATATTGATCGATAAATGCTTGGATTTGCGACGCACCCATCCCGGCAATAGCCGCTAAACTTGCGCCAATCAGCATATCGATTTTTTGTAAGAGCCAACCCAAGGCAACACCTCTCCGAGAAACTTATCTATCTTAACGGTTATGAGCCGTTCTTTCCAAACAACATGTGTCCAGTCTATAACCCGCCCGTTAAAGCCTAACTATGGCGATCCTATGTCGCTTACTGATCAACAGGGTTCTATGCGCGTCGATGATTTTGATTTTACACTGCCGACGGACAGAATCGCAGCGCGACCTGTAGTTCCGCGGGACGCGGCCCGCTTGCTGCATGTCAAGCCGGATCGTTTGTGTGACCTCAGCGTACTTGATCTGCCAGATATTCTGAATGAGGGTGATGTCCTCGTTTTTAACGATACGCGCGTAATTCCGGCGCGGCTTTACGGCACACGCGGCACGACCCCAATTGAGGTGCTCCTGCATCGTGCTGTCTCTGCCAATGAATGGCTGGCCTTGGCCCGGCCCGCAAAAAAGCTGAAGGTGGGAGATCGCCTCAATTTTGCCAAATCATTCTCGGCCTCTGTTTTGGGGCGTACCGATGATGGTTCTGTGAGACTTAACTTTAATCTTTCAGGCCAGGCGTTAAGCGCGGCTTTAGAGGCGCATGGCCATCTGCCGCTGCCCCCCTATATGGGTCGGGATGATGACGCCCAAGATGCAACGGATTATCAGACCATGTTTGCTGACGAAGAAGGTGCCGTTGCCGCGCCAACAGCAGGGCTCCATTTTACGCCGCGCTTGATGGAGCGCTTAGCTGCCAAGGGTGTGCAAATGGAGTTGCTCACTTTACATGTCGGCATCGGCACCTTCCAGCCGGTTAAGGTTGAGAACACAGATGATCACGTTATGCACAACGAATGGGCGCGTCTCAAAGACGATGTTGCGGCCCGATTAACGGCTGCAAAAACTGATGGCCGTCGCATTGTCGCTGTCGGAACCACAAGTTTACGCACGTTAGAATCCGCAGGCGATGAGCGCGGCGTAATCCATCCTTTTATGGGCGATACGGATATATTCATCGTGCCTGGCTATCGGTTCAAGGCGGTTGATGCGCTGCTGACCAATTTCCATTTGCCGAAATCTACCTTATTTATGCTGGTGTCCGCCTTTTCCGGGTTGGAGCGGATGCGCACAGCCTATGCCCACGCGGTTGAGTCTAACTATCGTTTTTACTCCTATGGCGATGCCTGCCTGCTTGAACGTGCGAGGACGCCATGAGCACTCCGACTTTTGGTCTCACTGTTGAAGCGATAGATGGACAGGCGCGCGCTGGCCATGTGACCACAGCCCATGGGCTGGTTGCGACACCGGCTTTTATGCCTGTTGGAACCGCGGCGACGGTTAAGGCGATGACGGTTGAAACTGTGGCATCAACCGGCGCGCAGATGATTCTGGGTAATACCTATCATTTGATGTTGCGACCCGGTGCTGAGCGCATTGAACGACTTGGCGGTCTGCGCGATTTTATGCGCTGGAAAGGTCCTGTTTTGACGGACTCTGGCGGCTACCAGGTGATGTCGCTGTCTCAATTGCGCAAGCTGACCGAAGACGGCGTCGCCTTTCAGTCCCATATCGACGGCAGCCGTCATATGCTAACGCCTGAGCGGGCTACGGAAATTCAACATCAATTGGGCTCGACCGTGACCATGGTGCTTGATGAATGCACGCCTTTTCCGGCGACAGAAAAACAGGCCGCAGATAGCATGGCGTTGTCGATGCGCTGGGCCGAACGGTGTAAGGCGGCCTATCAAGAGCGGCCCGGTTATGCATTGTTCGGCATTGTTCAAGGCGGTGTTTATCCAGATCTGCGTGCAGAGTCTGCAGCCGCGCTGGGCAGGATCGGTTTCGATGGCTATGCGGTTGGCGGTTTGGCCGTGGGTGAAGGCCAAGACCTCATGTTCGATGTCACGGCTGCAACAACCCCGCACCTTCCAGCCGATAAGCCCCGCTATCTAATGGGGGTTGGCAAACCGCTGGATATTATTGGGGCCGTTCAACGCGGCATTGATATGTTTGATTGTGTTTTGCCGACGCGATCAGGTCGCACGGCGCAGGCCTTTACGCGCTATGGGACGGTTAATCTTCGCAATGCCAGACATGCAGATGATCCCAGGCCGTTGGATGAGAGCGTTGCATGCCCGGCCAGCCAAGAATACAGCCGCGCTTATCTGCATCATCTGATAAAGTCCGATGAAATTCTCGGCATGATGCTTCTGACTTGGCATAATGTGGCGTTCTACCAACAACTGATGGCAGGTCTTCGTGACGCAATCCGCACCACCACCCTCGACGGATTTGCAGACGCCTTCAAAGCCGACTGGGCGAGAGGCGACATCGAACCCCTCTAACCAAAATACAGCGCTCAAAGCCGCTTTGGTGACTGAGGCCAAGCGGCTCGGTTTTGATGATGTGCGCGTCAGCTCTCCTGACTTATCAGATGACATTGCGGCCTCCGTGTCGGACTTTGTGGCAGCGGGTTATCACGGCGATATGGCGTGGATGGCAGAGACATTGCAACGCCGTCAGTCACCTCAGTCTTTGTGGTCAGAGGTGCGCTCCGTGATCTCCGTCGCTGTCAACTATGGCCCAAAGACTGACCCCTTGGAGCTGCTGAACCGCGCAGACCGGGGCGCGATCAGTGTGTATGCACGTGGTCGTGATTATCATGATGTATTGAAGAAACGGTTGAAGGCCCTTGCACGCTGGTTGATCGAGCAAAGACAAGAGTCTGAATTGAAGGTGTTTGTGGATACGGCACCAGTGCTTGAAAAACCGCTGGCTGAGTCTGCAGGGTTGGGTTGGCAGGGAAAACACACCAACGTTGTGTCCCGCACATATGGGTCTTGGATTTTTCTGGGTGAGTTGTTCACCACGCTGGCGCTTCCTGTTGATGATGCAGAGCAAGATCATTGCGGCTCATGTCAAAAATGTCTGGATGTGTGCCCAACGCATGCCTTTATCGATGCGCGTCGTCTGGATGCGCGCCGCTGCATCTCTTATCTGACCATTGAACACAAAGGCCACATAGATCTGGAATTAAGATCCTTAATGGGCAACCGTATCTATGGCTGTGATGATTGTCTCGCTGTGTGTCCGTGGAATAAGTTTGCCCAAGTTGCTGATCCGGCTGTTTTTAACCCTCGGATCGAATTGGAAGCGCCACGGCTGGCGGAGTTGGTGCAGTTGGATGATGCGGCCTTTCGACAGGTTTTCGCCGGCTCTCCGATCAAACGCATTGGGCGGCACAGGTTTGTTCGTAACGTGTTGATTGCGATTGGAAACAGTGGTTTGGCTTCGCTGACTAAGTGTGTGGAACCTCTGTGTGACGACGAGTCTCCGTTGGTGCGTGCTATGGCCGTTTGGGCTTTGTCGCGTATTGCGCCTGAATGTGCGCGACAGAAAAAAGGCTCTGCACTTTCTAAGGAATCTGATGCAGATGTGAGGGCGGAATGGTCAGCCGTTTAATCATCAATTTGAGTGCGCTTCTGCTTTATGCGTCTGCGCTGAGTACGGACGCGCGCGCCACTGTGCCTCCCGAAGTCATTCAGGATTGTGCAGACTGCCCTGAAATGGTGGTACTGCCGTCTGGTCGATTTGTGTTTGGGGCCAATGATCAGCGCGACACCTACGGCCCGGAACAGGATGTAGCGATCCCTTATCGGTTTGCCATCGCGGCCACGGAAATTACGTTTGATCAATACGAGGTCTGTGTGCAGGCAGGGGGCTGCACGGGCAATAAAAGCGATCATGGTTGGGGGCGTGGGACTCGACCTATCATCAATGTCGCCTGGCAGGACGCGGTGGATTATGCCGCATGGCTCAGTGAAAAGACCGGGGAGTCTTATCGGTTGCCCTCAGAGCAAGAGTGGGAATATGCCGCGCGCGGTGGCTCGGTGACGCGATTCCCATGGGGAGACGAGGTGGGATCCGGGCACGCGAATTGTCGTAAATGTGGCACCAAGTGGAGCGGCATAGGGTCGGCGCCCGTCGCACAATTCGCGCCAAATGGTTTTGGCTTATTCGATATGAGCGGCAATGTATCCGAATGGGTGGAGGATTGCTGGACGCAAAATCACGGAGCTTTAGAACAGCTTGATGTCGAAAGCCCTCAATGCACCTCCCGCGTCACGCGTGGGGGCGATTGGTATTACGTGCCTATTCTTGCAACATCGGCGGCCCGAAAACCCAACGCGCAAACCCTTTGGAGCTACACCATTGGGTTTCGCGTGGTGCGTGATCTAGGGTCTTAGGCGTGCGTGCTAGGCTACGGGAGCCAACGCGCGTGCCAGTTGGCTCAATGCTTCCTGATGCTTTTCATTTTCAATGCTTGAAAAGTTGCGCGCGAGTTCAAGGCACATCCGCTGACGCGGCGCGGGCGAATGCGTTTCCATCTGCTCGATGCCTTCGAAGAAATAGGAAATGGGAACATCTAAAACCTGTGTGATCTCATACAGGCGTCCAGCGGAAATCCGGTTGATCCCCCGCTCATATTTATGGGCTTGCTGATACGTCACGCCAATCATGTCTGCCATCTGCTGCTGACTGAGGCCCAGCATGATACGTCGCTCTCTGATGCGATTGCCCACGTGTTTGTCGATATCGCTGGCCTTGTTTGCGGGTTCGTCCGGGTCGCGCGTAAACGAGACAACTGTTGCGTTTGAGGCTGCGTTGGAATCAGTCATGAGATACTCCACTCGATGAACTCAGGGACCACGCCATTTCAGATTACCATCAACTTTAAGATGTAAAACCTGTAATGATGTTGACGCAGTCTACGAGGGTGGCAGCCTGATTACTGCAACCATTTTGTAAATAAATGTTAAGTGAACTGCGACCTGTTAAACCCATGGTTTAGGGAGGGTTGCGCTCTCGCTCAAGATTTTCGGTCTCTCATCAGGCCTTCTATTTGGCTCTGCATCGCATCAAGCTGGGCCTTAAGGTCATCGACATTGCCACCTGATTTGGCGTCTCGGTCCTGCTTGCCCGCACTCTGTGACTCTGCTTCGGGCGATTTTTGATCTGTGGATTGGCCGGTTTCCTGTGACGCAAAAGGAGTCATCATCTTCATGGCATTCTCAAACATCGCCATATTTTGTTTGGCCATGTCCTCGAATTGTTCGACCGGAAAAAACCCTTTGAAAGCATGCTGCATGGTGTCGCGCATGCGTTGCTCATTCTGAGAAAACGTCTCCATGCTTTCTTCTAGGTAGCGCGGTAAAACGCCACCAAGAGAGTCGCCATAAAAACCTATGATATGCCGCAGGAATTTAATCGGGAGCAAATTTTGCCCTTTGCCTTCTTGCTCAACAATAATCTGAGTTAAGACTGAGCGCGTCAGATCTTCGCCAGTCTTGGCATCGACCACTATGAAGTCTTCGTCTTGTTTGATCATCTCGGCCAAGTGATCAAGTGTGACATAGCTAGACGTCTTGGTGTTGTAGAGCCGCCTATTGGCGTACTTCTTGATCTTGATCACGTCACCATCTTTGGACTTGTCGGCCATTAACTGTGCCTTTCCATAGGTCTACCAGACTGCGTCTCAGCGCAGCTCTGCTGAAGTCTATTGTGCTTTGCACAACTTTAGGAGTCAAAGCGTGCTTTGCACGATTAACGATTCTCTCACTTGCTATTGGTCTTCAGAGCGTTCATCAAAAATCAAGTCTGGCTCCAGAAATCCAGACGTCTCAAGTCTGGCTCTTGGGGAATGTCAGCGATATAGTAAGTATATGGCGGATACGGAAGATATGGATGCCCTGGCAAAGCGGTATATTTCGTTGTGGCAGGACCAACTTGCTCAGGTTTCCGGTGATCCGTCGGTAATGGAAGCGTGGCGTCCCGTTTTTGAAGGCGCAGCCAAAAGCTTAGGATGGACCCCTGACGCAGTCGACACTTATGCCGCCGCCCTTAGAGGGGCTGTTCAAAACGCTGCCGCCTCAGCAACTGGCGCAGCGGCTGGGGCCAAGACCTCTGCCTCTTCATCTGACGGCGGAAGCGCTGGTTATGCAGATGTGCTTCGCCGGCTTGACGCCCTGGAGCAAAGAGTCGCCGCTCTCGAACCCGATAAATCAAGCGTTGGACGAAATCCTGGGAAGTCAGGATCAAAGCGAACTTCAAAACCGGGGGCAAAAAAAGAGCCCAAAAAAGGATCAACAAAACGCTCAAAGTAAACCGTGGACAGAGCGGGTTGACCCTAAAGCCTTTCTTGACGCCCTCACCCGTGTTGGTCAGGACCAGATGGCAAAGTTTGCCGCTGGTGTGACCTCATATCAAAGTCATGCGCATCGACGCGTTGTGAGTCCCCCTCATAAATGGACAGAGAGCACAGTTGCGCCAGTTCTCCGGTATGGCACTCAAACCGATGGCCCGCCTGTGCTTGTCGTACCCTCGCTGATCAATAAGTCTTATGTCCTTGATCTGTTTGAAGACCGCAGTTTCATGCGGCATCTGGCAGCACGGGGTTTGACGCCCTACCTGTTGGATTGGACTGACGATTCTGTTTTTCGCGCCGATGCAACCTTAGACGATTACATCTCCGACGTGCTCGTGCCCGTACTAGAGGACCTCAAGCGCGCGCACGGCCAGCCACCGGCAATGGTCGGCTATTGTATGGGGGGCACGTTGGCGACGGCCCCTCCGGTTCTGCGCCCTGACCTGGTTTCTGCCTTGGTGCTGTTGGCGGCCCCTTGGGATTTCCATCAGGACAGCGACGGTCTCCGGCGTTGGCTGAGTCTTGCAAAGCCATCGCTAGAGGCGACATTGCAGTCTCTTGGCCAAGCTCCAGTTGATCTGTTGCAGGCGTTGTTTGCGGGGCTCGACCCAACACTGACCGGGCGCAAATTCCGCTCTTTTGCTGAGATGGATCAAGCGAGCGATCAGGCCAAACGCTTCGTGGTTCTGGAAGATTGGCTGAACGATGGCGTGCCCCTGGCTGGACCTGTAGCTAAAGCCTGTTTATTGGACTGGTATCTCGAAAATGCCCCTAAATTCGGCCGTTGGCTGGTTGATGGCATCGTTGTTGCGCCTGAAAAAATAACGTGTCCTACCCTCGCTGTGATTCCGGCGAGAGACCGGATTGTGCCGCCAAAATCGGCAGAATCCCTGGCTTCACTGGTTCCGGGGGCCACTGTTCGGTCTGTGGCCTTGGGGCATATTGGCATGATGACAGGGCGCCGTGCGGTACAAGAGGTCTATGATCCGGTGTCAGACTGGATTATTAATGCTGCAACGCAAAAATAAAAATATCGCGCTGCGGCAAAATGTCATGTTCCTGCCGCCGTGATTCTGGACAGGAGATTATCATGACAGACATCGTCATCACTTCGGCTGTACGCACACCCATCGGAGCTTTCTCAGGCAGTCTTTCAGGTCTTCAAGCCTCTGACCTGGGCGAGATCGTGATCAAAGAGGCGTTGTCTCGCTCTCAAGTCGAGGCCGCTGATGTGTCTGAGGTCATCATGGGGCAGGTCCTGGCGGCAGGTGTCGGACAAAACCCCGCACGCCAAGCGTCTATTGGTGCGGGTGTGCCGAAAGAAGTGCCGGCCATGACCATCAACCAAGTCTGTGGGTCGGGTCTGAAAGCCGTTGCCTTGGGGGCGAGCGCTATTATTGCGGGCGACAATTCCATCGTGGTGGCCGGCGGCCAGGAAAGCATGTCCAACTCCGTGCATTGCACGTACTTGCGCAGTGGCACCAAGATGGGTGACACGCAGTTGACGGATACCATGATCAAAGATGGTCTCTGGGATGCCTTTAACGGGTATCACATGGGCACCACGGCAGAGAACATTGCCGAGAAATGGCAACTGACCCGTGACGCGCAGGATGAATTCGCGGCTCACTCACAACAGAAAGCTGAGAAGGCGCTGGCCGAAAATCGTTTCAAAGACGAAATCGTGCCGGTCACCATCAAAGTGAAACGCGAAGAAAAGATTTTCGATAAAGACGAATATCCGCGCGCTGGTGCGACCGCTGAGTCGCTCGGCAAATTGCGTCCTGCATTTTCCAAAGATGGCACCGTCACAGCTGGTAACGCCTCTGGCATTAACGATGGCGCTGCCGCGGTTGTGTTGATGACCGCAGATGAAGCGAAAAAGCGTGGTCTCAAGCCACTGGCACGCATCGCCTCGTGGGCCCAGGCTGGCGTTGATCCGGCGATCATGGGCACAGGCCCCATTCCGGCCTCTCGTGCGGCGCTCGAAAAAGCGGGCTGGACGGTCGATGATCTTGATCTTATTGAAGCCAACGAGGCGTTTGCAGCGCAATCTCTTGCTGTATGTGGGGATCTTGGTTTTGATCCAGACAAGGTCAACGTCAATGGTGGTGCGATTGCCCTGGGCCATCCCATCGGTGCTTCAGGGTGTCGTGTCCTGGTCACGTTGTTGCATGAAATGCAGCGCCGTGATGCCAAGAAGGGCCTAACAACGCTGTGCATTGGCGGCGGCATGGGCATTGCCATGTGCGTTGAGCGAGCCTAAGCGGCGTTCCACTTCCTCTTGCATTCTGTCCCTAGTACTCGGTCATGGTCACGGTTAAGCTGACATCAAACAGCATCCGGAGATCAAGATATGCCCACTTTTAAGACACTGTCAGTCGCAGCCCTGTTCGCGATGGTCAGCATACCTGCTTTAGCTCAGCAGGGTATGAGACCTGTGGTCGATGAGGACGGCACAATCCGTGGCGAAATCGCGGGCGTGCCCATGTCGAGCTTTCTTGGCGAGGATATCAAGACTGAGTTTACACGTCGCCTGCGCGAGTCTGATCCGACCTCAATGACCGATGGATTGGATGCGGTCCGCGCGCGGTCTGACAAGATGTCGAAAGCGCAGCTCGATGCCTGGCTGAAGATCTTTCCGTCCAGCGTTGAGGAAACCATGATTGACGGTGTGCGCACGTATGTCGTGACACCGGACTCAGGC
The DNA here is from genome assembly GCA_040219235.1 of Rhodospirillaceae bacterium. Classification (NCBI taxonomy): domain Bacteria; kingdom Pseudomonadati; phylum Pseudomonadota; class Alphaproteobacteria; order Rhodospirillales; family Rhodospirillaceae; species Rhodospirillaceae bacterium. The sequence continues at coordinate 356,697 of JAVJSV010000011.1, forward strand.
ATTGCACCAGAGAATGAGAACCGCGTCCTGATCAATGCCCATATGGGCGGCTTCATGTTTGGCAGCGCCTATGGCGGACAATTGGAAGCTGTACCGTTGGCGGGGCATGGCGGAGTCAAAGTGATTGCTGTCGATTATCGTCTGGCGCCCGAGTACGGATATCCGGCGGCCAGCGAAGATATGGAAGCGGTGTATCGCCATGTCCTCAAAACCACCAAGCCGGAAAACATTGGTCTGTATGGGTGTTCTGCTGGGGGAACGCTGACAGCGCAGATGATCCCCTGGTTGCTGGATAAAGGCTTGCCATTGCCGGGTGCCATTGGTGTGTTTTGTTCCGGCGCTATGAGTACATTCTGGTTTGGCGGTGATTCTGCCACAACCAGTGCTTTGATGAACGCTTCTGCCCCGGTCTCGGCAGCTGATTTAGACGCCCGCCCGCGCAACTACTTTGAAGGTGTTGATCAAAACACCCTGTTCATTACGCCTGGCGAATATCCCGATGTGCTAGGCCAGTATCCGCCGACTTTGATGTTGAGTGGCACCCGCGATATTGCCATGAGCAACGCGGTCATAACCCACACCAATCTGCTGAAATCGGGCGCCCGTGCAGAGCTCTTTATTCAGGAAGGTCTGGGGCATGGCCACTTCTTTTTGTTCCCTGGCACAGAAGAAGCGGCCACTGCTCATCAGGTCATTTGGGACTTTTTTGATCGTCACCTTGGGCGATAAAACGCAGCATTACGGTAAAGCATTATAGTTTTACGGCAGAGCCGTGATCGCTCTTTTGCTGATGATCAGGAATCGTCCGCACAGCAGAATGGCAGCGGCGGCGAGTCCCGTCGCAAGGCCCCACCAGAGCCCATAAGGACCGAGACCCAGAGGGAAGGCGAGCGTCCAGCCAGTGGTAAAACCAACCCCCCAGTAACCAATCGTCGCCAGGACAACAGGCACGCGGGTATCTTTGTAGCCGCGCAGCACACCTGCTCCGATGGCTTGCGCCCCATCGAAAATCTGAAAGATGGCGCAGATCGCAAGCAGTTCGACCACGAGCGCGATGACCACGGCATCCTCTGCGTTATTGGGGTCCAATTGGAACAACAGGGTCAGTTCCAGGGGAAAGAGGATGATCAGAGTCGCTGAAATGATCGTAATCGCTAACCCAATACCGAGCGCTGTTTTGCCGGCGCGAAAGGCCGCATGAGGCAGCCCCGCGCCCATGTGATACCCAACACGGACGTTGGCCGCCTGCCCGACAGCCAGGGGCAGCATAAATACGGTTGCCGCAATCATGATGGTGACTTGGTGGGCGGCCAAGGCCGTGGTGCCCAAGGTGCCCATGAGCAAAGCCGCGACCATGAACAACATGGTCTCGGTGCTGAAAATGACGGCAATTGGCCACCCCAGGCGGTTTAACTCGGCAAAGATGTTCCAGTTGATCGCAGCAAACACGCGCCCGGTTTTGAGGGCCGGCGTGAGGCGAATAGCGATGGCGGTGGCGATGGCAACAACCCACATCACAACGACCGAGGCCGTGCTGGCACCTAGATAGCCCATCTCCGGAAAGCCCCAGGTGCCGAAGATCAGGGCGTAATTTAAAAAGCCGTTGGCGATAAGACCGATCACTGCTGCGATGAGGATCAAACGCGGATGATTCATCGCAGATAAATAAAAGCGCATGGCTGCCATGATCATGGCCGCAGGTGTGCCGAGCACGATGATCTGAAGATACGCGGTGACGTCTGCCGCCAGCCTGGGCGGCTCCCCAATCCACAACAACGCGGGTTCGATATTCCACAACAGGAGGACGAGCGGCAACGTGCCGAGCAGCGCCAGCAAAAGCCCAGCCCGGAAAATATCATCGATCTGACTGGTGTCGCCAGAGCCGCGCGCGTGCGAAATCAGGATGGCCACGCTGGCCACCACATTCTGGAACATGCCTGCGACCATAAAAAATACCGAACCACCGAGTCCGCCGGCAGCTAAGGCGTCGCGCCCGACAGCCCCGAGCATAATGGTATCGGTCAGGCCCATCCCCATCTGGGCCAGCTGCGCCCCAGCCAAAGGCAGAGCGAGATGCAATGTCGCGCGCAGTTCTTGCTGCGGGGTGGGTGGCGAATGAAGCTGAGGAGGGTGGGTCACGGGTCGGTCTTTCGTCAGGAGCGGTTGTGCAGTGCACGCTGGCTCCAAAAAAGGACCGCGGCACTTTAGGGCAGGAGGTTCTTTCGAACAGATGTGAAAGGAGACATATGCATCGTGACGTGACCAGTTGCGCGTTTTATTGAATGAACCGGGTGTTAAGAGCCTGAAACTCGAAAGTCAACACGCTGAAGGCCAAAATTTTATGACCACAGGGTCAAATGAGTCCTATCATAACCTCGTATATAGAAATGAAATATTAGGAGTGGGATATGTCGGCACAACGCGTTGCATTGGTGACGGGCGGAACACGGGGTATCGGACGGGCCATCGCAGAGGCGCTTCTGGGTGCTGGATATAAAGTTGCAGCGTCTTATGGTGGCAACGATGAAGCGGCGAAGCTGTGCCAGGAAGAAACGGGCATACGCTGCTATAAATGGGACGTGTCAGATTTTGGGGCCTGCCAAACAGGTGCAGCCAAGATCACGGCTGATCTTGGGCCGATTGATATCCTGGTGAACAACGCGGGCATCACTCGGGACGGCACGATGCATAAAATGGATCACACCCAGTGGCAGCAGGTGATCGACACCAACCTCGGATCTTGCTTCAATATGTCGCGCTCGGTGATTGAGGGTATGCGCGAACGTAAATTTGGCCGCATTGTTAACATTGGTTCCATCAACGGACAGGCCGGGCAGTATGGCCAAGTCAACTACGCTGCGGCTAAATCGGGCATTCACGGGTTTACCAAAGCCTTAGCGCAAGAGGGTGCCAAAGCTGGTATTACAGTCAACGCGATTGCGCCTGGATATGTGGATACAGATATGGTGCGGTCTGTGCCGGAGCCGGTTCTTGAGAAAATTATCGCTGGTATCCCTGCGGGGCGTTTAGGAAAGGCGCACGATATCGCACGGGGCGTTCTGTTTTTGGTGGCCGATGACGCAGACTTCGTAACCGGGTCGACGATGTCGATTAACGGCGGCCAGCATATGTATTAGATCTGTATTCGACGCAGTAAGAGGGGATTAAGCATGGGACTACGACTCATGACAGCGATTGCGATTCTGGGCGCAATTGTGGTTGCCGCGCTGACAACACTTGCGGTGTTTCGCTCCGATCAAATGCGCCTCAGCCTTGCAGAACTGCGGGATATGTATGCTACGTCCCAGTCTCAGTTCGTCGATATTGCGGGTCTATCCATGCATTATGTGGATGAGGGTGAGGGCTATCCCATTGTGCTCATTCATGGCTCCGAAGGTACGTTGCACACGTGGGACGGAGTCGTCGCCGGTCTTAAAGACCGCTACCGCATGATCCGCATGGAACTTCCCGGTCGGGGTCTAACAGCGGCAGCAGGTCCCAATGAGGTTGGCGAAGATGTCACGCTGCATGGCATGGTGATGGACCTCCTGGATCATGTTGGGGTCGAGGGAACTTTTCACCTTATTGGTCAGTCCAGTGGCGGCACCGTTGCCACCCGGGTGGCGGCAAATTATCCGGAGCGGGTGAGCAAACTGGTGGTGATGAATATGCCGTCAGCGCCGGTGAGTGTGCCACGCAGTGCGCGCCCCCCTGACGTGCGTCGGGCCATGATGATCAGCGATGACCTGTTGAGATTCCGCACCTGGGGCTTTTGGGAGACTTACTACACGTACCTGTGGGGCCAGCCTGAACGTTTGGGCGATGATCTCATTACGATGATGTATGACCAAAACCGGCGGGTGCGTGAGCCTCTGGCGCGGCCTCTCATCCCCGCCAATTTCTCGCCTGATCAGGCCAACCGAAATCTGGGGGCCGTGACAACACCGACCCTAGTGATCTGGGCGATGAATGATCCGGTGCTGCCGCCGCAGCAACTTGAGGAACTGACGAGCCGCATGACTCAGGCGCCGAAAACCATTCATGAGTTGCCGCTCACCGGGCATTTCCCAAGCCTGGAAGCGCCGGATTTGATTGTGCCGCCGATTGCGGACTTCTTAGCAGACGAGCCTCAATAGGGAGCGCATCTTCGCAACGCGATATTTTTTGTGTTGGCTTGATCCTACCGAACAAGCCCATGCACGTTGGTTTTTGAAGGTACTTTTCCTTGTGAGTCAGAGGGTTACGCATTTTTGAAACGAGTACGGCTGAGAGAGTCCGTGTAACCGGTTGACTCTCCATCAGAATCCTCTGACTCGTCACTGGTGAACGAAAATTTTTGAACCTCGTTCAGCAGCTCTGTATTTAGACGTTACTCATTGTTTGCGTCCGCGTGTGAGGCAGAACGGATAGCTGTCTCCGCAGGCAGTCGCCGTTTACGGGGCGGTGAAACCAGGAAGTAGCGTGCGACCAGATCCTTAAACAGGCCGACGTGTTCGACGCCATATAAAGCCTTCAACTCCTCTGCAACCAGTGACGGCGCGAGGAACAACCCGGTTCCGGCGGCTCCGAACACTTCACGCAACGCTGCGTCGTCGAACTCGCCTACGACATGCGGCACAATGTCGCGGGAGGCAAACCAGGTATCGACCAATCGGCGCGCATCGACGCCTTGGGTGGGTAATAGCATTGGCGCGCCCTGCAAGGATTTTGGAAACGTCTGCCGGTAGCGTTTGGCCAGGACTGGCACGCCATAGGCGCTGACATCGGATTTAGCCAGTAACATGTTCTCTAGCCCGAGGTCGGGCGGAGTGGCGCTACTTAAGATCAAGGCATCCAGGCGGCGTGCCACCAACTCTTTTATCAGACTATCCTCTGACCCCTCGCGGCAGACCAGTTGCGGCATGGGTGTCATCTCAGTCACGGGACGCAGCAGGCGGCGCACGACCAGCTTGGGAACCAATTCTCCCACGCCCACGGCAAACCGCGCGGGGCCGTGGCCGTCTGTTGCTTCAAGGGCCTGCAGGAGATCTTCGCCACACTTCAGCATGTCCGCGCCGTATTCCAACACCATGCGGCCAGCGTCGGTCAGTTGTACGCCGCGTCCAACGCGCTCCAACAACGGTTGGCCGAGGCGCTGTTCTAACACCTGAATCTGTCCACTGATGGTTTGCGGGGCGACATTCAAGGCCGTGGCGGCGGCAGTTACGCCGCCAGCGCGCTCGACATGGCGGAGATAGTCCAGCTGGGTCAGGTCGAGGCGTCTGAGATTGGTGCCCATGGATTGGTGCTCATTATTTCATCAGGAATTAAAGGATGATAGAACAGTATAATCCTGATTTTTCTGAATTATGAAACCCCCTAAGTTGACTTCAGTCCTTTTCTTACGGGAGTCATTTCATGTCCACAGTCCCTAACCCTTCCCCAACTCGGGCCGTGTCAGGCCATAATAACCCTCCGCTTGCTCAAGTGGATGTCGGGACGTTACCGCAGCCATGGGATACCATTGGCCGCCATGGCGCTCTGCCCAGTTTGCAGCACGATGATCGCGCCCGTCTCGATGGTATTGCACATCTCAACCATTTCCTGTCGCAAGCCCTGGTGCCGCGCATGCAGGCCGACTATGAAAAAAAAGGCGTTGAAGATTTTGTGGCTAAGCATGGCCGTGCTCCGGAAACCCGTGACGAGGCGCGTGAGGTGCTGGAAGAGGGATTGCTGTATCCCGCGTGGAGCCGTCTACGCCGCGGGGCCATGGAGCAACGGCAAAAACTGCTGACCGACGCCCTCGTGCCGCAACGCACGGAACACGCGGCGGTTTGTTCTTCGCTCTCAGAGTCTGCGGGTAATCTTGAATTGGACCCAGATTTGAAAATGCCTGCGTACCTGACAGAGGTGCATGCCCATTTGATGCCAGGCGGTTACGTTACTGATCGTGTTCCCGGTGATGCAAGCGCGGGGGCCTCGTATGAGGCTGGTCTGTACTCGACGGTGCCCGGACGCTCGGGTCCCAACTCTGACGGTGCTGGCCGCGCGTTAAGCGCCTGGTTGAAAGACCACTATCCTGATGTGAAACCCACACGCATCTTTGATCTGGGCTGTGGCGCTGGACTGAACACGGTTGCTGTCGCTCAAGCGTTTCCAGAGGCTGAAGTCATTGCCTTCGACGCCGGCGCTCCAATGTTGCGCTATGCAGCGGCACGCGCTGCCGCGATGGGTGTGTCCAACGTGAAATTTATTCAGGCCAATATCGAACAGCTCCCGGACGATCTCGGCACAGCGGACGTCGTTTATACCTGCATTGTTTTGCATGAAACCAGCTTGGATGGCCTACGGGCGATCTTCCGCACCGCGCGGGCGCACACCGCTCCGGGTGGCTTGACCCTTCACGCCGAACAACCCGGCTATGATGGTAAGCCTCTGTTTGAGCAAGTGTTGCGCGACTGGGACGGACGCCACAATAACGAATCCTTCTGGAGCGAGTTACATCAACTCAACTTGCATAAAGAAATGACCGATGCGGGTTTTGCGTCTGATGACGTCTTCACGGGGTCTATCTCTGCCGTGCCATGGACCACAGACGCTCAGACTCCTGGCAAGTTTGAAGACTATGGCCGAACCGGCAACTGGACTGTCATCGGAGGCGTAAAATGAACCATCACCCAACATCTTCGCACATCAACTCGCAAACCACCGTTGAGCAAACCAAAGTTGAGCAAAGCGCCGTTGATGAGAGTACCGCCTCTCGCACCCCCCGCCCTGTCTTTATGGGGGACCCGGTGACAGATGCGCAGTGGGATATGATTATTGCTCTCACCAATGAACTCGGGGCCACGCGCGCCCGGTTGGATGCCCTGGAACGGGTTTTGGTGGAGCGTCAGGCGATTCCCGAAGGCGGGGTCGACGCTTGGGTGCCAGACGAAGAGGCCGCGGTGGCGCGCACCTTCGACAGCCAAGCTTACATCCGTCGGGTGTTCAACACACTCACTCAGGGCACTTAAGACCGGATCTGCCTGACGCGATCACGTTTCCGCTTTTGCCTCAGTGGCCTCCACGGCCCGGGCCAGGGCGCAAAAATCTTTCACAGACACTTGCTCGGGCCTCAGCGTCGGGTCGAGACCGACGGCGTCACATAGAGCTTCTGCATTGCCGAGGGTTTTAAGGCTGGAGCGTAGCATCTTGCGGCGCTGGCCAAAGGTGGCGGCGGTGACCCGCGAGAGCGTATCCGGGTTGGCGTCGGCGACCGGCTGCGACAACGGGGTGATGTGAATCACGGTCGAGTCCACCCGCGGCGGCGGCACAAAGGCTTGCGGGGGTATGTCCAACATCAGTTTCGAGGCCCAGCGCCAGCCTGCCAGAATAGACAATCGCCCATAGGTCTTTGAGCCCGGGCCTGCGGCAATGCGCTCAGCCACTTCTTTTTGAACCATAACCGTGATCGAGGTGAAGGCTTCGGGCTTTGTCAGCCAGCGCACCAGGAGTTCGGTGCCGATATTGTAGGGCAGATTGGCGACAATGCGCCGGGGAGCAGACCCCAATGTTTCAACCTGAACTTTAAGTGCGTCGTGTTCCTGAATATCCAACTTCCCAGGCCAAGCCGCCGCGACGTCTGCCAGCGCGGCCAGGCAGCGGCGGTCTTTCTCAATGGCGATCACCTGTGCGCCTTGTTCCAGCAGGGCGCGGGTCAGGCCGCCGGGACCGGGGCCAATTTCGATGGTGGTGCCTTCGGTGATATCCCCTGCCACGCGGGCAATGCGCGCGGTTAAGTTGAGATCGAACAGAAAGTGCTGGCCGAGCCCTTTGCGGGCCGACAGATCGTGATCCCGGATGACATCACGCAACGGTGGGAGTGGGTGCAAGGGTGGCGGCACTGGTTATGCTTTGCTGTCTGCGGTGCTGCGGTGTGCTGCAATTTTCTGTGCCATACGTATAGCGGCCACCAAACTATCGCAGCGCGCTTTGCCGGTGCCCGCCAAGTCGAAAGCCGTGCCGTGGTCGGGCGAGGTGCGGACAAACGGCAAACCCAGTGTGACGTTGACGCCGCCATAGAAATCCAGGGTCTTGAGGGGGATCAGGGCCTGATCGTGATACATGCACAGGACCGCATCGAAGGACTCCCGGGCATCGCGATGAAATAAGGTGTCGGCCGGCAATGGGCCAATGGCGTTGAGGCCCTGCTCAATCAAAGCTGTGACCGCAGGTGCGATAATCCGTTGTTCTTCATCACCAAACTTGCCGTCTTCCCCAGCGTGTGGGTTGAGGGCTGCAACAGCCAAGCGTGGGGTTTCTATCCCAAAATCCGTGCGTAAAGCCTGCGCTGTGATCAGCCCATTGCTGATGATTGCTTCAGAGGTCAGCGCGTGCGCAGCCTCTTTATGGGCTATGTGAATGGTGACGGGCACAACGCGCAGTCCACCCACAACCGTTGCGCTGGCCAGCATCATCACCGGGTCATAGCCCGGTCCGGCCAGATGCCCCAGATATTCCGTATGACCCGGGTGGGTGAATCCGGCATTTTGAAGACTGGCTTTGTGAATGGGGTTGGTGACTATGGCCAAGGCTTGACCGGTTTGCACCAACTGCACGGCTTGATCGATGGCGCCGATGATCGCGGCGGTATTGCCAGGGTCAGGTGTACCGGGCGTGGCCGGGGTCGCAAGGGGTGGGTCAACAGCCAGCACGGGCAGAGCGCGAGCAAAATGCTCCAGAGCGTCTACCGGGCGTGCAATGGTTTGGATGGCGCAGTCCAGTTTGAGCTGAAGGGCAATGGCGCTGAGGCGACCGGGATCATCAATGACAAAAAACGGCGGCAGCGCTTCACGATGCTCTGCCCAGGCTTTGAGAACGATGTCGCCGCCAATCCCTGCGGGATCCCCCATGGTTATTACGATTGGGAGGGGGGCCGGGAGAGCCGGCGGGAGGGCCGCACTCTGTATGGGCGCAACCGGTGAGGCCGGTGCGGACATTACAGTCGAACGTCGATCAGCGCCTGGCGGCGGAGATCACGCAATCGCTGACGTGAGATTGTGTCCAGCTTTTCGTTTTCCAAACGGCTGTAGACTTGGTTTGGTGAGGGCAATCCTGAATCTTCCTCCCGCTCACAGATCATGACGAACAGCTTTGCCCCGGCGACGTCAACCGGCGGACTGACCCTGCCGGTGGGCAAGTCTAAGACCGTATCGCGCACGGCTTCCGGCAAGCCGCCGATGCGGATGAGATCAACCGGGCCAGAGCCCGGGCCGCCAATTTCGGTCGCCCAATTGTTCATCTGGTCGCAACTGGAGACTTGGGTTTGCAGGGCTGTGGAGAGTTGATCGATGCGTTGTTCTGAGAGCGCCGTCCGCCCGACCGTCGGCAGATACACTTGGCTGAGGGTGACAGCCGCCATCAGCGGAGACGCTTCCGCCGTGGCGCGTTCGTCACGCAGGGCCAGAATGGTAAAGCCCGAGACCGTGCGAATAGGATCGGAAAACTCGCCCGGGTTCATCCGCACCAGGGCCCGGTCCAATTCCGGCTCTAGTTCACCGGTTGTGATCCAGCCGAGGTCGCCCCCGACCGCTGCGGTCGGGCTCTGGGAGAACTGTTGGGCTAAGGCCGGAAACGGGGTGCCCGTGCGGGCTTGTTCAGAAAGGCGTTGCGCCAGATCGAGCACGTCGGCTTCCCGGGAACCAAGCCCGATGGGTAGAAAGATTTCGCCCAGCAGATATTCCGGTTTGCCCTGATTGGCGATGAGGCGGTCGATCACGGCCTGCACTTCTTCCTCGGAGACGGAGATGTCGCGGGCCAGGACTTCACGCACCACGCGCAGCCACACCACATCGGCTTCCACCTGGGCATAAAATGTGCCGGGGTCGATGCCCTGCTCGTTGAGCATGGCGCTAAAGGCACCGGGCTGCATGCCATTGTTCTGTTCAATCAATTGAACCGCGGCCAGAACGTCCTGTTCAGTTGCCTCTATTTCCTCGCGCCGGGCTTCCTGAAGTTTCAGTTTCTCTTCGATCAGGGCATTCATCACCTGAGGCAGCAGGCGTTGGCGGATCTCAATGGTGTCTTCAATACCAGAGGTGATCAGAAACAGTTGAATGCGGGACTGAACGTCAAACAGGGAGATGACGTCTTCGTTGACCACGGCCGCAATTCTCATGGCTTCTTGTTGGGCGGCCACAGGCGTTGGGCCACCGAACGCCAAAAGGCCGGCCAGCAGCGCGACTTTAAGCGCTGCGGCTCTGGCAACTGTTAGGGCTGCCGCTTTACGGATTGAATTGACAAGAAGGCGGTTCATGTTCCGCACCCGGGCTCCTGTAGATGGGTTGGAGGTTTAGTCTTACGGGAAACCTTAAGGAAAAGGCGTTCCCATGCTTTACACTGCGCTGCGTACCATACTCACCTCTGCCAAGCCATTCCAGTCCGCAATATCTGTCCTGGAAAACCTGTGTTTGGGCATCCTTGGTTGACACATGAGTCCAGGATTCGGCGTTCAGCATCAGCGGTTTAGCGCGCTCTATTGGACGGATCGGCTGGATTGTTAAAGTTGTATATATAATTCGAGTAGGTCAGGTCTCCGTCTTGGCGGCGGTTTTTGGCGCCCTCGTATTGCGGATAAACGGACGCGGGGCAAAAATGCCCGACCAGACTACGACGTGTGGCCTCGTGATCAGTGACCTGACAGTCGCCATGCACCAGATCTGCGTGCCAGATCAGGACATCGCCTTTTTTGGCCAAAAAAGTCTCTTGTTTAAAGCCGCGCTGTTGCGCCTGGGTGATCAACCACGCCAGGAAAGACTCCACTTCCGCCGGGGATGTGCCGTGAGAGTCCCGCCGTCCATTGGAAAAGACGTAATCCGGCAGGCGGTGACTGTTCACCAGATAGCGGAGTTCGCCGGAGCCCACTTTAATGTCTTCCAACGCGACCCAGCAGGCGGCCATGGACAAAGGTTTGTCATACACAACAAAAGCGGGATCCTGATGAAAACCTTGTTCAGAGCCGGTTTGAAAGATCAGGGATTGGGTGAGGACAGGCGTTTCATCAAAAATCGTGGACAGAAATTCCAAAATTGCTGGGGCGCTGAGCGCCCGGCGTACCTCGGGCAGAACCGCATGGGCTTCAACAAGGCTCTTGCCTTTCGGGTCCGTGCCGGCTTCTAGCAAATGGTGTTCTGCCCCGTCGGTGTGATAGCGCAGGCGCGAATCCCCTTCGGCATAGGCAGCGGTGATCACCTCTGTCAGGTCATTGGCAACGGCCTCGGGGACCGCGCGAGGGAGGATGGCGTAGCCCTTGGACATAAAATGGGCGACGGCCTGTCGGGTAATTGGCAAAACCTCTTCAATGAGCGCGCGGCGTGTTAGTTCCAGGGATGCGTTTTTACGGTCTATCCAAAGACCGCCAAAATTTGAGTGATACGCGCCAAGCGCGACGGGTGGAGGTGTTCTTGTGAATAGTCTTTTGAGGCGTGTCAGCAATCTGTCGTCCTTTTTATTTTAGCTTTTGTGTTCCGGTCTTAGTGAGGTCTGATTCGGTAACGCTCTATTTCCTAACTCACTAGATCAACGTTTGAGATGATGGTAGGGTCCAAAATATGGCAACTCGACGGCATATCCGGGCAGTGTGGTTCTGTCTTTTGGCAGCCCTGCTGATTTCTCCGCCGCTTACCAGTGCGGTGGCGGATGGCTTGGGCATTGATTTAACCCATCACCATTGTGACGCCGATGATCACAGTATTATGGCCAGTGTCGCAGATGAGAGTGGGCAATCAATCTCTCATGATGCGGCTGAAGCCGACCCCTACACCTGTGATCATTGTCATGTTGCTTTTGCGGCTCTGATGATTGATGCCGCATTCTCTGTCCCGAAGGGGATGTCTCTGCCTCTGCCTGATCGCGTTACGGCTCTGTCGGCTGTGCGCGTGTCACCGGCCTTTAAGCCCCCCATCGCCTAATCACAGTCAGTTCGTCCTGACATTCTAATAACAGCTGACCTGCGTGTGCATGTCGGTCTGGTGCGTGTGGCGTCGAGCCGCGCGTGTGATGAGAATGAGAGATAGAGGGGTCATGTTCATGACCAGGAAAAATATTTTAGCGCAGACCGTCCGGCGATTGAGTCTCGCGACCGGGGTGGCCTGTGTTTTAGGGACGGCTGCACTGCCGGCATTGGCGCAAACACCCGTGACGTTGTCGGATGTGATTGCCCAGGCGCTGCACAACAGTGGGCAGGTGGCACAATTGGATCGTGATCTGGCCCTGCGGCTGGCCGATGCGATTGAGGTGGAAACCAAAGCCAACCCGGAAGTTGGCGTGTTGGCCCGGTATTCTGATAAGGGCGCTGGCGCTGGCATTGAGTTTGAAATCAGCCAGCCACTGCGGTTCTCTGATTTTAAACTGCGCCCGTTGTATGCGGCGGCCATCCGACAAACGGCCACGGTTGAACAAGAAGCCGGACTGTTTGATCTGGTCAACCGTGTGACGGAATTGTATCTCGCCCATTGGGCGGCCCAGTCACGCGAAGCCATGGCCCGTCAGGCGGCGGATGAAGCCAAAGACATCACCGATCAGATTGAGCGCATTGCTCAGCAGCAAAATGTGCCAACGGTTCAACTCAACGTGTTTTTGCCGGAGGCCCTGCGCCGGGCCGAAGACGCGACGCTGCATGCAGCGGAACGGGCGGTGTTGGAAGCGCAACTGGCCTTTGAGACGGGCGGCGACGGACGTGCGCTGGTGACGTCTGCTGCTGCGCCGTCTCCTTTGCCGCCGCTCACTCAGGTTCTTGCGTTTGCCGCACAGAACGACTTTGGCGCCCGCTTGGCACGGGCGCGGATTACCGTCAACGAAGCGCGGTTGTCGGTCGCCGAGAAAGACCGCCTGCCATTGATCACGCCGCGGGCTAATTATGAAATAGATCCCGGCGGCGCCGACCGGGTGTGGGGTGTTGGTGTCGCCGTGGAGATTCCCTTATGGAACACCAACGCGGCCAATGTGGCCCGCGCAAAATCTGCTGTGCAGGACGCCCGGCAAGATTTAGCGAGATTGAATGGTGGGGCGCGGGAAGCCCTGGTGACGGGCTTGTACCGGCAGCTTGAATTGCTGGACGCGCGGGCAACGGCCTACAACACCCGCATTGTTCCGGCCTATCGCAAAACCTATCAAGACGTCCGCGCCATGTACGACCAGGGGCAAACGAACCTGCTGGGATTGTGGCAAGTTCAGGCCTCGCTGCTGGATGCGGAAGACGATGCCATTGCAACCGTCATCGACGCTTTGAACGCCCGCGTCGCCCTGGAGCGGGCCATCGGCGGCAAGATTGAACAGGTGAATTAAATGACCAAATTTTTCTTCAAAACGATGAGTCTGATGTTAGCCGTGCTGGTTATGGCCACACTGCCAGTGATGACCTCGGCGTTCGCGCAAGAGCAGCATGATCACGACGATCACGACGATCACGACGATCATGACGATCATGACGATCATGACGATCACGATGACCACGATCATGCAGACGAGGCTGGTGGGCCGCTGACTCTGACCGCCGTGCAAATGGCTAATCTGGGCATTGCCACGGCGACGGCAGACATTCGCCCCTTGCAAGAAACGGTCACACTGATCAGTTCTGTGGAGGCGCTGCCCGAGCGGCAGGCAAATGTGAGTCCTCGCTTTGAGGGTCAAATTCGCGACGTGCGCGCAACTCTGGGCGACCAAGTAACCGTAAACCAGCGTTTGGTCGTGGTTGAGCCGATCATTGCCGGGGCGAGCACGTTGACGTTGTCTGCGCCTATTTCCGGTGTGGTGTCGGCGCAATCGGCGCGGATCGGCCAGACCGTTGAGGCGACATCTGTGTTGTTTGAAATCTCCGATCTGTCACGCATGCTGTTACACGGCACGATGATGGAAAGTCCGGATATCACGCGCATCAAAGCAGGGCAGACCGCCACCGTGTATCTTGATGCGTTACCCGGCACACCTTTGGTGGCGGAAGTGGCGCGGGTGTATATGGCGCGCGAAGACGGCACCGGCTTGTTCACGGTGCATGCGGAGATCGATAATCTGGACGGCAGGCTCTACCCCGGCATGATGGGCCGGATGTCTGTGGCGGTGGGTGAGGCGACGCCCGGTATTGTGATTCCCCGCCGGGCGGTGTTGGGCGGATTGGGAGATCGCTTCGTGTTTGTTCGCATTGGCGATGACTTTGAACGCCGCGCAGTCATTGAGGGCCTGGTCAGCGGCGCGGATACGGAAATCCTGGAAGGGGTGTTCCCCGGCGAAGAGGTTGTGGTGCAGGGGCATTACCAACTGCAATACATGGGCGAAGGCTCTGCCGGGTTGCCGACCGATCCCCACGCCGGCCACAGTCACTGAGGCCGGGGGGATGTTGAATTCTATTATCTCGCTGTCGATCCGCCATCGCCTGCTGGTGGTGGCGGTGATCGCCCTCAGTTTTGTCTACGGCGGCTTGGCGATGCAAAGCCTGCCGATTGATGTGTTGCCTGATCTCAATCGTCCCACGGTGACAATCTTTACGGAGTCCCAAGGGTTGTCCCCGGAAGAGGTGGAAACGTTGGTGACCCGGCCCATTGAGGCGTCTGTGTATGGGGCCAATGGTGTGGTGCGGGTGCGCTCGGCCTCGTCCATTGGCCTGTCGATTGTCTGGGTCGAGTTTGACTGGGACATGGACATCTATGTGGCGCGGCAAATTGTGTCGGAAAAACTCAGCCAGGCCCGCGAGGCAATTTACGGGCGGGTGAATCCAACGCTGGGGCCGATCACCTCGATCATGGGCAACATCATGGCGATTGGGGTGACCAGTGAAACTGTCACCGGCGAAACTGTCACCGGCGAAACTGTTACCGGTCCCATGGAGCTGCGCACGCTGGCGGAGTGGGACATTCGCCAACGGCTGCTGGCCATTCCCGGGATTGCGCAGATCACTGTGGTGGGCGGGCAGTTACAGCAGTTCCAGGTGCTGATTGATCCAGAGCGTCTGGTGTTTCATCGCGTGCCACTCTCTTCGGTTTTAGAAGCGTTGGACGAAACCAATCTCAATGCCACCGGGGGCTTTTTGCTGACGGACTACACGGAAGGTCTGATCAGAGTGCTGGGCCGGGCGCAAACGGTTGATGAAATTGCCAACACCCTAGTGCCAATTCCCGGCAGCGCCGCGCGGCGGGTGACCATAGGTCAAATCGCCGAAGTAAAACTGGGCGGGCCAATGGCGCCGCGCGGGGATGCGTCCATTAATGCGTCACCGGGCGTGATTTTGTCGATCCAGAAACAGCCCGACGCAGATACGGTGACTCTGGTGTCTGCCATTAAGGCCGAGTTGGTGGCCATACAGGAGACATTGCCTCAGGATGTGACGTTGCATGACGACATTTTCAGCCAAAGTAAGTTTATTGAAACAGCGGTGGCAAACGTTGAAGAGGCGTTGCGCGATGGCGCGATTTTGGTGGCCATCGTGCTGTTTCTGTTTCTGCTGAATGTGCGCACAACGTTGATTACCTTGACGGCCATCCCGCTGTCGCTGGTGCTCACACTGATGGTATTTCAGGCCCTGGGCCTGTCCATCAACACCATGACTCTCGGTGGCATCGCCATTGCCATCGGGCAATTGGTCGATGATGCCATTGTCGGCGTGGAAAACACCTATCGGCGTTTACGGCAAAACCGGCAGAAGGGGGAACCGAAAGATCCGCTGGTTGTGGTGCGTGAGGCCACCCAGGAGGTGCGCGATCCGATTATCTTTGCGACCTTTATTGTGATCCTCGTGTTCCTGCCGCTGTTTGCCTTGTCGGGCGTTGAAGGACGCATCTTTACGCCACTGGGGATCGCGTATGTGACCTCTATTGGCGCGTCGCTGATCGTCTTTCTGACCGCAACCCCGGCGTTGTGTGCCTACCTGCTGCCGCGGATGAAACAGATGGACGCGGAAAAAGACGGCCTGGTGGTGCGGGGCATCAAGTGGGTGCAGGCGCAAATTTTGAGAGTATTGCTGCCACTGCGCTATGGGGTGTTCGCGGTGTTTGCCGTGTTGCTGGGCTTTGGTGTGTGGTTGACCAGTGAATTTGGTCAAGCCTTTCTGCCCGAGTTCAACGAAGGTGCGCTGAATGTGTCGGTGGTGATGGCGCCGGGAACCGCATTGGCGGAGTCCAATCGCATCGCGGCGACGGCGGAACGTCTGGTGTTGGAGGTGCCGGAAGTCATTAAGGTGGGCCGCCGGTCTGGCCGTGCCGAAAATGATGAGCACGCGGAGAGCATCAATGTGTCTGAGCTGGAGTTCTTTTTGCAGCCCTCGGACCGCGCCCGCGAGGAGATCATTGAAGACATTCGTACCCGGATGGAGCAAATCCCCGGTGTGCTGACCAATATTGGTCAGCCTCTGTCGCATCGTATTGATCACGCCCTCTCAGGGGTGCGGGCGCAAATTGCCCTGAAAATTTTTGGCGATGATATGGCCGAGTTGCGACGGTTGGCGCGGTTGGTCGAAGCCGAGGTGGAAACCGTAGAAGGCATCGTGGATCTCAGTGTCGAGCAGCAGGTGCTGACGGGGCAACTGCATATTCGCGTCGATCGTGAGCAAATTCTCAACCGGGGTCTGACGGTGGCCGATGTGGCCGACTACACCGAGTTGGCGCTGAACGGCAGAACCATGGGTCAGGTGATTGACGGCATCCGGACCTATGATCTGATCGCCCGCTTTGATGATGAAACGCGCGCTTCGGAAGACTCTATTCGGGCGTTGCCAATTGAAGTGGCCGAGGGTGGGTATGTGCCTCTGGAGTTGTTAGCTTCAATAGACGAAGCGCTGGGCGCGAACGTCATCAATCGCGAGAACAGCCAGCGACGCATCATCGTGCAGGCCAATGTGGCGGGCCGGGATCTGGTGAGTGTGGTGCAAGACATTCAAGGCCGTATCAACGCGGATGTGGAAATTCCCTCCGGGTACTTTGTGGTGTACGGCGGCGAATATGAGAGTCAGTCAGCGGCCTTGAACGCCATCGTGCTGTTGGCGGGGTTGGCGTTTCTCGGCATGTTCCTGGTGCTCTACGCGCATCTCGGCAGCATCAACTTTGCCATCCAGGTTATGTTGTCGGTGCCACTGGCGTTTGTGGGGGCGGTGATTGGGGTGTGGGCGACCGGCGGTGTGTTGTCCATCGCCACGGTGATCGGCTTCATTACGTTGACCGGCATCGCCGCCCGTAACGGTATTTTGATGATCAATCACTATTTGTATTTAATGCGCGAGGAAGGCGCCGCGTTTGACACGGCGATGATCACCCGTGGCACCCAGGAAAGAATCATTCCGGTGCTGATGACGGCATTGACCGCCATTTTGGCGCTGGTGCCTATATTGCTGACGCCGGACGAACCAGGTCGCGAGATTTTGCATCCGGTCGCCGTGGTTATTTTTTCTGGTCTTCTGTCGTCTACCCTCTTGGATCTCACCCTGCGGCCTCTGGTGTTTTGGACCTTTGGCCGCAAAGCTGTTGCAAAAAGATTACCCGGTCATATGGCCGCCGTTCCCGCTGAATAGAAGGAAAACAAAAATGAAATATGCAATCACACTTCTCGTGGCTTTGATGTTTACCGCTCCTGCTGTGGCGCAACCCACGCACAGTCACAACCATAACCACAAGGTTGATTTTATGTCCCTGGATGAAGGCTGGTCTCAGCTGGAAATGGTTGCGGCTGAAATCAAGGCGGCTGTGAAGGCAGAAAATTTGGAGGCGCTGCACGACTTGTCGGATCAACTGCACGCGGTTGCGGAGGGGCTGAAACGGTTTAACAAGGATGTGCCCAAGCCCAATCAGATGCGCTACACCTCAAGCCTTAACCAAATTCTGAGCTTGAGTGACCGCCTGCATCAGGCGTATGAGCGCAATGACTTGGTCGCCGCCCAGCGCCTGGTGCCACAACTCAACGGCATGGTGCAGTTGCTGATGGCCAGCGCAGAAAGTTAAAGAGCTTAAGTATTTACTGTGAGAGCCAGGAGAATGAGAGGCTGAGTATGAGCGGCTGCTGTGACGATGATGACGTTGGATTTGACGGCAGCTCGGTGCCGTACCGCAATGCGCTGATCGCGGTTATTCTCATCAACGGAGCGATGTTCGGGATTGAGGCCACAGTCGGTTTTGCCGCCATGTCGCAGGCCCTTAAGGCTGATGCTCTGGATTTTCTGGGGGATACACTCACCTATGCGATCAGTTTGTGGGCCGTCGGAAAATCCCTGACCGTGCGGGCGCGCACGGCGTTTATCAAAGGTGTAAGCCTCGGCGCAATGGGCCTGATAGTGCTGGCAATAACTGCGTATCGCGTGATTATTCAAGGCAGCCCAGATGGCGAAGCGATGGGGCTTATTGGCGGCCTGGCGTTGGCAGCCAATCTTATCAGCGCGCTTATTCTTCTGAAGTTCCGCAACGGTGATGCCAATGTTCAATCCGTTTGGCTGTGTACGCGCAACGACGCCATTGGCAACGTGGCGGTGATTTGTGCGGCTGGCTTGGTGATCTGGACGGCTTCCCCATGGCCGGATCTGATTGTTGCCGCAGCGATGGCCGCGTTGTTTTTGCAGTCGTCGGTGAAAATCATCCGCCAGGCGCGGGGTGAGCTTGCCGCTGCCGCATAACAACGCTTACTGATCGACACCCACGCTGGAAGACAACCGGACCTCGCCGATGGTCTTCAGAGTGAAGCGTAAGATGACCGAGAAGCCGCTCTGGAAATCGCGGTCTTCAGTATTGTCATCGGCAATGTCGAGGCCAAACACAAAGCAGTCATCTTCGTACTCAATGCCAATGGAGGAGCGGATCGAGCCGCCGCCTGGGCCAAGGTCTTCGCGGTGGGTTCCTCTCAACGACCAGAATTTAGACAGGCGGGTGTCGAAGAAGGCATAGAGTTCTTCGCGATCGCCAAACTCAGGCGTCAAAGGATCGCTTTGCTTGATATAAATATAGTTGGTGCCAAGCCGGAACAGATCATTGCCGGCCACAGCGCTGACCTCGCTGCGTTCCGTGCTGAAGTCATCTTGATCAAGACGGAAGCGGTAAGACAGATTGAGATAGTTTGCCGGGCGGAAGGTGATCCGCCCCACATAATCTGAGAACCGGTCGCGCAAACCTGATTCCAAAGCAAAGGTTTCATCTTCGTGGAAGCGATAGCTTTGGCCCAGCATGACATCTAATGATTTGCCGGTCGCGCCAAAGGCGGACCATCGCAGACCATAGTTGATTCGCGCGCCGCCTTCGACCCTATCATAACCGGAGAACCGCTGCTCTGAGAACAGGTTGGTGTCATCAAACTCGAAGTCACGGCTGTCTTCGTTGGGAATGGTGTCGGGATTTTGTCCAATGGGGCTGACCACGCCCTGGACAATGGGTTCCAGGGTTTGCGTAAGGAAGGAGCCGGATTTAACCAGCGGATAACGCCACTCCACTGACAGTTGTGGAATCGCCCGTCCTTCAAACCCGGTAAATGTGCCGCCGGTGATCGGGTCGGTGACATCTCTGACGTAATACCCATCGCCGCGCACGGTGGCCCGCAGCGTGTACATGTCGCCCATCTCGCCGATGTACGGCACGTTCCAGCCCAGGGTGGTTGAGAGTCTGGTTTGGTCGCTGCCGTTGTCGCGGTAAATGGCTAAGGCGCTGGCATCTGCGGTGAAGTAGCCGCCACCGCGTACCGGCTTGCCAACAAAGCTGTAGTCGATCAACGGGGCCACCAGCGGTGTTGAGCCGGCAGCGGTGGTGCGGCGTTGTCTCTGGAAGTGGTAGGCATTGACTGCAAAGTAAGACTGCGTGCCGAAGCGTTCGGCGAATGCATTGGTGGTCAGCCAGGTTGGAGCGTCAAAGTCGTAGCGCCTTAAATAGGTGTCGTCTGAGGCAAGGTGGACGTCAGCCCCGGTGCGCCAGCGTTCATCAATATCCCAGCGCGCGCGGGCCCTCAGATGTCCACGGAAGTCTTTCGGGTTGTCGTCATCATCGGCCACGACGCTGCCGAAGACTCTGAATTCTCCTTCAGAAAACAGCTGCCGGTATTCGCCTGTTGCCCCGCGCCCTGCCGAAGACGTGTAGAGCGGCGTCAGGGTTGCGTCTTTGTCCGGTGCAATGCTCCAGTAATAGGGTTGCGCGTAAGAGAAGCCTAAGTTGCTGCCGCCGCCAATGGATGGGGCCAGGAGACCGGACTTCCGGTCAGCGGTTGGATCGGGGTGGGCGAGGTAAGGACTGTAAAAAACAGGAACACCCAACAGTTCGATCCAGGCGTCGTTGTAGGTCATCATCTGATCATCCTGATCGTGGATGACTTTGCGGGCCTTGATTTGCCAGACTGGCTCGCCGTCGCAATTCAAGTCGCAGGCGGTGTACACCGCATTGCGTAATTCATTGACGTTGCCATCCTGGCGCCGTATGAGGCGTGCGGCCATACGCGAGTTATCGGCCAGAAGCACCTGGACTTCCCGGGCGAAGCCTTCTTTTAAATCGCCGCTGATCTGGGCTTCATCGAGGAACATCACCGTGCCATTGGTATCAACAATGGAGACGTTGCCTTTGGCGGTGACCAGATCGGCATCTTGATCATAGGTTACTTGATCTGCCAGCAGGATGCGGCCATCCCGTTCAATTTCAACGTTGCCAATGGCGGTCACGATGTTGGTGTTTTCGTCAAACCGCATTTCATTGGCCAGGAGCAACGTTTCGTCGTCTTGGTTTTGGGCTGGCGCCGGGGTCTGCGCTTGCGCCGGGGATGCTATGAACGTTGCGGTGGCAGACAGCACTGAGACAGATAGTCCCGGAACAGAAAAGACCGAAATCAGCAGGGCTTGCCTCAGCCGCGAGCAGAAAGCCGGGGGCTGCGAAATTCGGTGCCTAAGGGTGGAAAACAAAATCATGCAGAAGGCTTTAGACGGAACCAGGGTGTGGACGCAATGAAAAGGGCAACAAAGCGCGTAAACGATGTGGTGCGAGAACAAGAACGCCAATCATCAGGGGCACCAAAGCCACGATATACAATAAAGGTACGAACAAAAGGTTTTTTGCGGCCAGGCTCGCGGCGCTGAGGTTTGCAGCTTCAACGAGCACCACGCAGATAATCGCAACACTGATTCGCTTAACCTGGCCCTGGCGATTAAAGGTGCCGGTTAAGATGAACGCCAGGGCAATCGCGGTCAGGGACAGATTGAACAGCGGATTGGTCAGGCGCTGGTGGCCTTCGACCCTGAGACGCCGGACATTACGTGGCTTGATGCCATCCTCTTCGCTAAGCGTGAACAGCTCTGTGATTGTGCGTTCGCGGTTGTCGGTAAAGCGTGAATCGCCTGTGGTTTCAATCAGGCCCAAGTCGACCGTGTAATTGTCAAAGTACAGGAGAGAAATATCGCCGCGACCGGGTGTGACTTCCTGGCGACTGCCCTTGGTCAGTTTGACACGAGGGCCGTTCGGTCCTGAGATGACGGCACCATCTTCGGCCATGAGGGTGATGCTGGTGTCGTTGTCCCGTTGATCGTGAACCAGGATGCCCAGTAGTTCTCCGGTGGGGCCGCGCTCGCGCACATACACCGTCAATCCTTTGCCCACCTGATTGAACGTGCCTTCGCGCAACATGACTTGAGACATATCGCTGCGCGCTGTCCATTGAATCTCTTTGAAGGCGCGCATCGACATGGGGCCATAGTGCAAGGTGAGGGCGTATCCAACAATCGTGGCAAGAACGGCCATAATGGCAGCAGGTTTGGCCAATCCCCATTGGCTGATCCCGGCCGCTTGAGCGACGACCAATTCGCGGTCCAGGGTCATCTTATTGTAGATAAACAGCACCACGAGAAATAACGCGATGGGCAGGATGATGACGACGACATTGGGCAGCAGCAACAGGGTCATCTCCAGCCACGTGCCGATCGAGAGTCCTTTGTTGATGATCAATTCAATAAAGCCGAGCGACTGGGTCAGCCACAAAATATAAACCAGCACGCCAGTGACGATCAGGGTGCCAATAACGAGGTGACGCAGGATATAGCGGGTTAAGCCGGTCATGATGCGCGAAGTATAGGGTGCATGGCCAATCCGGCAAACACTGGAGACGCGGTTATTTGTTTGAAAGCTCAATAGCTTATGACGATTTTTGTGTCTTCAGGGTGGCATTTTTAGGGCAATATGCCTTAGTCTTCCCTCGCCGCGCCGCCTAAGGTAGATATGTTCTGAAGTGTTACGCGGTCATCTGATTGAAGAAGGCGAACCTATTCCATGAGACGAGCACAAAAAATGAGCCTCTTGGGCGCGGTTGCTTTGGCCAGCAGTCTGGTCACGCCGCCTACGCTTGCCGCAGATATGAACTGCGCAAATCCGGCCACGGTGGACGCGTTTACCGTGCGGGACTTGCAAAGCCGCTTAACGGTTGCAGGTTTGGCCTGCGGGCAGCGGACTTCTTACAATGCTTTTGTGAAGGCGTATGAGTCCGACCTCGGTCGCTCGGGACGAAATCTCGTGGCGCATTTTCGGGCTGGCGGGAATGGTGCACGGGCGCTTGATAGTCATGTGACGCACGCGGCAAATGCGGCATCACTCTGGCATAGCAAAGACTCAGATGCTTTTTGTGCGGAGTCAGCACGGTTGTTTCGTGATCTGTTGAGTGAGTCGAAGCGCTCGTTGATGCAGGTGGCGCGGACGGCAATGTTGCCTTTGGTTCAAAAGCCTGTGGTCTGTACAGCAGAGGCGTCAACACCTGCTGACGACCCTGAAGCTTCTTTAGTGAATTATTCCGCCCAGTAACATGTTTTAGTCAGTGACGGTTTCTGGCCCGCAACACGTGCTGGAAAATCCAGCACGTGTGGGGTGTGGTGTTTAGTCGATGATGATTTCAACGCGGCGGTTTTGCGGTTCGCGCACACCATCGTTGGTGGGGACCAGGTTTTCTGATTCACCTTTCCACAGGATGACGATTTCATTTTCCGGAATACCCCGGCGCACCAGTTCTGCTTTCACAGCCTGAGCGCGACGTTCTGACAATCCTAAGTTGTAGGCGGTTGAACCTGCACGGTCCGCGTGGCCGGTTGCGGTGATGCGGGCAGAGCCCTCACGTGAGGCATAGGCTGCGGCATCGTTGACGATGTTCGCGGCAATGCCGGTCAGGTTGGATTTATCAAAGTCAAAGAACACGATGAACTTTTCTGGACCCTTGGGCTCAGGCATCGGGGCTGGCGCTGGCGCTGGGGCCGGTGGTGGCGGAGCGGGTTGTGCAACCGGTGTCGGCTCAGGCTTTGGTTCCCATAACGCAAAACGCAGACCAACAACAATGTTATGGCTGCGGTTGTCATGATCCAGAGCGGTGAGGCCAGCGGGGACTGCGCTGTAGTCCAGGCCGGTCGAGTTCAGGTAGCGATAATCGAGAGTGAAGTCGAGACGCTCTGTGATCGGGAAAGATGCACCGACGATGCCCTGGTAAGCAAAGTCGCGCTCATTGCCATCGAAAAAGGCAGGGGCTGTTGCTGATGTTGAAACTGTTTCCCACCCGGTCCAGGCAAGGCCAACGCCTGCGCCGATGGAAACCGTGAGATCTGTGCCAGTATCGATATCAAACAACAGATTGCCCATTGTGGTGATCGTATCCTGGCTGCCACTTGCGGCAAACGGACCAACGGTATCGACATTGGCGTCGCGATAACCCAGCTCAAATTCTGTTCTGAAGCCTTCGGCCCATTTCCAGCCGACGGCACCAAGACCGACGATACCGTTTTTGATATCAACTTCGGTTGCTGTTCCACCGATGGTTACGTCGTTGGTGCGTGGCTTGTGGAGCCCAATACCGCCTGCGACGTATGGTCCTTCTTCAATTGCCATGGCCTGGCCGCCAAACAAAGCGCCGCCAAAGGCGAGACTGGCGATCATGGCTGTGGTGGCCATCAACGTACGGGTAGAAGACATATTGTTAAGCTCCTGAAACGCGAGAAATTAGCATGCGACCCTTAGTTTATAGGAAGGGCTGTGACTATTCAAACTTGTGTACACGGGGGTGTACCTTAAGTACATGATTTCAATCATATAGCACTTTGCCAATAGGGAACGATATGATTGGCAAAAGGTTCCCAGTTTATGGGCTGATTTTATATCTCAGTATCATTATTGCATCACCAGCGACGATGCATGAGAGGGTGCCGCAGAGGAAAATGCTGGCGCCAGATGCGGTCACGGACTCCGCTAGATTGGAAATGGCTTAGTTGACCACCTTGCCCGGGTTCATGGTGCGTTTGGGGTCCAGCGCCGCTTTAAGGGTTTTCATTAAATCCAGCTCAACCGGGTCCTTATAGTGCTCCATCTCACCGACCTTGAGGCGACCGATGCCGTGTTCGGCTGAAATCGAGCCATTCATCTCAACCACCAGGTCGTGAACAATGCGGTTCATGGCCTCCCATTCTGCCAGATAGGCGTCTTTGTCCATGTCCAGGGGTTGCGAGACGTTAAAATGCACATTGCCGTCGCCGACATGACCAAACGGGCAAGGCCGCGCCCCAGGATAAGTTTTTAGCACCGCAGCCATGCCCCGTGAAATGAACTCCGGCACGCGCGATACGGGCACGGAGACATCGTGCTTGATGCTGCCGCCTTCGTGCTTTTGCGCTTCGGGTAAGGATTCTCGCATGCGCCAGAGATTTTCGGCCTGGGCCTGACTTTCAGCAATGACCGCATCGACAATAATGCCATCTTCAAAGGCGGCTTCCAAAAACCCTTCAAAGGCCGCGCGCACATTAGAATTGGGCCGCGAGGTGGAGAACTCGATCAAGGTATACCAGTCATGGGGTTCGCTCAGAGGATCGGAAATGCCGTCGATATGCTTGGCGCAAAATTCCAGGCCGATACGTGGCACCAGTTCAAAGGCGGTCACGGCATCGCCCGACAAGGCGCGGGCGCGATTGAGCAAGCTGGTCACGTCGTCCAAAGTGCTGAGGGCACAGAGGGCAGTTTCGGTTTCTTTTGGCTTCGGAAAAAGCTTTAGAACGGCGGCGGTGATAATACCCAATGACCCCTCAGAGCCGACAAACAGATGCTTCAGGGCGTAACCGGTGTTGTCTTTGCCCAGCGCGCGCAGGCCATGCCAGATGCGACCGTCGGGCAGCACCACTTCCAAACCCAGGACCAAATCGCGGGTATTGCCGTAGCGCAGCACGTTAATACCGCCAGCGTTGGTCGCCAGATTGCCGCCGATCTGACAGCTGCCTTCCGCGCCCAGGCTGAGGGGGAACAGACAGTCGACGTCGTCGGCCTGGTTTTGTATCTCGGCCAGAATACAGCCCGCTTCGACGGTCATGGTGAAGTTGGTGGGGTCGATGTCGCGGATCTTATTCATGCGGCCCAGTGCGAGGACAATTTCTGCGCCGCTTTCGGCAGGCACACCGCCGCCGCACAATCCTGTGTTGCCACCCTGCGGGACGATGCCGATGCCGGCCTCGGCACACACTTTCACCACGGCGGCAACTTCGTCCGTTGAGCCGGGGCGCACGACCAAGCTGGTTGCGCCCTGAAACAGACCCCGCTCTTCTTCTAGATACGGTGCGATGTCGGAGTCAGAAGTGAGGCAACCACTGGGGCCGACGATGGCGGCGATTTGGTCGAGAAAGGTTTGATCAAGGGGCACGGGGTTGGCCTTCGTTGAAGCGGGAATGGAGAACGTATTCTAGAGTCTACAGCAGTTTTAACGGCCCCTGTTTTAGCGGCCAAGGGCGGCTCGCCGCAAGCGATCGTTGATCGCAATACCAATGCCTGCCTTTGGGATAGGGGCAACGGCAATGCCGGAAAAGCGCGTAGGGTCATCCAGGTTGCGCAGGGCGTGAAAGAGGTTTGCGGCGGCTTCGGTCAAATCGCCCGCGGCGCTGAGGTTGATGTCAGCGTTGGCGGTGCTGCCAAATCCGATGAGCGCTTCACCGGCCTCGGCGGCGTCTGCCTCAAGACGCACCGGAACGCTTGGGGCGTAATGTTTTTCCAACTGGCCAGGCGATTTTAGATCCTCAGCTGTGGTCATTTGAGCGGAGGGGCCGATGGGGCCGATGTGCGCGGTGATCTCTGCGGCGCTGATGGCCCCCGGTCTGAGCAGACGCGCTGTGGCTGTGGAGAGATCAAGTACGGTTGATTCCAGGCCCGTTTGGCACGGGCCGCCATCGAGGATGATGTCTAAGGCTGCGCCGAAATCGGCCTCTACATGTGCGGCGAGCGTCGGGCTGACATGGCCGGAGAGATTTGCACTTGGTGCGGCCAATGGTCGTTCAACGGCGTTCAGCAAGTGCGTCGCGATGGGATGGTTGGGTTGCCGCACGGCGATGGTCTTGAGGTTGGGGCTGACGAGTTTTGAGGCTGCGCAGGTCTTTGAGCGCGGCAACACCAGAGTCAGCGGGCCGGGCCAAAAGGCTTTCGCCAAAATAACGGCGCGGTCATCGGTTGTGGCGAGCGTGCCCAGCCAATCAAATGCCGCGATGTGAACGATCAGGGGATTAAAGACCGGGCGTTTCTTCAGCGCGTAAATTTTTGCGATGGCGGCGTCGTTGGTCGCATCTGCCCCAAGGCCGTAAACGGTTTCCGTTGGGAAGGCGACGAGCTTGCCAGCACGGAGGTGCTGTGCGGCGGCGGCGATGCTGTCGGCATTTGCCGCATGCATTGTCATGGTGTGCTGGCGGCGAGAAACGTCCCGTTGAGATAATTCGCCGCTTCTTTTTTGTATGGGAGGTCGTCACCGTCAAATGTTTTCACGCTGCCTCCGGCGGCCCGCAAAACCGCGTGGCCGGCGGCAATGTCCCACTCGCAGGTGGGGCCAAAGCGCGGGTACACATCGGCCTTGCCCTCTGCGACCAAACAGAATTTCAAGGAGGAGCCGACCGCGATCATTTCTTTCACATCCTGCCCGGCGAGATAGTCGTCCATGGCATCTTTAACTTGATGAGAGGCGCTGCCGACAACCGTCAGACCATCGCTTGGAATGTCACGAACGGCCAGAACAGAGCGTTGACCGTCCCGCACAACGAAGGCACTTCGTTTTCCTGTATGCGGACAGATTGCGCCACGATACAGGGTTTTGTGCACCGGGGCATAAACCAAGCCCAACGCGGGAACACCCTCAACAAGAAGGCCAATATTAACCGTAAAGTCGCCGCGGCGTTTGATGAATTCCTTGGTGCCGTCCATCGCATCGACACACCAAAACGTGGTGCCTTCAAACTCTGGAAACCCCTCTGCGGCACATTGCTCTTCGGCGACCACAGGGATCTCGGGTGCGATGCGGGCGAGGTCACGCAGTATGATGGCTTCCGACGCTTCATCGGCAGCGGTCACCGGCGAGTTATCCTCTTTAGTGTCGACGTCGAAGTCGGTTTCGTAAACCGCCATGATGGCACGACCGGCTTCAAGAACGGTGGGCTCAAGCTGGTCGGCGTAGGATTCTAAATCTTTAAGCGTAAGAGAAGTCACAGTGCGTGTTCTAACCTGTTAAGCCGCCTTCGCGGTGGCGCGCTGAATGGCCTGCCAGATTTTGAGCGGCGTCATCGGCATGTCGATGTCGGTCGCGCCCAGCGGGGCGAGCGCATCAATGACCGCATTAGCGACAGCCGGTGTTGCACCGATGGTGCCCGCTTCGCCAGCGCCTTTAACGCCAAGTCGATTGCTGGGGGAGCGCACCTCGGTGTAATGAAAGTCAAACGGTGGCACGTTATCCGCGCGCGGCATGATGTAGTCCATGAATGAGCCGTTCACCAATTGCCCGCTCTCGTCGTAGACGGTCTCTTCATACAGGGCCTGACCCAGACCTTGGCCGGCACCGCCGAGAATTTGACCTTCTAACATCATCGGATTGAGGATCAGACCAATATCGTCCTCGATGACGTAATTGATGAATTCGATCTCACCGGTGTCACGGTCGATCTCGATTTCGCACAGATGGCAACCGTTGGGGAAGGTTGCGCCGTTGGCCGAGGCTTCCACCGTTGTCACCAGCCCGGGTTCAACACCGTCGGGGCGCAGTGAGTCGTCGAAGGAGGCTTTCGCAACGTCAGCCAAAGACGCAGAGCGGTCGGTGCCGGCAATGGTGAACGCCCCATCAGCAAACTCAAGGTCCACCTCAGCCGCTTCCAAAAGATTGGCAGCAACTTTTTTGCCGTTTTCAATCATCGCTTCGATGGTGGTCACCAGGCCGCTGCCGCCTGCGGCCAGCGCGCGGCTGCCGCCCGTGCCCATGCCTTGGGGCACATCATCGGTGTCGCCCATGCGGATTTCGACGTCATCCATTTCGATGCCAAGGGTGTCAGCCGCTAGCTGAGAGAACGTCGTCTCCTGACCCTGGCCATTGTTCTGGCTGCCGCTTTGCACCAGCACCTTGCCATTTTGATCGACGGACAAGCGGGCGTATTCGGTTGGGCCCCCGCCACAGGCTTCGATGTAGTAGCTCATGCCAAGGCCACGCAGCTTGCCGCGGTTGGCAGCTTCGGCGCGACGAGTTTCAAAGCCGGCCCAATCAACGCGTTTCTGGGCGAGTTCCATCAGCTTCGCATACTCACCGGAGTCATAGTTCATGCCCAGTGGTGTCTTGTACGGAAAGGATTCAGGTTTGATGAAGTTGCGGCGACGCAGTTCATCGCTGGCAATGCCCAACTCACGGGCCGCTTTGTCGACCAAACGTTCCACGACATAGGCCGCTTCCGGGCGGCCAGCCCCACGGTAGGCATCTACGGGGGTGGTGTTGGTCATGGTGACCTTCACGTCGACATGAGCGGCTTCCAGGTCGTAGCAGCCACAGAGCATGCCGCATCCGGCCATGGTCGGGATCATCGCGCCAAACTGCGACACATACGCGCCGATATTGCCCAAGGAAGACACGCGGATGGCAAGGAACTTACCCTCTTTGGTGAGGGCAAGATCCGCATGGTTGAGTTGATCGCGGCCATGGGTGTCGTTGAGGAAGCTCTCGGTGCGGTCGCCGGTCCATTTCACCGGGCGGCCCACGGCCTTGGTGGCAAACAACGCAGCTAAGGGTTCATTGAACAGGAAGTTTTTCATGCCGAAGCCACCGCCCACATCGGGGCAGATGACGCGCAGTTTTCCAGCTGGAATGCCCGTGGCCGCTTTGCCGTTCTTACCCGTGATCCACTGACGCAGCTTATGCGAGCCCTGTGAGCCTGTGGTGAGGGTGTAACGGTCTGTTGTGCTGTCGTATTCGGCCAGCGCGCCACGGGGTTCGATGGCGGTTGGCGCAATGCGATTATTGACCAAATCTATGGAGATGATTTTGTCTGCTTTGGCAAAGGCGGCTTCGGTGGCGTCTTTGTTGCCCATGGACCAATGGACCAGAAGGTTGCCCTTTACACTGTCGAACAGGGGGTGCGCCCCGTCGGCGAGGGCGGACGTCATGTCGGCCGCGACCGGCAATTCGTTGTACTCAACTTCAATCAGTTCAGAGGCATCGCGGGCCAGGGCTAAGGTCTCGGCCACTACAATGGCGACGGGCTCACCCACATAACGCACCCGGTCTTTGGCCAGGATGGGACGGTGCGGGGCATCAGGGGCTTTGCCGTCGGGGCCAGGAGGAATGGTGTCTGCGGGTATGCCTGTAAACCCGGCGGCGTCCAGATCAGCGTTGGTATAAACACCCAGCACGCCGTCGGCGGCTTTCGCGGCAGAGGTGTCGATGGTGCCAACTTTCGCATGGGCATAGGGCGATCTTAGAACAGCGAGCCAGGCTTGGTTCTCTCGGTTGACGTCGTCCGTGTACTGCCCGGTGCCTGTGACAAAGCGATGGTCTTCAATACGGCGGATCGATTGACCCATTCCGAACTTACCCATGAAATCCGTCTCCTGAACGTAAATTTTGAGGCCTCAAAAAGCCATTATGGCACACCATACCCGCAGGATTTCGCCTGTCTAGTGGAACAAAATTTACGATCTGACGCTCCCCCCTTGTTCCCGGTCAGGCCGGACCCTAGGGTATGGGGAACATAAAATATAAGAGGGACCTCCTATGAAAGTATCATTCTCAAAACTGGTTCGCCCGGCCTCAGGGGCTGTGGCCGTTGGCGTGGCTGATGGTGGGAAACTCGGCACGACAGGGCAGATTGTGGACCGCGCCACGGGAGGGGCGTTATCGGCAGCGATGAAAGCGGCCAAGTTCACAGGCCAGTCTGGAAAAACTGTGACCGTCTATGCGCCCCCGCGCTCAAAATTGACCCAAGTGATCGCCATTGGTCTCGGCAAGGTAAAAGACATGACAGCGCAAACCCTTGAAGAAGCAGGCGCAAGTCTGTTTGGGGAACTGTCTGGGGAGCCACGGGCGACCATCGTTTTGGATGATTTGAAAGAGGCTGCGGTTTCGAGCGTAGACATGGCTGCTGCGATTGCATCCGGTGTGGTTCTGAAATCCTACCGTTTTGATAAATACCGCACCACAATGAAAGCTTCTTCAAAACCGAAGCTGAAATCTGTGTCCCTGTCGCTGACTGATTTTTCAGAAGCGCGTGAGGCTTACAAAATTAAAGAGGCGGTCAACGCAGGGGTTCTGATGACCCGTGATCTGGTCAGCGAACCCCCCAATGTTTTGACCCCGGTGACCTTCGCCGCCCGCGCCAAAGATATGGCTGGCGATGGCTTGAAGGTCAAAGTGATCGGTCGCAAAGAAATGGAAAAGATGGGCATGGGCGCGCTGCTTGGTGTCGCCCAGGGCTCGATCCATGAGCCACAAATGGTCGTGTTTGAGTGGAACGGCGCGGGCAAGGACGATCCGACCGTGGCCTTTGTCGGCAAAGGAGTGTGCTTTGATTCCGGCGGCATCAGCCTCAAACCCGGCGCGGGCATGTGGGACATGAAATGGGATATGGGCGGCGCCGGCGTGGTCACCGGCTTATTCAAAGCCCTGGCCGGACGCAAAGCCAAAGTGAATGCGGTGGGTATTCTGGGACTGGTTGAAAATATGCCGGATGCCAAGGCGCAGCGCCCTGGAGATGTGGTGACCTCTGCCGATGGTCAAACCATTGAAGTGCTCAATACCGATGCAGAAGGTCGTCTGGTTCTGGCCGATGCCCTTTGGTATGTGCAGGAGAACCACAAGCCGGACACGATCGTCGATCTGGCCACGCTGACGGGCGCGATTATTGCCGCGCTTGGCCCACATTATGCGGGGTTGTTCTCGAATGATGAGGAGTTGGCGGCGCAATTGACCGAGTCCGGTGACACGGTCAAAGAACGCCTGTGGCGGATGCCGGTCGGGCCTGAGTATGACAAGGAGATCAACTCCCCGATTGCGGATATGAAAAACCTCGGCGGCAAGTATGCCGGGGCCACCACGGCGGCACAGTTCCTGCAGCGGTTCATTCGCAAGGGCACGTCGTGGGCGCATATCGATATTGCCGGTGTGACCTGGGCAGAAGCGCCAACCAAGTTGGCCCCGAAAGGCGGAACCGGTTATGGCGTGAGATTGCTCAACCAGTTTGTGGCTGATGTTTACGAACGCTGACGTTTACGAAAACTGAGCTTTTGTTAGCGCGCTGAAGGCCGGGTGTGCTTGGCCATCTTGAAGGCATAAACATAGATCGCGTCATCTTTGATGCCGGGATCGCCTTTGGCTCCGAGGTCGGTGAAGAACTCTGCGATCTCCGCTGAGCGAATCTCTGACTCAGCGGTGCGGAACAAGCCTTTATCGCCGGTTTTGAACTTGTGGTACTTGAACAGCTCCATCTTGGGATTGGTCGACGTCGAAACGTACCATTCCTTATAATTTGCGCCGTGCTTTCCCATGAAAGCCTGGAAGTCATCAAGAATGTCAGATTTAGATTTTGCCATCAGTCAGCCTTTAGGTGATGAACCTTAAACGAGTGGGAAGAAACCCCACTGCAACTCTATGATATTTTTGACTCGCTAATAATTAATAGGGGCCAGGGTTATTTGATGCAACAAAATCTGGTCGTGCGCCGCGCGGTGAATGCTCAAAAATCAAGGATTACTGCCGGTTTCCACCTAAAATAATCTTTGGTTCAACCCTGAGTTTGTGGCTGACCCTAAAACGCTCACCAGAGCCACTGCCTGACCTCAAAGATAGGGTGTAAAAAAATTACGATTTCATGCGCTCACGGTTGCGCAGGCGCTACGCCAGCAGGTAAACCCAGGCGAGTTATCAATGAAGGCGAGTCGCGCCCGCCGGTCTTAATTTTGAAGAGAGTCCTGATTTCATGCCTGAACTTGTCCGCCCGTTTGCCGCCCTTCGTCCGACTCCTGCGCAGGCCGATGCCGTCGCCGCTCCACCCTATGATGTGCTGAACACCGAAGAAGCGCGGGTGCGAGCAAAAGGCCGCCCCAACAGTTTCCTGCATATTTCAAAGCCCGAGATCGATCTGCCCGCAGGCACGGATGTGTATGCCCAGGAGGTTTACGATAAAGGGGCTGAAAACCTGCAGCGCCTGATCGCCGAGGGGGTGCTGATTCGCGAAGACAAGCCGTGTTATTACGCCTATCGCCTGACCATGGGCGCGCACAGCCAAACCGGTGTGGCCATGGTGGCCTCGGCGGCGGCGTATGATGCAAACGATATCCGCAAGCACGAATACACTCGCCCCAAGAAAGAGGATGATCGCGTCAACCAGGTTAAGACGCTGAACGCCCAAACCGGCCCGGTGTTGCTGGCCTATAAATCGTCTGCGGTGGTGAAGGCGGTGTTGGATGCGGTCACGTCACAGCCGCCGGTTTATGACGTGACGGCGGATGACGGTGTCGGTCATGCCATTTGGGTGATCAACGATGACGCCGACATTGCCGCGCTGACGGACGCCTTTAACAATATGCCCGCCTTGTACATCGCCGATGGGCACCATCGCTCTGCGGCAGGCTCACGGGTCGCCAAGCTGAAGCCGGAGACCGAGAGCGCCCAGTACTTTTTGACCGTTGCGTACTCTGATGATGAAATGCGGATCTTCGACTACAATCGCGTGATCAAAGACCTCAACGGCCATTCGGTGGACGGCCTGCTGGCTAAAATTGGCGAGCGTTTTGATGTCACCCGTGCCGACGCACAAGCCAAGCCCACCAAGCCGACGCAGTTCGGCATGTATCTGGATGGGGCGTGGTACCAGCTTGATCTGCATCCCGAGTATGTGCCGGAGAATGACCCGGTGGGCCGGTTAGATGTCAGCCTGCTGCATGGCAATTTGATCGAGCCGCTGTTGGGCGTGTCCGACCCGCGTACCGATGAGCGGATAGATTTTGTCGGCGGCATTCGTGGTATGGAGGGGCTGGAAAAGCGCGTGGACTCCGGCGAGATGGCGGTGGCGTTTGCGTTGTTCGCCACCAGCATGGCGGACTTGATGTCGGTCGCGGATGCCGGCGAGATCATGCCGCCCAAATCCACATGGTTTGAGCCCAAGCTGGCGGATGGTTTGCTGAGCCATGTCTTAGACTAACTATATATTCGACGAATCGCTTTTAGAAGACCCGGGCAGTTTAGGAAGTGTGTTGGGTAGGGGGAGCCATGCCGCACGGGACTCCCAGTAAATGCAGTGCTCTGGTGTTGTGTGAGGGTCGTCGTCTAAGGAACCTGCTGGCACGGTTACGCCCTTTGATGAAACACGCGGCACACGTGAGCCACAGATTTGGCAGAAACAATTGGCCGGATATTGATTGCCGGGCAGGCAATAAGATTGCACGGCATCTCCGCCAGAGAGCCAGCGAAAGTGTTTGATGTCGGTAAAAAGATTGGCGGCGTGAAGACTGCCGCTCCGTTTGCGACAGCGCGAACAGAAGCAGTATTTGAATCCTGAAAATACGGGTTCAACTTCAAAGGTGACCGCGCCACATAAGCAACTTCCGTGAATTGAGTTCTGTTCCATTGACTGTCCTTGTCTAGCCGTGCAGGCATACCGCCCAGTTATGAATACTGATTTAAACTATAGTGCATCTTTGCCAGTTCTCGTTCTCGCCGGGCCGACGGCCAGCGGCAAGTCGGGTTTGGCGCTGCGCGTGGCCGAAGAGCTCAACGGCGCGGTTATCAACGCGGACAGTATGCAGGTCTATCAAGACCTGCATGTTTTAACGGCGCGGCCCAGTGCGGATGATGAAGCGCGGGCGCCGCATCACCTCTATGGGTATCTCGATAGTGCCGTGGCCTGCACAGTGGCCGTGTGGCTGTCGCGGGCGGTCGAGATCATCAGACAGGTTCAAGGCGAAGGGCGGTTGCCCATCGTGGCCGGTGGGACGGGGCTTTATCTGAAAGCCCTCATGGAAGGTCTGTCGGACATTCCTGATATTCCAAGTGCGGTCAAAGACACATCGCGGCGGATGCGCCTCGAAGACGGCAATGAGGCGCTGTACGCCAGCCTGAAAGAGAAAGACCCGGAAGGTGCAGCGCAGCTGAAACCAAACGACCGCCAGCGCATTCTGCGGGCCTGGGAAGTGGTCGAGGCCACCGGTACGCCGTTGCATGTGTGGCAGAGCAAACCCATTGCCCCGCCGTTAGGCGAGACACAGTTTTATAAGGTTCTTTTTCGCCCGCCGCGGGAAGACCTGTATGCCGCCTGCGATGGCCGATTTGAGGCCATGCTGGAGCGCGACGCGCTAGAGGAGGTTCAGGCTTTGCAGCGGCGGGGCCTTGATCCGTCGCTTCCGGCCATGAAAGCCCTGGGTGTGCCGGAACTGGCGGCGTTTTTGAACGGTGAGATCAGTCGGGAAGAGGCTGTGACCCGTGCCCAGCAGCACACCCGAAACTACGCCAAACGTCAGACAACCTGGTTTCGTACTCAGTTTAGTGCGTCAGAAACACTTAACACGCAATATTCAGAAAGATTATTTGAAGAAATCTTTCCAAAAATTCGCTCCTTAGTGTTGACCTAGCTAAAACACCTTGATAGGAACCCTCTCAGTGCCGCCTCCTCACCGGGGCGGTTTGTGTTTTTTTGGGATGTTGGCGTGGTTCGCACTTCAGGCGACGCGACTCAAAAGTGAGGCTAAGCGCCTCGAAAGCTAGGGAACGAATTACGATGCCACGGGATTCACTCGACGGACGCCAGATGAAGGGCGCGGCCATCATTCTTAAAGCCCTCGAAGAGCAGGGTGTGGAAGTCGTGTTCGGCTACCCCGGCGGCGCTGTGCTGCCCATCTATGATGAGATTTTTAAGCAGAACAGAATCAGACATATTCTGGTGCGTCACGAGCAGGGTGCCGTACATGCGGCGGAAGGCTATGCCCGCTCGACCGGTAAAGTGGGCGTGGTGCTGGTGACCTCTGGTCCGGGGGCGACCAACGCCGTCACCGGCCTGACCGATGCGTTGATGGATTCTATTCCCGTTGTGTGTTTGACCGGCCAAGTACCGACGCACCTGATTGGCAACGATGCGTTTCAGGAAGCCGATACGGTTGGCATCACGCGGCCCTGCACCAAGCATAACTATCTGGTGAAAGATCCGAACAACCTGGCCAAGGTGATTCACGAAGCCTTTCATGTGGCACGCTCGGGCCGGCCTGGTCCGGTGGTGGTTGATTTGCCAAAAGACGTGGTCATGGCGGACGGTGCGTACAGCACCGCACCACGCGGCGTTCATCGCGAAAAGCATAAAACCTATCGTCCAGCCTTTAAGCCTGATCCTGCGTCCATCGAGGCGGCTGTTGATCTGATGGTTAAGGCCGAGCGCCCGCTGCTTTATACGGGCGGTGGCGTGATCAATGCTGGTCCTGCGGCGTCCAAGACGCTGACGGAGCTGGTCAATGAAACCGGTTTTCCGATCACGTCGACGCTGATGGGCCTTGGGTCCTATGCCGCGTCTGGCCCCAATTGGTTGGGCATGGTCGGCATGCATGGCACCTACGAAGCCAATCTGGCGATGCACGACTGCGATGTCATGATCAATATTGGCGCACGGTTTGATGATCGGGTGACGGGCAACCTTGAGCACTTCTCGCCGGGGTCCAAGAAAATCCATGTGGATGTCGACCAATCCTCCATCAACAAGAGTGTGATTGTGGACGTGCCGGTGATCGGCGATGCGGGGGAAGCCCTAAAGGCGATCTTGAAAGCCTGGAAGGCGCGCAAGGAACGCCCGAAGCCCAAAGCATTGAAAGCCTGGTGGGCTGAGATCAAGCGCTGGAAAGCGGTGGATTGTTTGAACTACACCCAGGCCGGAAAGGTCATCAAGCCTCAGTACGCCATTGAACGTCTTTTTGAGCTGACCAAGCACAAGAAAACGTTCATCTCCACAGAAGTGGGCCAGCATCAAATGTGGGCGGCGCAGTTCTACCGCTTCGACCAGCCCAACCGCTGGCTGACGTCAGGCGGGCTTGGCACCATGGGCTATGGCCTGCCCGCGGCGATTGGTGCGCAATTGGGCAATCCGGATGGCCTGGTGATTGATATTGCCGGGGAAGCGTCGATCCTGATGAATATTCAGGAATTATCGACTGCTGTTCAGTATCGTTTGCCGGTCAAGGTGTTCATCATCAACAACCAATACATGGGGATGGTGCGCCAGTGGCAGGAACTGCTGCATGGGGGCCGCTATTCCGAGAGTTATTCAGACTCCTTGCCGGACTTCGTCAAACTCGCCGAAGCCTATGGCTTGTCGGGGCTGCGGGTGACCGATCCGGCCAAGGTGGATGACACGATTAAAGAGATGATGGCTATTGATGGTCCGGTGATTGTGGACGTCGCGGTGGATCAGAAGGAAAACTGTTTCCCGATGATTCCATCAGGGGCGGCACATAATCAGATGATTCTCGGGCCTGAGGATGAGCCGGAAAAGGCAATTTCAGGCGCAGGTTTGGCGCTGGTTTAACCCAGACCTTAATTAAAACTGGCCAGACCTTAATTAAAACTGGAGTGACTGCCGTGAGCAGCAATTTATATGAAGGCTCAGTGCCCGTCTCGGTGCTGAAAGATACGGTCGTTTATCGCCACACCATCGCTGTGCTGGTGGACAACGAAGCTGGTGTGTTGGCCCGCGTGGTCGGTTTGTTTTCTGGCCGGGGCTATAACATTGAAAGTTTAACGGTTTCAGAGGTGGACCCTGAAGCACAGTTGTCGCGCATCAATCTGGTGACATCTGGCACACGACAGATCGTGGAGCAGATCAAAGCCCAGTTGGGACGTTTGGTGCCGGTGCATACGGTTAAAGATTTGACGGATGAAGGCCCCTCGGTCGGCCGCGACCTGGCTTTGGTCAAGGTGAGCGGCGTCGGTGAGGATCGTGTCGAAGCCCTGAGAATCGGCGATATTTTCCGCTGTAATGTGGTCGATTCCGCGCCAGATTCCTTTGTCTTTGAAGTGGTGGGGAGCTCCGAGAAGGTGGATGCCTTTATCGCGTTGATGAAGCCACTCGGATTGATCGAAGTGTCGCGCACGGGCGTTGCGGCCATTGCCCGTGGGGCTACTGGACTGGTTGCCAATACAGTGGCGTCCAGCTCAAAGGTCAAAAAAGTTGCCAAGAAACCCTCGCCTAAACGCAAATCCGTCGTTAAGAAGGCGCCAACATCTTCCAAAAGAAAGCGTTAAGCAAAACGCCAAGACCCCGAAAGGACGAAAATCATGCGCGTGTATTATGACCGCGATGCCGATGTAAACATCATCAAAGGCAAGAAAGTGGCCGTTATTGGTTACGGTTCACAGGGCCATGCCCACATTCTCAACCTGCGCGATTCCGGTGTTGCCGACATTGCCGTTGGGTTGCGGGAAGATTCCAGCAGCCGCAAGAAAGCCGAAGGCGCGGGCCTTAAGGTTCTCACGCCAACTGAAGCCTCTAAGTGGGCTGATGTGGTGATGATGCTGACGCCTGATGAGTTGCAGGGTGATATCTACCGCAGCGATATCGCGCCAAATCTCAAACAAGGCGGCGCGCTGGCGTTTGCCCATGGCTTGAACATTCACTTCAGCCTGATCGAAGCGCGCAAGGATCTGGACGTGTTTATGGTGGCACCGAAAGGTCCAGGCCACACGGTGCGCGCTGAGTACGATCGTGGTGCAGGTGTGCCGTGTCTGGTTGCCGTGGCCCAGGATGCCTCGGGCAATGCCATGGACATCGCGTTGTCTTACGCTTCTGCCATCGGCGGCGGCCGGGCCGGGATCATCGAAACCAGCTTCCGCGAAGAATGTGAAACCGATCTGTTCGGCGAGCAGGCAGTATTGTGCGGCGGATTATCGCATCTCATTCGCGCCGGTTACGAAACCCTGGTGGAAGCCGGGTATGCCCCGGAAATGGCCTATTTCGAGTGCCTGCACGAGGTCAAGTTGATCGTTGACCTGATGTATGAAGGCGGCATGGCCGATATGCGCTATTCGGTCTCTAACACAGCGGAATATGGCGATTATGTCTCCGGTCCGCGAGTGATTACCGATGAGACCAAAGCTGAGATGAAAAAGATTCTGACCGACATTCAGGAAGGCCGTTTTGTGCGCGACTGGATGAGCGAATGTCAGGCCGGTCAGCCAAGCTTTAAAGCCACCCGTCGCATCTGGGCCGAGCATGGCATCGAAGAGGTCGGCCAACGCCTGCGTGCGATGATGCCCTGGATTGGTGGCGACAAGGCGCTTGTCGATAAAAACCGCAATTAGACCGAGCAAAAACCGTTTAAGAAAAAGGGGCCGGTTTGATCGGCCCCTTTTTTTATCCAAAATCTTTGGACTTCACCTCAATTTAACCATTTTTCGTGCTAAGTTATTGACTTCGTGGGTGGAACGTACTTTTTAGGACCGGTAATACCGTTCTCAATGGAGAGTGAGCGCGGTTTCGAATAAGGATGAACAGGTGATCAACACGGTCACAAACACGCAAAACGTAAGCATTTCTGCCGATATTTCGGTGGATGTGTCGGCGCGTGCGCGGGTTTGGGCTCTTCTTGGTGGCCCGCTCCTCACAGACCTGGGTCTGCGACTTAACAGCCCCTGAGCGTCATTCCTGTCAGAGCGACGGGATGTTCAGGGGATCAAGCGCAGCACTGTTGTCGCTCGAACGAGCCTTCGTACCTAAACCCAAGTCGTGAGAATGAACATGAATACCGACCGCGTTATTATTTTTGACACCACGTTGCGTGACGGCGAGCAATCGCCCGGCGCGTCTATGAATCGTGAAGAAAAGGTGCGCATCGCCAAACTGCTGGAAGCGATGCGCGTCGATGTGATTGAGGCTGGCTTTGCCATTGCCTCGCAAGGTGACTTCGAGGCCATCAAAGCCGTGGCTGAAGTTGTCAAAGACTCAACGGTGGCCAGCCTGGCCCGCGCCGCTAAAGGCGATATCCAACGGGCCGCCGACGCCATCAAGTCGGCTAACAGTGGGCGCATCCACACCTTTATCTCGACCTCGCCGCTGCATATGAAATACAAGCTGCAGATGGAGCCCGAGGCGGTCTATCAAGCCGTGATTGATAGCGTCAGCTTTGCCCGCCAGTTTACCGATGATGTGGAATGGTCGGCGGAAGATGGCTCCCGCACCGAGCATGATTTTTTGTGCCGCTGTGTGGAAGCGGCCATCGACGCCGGGGCATCCACCGTTAATATTCCTGATACCGTGGGCTATACGGTGCCCGACGAATACAACAAACTGATCACGATGTTGTTCAACCGAGTGCCCAACATCGATAAGGCCGTGATTTCGGTGCACTGTCATAACGATTTGGGATTGGCGGTGGCTAATTCCTTGGCGGCGGTGCAAGCCGGAGCGCGTCAGGTCGAGTGCACCATCAATGGCCTGGGTGAGCGCGCTGGCAATGCGGCCTTGGAAGAAGTGGTCATGGCCTTGCGGACCCGCAAGGATCACATGCCGTTTGAAACCAACATTGATGCGACCTTAATTACCAAAGCCTCGCATATGGTCTCGCAGATCACCGGCTTTCCGGTGCAGCCCAACAAAGCCATCGTTGGGGCCAACGCCTTTGCCCATGAGTCGGGCATTCACCAGGACGGCGTTCTGAAGCACGCCGAAACCTATGAGATCATGACGCCTGAGTCTGTCGGGTTGGTGAAATCCAATCTGGTGATGGGCAAGCACTCTGGCCGTCATGCGTTTCGTGAGAAGTTGAAAGAGCTGGGCTTTGAACTGGGCGATAACGCCATGAACGAGGCGTTCAAACGGTTCAAGGACTTGGCGGACAAGAAAAAGGAAGTCTACGACGAGGATCTGATTGCCATCGTTGATGATGAGGTGCGGGACAATGACCGCATTAAGTTTATCTCCTTACAGGTAATCTGTGGGTCTAAGGTCAAACATCAGACGGCCGAATTGGAGCTGGAAGTGGACGGCGAGATTGTCTCGACGACAGCCGAAGGCGATGGCCCGGTGGATGCCACGTTTAACGCCATTAAAGCGCTGACCTTCGATACGCAGCATCTGCAGTTGTATCAGGTGCATGCGGTGACCGAAGGCACGGATGCTCAGGCCGAAGTCACGGTCAGACTTGAAGAAGACGGTAAGACAGTGATGGGTCAGGGCGCGGATACGGACACTTTGGTTGCCTCCGCGCGGGCTTATGTGAACGCACTCAATAAGTTGTTGGTGAAACGAGAGAGAACGGCTCCCGAGGCTGTGGCGGTATGAGGCGTATACTCCACGTTGACGCGAGTCTGAATTAAGAGGATACACGGAGCGTCCGGCGGTTTGCCTTTAGGGCAGCCGCCTGGGCGTTTCAAGCGTTAGAAACAAGACTGTCAGGTGCTCTTTGAGACCTGACCACAAGGAATAGAGAGACAAAGTTTATGTTCGCGAGTTTGTTCGGATGGCTGTCCGCCGATATGGCGATTGATCTTGGGACCGCTAACACGCTGGTCTACGTCAAAGGACGTGGCATCGTCCTGAACGAACCGTCAGTCGTGGCGTTGCAGGAGGAGAAAGGCCGCAAGATTGTGCGCGCCGTCGGCAACGAGGCCAAGCAAATGCTGGGCCGCACACCGGGCTCAATCCAAGCCATCCGCCCGCTGCGGGATGGCGTGATTGCGGACTTTGAAGTCGCCGAGGAAATGATCAAGCACTTCATCCGCAAAGTGCACAATCGCAAAGGTTGGGCCAGTCCTCTGGTGGTGATTTGTGTGCCGTCCGGCTCCACAGCGGTGGAGCGACGCGCCATTCAGGAATCTGCAGAAGCTGCTGGCGCACGCAAAGTATTCCTTATTGAAGAACCGATGGCCGCGGCCATCGGTGCCGGGTTGCCGGTGACGGAGCCAACGGGCTCGATGGTGGTTGATATTGGTGGTGGCACCACCGAAGTCGCCGTGCTGTCGCTTGGTGGCATCGTGTATGCACGTTCTGTCCGCGTCGGTGGTGATATGATGGACGAAGCCATCATTAACTACATCCGGCGTCA
The DNA here is from genome assembly GCA_040219235.1 of Rhodospirillaceae bacterium. Taxonomy (NCBI): domain Bacteria; kingdom Pseudomonadati; phylum Pseudomonadota; class Alphaproteobacteria; order Rhodospirillales; family Rhodospirillaceae; species Rhodospirillaceae bacterium. Next base: position 397,952 of record JAVJSV010000011.1, read on the forward strand.
CCATAATCTGTTGGTTGGGGAAAGCTCTGCCGAGCGGATCAAGAAAGAAATTGGCTGTGCGTGTCCGCCGGAAACTGGTGATGGCGAAACCATCGAAATCAAAGGCCGCGATTTAATGAATGGCGTGCCTAAGGAAATCGTAATCAGCCAGCGCCAGATCGCTGAAGCTTTGGCCGAGCCCGTCACGGCTATTATCGATGCGGTTAAGGTCGCTTTGGAACACACAGCTCCTGAATTGGCCGCAGATATTGTGGACAAGGGAATCGTGCTCACGGGCGGCGGGGCCATGTTGACCAATCTTGATTTTGTGTTGCGTCATGCGACGGGCCTGCCGGTATCGATTGCAGACGAGCCTTTGAACTGTGTGGCGCTGGGCACCGGGATGGCGCTTGAGCAAATGAAGCTGATGCGTGGTGTTTTGACATCTATGTACTAAACATTTTTAGTCATAGTTATGCTGTGTAATTCATCGCTGGCTGTTGAAGCTAGCGCGACGGAGGGGATGACGTGAAGCAACCGACGGGACAAATTTCCCGGCTAGGTAATCTAAAACACCTAGCGCAGCGGTTCGCCTTTCTCAGCCTGATTGGGCTGACGTTCGCCCTTATGCTCATCGGTAAAGCGGATACCATTCTGGTCGAACGGGCCAGGACAGCGGTGTCAGATGCTGTGACCCCTATTCTAAAGGTGATGGCAGAGCCGGCGGCGGCCATCTCTCAGGTCGTCAGCAACATCCAAGAGCTTGGCGCTATTCGGACACAAAATGCGGAACTGCGTGAAGCGAATGAGGATTTGCTGCAATGGCAAGCGGTGGCGCAACGCTTAGAAAACGAAAATAAACAATTGCGTGCTCTGTTGGGTACCGTTGCTGAGCCCCAAGCCAGGGCAGTCTCTGCCCGGGTTATTGCGGATGCGGGTGGTGCGTTTGCGCAAAGTATACTGATCACAGCAGGGAGCCGCGATGGCGTTGCAAAAGGCCAGGCTGTCGTCACCGGCGCTGGGCTGGTCGGTCGCGTGACCCAGGCCGGTTTTCGCTCGGCGCGAATTCTTTTGATCACAGATATTAACTCTCGCATTCCTGTGCGGGTTGGAGAAGCTGGCGACCGTGCAATCCTGACCGGGGACAACAGTTCTCGTCCGAAATTGATTTACCTTGGGGTCACGTCAAGCGTTGCGCCTGGTGATCGCATTGTGACCTCTGGTGATGCTGGGGCATTTCCACCCGGCTTACCGGTGGGCCGCGTGGTGGCGGTAGAGGAGTCAACCGCCGTAGTGGAGCCGTTTGTCTCGCGAGACCGCCTGCAATATGTCGAGATACTCGATTTTGGTTTGACAGGTATTCTCGCGGAGACGGGTCTCTCGAGATGAGCGGGATTTCACAGCGCCGGACTCCACTGCAAAAGCTCGATGCACGGGCGCGCACAATTCTGCCATTTGCTTTAACCGTCATCGTTTTGCTGTTCGGTCTTACGCCAACCTATGTGCCGGGACTGGCGCAGATAACGCCTTTGTATTCTTTGGTCGCGGTTTACTATTGGGCTGTCTATCGTCCGGATTTGCTTGGCTATGGATTGGGCTTTGCGGTCGGCGTGTTGGAAGATTTGTTGACCGGGGCACCGCTCGGCGTTGGCGCTCTGACGCTTCTGTTAACCCAGTGGATTGTGTTTAATCAGCAAAAGTTCTTCCATGCGAAACCCTTTGCGATTACGTGGGTGGCCTTTGGTATTGTTGCCTTCGGGGCGTTTTTGATTAAGTGGCTTTGCATTGGACTCATCACCTCTGGCGGATTAACGCCCTTTGGGGACATGTTTGCGGCCTATCTTGTTACGGTCGCCGTGTACCCGCTCATTGCCTGGTTGTTTTCCAAAGCCCAAACCGGATTGATGTCTGAAGTATGATTATCAACCGTGATAATGATCGCATTCGTTTGTTCAACCGCCGCGCTGTGGTGTTGGGTGGTGGACAGGCTCTGCTGATCTCAGCGCTGGTCGGGCGCATGTATTACTTGCAAGTTGTGGAAGCCGACCGTTACCGGATGCTGGCGGAAGAGAACCGGATCAACTTGCGCCTGCTGCCGCCGCCGCGTGGCCGGGTGGTTGATCGGTTTGGTGTGCCACTGGCGCTGAACCGTCAGAATTTCCGGGTGCTGGTGGTGTCTGAGCAAACTAGAGATTTGGCGGCGACCCTTGATGCGCTGGCCGATGTTATTGAACTCTCTGAATATGACCGTGATCGGGTGCAGCGCGAGGTGCGCCGTCGTCGCAGTTTCGTACCCGTCACCGTGCGTGAAAATCTCAACTGGGAAGACATGGCGCGTATTCAAGTGAATGCACCAGACTTGCCTGGGGTGATCGTCGATGAAGGTCTGGCGCGCCATTACCCGCAAGTTCAAACCGCCGCCCATGTGCTGGGCTATGTGTCCAGTGTTGATGAAGATGACTTAACGGGCGATCCGCTGCTGCAGTTGCCTGGGTTCCGCATCGGCAAAGCCGGCATGGAACAAAAATTTGATCTGGCGCTGCGTGGCGCCGGCGGGAACAGCCAGGTTGAAGTGAACGCCCTGGGCCGGGTCATCCGCGAATTAGAGCGCAAAGAAGGTGAGGCCGGAGAAGATTTGGTGCTCACTCTTGATGAGCGTCTGCAACGGTTTGCCGCAGAACGCCTGGGGGCGGAAAGTGCTGCCAGCGTGGTGATGGATATTCATACCGGCGAAGTGCTGCTGATGGCCTCAACACCCAGCTTCGACCCCAATGCGTTTAACCGCGGACTCACCCAGCGCGAGTGGAACGCGCTGTCTGGTGATCCACGTGCACCAATGACCAACAAGGCGATTTCAGGCCAGTATTCGCCCGGATCAACGTTTAAGATGATTGTGGCGCTGGCCGCCCTGGAGCAAGGGGCGATCACGCCGGAGCAAACCGTTTATTGTAGGGGGCATACAAATTTAGGGTCGCGCCGCTTCCACTGCTGGGAAAAACGCGGACACGGCAACATGGATATGGTGCAGGCCATTGCCCAATCCTGCGATGTCTATTTTTATGAAGTCGCGCGGCGGATCGGGGTCGATCGCATTGCTGAAATGGCACGACGACTTGGCTTGGGCGAGGCCACCAACGTCGGTCTGCCCGGCGAACGCCCTGGTCTAATTCCCACCGAAGCTTGGAAGCGTGCCACACGTGGCGAGCCCTGGCATCAGGGCGAAACCTTCAACGTCGGTATTGGGCAAGGCGCGGTTTTGACCACGCCGATGCAACTGGCCGTTATGAGCGCCCGCCTGGCGACGGGGCTTGCTGTAGAGCCTGTGCTGACGCGCCAAATTATGGCGGGTAAAACCATGATGAAGCGCCCGACAACAGAGTTTGCGTCTTTAAACATCAACCCGGCCCACTTGGCTGTGGCCCGGCGCGGTATGTTTGAAGTGCTGAACGGGCCGCGCGGCACGGCGCGGGCCTCGAAGCTTAAAGTGGACGGTGTTCAGATGAGCGGCAAAACCGGCACAACCCAGGTCAAGCGCATTACCATGGCCCAGCGCGATGCCGGCCTGCCCGATAAAGATGAGATTCCCTGGAACGAGCGTACGCACGCGTTGTTTGTGGCCTACGCGCCGGAGGACAGTCCGCGCTATGCTCTGTCGGTTATTGTTGAGCATGGCGGCGGTGGTTCTGCCGTTGCAGCTCCAATTGCGCGCGATATCATGACCGAAGTGTTGCGCCTCGACCCCTCCCGCAGACCCCGACGGGATGAAGAGCAGATCGCAACAACCGATCCCGGAGCACCTGCATGATTGATCGCGGAGCGATAGCATGACGGATCCCGGAGCAACACCATGACCAATACCGGGTTCCTGGCAGCGCGCTTGCGGCGGGGCGACATGACCCTGACCGAGAAGCTGTGGCAGATGAGTTGGTCGCTGGTGTTTTGGATTTGCGCCATCGCGGCGATTGGCTTTTTCATGCTGTATTCCGCCGCCAACGCCAGTCTGGATCCGTGGACAACCCGGCAGGCGGCGCGTTTTGGCCTAGGCTTGGTGATGATGCTAACCATCGCGATGATCGATATCCGCCTGGTCATGCGCTATGCCTACGTGTTCTATGCGCTTGTTTTGGTGCTGCTGTTTTTTGTTGAGGTGCGGGGTGTCATCGGCGGTGGGGCGCAGCGTTGGATCGATTTGGGGGTGATTAATCTGCAGCCTTCAGAATTGATGAAGGTTGCCGTGGTTTTGGCGCTGGCGCGTTACTTCCATTCTCTCAGTTTGGAAGATACGGGACAGGTTAGGTTTCTGGTGCTGCCGTTGGTGATTGTGGCGCTGCCGGTTGTGTTGATCTTACGGCAGCCTGACCTCGGCACAGCCTTGATGGTGGTGATGGGCGCTGGGGTTTTGTTTTTTATGGCGGGGGTGCGGCTGTGGAAGTTCATTACTCTGATTGTTGCAACCTTGGCGGCCATTCCCATTGCGTGGCCCATGTTGGCGGAGTACCAACAAAATCGCATTCTGACATTTATTAACCCTGAGCGGGATCCCCTTGGTGCGGGCTATCACATTCTGCAGTCTAAAATTGCCTTGGGGTCTGGCGGATTATTCGGCAAGGGGTTCTTGCAAGGTACGCAAAGCCATCTCAATTTTTTGCCTGAGCAGCAGACCGATTTTATTTTCACCATGCTGGCGGAGGAATTTGGCCTGGTGGGCGGTGTTGGCCTAATCGGGCTTTATGTCATTGTGCTTATTTATGGCTTTGCCATTGCGCTGAGGTGTCGTCACCAATTTGGCCGTTTGGTTGCCATTGGCGTGATCACCACCTTCTTCCTGTACGTGTTTATTAATGTGGCCATGGTGATGGGCCTGATCCCTGTGGTGGGTGTGCCGCTGCCGTTGATTTCCTACGGGGGGACGGCGTTACTCACCATTATGATGTGTATGGGCCTGTTGATGAGCGTGTATGTGCACCGTGATGTGCAGATTGGTGTGCGCGGTGGCTATGATGATGGTTGAGGCGGGCCGTTAGGCGGCGGCGCTGAAAGATACGACACTGCGCCACGGCTGCAGCGCTTGCCACAAGGCCAGTGACCCCGTATAAACCGCGACTTCCGGCGGAGTGTTGTTTTAGCTCCGCGACCCGATAGCTCAGGTGGGGCGCATAGCTCAGTTGGCAGAGCAGCTGACTCTTAATCAGCGGGTCCGAGGTTCGAGCCCTCGTGCGCCCACCAATTTTTAAAATTAAATGAGTGTCTTAGCTATAGAATCCCGAATGTGAAATGTTTCTAAAAGGAATTTCGGGAGCGCTTCGGAAGTATTCGGCACTGGAAATAGCTTCCCCGATACCATTAGTTTGGCCATTGAGAATGGTAAATTCTACTTGCCAAAGATATGGTGAGAGGCGCCAATCGAAGCTAGATCAGTCTCAAAATTAGATCTCAAGGTTTCGAGCCCGAGATAATAACTACTGAATGATTTTGAGACTCTTTCAGCAGTGGCTCGGTCTTTAGGAAACGGTATTAATACCTCATTCACTCAATTGCCCACATCAAGTGAAAACTGATCGATAATCGAAGTATTGTTGACTCGGACAATTACGACTTCTTTGGTCAATACCACGTTCTCTTGTCCAGGCATCAAAACACAAAACTCTCCAATATATTTACTGGCTCTTTCTGGCGAAATTAAACCGTAAAAATTGAGGCCCGAAACCTCGCCGCCTAAACAAGAATTTATGAACCGGAGAAGGTGCCTGGTTGTGTTAATCAGGGAATGAATTGCAACGAGTCATCATACGTTACAGTTTAATTCCTTAACGTTCCTCACACACTCTCAGCGTTTCGGTCTGCCCATGCTGTTTTAAGTATTGCACCGAGTGCGACCATTACGGCTAAGGCTTGAGCGACGTTGCCGAGGAAGGGCACCAAACCTATGAGTGCGAATGTAAACACTCCCGCGAAGGCCCATCCTAAGCGCCCCCGTGTCGTGATGGGGGTCCCGCTTTGTTTTGTAAGACGGCGTATTTCGAGGCCCAGCCCCATGCACGCGATGACAAATGAGGATGCCACCATGAGAGCGTAGCAACCGAGAACAAACAAGCCGAGCGGGATTCCGATTAAGGTGGCCATCAGAATGGCGCTTATGGCTGGAAAGCTGATCATTGCAGCGAAACCAATACCAAGGTTCTGGAACACGTTCGCTCTGACGCGGGCTGAAAACTTATCCATGCTCTGGGGGAACACGGTAGCGACGACACTGGCAAAAATCGCCAGGGCCACGACGATTGCAAACCATAGAGCAAGTCCCATTGCGATCATCCGCCCTATACCAACAGACTCGTCTAATCCGAAGCCGTGGTCTTGCCATACCTTCCGAGATAGGGTGCCCGTGATCACCACATCGGCGGGCAGATCAAGTTCCTCGCGGCTGCTGTAGGTAAAGTCGCCATCAATCCGAGTTCCCGATAGAATTGTTATGGACGCAGCGTTCACTGTGACATCGCCGCCAATGCGTGAGCCGATCACGGCAGCACCACCGTTGGCTACAAGATCGCCGCTTATCGTGCCATTCAATATAAGCTGGCCACCGGATACGATGGCATCTTCGCCAATTTCTGAGCCGTTTCGCAACGTAACGCGTCCACCGGCAACGATGAGATCGTCTGTAACCATCCCAGAAATATCGACGTCGCCGCCAGCGGCAATAACGTCTTCGACTAATATATCACTTAGCGACACTGAGCCGCCGGCAACGATTAATGATGGAGCAGAAACGCCAAAGAGATTAACGATTCCGCCCGCTGCGAACAGATCATCGACTGAAGAGTTCGTTACCGTAACAACGTCTCCAGCATAGAAGTTGAGCCCTGAACCAGTTGCAAAGTGCAGCGCACGTGTCTCTTCGCCATCATCCGCGATTGCAACGCAAGTAAGCGTAACGCTGAAAAGTAAGACAGTAAGGATTAAGCGTGCGAGAGCGGTGGCGTGGAAAGGAAGGCTCATATTGGATACTCCTGAACATTTACAGCTTGCGGAAGAACCGAAATGCCAATCACATTGTATGTTCTAGCCATGCTGAACAACATCTTCATGCACCAGTAGATCACAACTCAGATCGCGCTTATTGATCAGCGTCAAATTCGGGTTCGACCTATGCTCTATTCGCTCTACGGGTCTTTGCAGACGAGGGCCCCGTCACATTTTCGACCAGAAAATGGCCCTTAGCTATTTCCGCCAACTCTTCACCACTAATGGTTTCTCGCTCCAGCAGGAGGTCTGCCCCCGTTTCAAGAATGTCTTTGTGTTCGGAGAGAAATTTTTTTGCTTTTCTATAAGCCTCCTCAACGAGTTGCCTGACGGCGCAATCAATCTCGCGCGCTGTTTCTTCACTAAATTGGCGGGGGCCAGCCTCTATGGGTATGTCCAGGTATGTCATGCGCTTGGGCTCGTAGACGACCTGCCCAAGGGTTGCGTCCATGCCATACTGCATAATCATACTTCGGGCGATATCTGTTGCTTTAACCAGATCGTCTCCGGCACCAGTTGATATGGTGTCAAATACAAGAACCTCGGCTGCCCGGCCTCCGAGAAGCACCGACATTTTTGCTTCGAGCTCTGCCTTATCCATCAAGTAACGCTCTTCAGTCGGCCGCTGCAGTGTATAGCCCAGCGCACCAATGCCACGCGGAATGATAGAGACTTTGTGAACGGTCTCGCCCCCTTGGAGCGCTAAGGCCAGCAGGGCATGCCCCATTTCGTGGTGTGCGACGACCTCGCGCTCTCGCTTGTTCAAGACGCGGTTCTTTTTCTCTAGGCCAGCCACGATGCGTTCGAATGCGACTGTAAAGTCTTCTTCAATGATGTCATCTGCACCCCGCCGGGTTGCAACCAGAGCAGCTTCGTTCGCAAGATTGGCGAGGTCGGCACCGGTAAATCCGACCGTGAGAGAGGCAATGGCTTCCAGGTCAACGCTGGAGGCTAAGGATATTTTCTTGGTGTGAACGGCTAAGATTGCAAGGCGCCCTTCTTTGTCGGGTCTGTCGACCAGAACCTGTCTGTCAAACCGTCCCGCGCGCAACAGCGCAGGATCTAATATCTCAGGCCGGTTAGTCGCGGCGATGAGAACCACGCCTTGCCGGGGATCGAAACCATCCAGTTCGACGAGAAGCTGGTTCAGCGTTTGCTCTTTCTCATCGTGACCACCCGACATTGGGCCGACGCCTCTGGCCCGACCGAGCGCATCCAACTCATCGATAAAGATGATGCAAGGTGCGCTTTCCGCAGCTTGGTTGAATAAATCTCGTACTCTTGCGGCACCAACGCCGACAAACATCTCGACAAACTCGGACCCGTTTATAGAAAAAAAGGGCACACCAGCCTCGCCCGCGACAGCACGGGCCAGAAGAGTTTTGCCCGTCCCCGGTGGACCAACCAGCATCGTACCCTTTGGCATTCGGGCACCGAGGCGACCATAGGTTTTTGGGTTTTTGAGAAAATCGACGATTTCCTTTAATTCCTGTTTCGCTTCATCGACGCCTGCGACGTCTTCAAAAGTAACTTTGGTATCCTTCTCAACATAGACTTTAGCCTTGCTTTGACCGACGGCCATCATTCCGCCCATGCCTGAACGCATAGCCATACCCCTTATGAGAAAGACCCATAGGCCAATAAAGAGCGCGGTCGGCAAGACCCAAGACATTAGGCGTCTGAGCCACGTATCCTCAGTCGCACCCGTAAAAATGACGTCGTATTGAGCGAGGTCATCGGCAAAGTCGGGATCGACGCGGACGGTCCGAATGCGAGTGCTGCCATCGGCAAGCGGGGACTTCAATTCTCCTTGGATATAGGTTTCGGTGATGACGATTTCAGCGACGTTTCCATTACGAAGCAGTGTTCTGAACTCGCTGTAGGGGACGGTCTCAATGGTCTGCAAAGCCATCCAGTACTGGAAAACCAGCATGATTCCCAATACGGCTAAAAAGTACCAAGTATTGAACTGGGCTTTTTTATCCATGCTCTGATCTATGCACCGTAAAGCTCAGACTGAGGGTGAAAACGCTCATCAATGTGCAAACAGGACCGGAATGTCCGAGTGGGAGATAACGTGACGGGTCATTCCGCCAAACACGACTTCGCGCAGTGGGCTGCGGGCATAAGCGCCCATCACAATAAGATCGGCGCTCAAGTCTTTGCATGTATTAAGCAATGTGACACCGTCAGCTTTATCGTCATCTTCGATGCGGTGAATCACAGATTTAATGTCATGCCAGCCCAAACGTGCACTCGCCAGATTTGCATCTGGTTTACCCTCCGGCACGTCGCCGATTTGGATGATTGAGACGATTTCTGCATGTTTGATGAGATCAAGCGAAGCGCTTAATGCTCTGGATGCTGGGATGCTACCATTCCAGGCGATAGCCGCATGCTTCGGCTCAAAATGAGCTGTCTCTTTTGGAACCATGAGAACGGGATTCCCAGTATGAAACAGAGCTGCCTCTAGCGCCTGCGTTTCGTTGAAAGAAGAAACCTCCCGTGGTTGATCGACAACGACGAGGTCCACAACGCGTCCAACCGTTGATACCGGGTCGTTATAGGTGTGTGCGAGCGGCAACCAAAACCCGGACACGCCCGGTTCCGATGTTGGCCGTTCTACCGTTTTAATCGATTGTTTTTCACAGACTTGGTTAAACGCTGCTTGAGCTTGTTCGCGCAAGTGGGTCGTAACCTTATGGGCAGCCTTGTAGAGTTCTTCGTGGTACGCGCCACTCATTCCGAGCCCAAGATACCCACCATACACTAAAGGATCGCCAACCGTGTGAGTTCCAATGATGTGGCCATCATTCAAAGCTGCAACATGAAATGCGGCGTCAACAACGTGGGTCGCTAACGTGTCTCCTGTTAACGGAACTAAAATCGTCTTCAACAGCGCCATTCTGAGCCTCCTAATCTAGCAGCATGACGATGAAAAACTTAACCGCTGGATCGATTGAGTACTTTGACCGTGGTCAAGTACCCGAGGCTGGCTGCATTATTTTATGATTTTCGGATAGGGTGTGACGCGTTCAAGTGTCGGCTTTGGTGGTCAATGGAGGGAAGGCCTTAAGGATTTCAGCGACCGCTTTATTGATAAGGGCCTCAACATCGTCTTCAGCACGAATCCGCTCGGATGCCCAGCCATGCCAAACCTGCTCTCTTGATAGTCGATCAAAGATATCGATGGCGAGCGTGCCTTCCGTGTAGGTTTCAAGCAAAGGCTCATCCAAAACAATATAGTCGTGCCGCCAGTAGCGGCTTCGATACCATACTGTTCCCTCAGTGGAGGTTCTTATTTTTTCTCGTGTGCCGACGGTAAAGGAAATTACGATGTCAGCGGTTTCTGTTGATGTTTTTGTTATGCCTTTCTGTGCCATTTCATGTTCAACCGCCCGACGTATTCTTCGGTCATTAAGGGGTGTGGCATGTGGTTCATCTGATGTCGGGTGCAAGAACGGCTCATCAGAGGCCCAGGCATAGGTTCTAATGCTCGAGAAATCCCGCGAAGGGTCGTAGTCGCTCCATGCTGTTATCTGAGACGCGCACCCAGCCAACGAGATGGCCGTGAAAACAAGAAAAAAAACGGCGACCAAGCATCTAATCTGACCCGAGACCGTTGGGGTTGCGATGGCTGTTGGAAGTGCGAAAGCAGTCATAAGTCGGTTCCTATCGTGCCGCCGCTCTCTTAGGAGTGATACGGCTATTAACTGAATTAGTTCGCCGGACCGATATACCCGGAGAAATATATAGCGAGTCCCAACATCAATATGACGGCGACCCACAAACACACCATCCATGGCGACGGCCCAGACTGATCTGACTTTAGGCCATACCGTTTCTTCCACCCGAACACACCCGACTTTCGAGAACGGAAACCGTGTTTCATCGTCTGACACCTCTATCGGTAAATCTGATACACTCGGTAATTTGTTATCAAAAGCTATGCGGTTCTGAGGTTTGGTGCGTTGTAACCGCTGTGCTTGCGCTCTCCCAATCGGTCGCCGAAGTGTCTGCGTAATCCAGAAGCGCTTCCAAGTCGTCGATACGGAAAAAATGCCGATCAACGCTAGAGATCACGCCTTGGCGCTTAAGTGCGGAAAATGATCTGCTGACGGTTTCTAATGCGAGGCCCAGGTATCCGCCCATATCGGTCTGAGGCATCGGCAAATACACTTCTCGATTGACTTGCTCGCGATTAGGAGCTTTGCGTGACATCGCAACAATAAAAGATGCAACCTTTTCCAAAGGCCGCTTGCACCCCAACAATGTCATTTGGTCATGGGCGGCAGCGAGTTCATCTGAAGCAAGCTGAACCAAGTTTTCACCAAGGGCATCCTCCTGCATCATGCGCCGCAGGACGTCGGTCTTCTTGTTAAAGCGTATTTTTGTCGGAGTTACAGTGACAGCAGAGTAGGAATACGTTTTACCAGCCGTGAGGCCGATGACGTCACCTGTAAAAAAGAACCCAATAATTTGCTGGCGCCCGTCGCTTAGACACCGCATCAGTTTTACACAACCGGTCATCACTTCATAAATCCCAGTTGCGGCATCGCCTTGCGCAAAAACTTGCTGCTTTGGGCCGTACTTCTTTGATGACGTGTCTGTCTTGGATTGGGCGTAAGCCCCTGTCTGCGTTTTCATGAGTGCGCCCCTTATTTTTATAGTTCCTAGAGAGTTATGGCACTGCGCCATCTTGAACCAAAAACACTAGACCTCATTTGCAACACCAAGATGGCTGAGGCGTGATGTTTTGTGACAAAATGAAAACGACTAAAAGGAGTCGTTAACCCAGCTCTACTTCTGGTAGTGTGGTATTTCTTAGTCGAAACCTTAAGGTTGTGGGGTCCGTGATGGGGCGCGTTGGCGGAAGTATTGTTGTTGCGGACGACGACGCCAGGATTCGCAAAGTCTTGGACCATTACCTGTCCAAAGAAGGGTTTACCGTCATTCAAGCCAACAGCGGCAAAGATCTCAGGACCGTAATGACCGAACGAGAGGTCGATCTGGTGCTGCTCGACCTTGACCTTGGCGACGAAGATGGCCTGATGATATCCAAAGAACTGTCGCAACGTGACAATTTGGGTGTGATCATCATCACTGGAAAAGGCGACGTGGTCGACCGTGTTGTGGGCCTAGAGATGGGCGCTGACGATTACCTGCCAAAGCCCTTTAATCTGAGAGAACTCTTGGCGCGCGTAAAAAGTGTTCTGCGTAGAACACAGAACCCCGCAGCTGATGCCGGAAAAAAAGATACGGAGCTTCCTAAAGTTGTTTCCATAAGGTTCGGTGATTGGATACTGGACCCGGAATCGCGGCAACTTATGAAGACTGATGGTTCAGAGGTTGATTTAACAAGCGCGGAGTTCTCCCTGCTACATGCGCTTGCACAGAAGCCAAATCGCGTTATGACGCGAGACCAGCTGCTTGATCACACCACAGGTCGGAAATGGACACCTTATGATCGCAGCATAGATACGTTGGTTGGACGACTGCGCAGTAAGATAGAGCCAACCAAGGGTAAGACGACTTACATCAAGTCTGTCCGAGGCGTGGGATATGTTCTGTCGGTCTCTGATGGAAAGTAGGTGATGGTAGTGCGGTTACACAATTTGGATTGCTGGCGAGCTCAGTAGTTGGTTTTTGAATGACTAGCTTTCTAAAGCCGTGTGCAAGGCGTCAGCCAGATCGCGTTTTGAATATGGTTTCTGTAGGAGCGGTATTTCCCCAGTCGCAAGCTCTGCCGATTTGATTGCGTCTTCAGTGAACCCAGACGTGAACAGAATTTTGCCCGTATATCCAAGTTCCAGCAGCTGGTTGGCCAGTTCTGGCCCGGATTTTCCCTTTGGCATAAGCACGTCGGTAAAGACCAGGTCGATAGCCTGACCCGAGTTGAAAACCTCAAGCGCGTTTTCACCAGAGGACGCTTCAATAACGCTATAGCCCAGCGACTCTATTTGGTGTGCGGCAATGCGCCGGACGCGGGCGTTATCATCAACCACAAGAACGGTTCCCGTGCCAGAATTCATAGGAACAGTCTGCGCTGGTGGCGAGGTGTCTTCCTGGTGCCTTTCCGTAACGGGCAAATACAGAGTGACGACCGTGCCGAAGTCAGGCTCGCTGTAGATTACAATATGCCCGCCAGATTGCTTGACGAAACCATAGACCGTGCTCAATCCGAGGCCCGTGCCGTCTTCTTTTAACTTTGTTGTGAAGAATGGTTCAAATGCCCGGTCGACTATTTCTGGGGTCATGCCATGACCCGTATCTGAGACTCTCACTCTAACATATTTTCCAGGTGAGACATCCCCAAGGGTTGCGATGTAGTTAGAATCCAGGTCGGCATCATCGGTTTCGATCATCAATTGGCCGCCATCCGGCATGGCGTCCCGCGCATTAACGGCCAGGTTGAGAACAGCATTCTCGAATTCAACAGCATCAATCGTCACCAAACCGATGTCCGGCTTGAGACGAAACTCGACGCCGATGTTCCCGCCCAACGTGCGGCGTATAATGGTCTGTATGTCCCGTAGCAAAGCATTGAGGCTAAGCGTTGTTGGTTCCAGGGGCTGGTGCCTGGCAAACGCGAGCAGCCGTCGAGTAAGGTCCGCGCCCATCTGGGTTGCATCTAAAGCTTCCTTTAAGAATTCTCGCGCCGTGCTGTTTTCTGGGGTCTCATCCTCTATAATTTCAAGGCTACCCATAATGGCGGCCAGAATATTATTGAAGTCATGCGCAACGCCGCCGGTTAATTGGCCAAGCGTTTCCATCTTTTTAACCTGACGGAGTTGTGCGTGTAAGGCGTTACGTTCTGTGATATCAATCAGGATTGCCGCAATCAATTTTGGTCTTGATCCATTAACATCTTGCATATGGACTTCGACATCATACGTGGAGCCGTCCTTGCGTTTATGGATGGTTTCAAAGACGATAGATTTTTCTGTGCCTTGCGTAATCGGTTTAATCAATTGCCGGAAAGCGTGTTCTGTATACTCGGGCTTAATGTGAAGAGGACTCATTGAGATCAGCTCTTTAATGGAATACCCGAGGTTCTCTCTGGCCCCCTTATTGACGTCGACGAAGAGCAGCGTATTTGCGTCGAATACATAAATTTCGTTTAGGGATTGCTCGACGATGCGGCCGAGCAGGTCTCTGCGTGTTTCAGCCTCCTTGCGCTTGGTTATGTCGTGAATAATGCCACTGAAAATTGGCCGGCCATTTGCCTCAGATTCCCCCACCGACAACCGCATAGGAAAGATGGTCCCGTCTTTTTTCTGTCCGGATAACTCACGGCCAATGCCAATAACCCTAGGCGTCCCAGATTTAAGGTAATGTTTTATGTAAGAATCATGCTGGCTGCGATGTGGCTCTGGCATAAGGATGCTGACATTCTCACCGACAAGTTCGTCCGTCGCATAACCGAACAGCTGCTCCGTTGCCCTGTTGGCGGCTTCAATTAATCCGTTTTTATCAATCGAGATGATGGCATCCGTTGTCGCTTCGATAGCCGCCTGCGCGCGCGCTAAGGACTCCTGAAGGAATGTGTTGGAATGGTGTGGATGCGTTTCGATTTCTGCCATGATTGGGCTTTCAATAATGCTCTCTGCGTACTTTATGCCGAGCGCTTGCCGAGGTCCAATGGATCAGGTGCCAGTACCCTCGACAGAAAACCTGTTTGGTACAGCTGAAAATTCGCGTTTATCCAAGTCAATGTGGCCAGTTTGGGTCGTGCTGCACGGGAGTAAGTATTGCACTTGAGGTGCGTTGATCTCAGCGTGCAGGGTTTTGTAGAGGATGGTCAGGTGAACGTGCTTGCCAACCATACGCACCTCTTCTATGGCCCGATTCAGCTCATTGTCTTGAGAGGCAAGTATAAATTCATTGCAATACTCTAACTTCTGCTTTTCAAGGTCGATGCATTGCAGCACTGCTGACCGCCATGACCGGCTAAGCTTGAAGCTGCAATTATATACGTCACGCGCACCACTTAGCCCTCGGTGCCAAAGCATCTGTAGAAGCTCTTTGGTTTGTAGGTGCTGAGAGTTTGAGAGCTTCCCCAGCGGGTATATGAAACCGAAGTCTTCCACGAGCCGGTGGTATGCATCTCTGACTACGAGAGCGTTCTCTACTACTTGGTCCAGTCTTTGACTATCACGGGCCTTCATCAGCTTCGCTTCCACAATGTTTTGAGCGCCGTTGTGGCGCGGACTGCAGCAATCTTTTGCCATATCCAATTCGACATTTTCTTGACGGGAATCAACGTGGCGCTGATTGGCCAGCGATAAAGTGTATCATCCAGTTTGGTAGAGCTGGTCATTTATAAAACTATAAAACGCGGACTAACCCGCGGTTGGCTAGGAGGAAATGATGACAGATATACAAAAAATTGAGCCCACTGTTCCTTCACCTTGGCGGCATCCGTTTGCGGCGATGCGCAGTGAAATGAACGACCTGATGAATCGATTTGGGGTGGGGCAGTGGGAGGATGAATGGTTTTTCCACAATAGGCCCTTACAAGCTTCTATTCCATCTGTTGACATCATCGAAACAGACGATGGTTATCAGATGAAGGCTGAGCTGCCGGGACTAAAAGAGGACGATTTTGATCTGGAGATCAAGAATGGCTGCCTCTGCCTGTCGGGCGAAAAACGGCAAGAGACATCAAAAGAGAAGAAGGGTGAGACGGGCAAATATCACGTTACTGAGCGGTCCTTTGGCGCGTTTCAAAGGTCTTTCAATCTTCCTGAGGGGGTCGATCAGTCAAAGGTCAAAGCAACGTTTGAGAATGGCGTTCTGACAGTTGCGATTCCAATTTCCAAAGAGGCTCAAAAAAAGACCATTAAGGTGCCCGTCAAAAAGGCGACCTAGCAGCTCCCCCCTGAGCACGCCAAACATTTGGCCTGTCTCAGTTTGGAACGGTCGCGCCAGCCCCTCGCGCGACCGTTTCTTTTTCCTTCAGGTCATAGCTGTGGGTTATAACGGGTATGACCTGAAGTTGACTGTGTCGCCTCGTTTTCGGTCAGCGACTTATGAGTTATTTGAAGGACGCTCTTACGAGCGAAGCGCATCTGTGATCAATGATTCCCAATAACCCTCATGCACTAGATTTAAACGATCTTCTGGATCGTCTGGGCACCGAGGCGGACACGGGATTATCGTCAGCAGAAGCCTCCGAGCGCTATGAATTATACGGGGCTAATGCGCTCGCCAATGTGAAGCGCAAGAGCTCATGGCTTATTTTGGTCGGGCAACTGAAAAGCTTGCTTACAGCGCTCCTCGCTGCCGCGGCTCTGTTGTCGTTTTTATATGGTGATTTCATAGAGGGTTCGGCGATCGCCGTTGTTATCATTGTAAATACAGCGATTGGGTTTTTCTCGGAACTCAATGCAATCAATTCTATCAATGCACTTAGAAAGCTTGGGGTCACGCTGTCCCGAGTGAGACGCAATGCGCGCGTAGACTTCGTGCCAGCAGAAGAGTTGGTTCCGGGCGATATCATTTTTCTGGAGGCCGGAGATGTAGTGACAGCGGACATGCGGCTGATTGTGTCTTCTCAACTTGAGTGCAATGAATCTCTGTTGACCGGTGAGTCAGAACCTGTGTCGAAACAGTGCGCGTGCTTGGCCCCTGATACACCTTTGCACGAAAGACCAAACATGGTGTTTAAGGGCTCATCCGTCACACGGGGGAACGCGACGGCAGTTGTCGTTGCAACTGGGATGGCGAGCCAGCTTGGGGCCATAGCGACGTTGACGCATGAGGCGCATGACGAGCTTACCCCTCTAGAAAAACGTCTGCACCGTCTTTCCTTACAATTGGTTTGGATCGTTCTTGTCATCGCCATCGCAGTAGCAGCAATTGGCTGGATGGACGGCCGAGATATGGTGCTCATGATAAAGACGGGCATTGCTTTGGCGGTCGCAGCGGTCCCTGAAGGACTTCCCATTGTGGCGACATTGGCTTTGGCGCGAGGAATGTTGCGCATGGCCAAACGCAATGCGTTGGTGGAAAGGCTCTCTGCTGTTGAAGGATTGGGGGCGGTAACAGTCCTGTTCACTGATAAAACAGGCACCCTCACTATGAATAACATGACAGCCAGTGATCTGTTCATCGGCGAGAACCGTTTTTCGTTGGAAGGTGGAGGTGTGCCCAAATTCGGCGTTCATAGTGACGCTGTTCAGCGTGTGATGCGGGCCTGTTCATTGTGTTCAAGCATTGAGCTGGCAAAAACTGGACGGACTCCGGCGATTGGAGATCCGACGGAAATTGCGTTGTTTGACTCTGTTAATCAGGCTGGCTTCTCGGTAAATGCCTTTCGATCTCAATATCCTAGACTCAAAGAGGATGCGTTTGATCCCGAACGAAGGATGATGGCGACTTATCATCGTTCGGATGAAGGCGTTCTTGTAGCCGTTAAGGGGGCCCCGGAATCTGTCCTGTCTCACTGCACATCTGTGTGCGGCAAAGACGGGGCTACATTATTGTCCAAAACGGCGGAGAAGGTGATTTACGATGCGATAGATGCCGCTGCCTTGCAAGGTTTGCGCGTTCTGGCTTTGGCAGACCGTATGGTTTCTGGTGAGGATGAGGCACCGTATCAAGATCTCACTTTCTTAGGGCTTGTTGCGATGAGAGATCCTCCCCGCCCTGATGTTCAAAAAGCTATCAGGGCCGCGCGCAAAGCTGGAATCAAAGTGATCATGTTAACGGGTGACAACCCGGTCACAGGCTCAGCCATTGCTCAAGCTGTTGGTCTTACTGACACGCGTGAGAACGCGATTCTGGGAACAGGCATTGCGCCACAGGAAACACTGACAGAAAATCAACGGGAAAATCTTCTATGCGCTCGCGTTTTTGCGCGAGTCGACCCCAAACAAAAGCTTGAGCTTATCAGTTTGCATCAAGCTGCTGGCGAAATTGTAGCCATGACGGGTGATGGTGTGAATGATGCGCCTGCCCTGAAGAAAGCAGATGTTGGTGTCGCCATGGGTTTAAGGGGAACACAAGTGGCAAAGGAGGCTGCAGACATTGTCTTGCTTGACGATGCTTTTGCGACCATCGTTGCAGCGATTCGAGAAGGTCGCGTTATTTACTCGAACATTAGAAAATTTGTGATTTATCTGTTGTCTTGTAATCTGAGTGAAGTGCTCATTGTTGCGATCGGTATTGCGTTTGGGATGCCGCTGCCACTTCTCCCCCTCCAGATACTCTTTCTAAATCTAGTGACTGATGTGTTTCCAGCTTTAGCTTTAGGAGCGGGTGAGGGAGATTCTCGTGTTTTGGAACGTCCGCCGAGAGATCCCAAAAAAGAAATGTTAACCAAAGGGCATTGGGTTGTCATTGCGGTTTACGGCTTGATAATCACCGCGTCAGTTCTAGCGGCTTTTTTGTGGGCTTTGCGCCAACCTGAGGTGAGTGAGGGCCAGGCCAGGACGATCGCCTTCTTAACCCTGGCTTACGCACAACTCTGGCACGTCTTTAATATGAGAGGGCGCATCAGCAATCCGATCATTAATCCAGTTACCTGCAACCCATATGTTTGGGGCGCGATCAGTTTGTGTATTCTATTAATCATGGGTGCGGTTTACATCCCTGTTTTCGCTGTGCCATTGCAACTCAGTCCTCCAGGTTATGTTGGTTGGGTCGTCACTCTTGTCGCTAGTGTAGTGCCTTTACTGCTCGGGCAAATTTTAAAAGAAGTCGATCGGATTGTCCTCGGATCAGTTGCTCGGCAACACAATCTATTGCGCTAATCGTGTCTTTTGATAACGACGCTAGAGTCCTGCCGCTTGGTGGTTCTGCCCGCGCCAATGTTTCAACCGCATAGAATAGTTCATGAATCTTATAAACTCGGAACATACCCGCCCATCGTATCGCGGTATCTTGTTCTAGACCAATCCAGAATGCTTGTCGCTAGTGCTCCAGACTAAGAAACGAACGCTACCTTTCCAGATGAGATCGAGCCATGAACGGCAACACACTGTGGGCGAAAAAGGGCGTCGAAATTTCTAATTGTCATAGTGGTTCGTGGTTAAACCCAACTTGTTCAAAGTTGAGTCGCCCAAAATTTCAGAAGTTGGCGACTTGACGGATTAGAGATTCTGGAGAGACCGAGAATTCCCGGCGCCTAAGTGTGGCGGTACCCGCACGACTGGTGCCCGTGGCCGGAAGGCGATGGCGATCTGTATGGTCTCTGTTTAGGCGCAACTGCCCTGAGAGCAATGGTTCATGAAGGACCTTGGTCGTTCTCAGGATACTTGATACAACGCGTTGTACTGAGGCGTTTTTGGTTTGGTTTAGGGCTGTTTCACAGAGACGAATATTTTTTTGCTCGAGATCTAAGCAGACTGTTATGCCTCGCCTGAGAGTCACGATCGGTTTTGTGAAGTGGAGGAATGTATCGTGTGGAGGGGAATATCCCTGTCCCCAAAACAATTGAAGTAACTTAAAGACATGTCGTTGCTGTGATTCAGTGAGCTTCGCCAGCGGCGCGACAGGTCCAAAATACTCCATCATTCGATGGTATTCTGCTCGGGTTTGGAATGCATTCTCGATCAAAAGTTCTAGCGGGCTGATGACTTCGATCCCATATTTTTCTGCCATTATTTGCCACTCCAGGTTCATGAACAGTCCGCAGCTTCACCCTGCGATACCAACCCTCTCTTTTTAGCAGTTTGGAAAAGACGCACTCTTGATTGCGATCAAGACGTTTCTTGTTTTGATGCGAATGTTTCGTGACGCTGGGCTAATCAGATGCTTATCAAATATTCGTCTTCTCAAAAGGCTATAAGTTTGATTCCAGTCAATATGGGTGCGGTCCCGTCAGCTTAGGTTGAGCCAGTAAATATAAATTCAACCCGAGCCATTGGAGGTAATTATGGCAAAGAAACAGAATGGTGCATTTGATTGGAGTCAGTCAGGGAACCAACAGATGTCGATGCTTGCATCAGCGAACGGCGCATTCCTCGGTATGCTTGCCAAAGGTGCACAAAATTATGCTGAAAGTATAAGTAAGTTGACCCAAGAGTACTCGAACTTTTTGTGCGAAAGGTTAGAGCGCGATGCTGCATTAGGTGAGAAAATTGCAAAGTGTAAAGATTGGAGTGAAATTTCAGAAGCCCAGCAGGAATGGTTGCAAGAAGCGGGTCAGGAATACGCCACTGAAGCGCAAAAAGCGGCCGACATTGGTATGAAGTTCTTTGCAAATGGGTCTTCAATGCTGCCAAACGGCGCTGATTTCGCGTCTGCCAAATCAGCTAAGTAGGTCGGAGGCACGCCGCGAGATTCATCAGCGGCGTGCCTGCCGTTTATCCCAAGACACCGCGAGGCTAGGGCTTGACCGTATTTACCATACCAATGGCAGCATGATGTGGTGAGGAGTGATGGCCCGCCAACGCTATAAAGGCTAGCAAAATGGTTAAATCAGGCAGCCGTGGCAATTTGAGCGTCCTCAAGTTTGAGTCAAAAAATAGCAAACCTAAGCCAGAGCATCATGATGCCGCGGGGGTACGTAATTCCCCCGTATCTAACTCAGGTCAAGACGGCGACGCCGCAATGCTTTGGCCATCAATCTATACTAGTTGGTTGGGCCAGATTCAAAAGGCATCCTGGCCAGGACAGTATATGTCTTGGCTGCCGAATATGTTTCAGGCCGACGAGCAAACCACATCTTCTGCGCCGACGTGTCCTGAGGAGCCGGACAGCACTTACGTGGATGGTTCTGCGAGTATAGACCGGCTTCTTCAGGCATCCATCGCTAAGACAACTTTAGGTCTATCACCGCCGTCCCTTTTTCTCGCCTATGCTGACTGGGCAATTCATTTGGCAATGGCACCTGGAAAACAGCAGCAGCTTTATCAGAAAGCACTACGTAAAAGTGCGCGATTTGGCGCCTATGCGTTGCGAGCAGCAGCAAGTAAAGAGACACCACCCTGCATAGCGCCATTGCCGCAGGACCGCCGTTTCTCCGGCGAGAGTTGGCAACGGTGGCCGTATAATCTTCTCTATCAATCGTTTCTCATGTCGCAGCAATGGTGGCATAACGCGACCACTGGGGTGCCAGGCGTTTATGAACACCATGAAAACGAAGTCACATTTACTGCCCGTCAGATTTTGGATGTGATGGCACCGTCTAACTTTCTGCTGACGAATCCAGAACTCATTGAGGCGACTACAAGGGAGGGCGGTCAGAACCTTGTCCGTGGTTCAGTAAACTTCGTCGAAGACTGGGAACGCCTCATCGCAGGTCGCCCGCCGGTAGGCAGTGAGAAGATTCGTGTTGGTCGAGATGTGGCTGTGACTCCTGGTCACGTTGTATACCGCAATCATCTTATCGAACTAATTCAGTATGCTCCCGAAACCGACAAAGTATATGCGGAGCCGATCCTGATCGTACCAGCGTGGATCATGAAATATTATATATTAGACTTGTCGCCTGGTAACTCACTGGTTCGTTACCTAGTAGGACAAGGGCACACGGTTTTCATGATTTCGTGGCGTAATCCTGGTGCTGAGGATCGAAGTCTGTCGATGGAGGATTATCTTCGGCTTGGCATCGGCGAGGCAATGACTGCCGTCGAGAGTGTTGTCCCTAAGCAAAAGATCAACGCTGTTGGGTACTGTCTCGGAGGTACGCTGCTCGCAATTGCCGCTGCCGCATTCGCGCGAGATAAGAAGGATCGTCTGAATACGCTCTCTTTTCTGGCGACGCAAATCGATTTTACGGAAGCTGGTGAATTGACCCTTTTTATAGATCCCAGTCAGCTGACATTCCTAGAAGCCATGATGTGGGACCAAGGGTACTTGGACACGAAGCAAATGGCCGGTGCGTTCCAAATGCTCCGTTCCAACGATCTTATTTGGTCGCACATACTTCACAATTACCTGTTAGGGCAGCGGGCTGAACTTTCTGATCTTATGGCCTGGAACGCGGATGCAACCCGAATGCCCTATAAGATGCACAGCGAATACCTGCGTAGACTGTTCTTGGAAAACGATTTTGCGGAAGAGCGTTACAAAGTGAGCGGTCGCCCAGTCGCCTTCTCTGACATCCGCGTTCCGATTTTTGCAGTCGGAACAGAGACAGACCATATCGCGCCATGGCGATCAGTCTATAAGATTCACATGATGGCGGATACAGACATCACATTCGTTCTAACCAAGGGTGGGCACAACGCTGGAATCGTCAGTGAGCCCGGTCATCCGCGGCGCCATTTTCGCATCAGTCACAAGGAAAAAGACGCGCAGTACGTCGCCCCAGAATCTTGGCAGGAAGAAACAATAGAACAAGATGGGTCTTGGTGGCCATCATGGCATGAGTGGCTCGCGCAGCAGTCATCTGGAAAGGGAAGTCTACCAAATTTGGGCAACCCGAGTGCTGGATTAAAACCTATTGCGGATGCTCCTGGAATCTATGTTCATCAAAAATAGGAGCCAAGGAAAGGCGCACAGGACATTGTGATTGAGCGCATCGGTAAGCGTATCTACTTGACCCAGTAGTTCATCGATGAAGCGTAGCCTAATGAGGAGTTGAGGGTGACGACCACAGAAAAAACTGATGAACTAACTATTCTTGCTATGAGCGAGGCGATTATCGACGAATATAAAGCGCGTGCTACGTATCGGAAAGTGATTGAAAAATTCGGACCCATCAGGCCATTCATCAATATCGTTGAAGCTGAAAACCGCCATGTTAATGCGCTGTTGCGGCTGTTTGATAGATTCGGAGTGGAACCGCCGTTGGATGGGTGGCCAGAACGTGTTTCCGCACCGTCTTCGGAATTACAGGCTTGCCAGGATGCCCTCGACGGAGAAATGGAGAACATGGAGATGTATGACCGGCTCCTGAAACAAGTTCGTCATCCGACGGTCAAGGAAGTATTGCAGAACCTAAAAGCTGCTTCACGTGACAACCATTTACCCGCGTTTCAGAGATGTGTAAGGCGCCTCGGCAGGTGAGAATACGCTCCTCGTTCAGGTGTGTTTCCCCCTGCTCAGGACTGATAGGTAGAAAACTTCATACAATCAAACAACGAATGAAGGCGACCTTAAACCGGTCTCCGATACGACCGCGTTTGCGCCATAGGTAGGGCTTCTAAAAATTAAATACTGACATTTTCTTGATCGGAGTCAAAATAATATTCGGTGGTTATGGCATCTTGAAAACGCGCGGTAAGGAGCACTAACCGCAAGACGAACCAGACTAGAAGTTCTTCGGAATAATGGAATGGCAGTCATACGGGGACGCGATGATCTACCGTTGTGGGGTCCGTGGTAAGCCTCATCAAAGGGTTGAAGGAGACTTTTGCCCGAAAATTTGGCAAGCCACGGATTTCCCCTGTTCTGCTTGGAAAGCATATCAAGCTTAAGGCGAGCGACCCGGGCCTTCTTCTAACGCTTAGATGGGGTGACGCCCCGAAGCTATTGGCTGAGCTCAGCAAGCCTCGACTAGAACGGGCGATCTACGTGATCTATCGCCCAGAGACGGAATTGGCGCGCCATTACTTTGAAGCCAATCTAACCCGGCAGTTTGACCAATACATCTGGATTGACCGGACGAGTGCGATATCTCCGTTGCCAGCAGGTCAAATACAAGGAATGCCAGACACTTATCCGTTCGGTGTTTGAGCCGAAGAACTTCGTTAAGGCTTTGCGCGTCAAGCGCACTTTGACTGTCGTCAATAACGCAATGGCCCAATCGAGTAAAAAGTACGTCTCGCATTCATTCATTGAGGGACGCATTATGAAGAATCTAATTATAATTATTTTGGCTGTGTTGACCAGTCTGCCACTGGCCTCAGCGTCTGAGTCTGAGTGGTTTGATCTCGATGAATACTATGAGCTCAAAGCTAAGGATGAAGAGGCGCTTTACCTTATCCTGAGCGCTATGTACGAAACAAATTTCTACACGCGGCATGTTGTTGAAGGTGCTGTCATTTGCGCAACACCCATACCACCGAGTGCTCAAGAACTCATTGCCATAGTGGAGCAAGAGATCAAACAGCCAACGAACGCCATACAGCTTGAGTATAACGAGAGTTCGCATGTTGCGTATATCCTGGTCAACGGCCTTGTCGCAGCCGAGCATAATGGATGCACGTGAAGTCATCTGAGTCTGCCGCAGAAAAAGATTTCAATTTGCCTGGGTTAGGTTGCATTCATATTTAGTCATTGCAGCCGTCCCTAGTCGTCCATCGACAACAGTCAGGTAATCTTAACTGTGTTGTCCAAGTTAACGCGCGGCTCCAAATCCTCAACCCACTAAGTAAGCGCTTCTGTGGCTGTCAAAGTCGTATTTGACCGTGGTCAATATAATCAGAGGCAGCCCTGATAAACTTATAATTGTTTAGTCTGAATTAACTGAGATGCCAACGCCAGCAGCGGTGGAGGCTTAGCTGCATAGGGAGATGTCACTTGACCCCTAACCCACTTGGCGAAATTGTCGCGATACATGGCGGTGTCCTAGATATGCGCTTTGAGGGAAGGGTGCCCCGTGTTCATGAACTGATACGAGTAGGTGACGTTTCCATTGAGGTCGAGGCGCTTGTTGGGGATGGCGTAGTGCGGGGTATGGCCCTTGGTTCCGTTAAGGGATTGGCCCTTGGAATGTCAGCCAATGCCACTGGCGCAGCGATAAAACGCCAGTCGGAGACGGACTGCTTGGCCGAGTGCCATCGCGGGTTGGATATCAGCCAACGTTAGCCACTGAGTTGGCCGAACTGGAAGAGCGGATCACGTCTACCAAATCCGGTGCGATTACCTCGATCCAGGCGGTATATGTTCCTGCAGATGACGTTACCGACCCCGCAGCGGCGCATATCTTTTCACACCTATCTGGATCTGTCGTTTTGTCTCGAAAGCGAGTGAGCGCAGGTCTTTATCCGGCAATCGACCCGCTGACCTCATCCTCGGTCATGCTGAATCCGGGAGGTGTTGGGCAGCGTCATTACGATATAGCCCGCGCAGTATGCCGAACACTCGCTGACTATGAGGGGGCGTGCCAGTACTAGAAGAAGAGCGTGGTCGTCTAGTAGGCGTGGAGGCGGTTATCGACAAAGATTTAACAGCGGCCCTCCTAGCGCGTCTGGTAGGTGCCGATGGTCTTGTCATTCTTACGGACGTTGACGGTGTTTATGAAAAGTGGGGCACACAAAGTCAGCAGCTCATTCGCGATGCTACGCCATCTGCAATGAAGGCTGAGGATTTTTCAGAAGGGTCCATGCGGCCTAAAGTTAATGCTGTGTCTGGCTTTGTCCAGCAGGGTGGGCAGTACGCTGCCATTGGAAACCTGACCTCAGCGTTAGATGTGGTGGAGGGGCTAAAGGGAACAATTATTCGATGATGAAAATGCTTCATGTTTTGCTTTCGGGTTTGAATTTTCACTCCTCTAGAATCTTGATCGCAATTAACGTGTCGGCAATAGAAATACTCCCCTATCGCTTCAAGTCGCGCCATTCAGCTAATGCCTGCTCATGATTAAGCTTTAAAACGTGGCGACTGCATATTAACTTTCTTGGCTGAAGTGGTTGTGTCTTGAATACCGAAGCCAGAGTATAAAGCAGAACTTTATAATATTCTCTCATCTCAATCAGGCTTACCCGTTCTGCAGGCATACAAGTCAAGCTAGGCTTTTTATAGGGACAGGCGAATGACTGACAGAAAAGATGCGCCCCTGAAATACGACATCCGGCTTCTCGGCCGTATTCTAGGAGACGTCGTTCGTGATCATGAAGGTGATGCCGTTTTCAATACCATCGAGCGTATTCGCCGAACGTCGGTTCGATTTCGACGCGATGCTGACATCGCTGCCGAAAACCAGTTGGAAAAGCTCACTCGCTCGCTCGATCTACAAACCACCGATCGAATCATCAGGGCGTTTAGCTACTTCTCGCACTTGGCGAATATTGCCGAAGATCAGCACCATATTCGCCGCACGCGCGCGCATGCTATAGCGGGCGCGCTACCGCGTGAAGGATCGATGGCTTATACCCTGGCACGCTCCAAAGCAGCAGGCGTGTCGCGCAAACAAATTGCGCGGTTCTTCAGTTCTGCGTTATGCGTTCCGGTGTTGACCGCCCACCCGACAGAGGTGCGTCGGCGAAGCTCGATCAACCAAGAAATCGAGTTGGCTCGTTTGCTGGATGAACGCGATAGGGCGAGGCTGACGCCCGACGAACTTTCTGCCAACCGATGTGGTTTGCGCCGTGTGATCGCAACGTTGTGGCAAACCCACATTCTCCGTGATACGCGGCTAAAGGTCATCGACGAAGTAATCAACGGCTTGTCGTATTTCGACCAAACCTTTCTACGAGAGTTGCCGCGCTTTTATGGAGCATTAGAGGACCTGCTCGAGACTGAGCAGGACTGGAGCGGTATCGTCCTTCCGTCGTTTCTCAAGATCGGAAGTTGGATCGGCGGTGACAGGGACGGAAACCCGTATGTCGCGGCGGAGGCGCTCCTTTCGGCACTCAAATTACAGAGCGGTTGCGCCCTTAAATACTATCTGGACGAACTTCATCAGTTGGGCGGCGAACTCCCCTTGGATGATCGCTTGGTTGGCGTCTCGTCTTCGTTGCTCGAGCTATCAGAATCCTCGCCCGACCATGCGCCGCAACGTGCCCATGAGCCATATCGACGTGCGATCAGCGGAATGTTCGCACGGTTAGCGGCCACTATGAGAATTCTCGATCACCTGGAACCGCAACGGCACGAAATAGGTTCCGCACGCCCGTACGATTCTGCACGCGAGGCGATTGCCGATCTCGACGTCATTGTTTCGTCTTTGAAAACAAATGGAGCGCCCGAACTTGCCTCCGGCCGTATTCGTGATTTGCGTCGCGCGCTTGATGTTTTCGGATTTCATTTGGCCTCGATAGATTTGCGTCAGAATTCAGACGTGCATGAGCGTGTTGTCGCCGATCTGTGTGCTGCTGCACGTATCGAAGGCGACTATCTCGCCTGTGACGAGTTACGACGGATTGCAGTGCTTCGCAAAGAAATCGTGAATCCTCGACCGATCGTGTCCGCATATGCTGAATATTGTGACGAAACGAAATCGGAACTCGGTATTCTTCGAGCAGCGCGGGAGAGCCGCCTTGCTTATGGCGATGGTGCAATCGCGAATTATATCATTTCGAAGGCTAACAGCGTTTCCGACGTGCTTGAGGTCATACTGCTTCTCAAAGAGGCTGGCCTTCACGATCCGAGCCAGGAAAAACTTGCGCTCAACGTTATCCCACTTTTCGAGACAATCGATGATCTGCGTCGTTGCCCAGTGATAATGGACGCGCTGTTTGATATTCCCGAGTATCGCGAATTGCTTAAATCGCGTGGCGACATCCAGGAAGTCATGCTCGGGTACTCAGACAGCAATAAGGACGGTGGTTACGTCACATCGTCGTGGGAACTTTACAATGCAGAACTGGCACTCATCGAAGTGTTTCGCCGATACGGTGTACGCTTGCGTTTGTTTCACGGTCGGGGAGGGTCGGTCGGTCGCGGCGGCGGGCCGAGTTATCAAGCCATTCTGGCCCAACCAGAAGGCGCAGTCGATGGCGCGATCCGCATCACCGAGCAAGGTGAAGTCATCGCGGCAAAATACTCTAACCCGGAGGTTGGCCGCCGCAACCTTGAAATTCTCGCAGCGGCGACGTTCGAGGCGACGGTTGGAACGAAACGCGTCAAAAGCGTGTCTTCGGATTTTCTCGCTGCGATGGATGATTTGTCGAATCATGCCTTTCGCGCATACCGACATCTTGTTTACGAGACCGAGGGTTTTGAAGCTTTCTTTCATGAGTCGACGGTCGTCGGCGAGATCGCTAATCTAAATATTGGCAGTCGGCCGGCGTCTCGAAAGAGTTCGCGCCGGATCGAAGATTTGCGAGCGATTCCGTGGGTATTTAGTTGGTCGCAATGCCGCCTAATGTTGCCTGGTTGGTTCGGCCTAGGAACGGGTATCCGAAAATGGCTCCAGGCAAATCCGAAGGGCGGTATGAAACTATTGCGCCGCATGTATCGTTCATGGCCGTTCTTCAAAACGATGATCTCAAATGCCGACATGGTGATGGCAAAGGCGGATGTCGGTATCGCGTCACGGTATGCGCGACTTGTCGCGGATCGCGAGTTGAGCGCGCGCATTTTTGAACGTATCAGCTTGGAGTTCGAGGAATCGCGCGCCGTGATTCTTGATATTACTCAGCAGTCGGAATTGCTGGAAAGCAACCCATTACTCTTGCGTTCATTGCGGAATCGATTCCCGTACATCGATCCGCTGCATCATATTCAGGTTGAATTGCTACGCCGACATCGTGCCGGCGATACGGATTCTCAAGTCGCACAAGGTATCCATCTGACAATTAACGGCATAGCGGCTGGTCTAAGAAACAGCGGCTAAAAATGTGGAACATAGAATACAATGTTTAGCGATGGTGGATCAGTTACCTAAATCAAATTTTCTAAATATTGTGTTGTCGCGTAAGTTTTGATTATGAGTGCCACAGCGTCGCTTTTTTGGCTGTTTTGTGAGTTGTTTCGGAAGGACGCTCAAATCAGAAGAATTGTTCTGTAAAGTTGGCGGCGTCTCCCCAATCTGAGCCTATAGCCAGATTTCTTTCAGGCTCTCTATATACATACATCACACTAAAGCTAGATTTAATCACTGACTATTTGTATGAGCCTGACTGTAGCTAAGCCGTAGTTGTGCGGAAAACAGCTCAATGATTTAATAAAAATATCAGTTAGCTAGCCTTAAATGCCACCCGTCGCTTAATCAGCGGGTCCGAGGTTCGAGCCCTCGTGCGCCCACCACTCTTTTCAACTCTATCTTATTTGCCTTGGGGTCAGCGGCTTACGCGGTCGAGCCGCCAAGGCAGTTGGTCTTTACGGCCGAAAACGATGTTGTCGTTATCGTCGCGTCCTGCGAATGACATCCACAACGTGGTGTCGCCCAGGATGTAGGTCCACTCCCACGAGAGCACCGGGCGAGTGGGAGAAAGGGCACCAAGGCAAGGCTTACCAGAGAGTCCTCGCGCAACCGTATCAACCGCACGCCAGTAGATGATACAGCCCGCCGCACCGTCAGACGCAATGAGGTCTGAGGCTTTCAGCCCTTTCATCTTTTTTGGATCACGCCCAATGGGGGCATAGGTTTTTGGGTCTTTGAAGCGGTAGGGTGCCATTTTGATGGCATTGTTTGGCGTATCAATAGTCAAGGTCCAGACTTGGAATTCCACCATATCGATCGGTCCGTTGGGGCCCCCGTTGCGCAGGGTCACCACAAACACATTCTGTCCCACGTCCGGAGCGTCAATGCGGGTGAAGGTGCGGTGCACGCGCTGGTGCTGAAGTTCTGCTGGTGTGTTGCTGAGTTGTTCAGCCCGCAATTGAGCGCCACTATCGAAGGCACCGTTTAGTCCGTTTACCAGCCGCTCGAGTGTGACCTTAAGGCTAAGGGTCTCAGCGGCTTTGGCGGTTTGCGTGTTTCCGCCTGGAAAGCTCATAGCCAGTATCAAAATCACACTTATGATAAACAGGCGGTGGTTCATTTGTTGGAATTTCCTTAGTGCGCAGCGTCCGTGAGCGTCGCTGCCTTCAGTTTCTTTGCTGTTAGATCATAGAGCATCAAAATGGCGTCGGTTACAATGGTAGGGCAACTGGGGTGAGGGCAACTGGGGTGAGGGCAACGGTGATGCTTGAGAAGGATATGTGCATTCCCCACGGCATGCTGTCTGGCTGTTCCACGGCTCCTGGTTTGTTGAGAGCCTTATTTCTCTGCGATGAGGACGTTGATGTCCCGGAAGCCGCCAGCCATGTAGCCCTTGGTGCCGTCCTCGGTCGCATGAGTCGTGGTGATGTAAGGGGTTTTTTGGAAGCTGCATTTGGCCCGCTCAAACCCGCAGGCTTCTAATTCATCGATGATGTCGATGCTGCGCAGTTGCTTTAAGAAATATTCGTTGTTGTTGAACACTTCCCACGTGGCGAGAAACTCTTGAATGGGTTCGTTAGGCTGGCCTTGATTGAACGCGTCCATATGCACCATCACGCCACCCGGTTTTAAAATGCGGTGCATCTCAGTTATGATGTTGGTCACGGCTTGGCGTGCGGTCTCATGGAATAGAAGCGCCGATACGATGATGTCAAAATGGTTGTCAGGGAAATCGGTCTTCTCGGCGTTTTGCTGACTCAGATGAATCGCGTAACCCATGGCATTGGCCCGGGCCTGGCCGTAGCGCAAGCACGGCGCGGCGACGTCGATGCCGTGTACTTCGGTGTCTGGGTACGCCTTCGCCCAAGGCACCGTTGAGTTGCCAATGGCGCAGCCGAGATCAAGCACCCGTTCCGGCGTTCGATCAGGGTAAGTGTTTTTGTAGTAATTGACCAAAGTTTCCCCGGTGGCATCGTTTTCCGGTCCCATCATGCCCATAGCGTAAATGGGGACGCCGGTGTCATAGACCATGCCGGCGGCGATATCGTCTTCCGCGCTGTCGGTATGATAGCCACCTGGCTGAAGGTGAATATCGTAGGAGGTGTGGTAGCGCGGCAATTCAAAATCATCGCCCGCCAGCTTCAACGTCGAGGGACCATTGGTGCCACGGGCTTTTTCGATCATCTCCGGCAGAGTGCGCTCACAACTGTCGATCACCGAATCCCACATCATCGTCTGGCTGTTGCGTTGCATGCAACTCCAGATTTGATAGTAAGGGTCTTCCACCATCACTTTGCGTACTTCGTCATGGTCCACTGGTTTGCGGCCATGTGCTTTTTCAAAGGCGGGCTCGACGCGTTTCTCATAGGCGACGGTGGTTCCGGGATTGACCTGTCGGGCCAAGTGACGCCGAAAACTAAACACGAAGTCTTGCCGCGCGTTTTCGTCGTGCTCAATGTTCGGGAGCATATCGTGAGGGGTTTGCCGGTTGGCCATGTCAGTCGATCCTTATCAATACGCGTGTACGCTTGCCAGACGTTCTTGATTGCTCTGGTGCAGTTTACGCGATGTTCCCACTCAGTTCGACCAATTCATAGGTCTGACTGAGCAAGTCCCACCGTAACCTGGCCGGCACACAATCGTCGCCGATGGCCCAGATGTCGATGGGCGGATAATCGGCCACCAGAAACTGAAAATGCTCGGTCTGAAAAGTCCCCGCCGGAACAGTGATTTCTTCGACGCCGATGTATTCATGACGGGTAACCGTGTCAGACACTTCCAGCTTCGGCCCTGTTCCGCCGTTGGGCATGTGCGAGGATGAAAAGGCCATGCCCAGTTTGCTTGGGTCTGTGTCTTTATCCTGTTTCCAGCGTGCTAAACCCCAGGCATCGCCATGTACCGGGTGCGCCCCGAAGGTGCGAATGGGATGCTCGGACTCAAAGCTCTGCCGGAAGCGCCCGTCTTCAGCCGTCACGCCTTCACATTCAGCCGTGTGGGGAGTGAAATTATACCATGTGCTGCCGACTAATTTTTCGTTGATGGTCAGCCGCACAAAGGCATCCACTGGGTGCCAGTCGGCATCGATACTTAACACCGCGTCGCGCAGCAATCTGTCGTCATCCATTTCACAGGTGGCGCGCATGGTGCGTGAACCGTCGGGCTGAATGGTAACGTAAAACATTTCTCGTCCCATCTCGCCTTGACCATCAGTGAGATAAAGAACTTTGCCTTGATAACTGCGATGTTTCATCGGTGTGTTGATCCTTTAAGAGTCAAGAAAATCACGCACCAGTTTTGCGACCTCGTCTGTGTGGGAATCCAGAAAGCCATGGGTCCAACCGGGCAGATCATGGACACGCCCGTTTTTGAGCAAAGGCGCAGCCCGTGGGGTGTAGTCCCACAGATCATCCTCAGGATTCAGAATAAGCACCGGTATTTTTGCGGTTTCCAGCGCTGCTTCCATATCGAAGTTAAAGGCGGCCCGATGGCCCCAGTGCATCACATCATGATGGCGCTGTCCTTCCAGGAAGATTTGCCAGCGACGGCCCGGGTCTGCTTCATCGCGCCAGAATTCTTTGATGAACTCCCATCGTTCCGAAAGACCTTTGCCTTTTTCATCAACGGATTGCTGCGTGTATTTGGCACGAAATCCGTCACGTTCTTTCGCGGTGAACACAGTCGCTGAAATCATCACGACTTTGCGCACCAAATTCGGATATAGCCGCGCCATTTCCAGCGCGGTCAATGAGCCCGTGTGGTAGCCCATAATATCGATGGACCCCAGACCGATCTCTCCGGCGAAAACTTCCATGGCTTTGGCATAGTCGGCGATTTCCGGCGGCCTTGCAGGTGGGGCAGATTCCCCAAACCCGGGTGTGTCGGGCGCAACCACAATGCGGTCGGTTCCCATAGCGGGCAGGAACCCATCCCACACCAGGCCCGACAGAGGGCTGGGGTGAAGCAACATCAGCGGCGTTTGCTCTGCGGACTCGCCACAGCGCCGGTAATGGATTTGTCCGAATGGCCCTGCCGCGTATCCCCGCTGAACCGTTGGTGCTGAAGCTGACATAATGTGGTGGTCTCCCTTTTTCTCTTCTTAAGCCCGCATGGCATAACGCGGGCCTTTATTTTAACACCGGTATTCCATGACCGGCCCGTGGATGCGATTCAATTTGGTGAGGACTCAATGCATTTTCACTTTCTAAGCTAACCCCATCATTCGTCGCAGTAAAATGCTGAGGGAGTTTTATTATGCCGGGTCCGCAGTCCAACGACGTGCCAACACGCCAAGAGGTGATCAAAGCTGCAGCAGATTTGATACCGGTTCTTCGAGAACGCGCGCAAGATACTGAAGACTTGCGCCGGTTGCCTGATGAGACCATTGCGGATTTGCGCGCTGCGGGCCTTCACAAGCTGTTCACTCCCAAACGCTATGGTGGTTTTGAAATGCCCTGGGGCACGCATGTTGATGTCTCACGCACGCTCGGTCAGGGCTGTGGGTCAACCGGTTGGGTCTCTTCTGTTGTGTTTACGCATACGTTCCTGTTTGGCCGCTTTAAAGAAGAAGCCCAGGAAGACGTTTGGGGCGAATATCCAGACGCGATTATCTCCACCGGGTTTGCTGGCGGCGGGCAGGCGACGCCGACCGAGGGCGGGTTTACGGTCAGTGGCCGCTGGAAATTTGCCAGCGGTGTGGATCACGCTGATGCCATGTTAGTCGGGGCGAAGCTGCCCAATTCGACCGCGAGCTTTAATGATTTGTGGATCGTTCTGAAGAAAGATGATTTTGAAATCCTCGACACCTGGCAGTCAGAAGGTCTGAAAGGCACAGGGTCGAAAGACATCAAGGTCGAGAACGCGTTTATTCCTGCCCACCGCACGCTGACCATGACAGAAATGTCAGACACGCCGCCCGGTGCGAAATTGCACGATTACTATTTGTACGGCGTCGAATTTCACAGCTATTTCCTGACGCTCCTGGCCGGTCCTATTCTTGGGGCCGCCCGTGGGGCCTATAATGAATATGTTGCCCAAACCCTGACCCGGCGCGGTGCGATGATGGGCGAGTCCATTATTGATCAGCCGGCAGTGCAGGTGCATGTGGCCGAATCCCTGACGGAACTCGAAACGGCGGATATGTTGATCGACGGTCTGTGTGACCGCCTGCATGCGCGAGGGATGAATGGTCAAGACATCACCGGAGCATTCAAACTGCGGGCTTATCGTGATCTGGTGATGGCCGGAAAGCTGGCCCATTCCTCCGCCGATCGTTTGTCGCGGATGATGGGGGTCAGCGCCCAAACCGGGCGCAATGCCGTGCAGCGTCTCTATCGTGACGTGCGCACCATGTCGACACACTCCGCTTTGCATTGGGAATCAGGCATGCAACGCAGCGGCAAATACATCTTTGGTCTTCCCACCGGCGACCCAAAAGTCGACAATGAGATGAAAC
The DNA here is from genome assembly GCA_040219235.1 of Rhodospirillaceae bacterium. NCBI lineage: Bacteria > Pseudomonadati > Pseudomonadota > Alphaproteobacteria > Rhodospirillales > Rhodospirillaceae > Rhodospirillaceae bacterium. The sequence goes on from JAVJSV010000011.1 coordinate 431,827, forward strand.
TCAAACAGGCTGCTGAATAAGAATCGAATTTCATCTATGACAGTTACCATTGACCGCGCTTTTGTCCGGATAGACGAAGGGCTTGTCCATTATCGCCATGCCGGGATGGCGCAACCCGGTGTGTTACCTCTGTACATCGTGCATGCTGGCCCTGGGTCTTCCACGGGTTATGCCCCGTTGATCGGGGCGCTGGCCGCGCAGCGTTATGTTGTGGCCCCGGATACGCTGGGCCATGGGGACTCGGCCCCTGCAGCACCCGATGTACCCGATGTACGGTATTATGCCGACAGCGTTTGCCGCGTGCTTGATGCGTTGGGTATTGATCAAGTGGATTACTTCGGCAGTCATACCGGGGCGCATATCGGCTGCGAGTTGGTCCTTCATCATCCAGACCGCGTGCGCAAGATCATCTTTGATGGCCTTGGCGTATTTGAGGATGATTTTCGCAAGACGCTATTGGAGCAGTATGCCCCGCAAAAGCAGCCCGATGAGTTTGGCACCCAGTTCACCTGGGCGTGGCATTTTCTGCGCGATCAGATGATTCACTTTCCCTACTTCATGCGCGATCCTGAACACCGCATGCAAAATGATATGCCACCGCCAGCGGAGTTAAACATTCACGTCATTGATGTGCTCAAGGCCCTGACCACCTACCACAAAGGTTATCGTGCCGTGTTTCGTCACGAGGTTGCCGAGCGTTTGCCCCTGGTCAAAACACCAAGTCTGTTTATGTCGTCAGAATTCGATCCGCTGCATAAGTATCTGGATGATGCGGCGACGCGGGTGCCCGGCGCGCAAAAGCATTTGGTGAAACGTGCGGATGGATTGCAGGGTATGGCGGATACGATCCTCTCGTTCTTCGCGGATTAGAACGCGCTTATTTTTCCTGCGCTATTTTTCAAAATACGCGATCATACGGGCTACAGCGTTGACTCGAATGTTTTCATAAAACAAATCAAAATCGTGCATATGTAAATTGTCGCCATCGAAGATCACCAGATCAAAGGTTTCGCCGGTTGGGATGTCGGTGTACAGCGACCCGTCTTTACATTGTGCGCCATAGCCGGTGGTCAGGTCTGGTCGGGCGCCAACGGCTGGGCTGCCAGGCAAAGACCCCAAGTTGGCGCTGGCGGGAACGTCAGTGCTGGAATCCGTCCAGCCGACCGGATTCCAGCAGGCAATCTCTTCGCCCTCAGGCGTGCCAAAGCGGTCCTGGTAGCGCTGCTTTAAGCGGGCCACACCGGCCGAGGGGTCGCCGTCACGGCCAAACGTATTCCAGGAGGCCACGCAGCCCGTATCCGTCGCGCCGGTACAGCGGGTAATGGTTTTGAGACTACGGCCAAATAGGCCTTCATTGATGCCGATGCCGACGATGTATCCTGCGACCATGCGATCTGCCAATGGCGTGCCGTCAATTTCTTCTTCCAACAGCTTAATAGCGTGCAACGTGCCCTGGCTGTGGCTGACAATCATAAACGGGCGACCGTCATTCCAGTTGTCTAAATAGTATTTCCAGGCTTTCAGAACGTCTTGATAAGCCAGGTCATAGGCTTGAGTTCCACTGTTATCCTGTGCGGCCATGGCCATGATTGTCGCCTGGCGATAGCGCGGCGCATAGATCTTGCAGCAGCCATTGAAGGCGCTGGCCTGACGGGCCATGACCGTGATGTCGGTCCAGGTGTTAACCTCGTCCATGCTCAGGTCTTGGTTCCAGTTTTCTACACCTTGGTAGGTGGTTGGGTGGATATAGAACACGTCAACCGGGGCATCGGCTTGGGCTTCGGGCACGCTGGAATTTCTGGGCCACACATCTGCGGCATCTTCGCGATCAGGCAACGCGGCCCAGGAGTCCCTGTCGCTATAATCTGGCACGGTTGGATGTGCCAATTCACTAAACGTGCCGGGCGGCATGGCGCGATTTTGGGCGAGGGCGGGCTCAGAGACAAATGCTCCCGATGCCATTAGATATACCGCACAGAGACCGCGTAAGACGTGCCGTGATGCCATGGTGAACTGTTCCCAATCAGCTGTTGTAGACAGACCGTGCACCAATGCTACTGTTCTAAATAAGAAATGACCATGCGGGAGAATGGATATGTCGCTAGCTGGACGCCTCGGCGTTGGTGCTGCTGCGCTGCTGATTATAGCGGCTGCCTGGGCCTTTAATGATCGGGTGTTTTGGATACGTTGGTTTTCTCAGCCGCCGGGCGAGAACGTGCTGACCGATTACGCGTGGTATACCCCCGTTGACATTATTCAGGACGGGCCGAGTCCGCCGCTGCCCACCACTGACGAACCTGTGTTTACGGAAGAAGCGCTGGCCGAAGCCCTGGCCTATGCGGAAGCGTTCGATAGCATTGCCTTTCTGGTCGCCCACAACGGCAAACTGCATCTGGAACATTATGGCGAGGGCTATGACCGCAGCACCGTTGTTGATTCCCAATCCATGCACAAAGGCTTGCTGGGTGTGGTCGCGACCATTGCCCTCGACCAAGGTTTTATTCCGTCCTTAGACACGCCCGCGTCCACTTATATTCCCGCCTGGGCGGAAGACGAGCGTCGTGACATTACGGTGGGTCAGTTGCTGGAGATGACCAGCGGGCTTGCCCAGGCCGAATTTGGCACTTCACCTTTTGCGCCTGGTCAACGCTTGTTCTTTGGGGATGACCTCGACGGCCCCGTCAACGCGATGCCGTTGGCCTTTGAAACGGGTACAGCCTACGATTTTAATCACGTCAACAGTCAGGCGCTGCATGCCGTGCTCACCGGTGCGACCGGCATGACCTATGCTCAGTTTGTCCGCGCGTATTTGTGGACGCCCATCGGCGCTGGCTTTGCTCAGGTGCGATTAGACCACGACGGAGGCTCCGCGCGCATTTTCTGCTGCGTGCAAACCCGCCCCATGGACTGGATGCGCATGGGCGTGATGCTCGCCAACGGGGGCCGCGTTGGCGACGCCCAGGTGATCTCGGAAGAGTGGGTCACGCGGATGATGACCGGCAGCGCCCAGAATCCAAATTTTGGCTTTCACGTCTGGCTCGGCTCCCCCTACACCGGCACGCGCCTGGTCAGCGAGATCAGCGGCCGCCGTGCGCCGGTGTCGGCCCCCTTTCTGGCCGATGACGTGATGTACGCAGAAGGCCGGGGTGGTCAGCGTCTGTATGTGGTGCCCTCGGCAAATTTGGTCGTCTATCGCACGGGGCGGATCGACTTCGCCTGGGATGATGCCAAAATTATCAACATCCTGTTGAGCGGCATGGCGCCGAGTGATGTTGCGCTCAATGCGGTTGAGGAGTAACGCCATGGTGAACCATGCAAGGGATTACGGTGCCCGGGGCCGGGTCGGCATTGCCGTGCCGCAGGCTAACCCAACTGTCGAGCCTGAAGTGGGGCTGCTTTTGCCGCCCAACACCACCTTGTTGACGTCACGTCTGACCAGCACCTGCGCTGAACCGAAAGAGCGTTACCGCGAATATTTCACGGGCCTGGAACAGACCATCGCCACCTACGACACCCTCAAGCTCGATGTGCTCGGCTTTGCCTGCACGGCCTCCACCTATCTTGTCGGTCGCGACGAGGAAGATGAGGAACTGAAGCGTTTGTCCGACCTGAAAGGTTACCCGGTGATCTCGGCTGGCTTGGCCATTGAGCAGGCGTTGCGTCATATCGGCGCTAAGAAGCTGGCCATTGGCGCACCCTATCCGGAATGGTCGGTCAACATGAGCCGCGAGTATTGGAGGGGCCGGGGGTTTGATGTGGTCAACACCACACGCATTGCCATCACGTCGGAGGATACCCGCGCCATTTATGAACTGCGTGCGCAGGATGCCTTGGCCACTTTACAAACCATCGACTACAGCGGGGCCGATGCCATTCTGCTCACCGGCACCGGTATGCCCAGTTTATCGGCGGTGATTGCGTTGATGGACCGCACAAAAAAACCCGTCGTGTCCTCAAACCTGTGCCTGACCTGGGCCATGCGTTTGGCGCTGGATCTACCGGATGATGGCGATCCCGGCCCAGCCCCGCGCCATCCCTTGCTCAATGGCTGGCAAAACCAGATCGCCACACTCTAAACACCCTTACTCTAACCAACTCTACTCTAACCAACTCTACTCTAACCAACCATCGGACACGATCGTATTGGACACCGCGTTGAACCACGCCCCTTGATGAGGCCCGCTATATTCCTGAACCGGACCCTTGCTCCTAACGGCTGGTCGTGGTCCGTTATTACAAATCGCAAAATATCAATGAGGACGCTATGCCGAACGATCTTGTCATAAATCCCGAAGTCGGGTCCGACTCCTTGCAGCCCTTTGCCGCCGGAGACTTATTCCTTGGCGCAACCCTGCTGAACAACCCGGATGATGACCACGCCGGTGATGGCCGCATCTTCCAGTTCGATAAAGAGGGTCATCAAAAAGCCGTTCTGCATGTGCCGGATACCACTCATTTGGTGAAGGGGCTGATGTTCGGTCCTGATGGCGTGCTGTGGGCTTTTGACTCCAGCGAACACATGATTGTGCAGGTCGGGCCAGACGGCAAACGCCTGCCCAACCCGTCCTACCCCGCGCGGCCCTGGTCCAGTGGCTTCTTTGATAAGGCGGGCAATCTGTTTTTATACGAGCACATCACCGGCACCATGTCGGACGTGCCGGAAAAGTACCGCCAGATGCAAAAATTATTGCCCGGCGAGTCCGAGAAAATTGGCGATGGCAATGTCTATAAGTTCGCGCCCGATGGCACATTGCTCGACACCTACGAGACGGAAACGTCCACCAGTTTTGCAGGCTACCTCGGGGTCACCAGTTGCACCCTGCATCCCAGCGAAAAATACATCACCTACACCACCGAAACCTGCAAGCGCATCATGCGCTACGATATCGTCAATCACACACAGATGGATGATTTGGTGCAACTGCCCGCTGATCAGCCCGAGTTTGTGTTCTGCCTCAACTACACCGCCGATGGTCTATTGCTGGTGACGCGCGGGCCGAAGATCGAAGTCATTGATGACGTCGGCAAAGTCGTCCGCACCCTTCCGCTGGAAGGCCGTGGCTGGGCCACTGTTAAAGAAAGCGTCGATCAGAAACACATTCTGGTGTCGTCCTTCTTCGGCGGCGTGCTGATGAAGATGGATAAGGACAGCGGCGAAGGGGTACTGACGCTTAAGTTGGATGTGGAACGCTCCTTGGCTGGTGTGGCGGAATTTCCGGGGTAACGGATTCATCGCCCGTGCCTGAAATCTACATCGATGCCGATGCCTGCCCGGTGAAAGAGGAAGTGCTGCGCGTGGCGGAACGGCACACGCTCAACATACACGTGGTGGGCAATGCCTGGATGCGCCGCCCCGAAGGTCCCTTGGTTAATAAAGTGGTCGTGCCCGAAGGACCTGATGTGGCCGACGATTGGATCGCTGATCGCATCCAAACCAACGATATCTGCATCACCGGAGATATCCCGCTGGCCAGCCGTTGCCTGGAAAAGGGCGCGGCGGTGCTCGGCCATTCCGGCAAGCCGTTCACGCCCGACAGTATTGGTATGGCGCTGGCCATGCGCGATCTTAAGGCGCAACTGCGGGAAACCGGCGAAATCAAAGATCATCACGCCGGGTTTACCAAGGCGGATCGTTCGCGGTTTCTCTCGGCATTGGAAGAAATGGTCCGGGCGGTTAAGGTTGCCTCTCAATAAATGTGTTTTGAGCGAGGATAAGTCATGAGCGGCGACGGACAACCAGGATTTCTGTTCAACACCGGGCCAGCCGGGCGGTGCGACGATTACAAGGTCGGCGGCGCGATGATGCGCTGGAACCCGGTGCTCGAGAAATTCTGCATCTGGTACTACGGTCGCAGCACCGATTTTCCCGCAGGCATGGCCCCGGCGCTGGGCTCTGGCTCTGTCGCACTGACCACGTCTGACGATGGCCTGAATTGGACGCGCACTGACGGTCCGCTCAAGGGCGGCGCGGTCATGGTGCCCAACGATGATCCTAAAGCGTTCGACAGTGTGCATCTCGGCACCGGCGATATTGAGTGGCGCGATGGTCTGTGGCACATGTGGTATTATGGCGGCGATGACGGCACGCCGGACACCGATAACCCGACCTATAAATTTCCTGGCTACAACCTGCATGCGGGCTTGGCGGTCAGTGCAGATGGCCTCACCTGGAAACGCCGTCCCGGCAACGCCTTCGGTGGCGCACTGGTGGGCAATGGCGGCGAAATTTACGGCGCGTTCCCCAATGTGTACCAACTCGGCAAGCGCACGATTTTGCAGGTCACGATCAAAGATAAAGAGTTCAAAGGCTGGATCACCCGTGTTTGGGCGTCCGAGGATTTAGAAAATTGGGATTACCTTGGCCCCATGACCTGGAGCGATGATCCCCGCTATTACGATTCCATGGGTGTCATCACCCGTCATGTGCTGCCCGGGATCGAAGGGGCGGGCGCGCCCTGGATGATGATTTACACGGCCGTCGATGGCCGACCTGAAAAGAAACAACAGCGCACCATTGCGGTGGCGGTGTCCGATGATGGTCTGTCCTGGCGGCGTCAGTTTGATGGTCCCGTGTTTACGGCAGCGGCGTCTGGCGCGTGGGATGACTACAACGTGGCCAACCCGCAGATTTGTGTGCGCGGCGATGAGTTATGGATGACCTACTTTGGTTTTGCTGATCCGGCCTTGCCCGGTGCGGCGGAACTGCGCGGGATTGGTCTTGCGGTTAGCAAAACCGGCGACCTGCGCAGTTTCGAGCGGATCAACACCTAAACGCGTTCTGCTGCTTCACTCTGCTGGCGGGTTCGGTACCCAGATTGATTTTTTGGGGGCCATCAGCAAGCGTCGCATCATCGGCTCGAAGTCGTCCAAGCTCATAAATTCCGTATCCGGATCAAACGCAGGCATGTCATAGGCATCGCAAAAGCGCACCGCGTCTTCAAACCATGGGTGGTCGCGATATTGATCACGCAGGTTTTTATCCAGGCCGATGTTGCCGAAATAATAGTAGCCCTGAAAGGCATGATGATTGGCGATCAACCAGTGATTCTTTTCACTGATGAACGGCGCTAACAGGGTGGCGGCGAACTCGCCATGGTTAAATGGGGCCAATAAATCGCCGATATCGTGCAGCACACAACACACCACATATTCTTCGTCTTCGCCCGCCTGATGCGCCAGCGTTGCAGTTTGTAGGCAGTGGTCCAGCCGCGTGACTGTGTCAAAGCCCGGCGCTTCGGCGCGCGAGTCATCCAGCTCTTTCAGATGGGCCAGAATCCGATCCACAAAGGCTTTGGTGAAGGCGGATTTCTGCAGTCCGGGGAGCACCCAGGGGGCAAATTGAGTGCCGCCTTTTGTTGGATCTGTATTTGGATCGCTCACGTGGTCCTCCTTGGCTCTGGGTCAACTGTATCACTTTAAACTGCTGTCCCAAGACCTCTGTGCTGTGCCGGGCTATGATTGGAACAGAGTCTGAGTTCTTCAGCCTTGCTGAGGACGTTTCGCCCCATTAGGGTCGCGACACTATGACCTCTGATTCTCTTTTACCGTCACCGACTCGTGATGCGATTCTCGATCATATCGCGCGCACCACCTTTTCCAGTTTGCCTGCTGAGGTGGTGGCGGCGACCAACGTGGCCATTGCCGACACTCTCGCCTGCGGCATGGCGGGCAGCGCAGAGTCCAAGGCCAGTATCGTCCGGCAACTGCAAATGTCTCACTTTGGTCTCGGCGGCGGACCAGTGTGGGGCACCGATCAGCTTTTGGCTCCCATCGGGGCGGGTGTGGCCAATGGTTATCAGGTGCATTGCCTAGATAATGATTGCCTGCATGAGGCTGCGGGTGTGGCGACCATGTCAGTGATCCTACCCGCCGTGTTTGATTACGCAGATCGCTTTGGCCGCGTGACCGGGGCCGATTTTATCACCGCCGTGAATATTGGGGCCGACGTTGCGGTACTACTGGGGCTGGCCGCCACCAAAGACGCATATTTTTCTCGCACTGCTGTTTGTGGCGCGCTCGGCGCTGCTGCGGCCTTGGCTAAACTGGAAGGCTTTGATCGCCCCACCACCGCGGAATATTTTGGCCTCGTTTACAGCCAGTTGTCCGGCACCCAGCAAGCGCAGACAGAATCTAGCATGGCGGTCAGCCTGCAAATCAGTTTTAGCGTGCGTAATGTTCTGACGGCGCTGGATATGGCGCGCTATTACCTCACCGGGCCGGTGGATGTGTTTGATGGGCCTCATGGGTACTTTGAAGTGTTCGAAAGAGACGGTGATCCCACACCGCATCTCGGTACGCTCGGTAAGGTCTGGCGCACCACGGAAATATCCTTCAGACCGGTCCCATCTGAGCGGGTATCGCACGCCTCGGAAACGCCCATGAGTGCCGACATGAGTGCCGACCAACTTCGCGCCAAATTTATGACCTGTGCGGCAGCAGCCTCACACCCTTTGACCGTGGAGATGGCCGAACATCTCTACACGCGCCTGCTTGCGCTTCACGACGAAAAAGAGGTTTCAGTGCTGAGTAACCTGGCCGCCGGATTTGACCTAGAGGATGCCCCCCAATGACCTTCACCCGTTTTTCTGTGGCCTTAATCGCTGCTGTGGCGTTTTGCGCCGGCGTGATGACTCAGCTGCACGCGCCCGCGCCCGCGCATGCCCAAGCCCAAGACCGGGACCGCAAGACCATGATCATCGGCGCGTTTACCTCTCCGGACACGCCGTGGGATTTGAATTGGCAAGAGGTGCAGGCCGCTTTTGATGCCAACGTCGATTTGGGTTTGGATCTGGAACTCCTGGTGCGCGGCGAAACCGGCAGCTCGGAAGAACGCTTGAATTCCCTGCGCCGTAATCGCCTGCAGTTTGTCAGTTCCCCTATCGGCTCAGGCGCGGCGATGATTCCGGAACTGGCGGTGTTGCAGCTGCCGTTTCTCTTCAACTCCACGGCTGAAACCGATTTCGTGCTGGACCAATACGCCTTGCCGCGCTTCCGGGAGATGTTCGCAGAAAAGGGCATCGTGTTGCTGCGTTGGACCGAAGCAGGCTCCAATCACATCTTCGGCGATCGCCCGTTCTTAACGCCAGGCGACGTGAAATCTTTTCCCATGCGGGTGCAAACCACCAAGGCGTCCTCCGTGTACTTCGAGGGCCTTGAGGCGGATGCGGTTTACATGACGGCCAATGACACCCTGCAAGCGTTACAGACCGGTATGATCAAAGGCGGCGAGGCGGTCAGTCTGTATTATTGGATGACCGGTTTATATCGTGAGGCCCCGCACTTTACGTTGACCGAACACGCCATTGAGCCGGGCTCTATTCTGCTGAATGCCGGCTTCTGGAACAGCCTGACACCGGCGCAACAAAACCTGGTCAGCACCGCCTATCCGGACTCCCAGCGGGCCCGCAATCGGGTACGTGAGTGGATTACGCAGGTGGAGGCCGATCTGCCGGGGTTGGGTGTGAATCTGCACCGTCTTACCGCAGCACAGCGGGCGGCGTGGCGAGTCGACGCCCAGAGATCCTACCCGGCAATTCTCGATTCTATTGGCGGTACGGCGGAAGACATTTATGCCCTTGTGCGCGAGGGGCAGGCGGCGTACGCCCGTCAACAGCAAGACGCGAACCAATAAAAACCATCAGGAGAGCACTGTGGGACGTTTACAAGGCAAAGTCGCCATCATCACCGGCGCAGGCCGCAAAAAAGGGTTGGGCGAAGGCATCGCCCGGCGGTTTGCTGAAGAAGGCGCAACCGTCGTCATCACAGATATCGGCAAAGCCTCTGGCGATCATCTGCCCGCCAATCACATCGGCACGTCCGAGGAAATGGAGGAGGTTGCCGCCGCCTTGCGTGCGGAAACCGGTGGCGCCATTCATACCATGGTGTGTGATGTGCGCTCGGAAGACGACATCAAACGCACTATTGCGGACACGGTCAGTCAGTTTGGCAAGCTGGACATCGTCGTCAACAATGCCGGCATTGGGTACATCATGAAGCCGTTGATGGAAATGTCGATGGACGAGTGGGACATCGTGCTCGACGTCAATTTGCGCGGACCATTTCTGTTTACCAAACACGCCGCGCTGCAGTTTGTGAATCAGGGCGACGGCGGACGCATCATCAACATCGCCAGCCAGGCGGCCAAAAGCCCAGCGCCGTTGCTGGTGCATTACACTTCGTCCAAGCACGGCATGATCGGTCTGACCCGCACCGCTGCCGCTGAGTTGGGTGAGCATGGCATCACCGTGAATGCCGTATGCCCCAATCACGTCACCACCGGACTGGGCGCGGCGCAAAATGACCGGCGCGGCAAAGTGCTGGGCACCGATACCGATGGCGTGTTGGATTTCCGCAAAGCCAAAATTCCCCTGGGCCGGGTCGGCCTGACGTCGGACACGGCGAATGCTTGCGTGTTTTTGGCCTCAGAGGAGGCGTCTTACATCACCGGCGAAGCCATGAACGTCTCCGGCGGCGAGGAAATGCATTAGAGCTTTTAGGCCGGCGCTTCCAGTTCTTTCGGCATCGGGCGCTTCTTGATCAAAAAGTGTTTGGCGAACCGCAGTAGCGCTTTGCCGCGTGTGAGGAAGGCGATGGTCGCACCGTGTTTGGTGTTGGCCAGCACGCCCTCCACCAGCATCGGCGTCACCGTTTCAACCCGTTCGGCCAGAATGCCGTAGATAAACTGCATTCGCTTCCAGCGCTCGGGCGAGACTTCATTCTTGGCCTCTAACAGCATGTCGGTCAGCACAATGCCGGGGCTCATGGAGCCCACCAGCACAGGGCCGCCCTGGGTTTCTTTGATTAGGCTTTTGGTGAAGTAGCGCAGGCCAAACTTGCTCGCGCCGTACACACTCATGCCGGCGCTTTTGGCCCCGTCAGACCCGAACCCTTCAAAGGTATACAGCGCGCCATGGCCTTGCGCCGTCATACCGTTCAGCGCTACCCGGCAGCCGTACATCATGCCCACCAGATTGGTGCGCGGCACGCCGGTCATGTCGTCCGCTTGCAATGCGCCGATGTCGCGGTTGACGTTGATGGCCCCCGCATTGTTGATCCAAATATCCACCGTGCCAAAGGCGCTGACGGCGGCGTCCCATAGAGCTTGCACCTGGCGGATGTCGGTAATGTCGCAGGGTTGCCCAACAACCTTAGCCGCGCCAGTGGCAAAGTCTTTTAAGGCGGCAACCGCCGTATCCACAGACGCTTGACTGCGGCCCGAGACCATCACCGAATGTCCGCGCTTTAAAAAGTCACGCGCCAGGCCATGGCCGATGCCACGGGTGGAACCCGTCACAACAACGTGTTTGTTTGCATCACTCATGATTGGTCTCCCTTAGTCTCGGTCGGTCGCCGAAAAGCGCAGTGTCTGTTTGTATGCGCCTGTCCCTATGAAGTGAAGCACGGTAAACGCGGACGGTCTCAGGTCCCCGCCCACGCCTAACCACATAGTGGACAGGTGGTGTAATCCAGACCTCGTCCGATCACCACCATGGCTAAGGTAGCGTTTAGCGTTTCTGGCCCGGAGTCTTTCCAGCGTTGTTATCGGCGGGCGGGAGCGCTCTTTGTTTTTGGGGATACACAATGCAGCCGGATAAAACCTGTCAGACTCTGGGGCCGATCTGGCTTGCACCGGGCATCAGCCGGTTAAATTGTGCGGCGTTTCTCTATGCGTCCTTTGTCAGCATTGCGTTCATCTCGCTGATCAATGTGTTGCAGGCTTACATCCTGACCGAGCATCTGGCCATTCCGGAAGCCGGGCAGGGCACGCTCACCGGCGATCTCGCGTTCTCGCAGGAATTGATCGCGCTGCTCCTCGTCGTCCCCGCTGGTATTTTGTCAGACCGCATTGGCCGCCGCCCTGTGTTTGTGTTTGGCGCGTTGATGCTGGCCGCCGGATTTGCCCTTTACCCCATCGCCACATCGGCTTTTGAATTGACCATCTATCGCTGCATCTATGCCGTGGGGACGGCCTGTGTGGCGGGCATGATTGGCACGGTCATTGCCGATTATCCCCAGGAAGTGTCGCGCGGCAAATTGATCGCCGCCTCCGGCGTGCTGAACGGCCTCGGACTGGTGGCTTTTGCAGGACTCTTTGGCCGCGTCCCTAAGATGTTCCGCGACGCTGGCACCACCGCTATTGAAGCGGGGCAATACACCTTTTGGATTATTGCGGGGATCTGCGTGTTGTCTGCGGTGATCTTGCAGTTGGGCTTGAAGGGTGGGGCTGCCGCCCGCGTGGAAGAGCGGACTCCCCTCAAGCAGCTTGTGACAGCCGGATTTAAAGAAGCCCGCAACCCGCGCATCGCGTTGGCGTATGGCTCTGCGTTTGCCGCCCGGGCTGATCTGGTGGTGGTCGGGACCTTTGTCACTCTGTGGGCGGTGCAGGCGGGCAAAGTGGCTGGCCTGAGCACCGATGAAGCCCTGGCCAAAGGCACACTGATGTTTGTCATCGCGCAGGTCGCTGCCGTGATATGGGCACCCTTCATGGGTTTGATCATCGACCGCTTTAATCGCGTGACCGCTCAAGCGGTGGCGATGACTCTCGCCGGGGCTGGCTATCTCTCCATGGCGTTGGTCAGTTCGCCGCTCGATATTGCCATGTGGCCGGCCTTTGCGTTGTTGGGTGCGGGTCAACTGAGCGCGTTGTTTTCCTCTCAAGGCTTGATTGGTCAGGAAGCGCCACAGGGGGAACGTGGGTCCATTGTCGGCGTGTTTGGCTTTTGTGGCGCGATTGGCATTTTGTTCGCAACGGGTGTCGGCGGACGGCTGTTTGATTCTATCGCGCCGTCGGCCCCGTTCGTGGTGATGGGTATTGCCAATGTCATTCTGTTGATCTGGGCAATTGCGGTGCGGCTCAAAGCGCCAGGGCTGATGTTGCGTAAGTCAGTTGAGGCAGACGCCTAAGCGTCTGTAAAAACGGGGACGGGCATGAGAACGAGAATGGGGAACACCTTATGAGCGGTACGCTACACCAGGCTTACATTCGTCCCATGGGCGTACGCATTGATCTCGCCGATGGCATCAGCGCCAAAAATGGTTGGACGCTGATGTATGCGTCCTTCGCTACCATTGGCTTCCTGACCTTCATCAACACCGGGCAAACGTTTGTTCTGAATGCCAACCTTGGCATGTCGAGTGATGAGCAAGGCCGTATCACCGGTGCGCTGTCCTTCTGGAATGAAGCCATCACCATTGCTCTGGCTGCGCCCTTTGGTGTGCTGGCCGATCGCGTCGGACGCCGCCCCGTGTTTTGTTTTGGAATGATTGCAATGGCCTTTGGCTATGCCCTGTATCCTTATGCCGACAGTGTTGCGGATGTGTTTGTCGCCCGGACGATGTACAGTTTTGGCACCGCCGCCGCGGCGGGTATGATTGGTATTGTTGGGCAGGATTATCCGCGTGAGTATTCCCGTGGCAAACTGATTGCCTGGACCGGTGTGATGAACGCCCTTGGCGTGATTGTTACGGCCGTGGTGTTTGGGCGCATCATGTTCGGCGCATTGGAAGATGCGGGTATGACCGCCAAGCAACAAGGACTCTATACGTTTTGGTCTGTGGCCGTTGTTCTTCTGATCTCTGCGTGGATTTTGAAATGGGGTCTCAAGGGTGGCGTGCCACCGGAAGCGGAAGAGAAGCAGCCCATCAAGGATCTCTTTAAAAGCGGTTACATCAACGGTAAAAATCCGCGTATAGCGTTGGCCTATGCGTCCGCTTTTGTGGCGCGGTCCGACCTTGTGGTTATCGGCGCATTTACCAACTTGTGGGGCTCCGTCTACGGGCAATCCCAGGGCATGTCGCCGGCTGAGGCAACCCGGGCAGGGGCGCTTATCTTTATCATTGCGCAGGTGTTTGGTTTGGTGTGGGCGCCGATCATGGGCGTGATCATCGATCGCGTGAACCGAGTGTCAGCCGTAACGTTTGGGATGGGCTTTGCCGCTATCGGATATGGCTCCATGTTCTTTGTCGATGACCCAACCAACCCCATTTACTATCCGTTGTTTGGATTGCTCGGCATCGGGCAGATCAGCGCCTTCTTTGCCTCACAGGCGTTGATTGGCCAGGAGGCCCCTGCCAAAGAACGCGGGGCTATCATCGGCTTCTTCAGCGGCTCCGGGGCTATTGGAATTCTAGTAGCGACGTCGGTCGGTGGGATTTTGTTTGATACGTGGATGTTGGTTGGCCCCTTCATTTTTGTTGGGGCTCTGAACTTTATCATCTTTGCGTTCGGCCTTGTTGTCCGCATGAAATCTCCTGGCATGATGCCCGATGAAATCAAAGCCATGCGGGCCGCACGTTTAGAGGCATTGGCTGCAGACAAAGAGTCTGCCAGCGCCGCCCTGGCCGCCGCGCAACCGGTTGTCACCAGCGCTGACGAAACCAACGCCAGCGAAACCAAACGAGAGGACTAACAGGCTGATGGCTGTTGCAGTAATCACAGGTTCCACACGGGGCATCGGCTTAGGTCTGGCCCGAGAGTTCTTAAAGCATGGGCATAGCGTTGTGGTGTCCGGGCGCAGTCAGGCGGCGGTTGATGAAGCTGTGGCGTCCTTGGCCCCCCAGGTGTCTGGCGAGGCCCGGGCCATTGGTGTTCCCTGCGATGTTGGTGATCTCAGTCAGGTTCAGGCTCTGTGGGACCAAAGCGTGTCCGCGTTTGGCCGGGTAGATTACTGGATTAATAATGCGGGCCTCATCCACGAATACAAAAATATTGCCGAGCTGCCGCCGGAAGAGTTTGCCCGTATTGTGCAAACCAATCTCACCGGCGTGATGCATGGCACCCAGGTGGCCAGTGCTGGCCTGCGCGGCCAAGACGGCGGCGGTTGGATTTACAATATGGAAGGCTTTGGCTCCGACGGCATGACCCGACCGGGTTTGACCCTGTACGGCACCACCAAGCGCGCTACCACTTATTTTACAGGCTGTGCCGTGAAAGAACTGAAAGATACACCGGTTAAGGTGGGCTATCTGAACCCGGGTATTGTCATGACCGATCTCGGTATGGGTGATACCAAAGCGCTTCCCAAGGAAGAGCGCCGCAAGAAAAAATTTCTGATGCTCATTGGCGATACGGTCGAAGATGTCACGTCTGATTTGGTGGCGCGCATTCTTGCCAACACCAAACACGGCAAACGCATTGCCTGGATGACAACAGGAAAACTCTTAGGCCGCGTTCTGCTGTCGCCCTTCGTTAAGCGAGATCCCATGACCCCTGCGGGGTATTAAAATATGACCCCGGCTGGGGGCTGGACCGTTCTGTTTGACCTGAAGGTCTGTACGCGCTTTGCTGCCTGAACACAATCAACAGGGAGGACTGTCATGACAGACGAAGAGCGGTTCAAAGAGGGATTCGCCGTTCGTCGGGCCGTGCTTGGCGATGATCACGTCGAGCGTACCCGTGATGGCCTGACGGCCTTCGATCAAGAGTTTGACGATATGCTGACGGAGTGGGCCTGGGGGTCGGTATGGACTCGCCCTGGTTTGGAACGCAAAACCCGTAGTCTTCTCAATATCGCGCTACTTGCGGCGCTTGACCGGCAACGCGAACTGGGGCTTCACGTCCAGGGCGCGTTGCGCACCGGTTGCACCGAAGGCGAAATCAAAGAAGTGTTGTTGCACTGTACGGCGTATTTGGGTGTGCCTGCCGGCATTGCGGCTTTTAAGACCGCGAAGGAGGCGTTGGTCGCAGCGTCGGATGACGGTCAACCTGACCAGAAAACGGACGGTCAACCTGACCAGAAAGCGGATGGTCAAACTACGGACTAACCAGAATCAAACGCTTTCGAGACCTGGAAAGCCCTTGAGCCACAGCGCAAATGTCTGCAGCATTGGTAATATCGGATATAGACAAGACACAGTGAAGGACCCCGGACTTATGCCGGATAGTGCTGCCCACGACCTATCCCCCAGCTTGGACGACATTTGCGCGCGCACCGAAGCGTTGGTGGAGGGATTTCGCGAACGCGCGCCAGCCACAGAAGCCCATCGGGTTCTGCCGCGCGAAACGGTCGACGAGCTTTACGACGCCGAGCTGCTGCAGTTGTTCGCGCCAAAGCGCTATGGCGGTTTGTCTTTGGATTGGCCAGCGATTGTGCATGCCTCTCGCATTGCGGCGCGGGGCTGTGCTTCCACCGGCTGGCTGGTCAGTGTGGTGGGGGGACACATCGCCATTGTCTCGCGTTTGCCCAAAGCCTGCCAGGATGAAGTGTTTAAAGATGGCGTGCGCAAAATCATCACCACCGCCTCGGCGCAAACCACAGGCACCATCACCAAAGAAAAAGACGGCTATCGGCTCAATGGAGTCTGGCGGTTCGGCTCCGGCATTGACCATGCTGATTATGTGATGGTTACGGGGCGCTGCGACAATCACCCCAACCCGCCGGAGCCCAATGTGTTTCGCGCCACTGTGCCGCGCAGTGCGGTCGAAGTTGATGACACCTGGCAGGTGGCGGGGATGCGGGGCACAGGCTCCAAGGATTTGCGGTTCGAGAACGTGTTTGTCGCTGACGAATGGGTGGTTACCTCGCCCGAATGCTTTGGCATGCACCCTGCGGGGGCTGACGTAAATCCAGAAGCCTATCTGTTTGATGTGCCGTTTATGCCCTACTTCACCAACTGGATGATTGGGCCTTTGCTTGGTTGTGCGGAGGGGGCGTTTGATGCCTATGTGGCGGCAACCCGTAAAAAGGTCGGTGCGATGAGCAAGATCACGGTGGCCGATCAACCCACTGTGCAAGAGCGCTTGTCGGAATCTTCAGCGGAGTTGGATTGCGCGCGCATGATGTTTGATGCCATCACCAACACCTTACATAGTGCCGGGCTAGAGCGTCGGGCTCTAACGCCAGAAGAAAACGTGCAGATCAATCGTAACCGTGCGTATCTGGCGCGGTTGTGTACCAACGCGATTTATCGTTTGGTGCGGGTGATGGGCGCGACCGGGATTTTTGATACCAACCCGGTGCAACGCCACTGGCGCGATCTCTCCGTGATGGCCAGCCAGGTCAGCGTTAATTGGGATCAGAATATGACGGCCTACGGGCGCTATCTGTTGGGGCTCGATTACGACAAAGCCAAAACCGACCACGCCCCGTCTGAAACGAGCGCAAAAAAATAAGGGAGCGGTTCAACCGCCCCCTTATTGTCGCGGCCCCTTATTGCCACACGTAAATTTTTATTGAGCGGGTGCGACCGGTGCTTCCGCGATGGGTGCAATTGAAATCGTGGCGCGTCCACGTAGTTCCGTCAGGATGGCATCTACGGCTTCGTCCGATAATGCGTTGCGTATTTCTACCCGCATCTCTTCAAAAGACGGTGGTGGTTTCATGCGGCGGTCTTCCACTTTAATGACGTGCCAGCCAAAATCAGTTTTTACCGGGGCTGAACTGACTTCGCCGGGTTGTAGGGCGTAAGCCGCTTCAGAAAACGGCGGCACCATCATGCCCCGGGTGAAATAGCCGAGATCGCCACCATTGGGGCCAGAAGGACCTGTCGAGCGTTCACGGGCCAGGTCTTCGAAGGTTGCGCCGTCTGACAGATCGCGCAGAATGGCTTCGCCTTCTTCCTGGGTTTCAACCAGAATGTGACGGGCTCGAACTTCTTCGTCTTGCACATAGGTTTCCATGGTCTTGTCATAGGCTTCGCGAATGCGCGCGTCGTTCACCCGGTCTGAAATTTCATCGCGCAAGTACGCCTGACGCACCAGTTCGTCTTCAAGGCGTTGCAATTGCTCTTGCACTTGCGGGTCTTTTTCCAGCCCACGACCCTTGGCCGCAGCCATCATCAGTTTTTGATCAATATAAAATTCAATCAGGCGCGGCAGGATCGAGGCCGTATCCATCTCAGCCGCATTTGGAATGCCCTGCTGAAAGGCGACAATGTCGGCAAAGGTGATGGGCGTGCCGTTCAGTTCAGCCACAACTGTTTCAGGCGATTGCGCGAGCGCAACATTAGAAAATGGTGCGTGCGCCCCTGCAGTCATGCAGAGACTGAGGGCGAAAGCCGCCGTTTTAGCAAAGGTGCGAACGCGCATATCTATTCAATTCCTACAAGTTCGAGATCAAAGGTCAGGTCTTGGCCGGCCAAAGGGTGGTTGGCATCAATGGTTACTTCGGCGTCCTCAACCGCTGTCACAGTCACGGGCATGGGTTGGCCAGACTGTGTCATCATTTCGTACGTCTGTCCCACATCAACGTGGGCACCGTTCTCCGGAAACATCTCCCGGTCCAAGGTCTGCACCAGGTCTGCGTTGCGTTCGCCGTAAGCTTCATCGGCGGGCAGGGTCACGGTTTTGCTGTCGCCAGCGGCCATGCCGACCAACGCCGACTCAAAGCCGGGAATCAATTGACCTTCGCCCAGGTTGGCGCCCATGGGGTCGCCACCAATGGAGGAGTCAAACTCGGTGCCATCCGAAAGGGTGCCGGTGTAATGGAAGGTAACGCTGTCGCCTGTTTTTGCCGTTGTCATGCCGTGCCTCTCGTGTCGTGCGGTGGGTCTGTAAGCCGAACCAACAAAAGTAAACGCCAGCACGGTTTGCTTGAAAAACGGCGGCAGCATAAGGGGGCATGAGGGAGAGTACAAGGGAAGCGCGGGAGAAGCCCAGGAGAAGCCCAGGAGAAGCCCAGGAGACGGATAAATTGGTGCTGATCGCCGCTGATCACTGCTGATCAGTGCTGATCCAAGGCAAGGCGTGCCTTATTCTTCGGGGGCGTTGTTTTTCAGCAGGTCTTCGCCGCCAGCCGCGCGATCCGCTTCAACGGCGTCAATAATGGGGTTGTCTGCCAGCGCCGCTTCCGGATCAACGGTTGGCGTCACCACTTCGGCTTTTGAGTCCTGCACGGGTTCGGACTTTTGCGCATCGGGTGAAGTGGGCGTGCTGCCGAATGCGAGGCCGCCCCCCTCTGGAACTTCCGTTAAACGAACGCGGTAAATGGGTTCCGGTAATTCAAAGCCACCGGCTTCCAGGGCTTCTTTCACTAACCGGATGGCTTTGCTTCGGGTCCGTGCGAAATGCTGGGTGTCTTGATTTACCCATGCCCCAAACCACAGGATCACATTTGAATCCCCCACGGACTCAATCCAACCATCAGGTTCCGGATCCTTCAGAATTTCTGAAATGTCCGTCAGTACCGTGAGGCCCGTGCTCAAGGCGGCCTTTAAATCCGCGTCGGCGTTGACGCCCAATATAAACTCGAAGCGCCGTTCTGGGTTGCGCGTATAGTTGATGATTTCAGCCTTAAACACCACAGCGTTTGGAATACGAACGTGGTTGCCCTCGGGCGTAATTAAAATGGTCGCGCGGGAGCTCAGCCGCGCCACATGCCCCGTGTGCGGACCGATTTTAATGAGTTCGTTGGGCCGGAACGGTTGGCGCACGCTCAGCATAATACTGGCGATGTAGTTCTCGATGGTATCGCGCACGGCGAAACCCACCGCCAGACCAATAATCCCGGCGGCCCCCAACAACGTGCCCAGCAATGTGGTTGCGCCAATCAGGTCCAGGGCCAGCACCAGGCCTGCGGCGATAAAGACCAGGGTAATCAGTTGTTTCACAAGATCGGCGACAAAAGCGTTGGGCGTCAGCCTGGCCCACAGCCGGTCCATCCGTGCGACCAGCACGCCGATGGTGACCACCACCAAAAACACAATCAGGCCGACGCCCAACAACGGCAGCAACGCAATTGTATCGTAGATCCTGGTTTTGAGCCGCTCAACGGCGGGGGTCAGGCGTTGGCCAACATCGTCGGCCACCTCAAGCTTATTGCGCAGGGTCACGGTTCCTTGCACACGATTGGCCAAACGCACAGCCTGTTGCTCTAAAGCTGGGTCAGCAACAACGCCAGACAGGGTGACCACGCCCGAGTCCACCGTCACGATAATGTTTTCTGTGCCGTCAATTTCCGCGAAGATGGCGCTCAGCCGATCCTTGATCGAATCATCACTGATGCTCTGATCACCAACCGCAATGGCGGTTTCGTTCTCGTCGGAGGCCGTTTGCGCCAGTGCTGGGGCCGTGAGCAAGATTTGGTCTGCCAGTAGCGATATGGACAAACCCACAAGCAGCGCCAGAGCAGCGCTCACGAAGCGCCCTGCGCTTTGTCTCAACCCGTCATTAACCCTACGCACAGCACAAAACTCCTCTATTCATTATGAACGATGACGCTCTGGCAATGTTCCACCCTCAGTGTTAGCAGAAACGTCAGCTTAGACGGAGTAAGATATGACCATAAAACTATATGACTTGGCAGATGCCGAGGGCCGCCGCTTTTCTTCCAATTGCTGGCGCGTCCAGTTTGCCCTGGCCCACAAGGGCCTGAGCTATGAAACCGTCCCCACGCGATTCACGGATATCTCAAACGTTGGCAACGGCAGCCACAAAACCATACCCGTTATTGAGGACGGTGGCACAGAGGTGTGTGACAGCTGGGTCATCGCCAATTATCTGGACGAGACTTATCCGGACTCACCGTCGCTGTTTGGCCCGGAGGGCAGAAGCGGCTCCGGCTACACCTTCAGCCAGTTTCTTCAGCAGTGGAGCCTGCGCGCCATCAGCTTCCCGCTGCTGCATGTGATCATCAAAGACATTTATGACCGTCTTGATCCCGCCGATCAGCCCTATTTTCGCGAAAGCCGCGAAAAGCGTTTTGGTCAAACCCTTGAACAGATGGTCGAAAACCGCGAGGCCACGCTGGACGCCTTTCGCGGCGGTCTCAGCCCACTACGCGCCTGTCTGCAAGACCAGCCGTTTTTGTCGGGGTCTGCGCCCTATTATCCGGATTACATCATCACGGCGGCGCTGCTCTGGCCCCGCGCCATGACACCGGTGAAAGTGCTGGACGATGATGATGTGCTGGTCCCCTGGTTTAGCCGCATGCTGAATTTGTATGAGGGGCTGGCGGGCAATCACCCGAAAGAATGGGATGGGGTGTGAGGGTGGAGTTTTTAATGACCCATACGTGGTTGGCCATTTCCGCCGATGCGTGTATGTGAAGCGCCTATGAGTACGTCCAAAGTTCTAACACCGCATATTCTGATTGTCGGCGCGGGCATCGCCGGGGCGACCATTGCCGCCGGTCTGCGGGGGCGGGGCTATTCCGTGGTGCAGCTGGAAGCGTCCAACCAACCGCTCGATACCGCCCGTGGCGATCATCTCGGCCCGCGCGTGGTGGAAACCCTGGCCGAGTGGAACATTCTTGAGGCGTTTTTTGCCGCCGGGGCGGAGAAGCGCCTGGGTGCGAAATGGTTGCTGCCCAACGGCGATCTGGTCCTGCACTCCCGCATGGATGATCTGCCGCTGCCGCACCCGTATTACATTGTGCTCAACCACGATCTCATCGCCACCACGGCGTTGGATCTGGCGCTCCATGATGCGCGTTATGACTACACCCTGTTCCGCCCCGTCGCGGCCCGACAAATCACAGCAGGGCCAGACGCGCACGGCGGCGTCACTGAGGTTCACATCACAGCGCCCGATGGTACGCCCCGTGGCACGCCGGTCACCATCCGCCCGCAGATGACCATCGCCTGCGATGGCCGCTCCTCGAAAGTGCGCACCGCCTGTGGTTTCGACATCGCCAAAACCTACGATTACGAAAAGATGTTTGTGGTGTTATTTGGCCCGCGCGGCGAATTGCAAGACCCGCGCAATGAACTCTATTCTTATCTGTCCCGCAACGGCGGGGTCAGCCGCATCCCGCGCATGAACGGACAATGGAAGGTCGGGTTGTCGATCACCAAAGACGAAGTCGCGCGCTGGAAGACGACGACCTCAGACCAACGCAAAGCCCTGCTGGCTGCGCGCGCCCCGGTGCTGGGCGATCTGGAAACCGAGGTGGCCGGGTTCTATCCGGTCATGCGCCGCGAAACCGCCGACTGGGCCAAGGGCACCACCGTGCTGGTGGGCGATGCCTGTCACACCATTCATCCCACCCGAGGGCAGGGCATGAACTTTGGCGTTCGCTGCGCCGCGCAATTGTTTGACTATCTCCCCGACCCCACTGACATGGCAGATGCGGCGCTGGTGACCCGGCAACTCAAAGCCTATGAGGCGGCGGTGAAACCTCTGACCGACGCCCAGCTTGAAGACAATCACCAAAGCGGATTGTATGCAGACTCCGCTGGTCCCGAGCGCCTTGAGGCGGAAGTGCCGGCACTGCGCGCCATCGCCGCCGATCCCGACGCGTATTTTCGCTATCGCATGACCATGGCCGGTTATTCCGACCGGCTCCCGCCTGTTTAATTCCGCTCCGTTCAAACGTTAAGGTTTTTGCATGCCCCGAAAAATTGACCCTGCTGTGCACTTCGATGATGAGATGTCTGTGCGCTACGATGCCTTTGTGCCGCGCTTGGTGCCCGACTATGCCCACCTTCATGAACTTGTTGTGGCGCAATTGGGTTTGGCTTTGGACGAGCATGCGCGTCTGTTGATTGTGGGGGCTGGTACCTGCACCGAAATTCTGACCCTGGCGGACTTTGATCCCACCTGGACCTTTGTCGCCGTAGAACCCTCCGCACCGATGATCGACGTGGCCCGCGCGCGCATTGCAGACGCGGGATTAACGGATCGCGTCGCCTTTCATGTCGGCACCCTGGATACGCTCGCGGACCAAGGTCCGTTTGAGGCCGCCACCGCCATTCTGATGATGCAGTTTGTCCCGGTGGAGGAAAAAGCCGCGCTGTTTGCCGAGGTGGCTCAACGTCTTGCCCCAGGCGCGCCGTTCCTCATGGCCCATCCCATTGGTGATCCGGAGACAGACGAGCACGCGCTGGCCATGCAAGCCTGGCGGGATCATCTGGCCGAAGTGATGCCAGACCGCGTGGAAACTGTTTTTGGAACGGTTCAGGACACGCTTCATTTCGTATCCGATACCGCACAGACCAACATGCTGCACGATGTTGGTTTCGACGATGTCGTGCGCTTTCATTCCAAGCTGGTGTTCGGGGCCTGGGTGTCCGTCAAAAGCTCTCGCTGAAAGCGCGCTAATTCTTCATCAGGACTTGATCAATCGCTGTATTGTGTTCCGTTCCGATGCAACGCTCCACATCAAACAGCGGCACGTTCAGCTCCACGACAAAATTAATGTAGCGCCGGGCAATCGGCGTTACACCTCGCACAGAAACGCCGTGCAATGAGTCCGGTGTGTTGAGAAAAAGAATCAGCCGGTTGGCCTCGTAGGGCACGGTGGTAACATGTTCAGCATCGCTATCCTCAACCGCCACATATTCAATATCATTGTATTGGCGAGTCTTTTTGAATTTATAAATCAGCAGATCACCGCCACTGCTGCGGTCGTCCGGATGACGCATATACAAAAGTCCGCTGATCAGTCTGATCGGCTTATCTGCATGAATCGCTCGAACACGCGATGGCTCTCGCACCGGCGTATTAAAACCGAACTGGCAATCCAAACCGACCTGAAAGTCAGTTCCGCTCATGCGCCACCCCGTACGCAGGGTCTCTAAGGGTGAGCCAATTCTATCTTCCAGGCCTGGGTAGTAGTGGTCAATATGAGGTCGGAACAGACCGATTAAGCGGCGATAAAACTCAGCACTCAGGTGCGTCGCAGAAAACGCGTGCCAGGCTTGATCCAGTGCCACGACTTGCATCGCCTGCGGGATCGCCAACAATTCTAAGGTGTTGTTGGCGGAGGACTCGTCGTATCTCATCTGCGGCGCAGTGTTATACAAATGCTGATAGGCGTCAGGCGGCAGGCACCCCACTTTGCTCACATACGGAAAAGGCGCGTTGGCAATATCATTCTGAGATAGCCCATCAAGAATACACACCATATCCCGAATGCCTTATGGATCCTCAAACTCAGACGTTACGGCCTCAGACGTTAATGTCAGAGATGCAGAAGTCTTTCACGTTGGGCAAAAACGTATTGCGAATCACGTCCACATGGGTGTCGTGCTTTTCATAGGCATCCCGTGCGGCTTGATCCTTAAAATCGCCAATCAAAATCCATTTGTAGGGGCTTTTTTCACCCACCGGCAGAGCATTCTGCTCGATCATCATGGCCTCAACGGTCGGCAGGCTGCCGAGGATTTTCATGGATTCAATAACAGCTTCTTCGTCGGATCCGTCGTTGAGATTAAAAAGAACGCAATGGCGATGCATGAGGAGGCTCCCTGAGATGTATCTGTGCTTGGTTTACGCATGTTAGGTTGAAGTGTCATTTAACCTAAGGCGGCGGCGCAGGCCTTACAAGTCTCCAGTAGGGTCTAAAGCCAGTTAAGGACCAGAGAGCATGAAGTCTTTTTTCGCAACAGTCTTTCGCCGGTTGCCGGGCGGTCTGTTGCGCTATGGTTTGTTTCTCGCCAACGCCAAATTCAACCATGGCGCTGTCGGCGTGTATCAAGACGCGCAAGGCCGGGTGCTGGTGTTGCGCCATGTGTTCCGGCGATCCTACCCGTGGGGGTTTCCCTCAGGCTTCGTTGGTGTTGGCGAGGATGCCAGTACGGCAGCGCTGCGGGAGTTAAAAGAAGAAACCGGTCTCACGGCCACGGTTGACCATGTTGGTCCGACGCAGCTTGTCGCACCACGCCATTTGGAAACCGTGGTGTATGGACGCGCGGACTCGGCGCAAGAGTTAAAACTCAGCCCTGAGATTTTTGAAGCCCGTTGGGTTACGCCGGGTCAGGTGCCGGATGTGGTCGCCAGCGGTTTGCCGCCAGAGCACCGGGCTATGTTGTCACAGCCATTCTCAGGCCCGCTGCCGTACAACACGTAATACGCGCAAGAAAACCAGTTGTGCTTTCTTCTCTTTTTTATCCGCGAAAGAGAACCGTATTCCAATTTGCGCAACCTGTCTGTGGCGATCATGCCACAGCTGGCGTAAATTTGTACGGACACAAAGACGTAAGCGTGCATCTAATCCTTCTCTGCGTATAGTCCCGCGCAACTGGGTGGTCCGCCTCACAGTTCATGACAAAAATGGAGAGAGACAATGACTCGTTCAACACGAACATCTTATTTATTGGCCAGCACGGCCCTGGTCGCGCTCGCAGCGGCAACACCGTCACAGGCGCAGCAACTGGCGCTTGAAGAAATTGTCGTCACCGCGCAAAAGCGGTCGCAAAATCTGCAGCAGATTCCCATTTCCATCACCGCCATCAGCGGCGATGAGTTGGACCGGATTGACCTCAACGAAATCCAAGATATCGCCATTCAAACCCCGTCACTTGAATTCAGCCGGGCGGGTGGCGAAGCCCAACTTTACATTCGCGGTATCGGCACGAACATCTTTGGCGTCACGGTCGATCCCAGCGTTGCCGTCAACCAAGATGGCGTTTACCTCGCTCGCACCCAGATGGGTCTCACTCAGTTTTTGGATGTTGAGCGCGTCGAAGTTCTGCGCGGCCCACAAGGCACACTCTATGGTCGCAATGCCACAGGTGGAGCCATCAATCTGATTTCTCGCAAACCGTCTGATGAAGTCGAAGGCTATGCCCAAGCCAACGTCGGCAACTTTGGCCGGTATGAATTTGCTGGCGCGGTCAGTGCGCCCCTCAGCGACACCATCAAAACCCGTCTCGCAGCGCGTTTTATTGAAGATGACGGCTTCACCAAAGATCTTGACCCCCGTGGCGCGGATGAGATCGACGATCAAAACCTGTTCGCCATGCGCGGCACCGTCGAATTTGACCCCAATGATGACGTAACGTTCACGGTCGTCGCCGATTGGAGCGACTTTACCAGCCACAACCGCAGCGTTGTGCCGCGTGATAATCTCGGTCTGGCCGAAAGCCTTGGTGCGTTGCCGCAAGAGTTCGGTCAAACCCGCAACGACCTCCCAACCTATTATGATTGGGAATCCGGTGGCATCACCGCCACATTGGATTGGCAGGTCACCGATGGCATTCAACTGAAGTCCATCAGCGCCTACAAAGAGTTTAAGGGCGATTTCCTGTTTAATACCGATGGCACCGAGATCGATGTCACCCGGTCCAACTTCCAGTACGACACCGATCAGTTGTCTCAGGAAATCCAACTCAGCTCCACCGACGATGGCCCGTTCCAGTGGATCGCGGGTGCCTACTACATCACTGAAAACAAGTACGGTGCGTTGGGTCTGGTGCGTGCGCCGTTGGGCCTCTCATTCATCATTCCCAATGATGACGAAGGCGAAGCCTACGCGGCCTATGTGGAAGGGTCTTATCAGATTTCTGACACCCTGAAGGCCACCGCCGGTGTGCGTTACTCGGACGAAAGCAAAGATGACGTCACCAGCGTTGGGGCCGTACAAGACCTGGACGGTCTGGATTCGATCCTGCCGGTTGGCAACTTTGGCGCCCCCCGTGAAGCCAGTGAAAGCTGGAATGCATGGACTCCGCGTTTCGTGTTGGAGTTTACACCCAACGACGACATGCTGTTCTATGCGTCTGCAACGCGTGGGTTTAAGTCTGGGGGCTTTAACGCCTTCGACCGCACACCGTCTTTCGATCCTGAGTTCATCTGGAGCTACGAAGTTGGTGCCAAGACCGACCTGACCGATCGTGTGCGTTTGAATGCCTCAGGGTTTTACTACGACTACTCTGACCTACAGGTATCGACCTTCATCAACGGCCTGACGCTCACCACCAATGCGGCGGAAGCAACGGTCAAGGGGGTCGAGTTTGAAGTGAAGACCCTGGTTACCGAAGAGCTTGAGTTCAACCTCACGGGCACTTGGTTGGATGCGGAGTACGATACATTCTTGTCGGCCCAGGGCATCAACACCGATGGCTCACCCCGGATTCGGGATCTGTCTGGCAACAGCCTGATCAATGCACCGGAATGGTCTATCAACGCCAACGCCAACTACACGGTTGATCTCAGCAATGGCGGAACGGTTGAAGTGTTTGGTCAGATCACCTACCGCGATCAAGTGTACTTCACTCAGTTCAACGAAGCCGCTGTCGGTCAGGATGACATCACATTGGTGGATGCCCGCATTGCTTACACCACCCCCGATGGCAGCTGGCAGCTTGGCGTCTACGGTAAGAATATCTTCGACAAAGAGTACTTCCAAAACGGGGTGCGCTTTACGTCGACGTCCGACCCTGCGACAGATACGTCAGCGATTGGTAACGCTTTGGGCTATCCGGCCCCCGGCGCACAATATGGCGTGCAGATGAACTACCGCTTCTAAGCGGCGTTGATCAGAACCGACATGAAAAACCGGGCCCATCCCCCTCAGCCCAACTCAACATGAGTTAATCCTGAAGGGATGGGCCCGGTTGTGTGTCTGCTCTTTGCGGGAGGCGAAGACCAGACGGCTCACAGCCGCTCCTTAGCCGGTATTTGAATCCTGTTTCACCACCGAGACGGTGCACCCGACGATGTACCCAATATCGTCGTTATCAGGATTCAGGAGCGGCAAGTCCAACGCGACAAAATCAATGGGCGAAGTGTACTGCGGATCGGCCACCCCTTCCTGCAGGTGACAGCCGCCATCCGTCATGACCGGGGCAACGCGCGCGGCCCAATTCACTTCGGCACGGGTGCCGTCCTGAAAGGTCATGGTCTCTCCGGTCAGGTCTTGGCCAAACAGCGCGGATACGGCAGAGCCGCAAAATTCAAAGGCAAAATTCTCCTCGTCGTACTTGTGCAAAACGGTCACATAGGGGGCTGCTTCGCCCAGCGCGGTCATTTTGAATTCCCCCCACCGCGGGGTTTGCCGTTTCTCTGCATGCGCTGTGGCCAGGGCCTTCCAATATTTGGCAACACCAATCAACGGCGCGGGCAAGCCGCCAACACGGGCGTTGGGCTTGGCGCTGGTCACCGCATCTAAATCCATATCGAGATGGCGCATATCCTTAGACTCCGCAGAACCACACATTTTTTTGTTCATACCAAGCATTAACGTTTTGAGGTCGAAACGGGTTGCACCAATGCATTGACTTTTTTGGGGCGCATACGCCACGCTGAGGCGCACCAACGAGGAGCGGGTTATGGTTCGGACATTTATCGCGGCAATAGCCTGTAGTCTTGCCGTGTTGCCCAGTCTGGCGGTTTCGCAGACTCTCACCCCGGTGCGCCGCACCACCATTGTCACCGCCGATCCAGAGGCTTCCCTCCATTTCTATCGTGACCTTCTGGGCTTCACGGTTGAGTACGATGTGGCGGCCTCAGACTCCGGCCAGCTCTCGTTGCTGGCCCCTGGGGCCACGGAAGGCCGGGTCATTGCGCTGCGTTATGGTCCTAAACTGGGGGGCTCCATTGGCTTGTTCTGGACACCGGGTCTGCCACAACAAACCGCATGCCAATCCCCGGCCTTGCCGGGCGCGACTTCACTTCTATTGCTCACCGATGATCTGCAAACCCTGCGCGCTAAATTAGATGCCGCAGGTGTTCCATCTGTCACACCGGGCACGTCTTATGATCAAAGCCGCGGCCCCACCGATGTCTACGCGGTGTTTGATCCCAATTGTGTGCGGGTCAGCATCGCCGAAATCAAAAATGAAACGCTGGAAGAGAGTCAGAACAAATGAGACAGCTTTTCAGCATCTTTTTGGCGATGGTCTTGGGTGTCACCGCGCTACCGGCTGTTGCTCAACCTAGTGCCCAATCTTCTGACTCCTGCGCTGCCTTGCGCGCACAGGATTTTACCAGCATCCCTGATGCCGCCACCGCGATCACGGGCACCGCGATCATTCCCGCTGCTGCGGATTTGCCCGAATACTGTCAGGTGCAGGGCACCATTGCCCCGTCGATCAATTTTGAACTGCGTCTGCCCACGCAAACCTGGAACGAGAAATTTCTCATGCAAGGCTGCGGCGGCCTATGCGGCATCATCAACATGGTAGCCGCCGACGATGCCCTGGCTCGCAACTATGCGGTCATCAATCAAAATATGGGCCATGTCAGTCAGCCCTTTGTGGCCACCTGGGCCTACAACAACCTGCCCGGCGAGATCGACTTTGGCTTTCGCTCCACTCACATCACGGCGGTGGCCGCCAAAGTGCTGGTCGAAGCTTATTACGGCAAAGCGCCCGCGTATTCCTACTTCAAAGGCTGCTCTACCGGCGGACGCCAGGCCATGGTGCAGGCGCAACGCTTTCCCTGGGACTTCGATGGCATCATCGCGGGTGCCCCGGTGCTCAATGAAATCGGCGATGGCATGTTGCATCTGGTGTGGTCGGGCCGCGCCAACTTAGATCAAAACAATACGCCCATTCTCACGCCCGATAAGTTGCCGCTGATCCGCGATGCGGTCATGGCCGCCTGCGATGCCAACGATGGTGTGGTCGACAACGTGTTGCAAGATCCGCGCACCTGCACCTGGAAACCGACTGATTTGCAATGTGAGGGATCAGACGCAACCAACTGCCTCACGCCTGCGGAAGTCGGCGCGGTCGAACGCATTTATGCGGGCGCGCACAATTCAGAAGGCGAGCGCATTTTTGCCGGCGGCATGTCCAAAGGCTCCGAGTATGAGTGGTCGCCGGCCTTTGTGGCGCAAGACCGCGCCCTGCCGGCTATTCTGAATCGCAATGGCATGATCGGGCAGTTCGCGCGCTATCTGGCCTTCTGGCAGGATGGAGACGGACCGGGATCGGACCCCCTGACCTTCGATTGGGATCGCGATCCGCCGCGTCTGATGCTGACGGAAACGCTCTACAACGCGCAAAACCCCGACCTGCGCAAGTTCCGCGATGCGGGCAACAAGCTGGTGCTCTATCACGGCTGGGATGACCTTGAGATTCCGCCCGCCTTATCGGTGGATTATTATGAGACGGCGAGTAAAACGATGGGAGGATACGAGGCGACCCAGGAATTCTTCCGCCTGTTCATGATTCCCGGCATGGCCCATTGCCGACGCGGCCCTGGGGCCGATGCCTTTGATAGCCTCACGGCGCTTGAGCAGTGGGTTGAGCAGGGCAGCGCGCCTGATGCCTTAACGTCCTATCATTTGAAAACGCCGCAGGCGTATAATGGTCTGCCGCGCATCAGATATCCTTTGGCCGATGACGCTTACGACTGGTCCCGCCCCGTGTATCCGTACCCCGCCTCAGCGGTGTATTCGGGCGAGGGCGACTGGAAAAAGCCAGAGAGTTGGGTGGCGACGGACAACGCAAACTCAGGTAAGGACTAACTACCGTTCTGTCCGCTAATCCATCAGTTGCCAGCACCCTAAGAAAGGCTGCAATCGCGCAAAATGTCAGTCTCGACGGCGGAGAACAACGAAGTCCTGCAATGCGGCAATGCCATCTAGTATGGCGAGAACATCAAAATACTGCCCCCATTTTTCGATAATATACGGTCTCGAATGCCACGTGCTCCGGTAGTAATTGGAATCCTCAATGTATCCATCAAGCGCGTGATCTACAGACAGATCAAGAAAGCCAGCTTTCTGGGCTTTCTGGTAAATCGCAGTTGATAGGCCAAGATGTCCGATTTGTGCCTGCCCGGTCACAGACAGAAAAAGCAAAGCCCCAGGGCGTGTAACCCGGTGCAATTCTTGAAGCCATGCGAACTGCATCTCTTCCGTCAAGTGCGTGACGACAGAAGTGCCCACCACAAGATTAAATAAGCCGTCTGGCAATGATGTTGGGGGCTTGAGGGGCGCATGAATAAAGTATGCGCCAGATAAATTTTTACTGCACCAATTCACATTGTCTTCATCGATATCTAATCCGTAGACATCAGACTCCGTTCCGGCCATGAGATATCTCGTGAGACGACCAGCCCCACACCCCCAGTCGAGAATATTTGGGAAGTCTTTCCAATCGCGATCACTCTCCCGCAGAAAATTGCTGATATTATGAAAAATCGTGGCACCGCCCATGCCGAAGCGGGACACGCTATCGTCACCGACAACACGCTGTATGTTAGCCACCGGCGGCATAGGGAAAGCTTCTTTGTCAGGATTCATGAACCAAATGGCATGACGCCAACGTGAGGGGACGTATGTCCCGGTCGGTGATGCGTCAATTCGAAAGAAGTCTGCCCGCTCAAGCGTTTCAAGATCCTTCGTTATTCGAGCGCGAAAGGCCGCGCCGTGGTGTCCGGTAAGGGCAAACCGCTCCTCGGTGCGCTGGTCAGCGATTGGGTATGTGACATCATCGCATTTTTGGCCGTTGATGAAGAAGGCCATGTTTTGCGTCAGACCATCTGGCGCAATCATGATGCCAGCCACTTCTACGCTGCCTTCTCGAACAAACAACTCTCCCACTTGTAAAGGTAAGTGTGCCGCGGCGGCGCGTTGAATCTCACGCGCTGTAATCAGCTCTGATACATCTGTGTTTTGGTCAACAGTATCGGCGTCAACATCGCTTGAGCATGGATTCGATCTGGCCTCCTTCTGCAATTGCTTAACAGCCAATTGCAAGCCTCGGAACGCTCGAATAAACCGGCGGCCGGGCGGAAACAGAGATACAAAAGACTCAGTCAAAGATGGAGGCAAGGTACAGGGTGCTTTCATTGCAATGTTCGACGAGTCACTCGCCTTGTTTGCAAGAAAATGCAGATCCAGAGTTTATTGTACCTATGTGATATTTCAACCTATCAGTTTATAAGCATCAATGGCAAGCTGTTTGGTGGTGGGCAACTAACCGGCTCGTTTTCCCAACATCTTCATCGCTGCTAACCATAGCTGCCGCTTTTCGGCGCTGGCGGTGTCCACCATGCCGAACAGGCTGGTGCGAATGGGTTTGACCCCGACGAATTTCAGAATGTTGCGTTCCAGGTTTTTCAAGCTGTGGGCAAAAAAGAAAAACCGGTACGCGAGAGCGGGCATGCCCATGGTGATGATCACACGGCAACTGGTGCCTTTCATCAGCCGGCTGAATTCGCTGTAGCTTGGTTGCTCGCCGGGTGAGCTGGCGGCGAGGCTGGGCCGCAGCACTTGTTCCAGAAAGCCTTTGAGGATGGCGGGCAGTGTGCCAAGCCATAACGGATAAATAATCACCAAATGCTCGGCATCGAGAATTTGCCCTTGGGCCTCCACCAATCCGACCGGCGTTGTGCCGGTCTTATAATCCTCCTGGGTCCGCAGCAGGGGAAACTCGAGCGTGGCCACATCAATGATCTTGACATGATGCCCCGCCGCTTTTGCCCCGTCCGCATAAGCCGCCGCCAGCGCATGGCACAGGTGCCCGCCGGCGGGGTCCGGGTGTCCTTGAAGAATGGCGATTCGTTGTCCCATGCCAGAACGCTACGGCGCGCGGCATGATTTTTCTTTGATTGCCGTCAAGTCGGCCGAAACCCTATAAAAACCGTGGGCAATAGCGTTCTAAGCCTTTGATTCTAAAAGTAAATTTCGTGCATGGGCTCGTTTAATTTTCGCCCAAGTCATTGTTTCTAAACACTTTCTCTCTGTTTTGAGGGGGGTGCATGGGCTCGTTTAGTCGGAACGAGCCCTATAAAAAATAAGTCCACGACCTCTGTCTTGGTCGTTTTTTACTCAGGGGTTGATCATTTGCTGCGGTTTGCTCTGGCCAAGACCCGCTCTGCCCGGCAGCATGCAGCCCAACAACTGTATACATTCAGGGGATGTTTTTTATGCGTAGATTTCTCATGGCTGGTCTTAGCGCAACGTTCGCGTTTGCTTCATTTCATGCCGGTGCTGAGCCTGACCCTCGTCCTGCGAATATGACGCCGGAGCAAATCCAGGAGAAAATCGACTGGGTCAATGATGCTGAGAACAATAAGAACTTCGAATTCTGGCGCCGCTTTCGTGACCAGCCCGATGCCGGGGCCTTCCGCCAACCTCAGGACTGGTACAATCCCATGATCTTGGTGGCCGGGGGCAACACGCAGCCGTACTTCCCGCGTGCCAGCGCAGAGGATGCGCCGACGATTTCCGCCGCGGCGCTAGAGACCGCGACTGAGTGGGCCATGGCGCGCGAGACACAAGCCTTTATCATCTATCATAAGGGCAAGATTGTGCATGAAGCTTACATGGACGGCGTCCATGATACCTTGCCCATTAGCTCTCACTCCTGGGTAAAAACGCTGCACGGCATTGTCGCGGGATTTGCTGTCGCGGATGGCGATATTGAAAGCCTGGATGATCCGGTCGAAAAGTACATTGAGGAATGGAAGGGCGATCCGCGCGGTAAGATCACTGTGCGTCAAACCCTGGAGAACACCACCGGTCTGACCAGCGACCTTGGCGCGCCCGATCAGCCATGGTCAGCCGGCACGCAGTTTGTCGAGGGTCAGGACGTCAATGCTGTCGTCTTGTCTTTGCCCTTGTCCGATGAGCCCGGCACGGTGTTTCGGCATAATAATCCCAACACGCAATTGGCAGGCATGATCATTCATCGCGCCACTGGCCAGAACTTCGCCGCGTACCTGAGCGAGAAACTGTGGCGGCCCATGGGCGGGCAATGGGGCGCGCTGCGCTTGGATAAGGTCTATGGCAACGTCATCACGTACTGTTGCTACCTTTCTGCACCAGCGGATTGGATGCGCATTGCTCATCTCCTGAAAGAAGATGGCAAGCTTCCCGATGGCACACAGTTATTGCCCGAAGGCTGGGTCGACCAGATGCTGGAAGGCTCAGAGGCCAACCCCAACTACGGTTTCAAGATTTGGATCGACAACGAGTTCAAAGCCGACCGGCCCTACGACCCAATGTATCCGCTGGAATTCGCCAATAAGCACTCCGAACCCTTTGCCACCGATGACATGTTTTATCTGGATGGCGGCGGCAAGGTGCGCGTCTGGATCAGCCGTAAGCATGACCTGATTATTCTGCGCAACGGTTATCCGCCGCCGCAGGGCATGGGCTTCGACGAGCCCTTCCTGCCCAACACCATCATCCGCGGTATTTTGTAGGGTGTAGGGCGCGCGGTTTCTGGGGCGCGTGGCTTTAGGGCGCGTGGTTGCATCATTGTGCGTGCCGCTCATTTTGCTGAGTGAGTGGCGCTAAGTCCTGTGGTAAACATAGCCGCTTAAAATGTTACCGAGACCCAGAAGCCCAAGAAGGATTTTCTATGCCCACACGACGCACCGCTCTCTTGGGATTTGGGGCCGCGAGCTTAGCCGCACCGGGCCTGGCGGTACCCGCTCTTAAAAAAGCTGCATTTGCCGCTGCTGGCACATACGATCTGTCTGACCCTGTTGATGCGGTCGAGGCTTACGCCCGGATGCGCGGCAATCTGGATGGGACCCCCGGGATGTGGTGGTATCGCGGCAACATGTTCGCCAAACGCCCCGATGACGTGGCCGAGCGTGTCTTAAAGATCGAAGGCTTTAGCTTCAATCGTCTGGCCCGCCGCGCTGATGGCACGTTCGATCAAATCATGGCCGAAGCGGGATTCTTTATTGACCCTGAGCGCGATGAAATCGTCGACAGTTGGGTGAACCCACTCAATGGCCGCACCTGTGAACCGGGGCATTACAAATCCAGCCAGACCATCGTTGTCGGCCCCGATGGCGTGTCCGGTTCCGAGGCGGCTGCCGTGCCGGTGCAGTTTACCGGCACGGTGGAAGCGCAGAGCCACAGCGGTCGCGTCTGGACCACGGAAAACATGGTCACCAAGCTGCCCAATCCGCGCAGCGAAGCGGAAGACCCGCTGGCCTATTCCGGCCCAGTGATCACCTTGACCTCGCTGGCCTCGTTCACCGGTCAACTGGCGGATTTGAACAATGAAGAGATGGCTTTTATGCCCGCCACACTGCACTTTCAAAACCTCTCGCCGTGGTTGCCGTGGATGAAGATGGGGCAAGACCCAGGGCTGACAACCTGGCAACTTCTGGGCACCAAAGTGCGTTCTCCTGACGATATGCCCGACCGCTTAAGTCGACGCTTAGAAGCTGACTATCCGGGGTGGCTCGACGATCCTGGCGTCTAATTAATGGGAGTATGATGATGCGTTTTCTGACGGCTACTTTGCTCGTAATTGGGATGCTTATCGCCGCGCCACAGCCGGGTGATGCTCAGGAAAAACACCAGGAGAATACGGGTCCTAATATCAATGTGACCCGTGAAATTGTCGGCACGCTGCGGCTGCAAACCAAGTCCGACAAACGCTACCGGGGCGTTGAAGAATGGCGCTTGTTTGTCCATCCCGACGGCTCCCGCACGATGATGCTCAGCAAAGACTTTATTGCGGCCAATGCGCTGCAAATCATGACGGCCCATGTGGATGCGAACTTTCGTCCCATAGATGTTTATGCCACCTACTGGGTACCCGGCGGCTACCGTGGGTCGATCCGGGTTGGGGTAGACGGCTCAAAGCTGCGGGCGGTCTCCGAAGGTCCGGCGGGTCCCTATGCTGAAGAAGTGAACGTGCCGGAGGAGATTTCCGTGGTCACCCATGGTGAGGCTATGAACGGCTGGTATTTGTGGCAGGGACAACGGGACGCTGACGGCAATCACCAGGCAACATATTATAATTTCAATCCGGCGGCGGATGGATCTGAATCGGTCCGTGGCCGATTGCATCCCGCGACGTTCAAATATTTAGGTAATGAAACCATCACGGTTCCTGCAGGCACCTTTGAGACGCAACGCTATTTACTGACCAACATCGAAATCTGGATCACCGGCGAGCATCGCATTCTGGTCAAACAAGCCATCACTGATGAAGACAAAGAATACGTGCTGACCCATCTCAAAGATGCCGTCGTTGATTAAAGCTACTTACTGTTAGCCGGAATCTGCAAATCTGACCGGTCTATTTTAACACCGCCTTTGTAAACGGCAGCGATACGTTGTGTGTTGCGTATGTCTTCACTGGGGTCAGCCTCCAGCAGCACCATATCGGCCAGTTTGCCCGGTTCCAAGCTGCCGAGATCAGTCTCGCGCCCGAGATACTTGGCCGCGTTAAGCGTGCCGATTGTGATGGCCTCAAGGGGCGAAATTCCAGCCTCGACGATCAGTTCTAACTCGCGCTGGGTCAGCGGGCCAATCGGGCGATCTGTGCCGAGCGCAATGATCACGCCTGCGTCATGCAATCGCTTCACGTTTTCCATCGCGTAGGTCAGCGTCGTTTTAAACCAGCTTCCCCAGCCAATCGAGGCGTAGCGTGGACGCGCTTGGGTTCGGAGCTCCTCAATCTGTGCGGCTGTGTAAACCGCCTGAAACAAAGGTGCGTCTAAGAAACCCGGGTCGTCGACAAGCCGGGCGATGTTATCAAACACGGCCAGGGTGGACACCACGATTGTGCCACTGTCGGCCATCATCGGGACAAAGCTCTCGGACATGCGTCCTATGGCGACGGGATGTGCAAAGGTATCAACCCCAGCTGCCAGTGCGATACGGGCATGAGCTTCATCTGAAATATGAATGGTCGTGCGTACCCCCTTTGATGAGGCGTACTTGATAATCTCCGCCACGAGGTCGTCTGAAAACGTTGGTACCCAGGGGTTGGCACCCGCACCAAAACTTTCGTAAGTGATTTTCTGAAGATCCGGCTGCCGCGCAAAGTTGCGGTCTAGTCCCGCCTGACCGTTCGGCCAACTGTCGATCAGCACAGCGTTTGGTCCAGCGCCCCAACTGCCGGGGAACGTCACCGTGCTACCAGAGGCGAAAATCCGAGGACTGAGCAGTTTGCCCGAACGCTCGTCTCCACGAAGACCCATGATGTAGTCCGCTTGATTTCCAGCGTCATAAACAGTGGTCACGCCGCTGTAGAGAAAACTGTGCAACGCTGAAACACCGGCCTGGCGGTCTTCGAGCCGAGTCACCTCACCTGAGCTTGATGTCACCGGACTTCCCGGCACATGAATATGCACATCCATTAAGCCGGGAATGAGGAATTTCCCGCTCCCGTCTATGCGATCCGCAGAGCTGGATGCCGGCAACGAAGCCGCACGGATGGACACGATACGTCCATCCGCAACGACAACGGTCTGGCCGGGTTGAGGGGCTGCGCCTGTGCCGTCGATGACTGTGACGTTCTCAAGGAACAGGGATTGAGCTGAGGCTGGCGCTGCGCCCACAAGGGCTGTCAGACCGCAGAAAACTGAAATCAGATGTCGTTGTCTTCGTCTCATCCTAACCC
Source organism: Rhodospirillaceae bacterium (assembly GCA_040219235.1). Taxonomy (NCBI): domain Bacteria; kingdom Pseudomonadati; phylum Pseudomonadota; class Alphaproteobacteria; order Rhodospirillales; family Rhodospirillaceae; species Rhodospirillaceae bacterium. The sequence goes on from JAVJSV010000011.1 coordinate 468,760, forward strand.
CCTATCCAACCGCTGCGTAAACTTGTTTGAGGTAAAGCCTTGAATGAACTGCGCGCAGAGTCAATCTTATGTCGAAGCCCGTTCACCTTTAGAGAGCTTAATATTCACATGTTCATTTATTCTTCATGTTTAGCTCAGTGCGGGAAATACAGCACCAGGTGGGTCATTATTGGGCTGGCTTTGGCTGTTGGCATGTTCGCCCCTTTAGCCTCGGCACAGACCCTAATAGTCGGCACGGCTTTCCTTGGTCCCAACCGGGGTCATGCCTATCAGGGCATCACCATGCCAGCCATCATGCCGTTGAATGCGATCTATGACACGCTGACAGTGGTGGAAGAAGATGGGTCTATCGGCCCCAGTTTGGCGGTGTCGTGGCACAGTGAAGACGCGATCACCTGGACGTTTAAGCTGCGCGAGGGTGTTACCTTTTCCAACGGCAAGCCGTTCACCTCCGATGCCATTGTCCGCTCTGTCGGCCATATGCGCAGCCCAGAGGCGGGGCTGTGGACCATCAGTACAATGTTGTATCAAGTGGCCAGCGCGCGCGCTGTCGATGACCTGACGGTCGAGATCGAACTGAATGAACGTGATGCGCTGTTCCCCTTACATGCTGCGGTCTGGCGCATTCCAGAACCGGAGGCGTGGGAAACCCTGCCAAGCACCGAATACGAGGCAAATCCTGTTGGGACGGGTGCTTTTCAGGTGGAAGCTTGGACGGACTCTCGGGTCAACATGGTTGCGTTCAATGAGTCCTGGCGGGCTCCAAAGTTGGACGGATTGGTTTTTGTGGAAATCCCAGATCAAACGGCCAGGCTTCAAGCCATTCTTTCTGATGCTGTGGATTTTGTTGTGGGTTTGGGCCCCGATGATGCCCCCTTTCTGGAAGCGGAAGGTGGGCGGCTTGCGCTACGCCATATGACCACGACCGTGTTTCTAGGTTTTCTAACCGTCAACGGCGGGCCGATTGTGGACCCGAGGGTCCGGCTTGCCCTCAATTATGCGATCGACCGCGAAGCGATGATCACTGCATTCTTGCAGGGAGAGGCAGAGCCTCTGGCCCAATTGGCCTATCCCGGTGCCTTTGGGTATGATCCCAACTTGCCGCCCTATGGGTATGATCCGGAACGCGCAAAGGCCCTGCTGGCGGAAGCGGGATACCCAGATGGTCTCGATTTGGTCGCGACTGTGGCCTCGCGCGTTGCCAATGATCTTCTGTATTTCCAGCAGGTGGCCTTAGACCTTGCTAAGATCGGCGTGAACATGGAATTACGGGGCAAGCCGCCGTTTCAGAATATGCAGGATCTGTTTTTTGGCAACACAACCGGCGAGGTCATCAGCATGACCGTGCGGGGCGCCGATCCTCTCATGGCCTATCGCCACCGGGTCTGTCAGGGCATCTTGCCGGACCGTAGTCCCTACCATTGCGATGAAGCATTGCTGCCCGTGTTGGCTGAGGCACGGAACCAGGTCTCTGCCGAGGCCGCGTTGCCGTTTTATCGCCAGGTGATGGCCCACGAGCGGGAAAATCCGCCGGGCATTATTCTCTGGCAAGGGATAGATTTTGACGGCCTGTCATCCCGTGTTACCGGCTATGCGCCGGTACAGGACGTGATGAACTTTGAAGACTTTGATTTGCTGCCGTAAACCGTTGCGCAGGTTCTAGTGGTCTTTGGCAGGGTCTAGCGATCCTTCGGGTCGAGCGCGTCGCGTAAACCATCGCCGATAAAGTTAAAGCAAAACATTGTAATCGCCAGGAAGGTGGCCGGGATTAGCAGCAACCACGGTGCGGTCTCAATGCTGTTGGCCCCGCGTGAAATCAGCACGCCCCAGCTGGTCAGGGGTTCTTTCACGCCCAATCCCAAGAAACTCAGATAGCTCTCGACCAGAATGTTCGTGGGCACCAAGAGCGTCACATACACAATCACGGGGCCAACCACATTGGGCAAAACATGACGGCCTATAATGCTGGCGGGTCCGGCGCCGCTGGCCTTGGCGGCTTCGATGTATTCTTTCTGTTTTATGGACAGCGTTTGACCGCGCACAATGCGGGCCATGGTCAGCCATTCGACACAGCCGATGGCGAGAAACACCAGATAGATATTGCGGCCAAAGATGGTCACGAGGATGATGATGAAAAACAGCAACGGCAGCGCGTAGAGCACGTCGATAAAGCGCATCATGGCGTTATCGGTGCTGCCCCCCACGTATCCTGCCGTTGCCCCGTAGATAACGCCGATAGAAAGCGCCACCGCCGTGGTCATGATGCCGATGATTAGGGAAACGCGGGCCCCCATCCAGGTCAGGACAAACATATCCTTGCCGGTATCATCGGTGCCGAACCAATGGCCGTTTTCCAGTGAGGGTGGGGCGCCAATATTCATCCAGTCTAGATCTTCTGCCGTGTAGGGACTTAACGAAGGCGCAAAGATGGCCCCTAGGGTGATGAGACCGAGGACGATCACGCCGGCCATGGCTGCTTTGTTTGCTTTGAAACGTCGCAGGGCATCTTGCCAGAGCGAGCGACCTTGCAAAGCGGTTGCGCTTTCCATCAAGGCCATTTGAGCGTCACGTTGTGCGGCGAAAAGAGCCATCAGTTCATCTTCACTTTCGGGTCGAGGAGCCCATACATCAGGTCGACGATCAAATTCAGAATGATCACGGCGACGGCGTAAACAACAACAATACCCAGTACCAACGGATAATCCCGGTTGATGGCACCCTGAATAAAGAACCGGCCCATGCCGGGCAGTTGGAAAATCTGTTCAATGACAACAGAGCCGGTGACCACAGATGCCGCAGCTGGTCCGATGTAACTCATCACGGGCAGGGCGGCGGACTTAAAGGCGTGAGTCCACACCACGTGTCGTTGCGGTAGTCCTTTAGCGCGTGCGGTGCGAATGTAATTTTGTCGAAGGGTCTCAATCATCGCCCCGCGTGTCAGTCGCGCCAGAATAGCGATCTGCGGCAGCGCCAAGGCAATCACCGGCATGATGTAGGGTGTAATGGGAGCCAAGAGCGGCATAGCCTCGGCCAGTCCGCCGCGCGGTTCTAAAGTCGCCACGGGCAGCACTTGCAGGATGACTCCGAAGATCAAACTCATCAGCGGCGCCATGACAAAACTTGGCACGGCGATTCCAGTCATGGCGACACCCATCACAGCGTAGTCGGTAGAGGAGTTTTGCCGGAGCGCGGCCATGATCCCCAGGCTACACCCAATCATAATGGCCAACAGCATGGCCGAAATGCCGAGTTTCAAACTGACGGGCAAGCCGATGATCAACAGTTCCGTGACCGTGCGGTCGATGTAAATGATCGACGGCCCAAAATCGCCGTTGGCCACTTTCTTGAGATACAGTCCATATTGCACAATCACCGGTTTGTCTAAGTCATAGGCTGCTTGCAGATTGGCAATGATTTCTGGCTCTAAAGAAGCATCGTCGTCGAACGGCCCACCCGGTGCCAAATGCATCAGGAAGAACGACAGGGTGACAATCAAGAAAAGAGTTGGCGCTGCAATCAACAAGCGGCGCACCGCATAAGACGTCATAGTATATTTGCGATCTGGCTAGGTGGTTTCATTTATTCGGCTGCTTCACGACTATGTATGGGTCGCTTCATGGGTACCGGCTCTAGCACCCAGTTTTTGGGGTCTTCGCGGCGTTTGGGCGACGGGATGACTTTGACCATTTCATCTGTGGTCTGTTGAGTTTTTAGATCCAGCGCCCGTCCAGCCAACTCCTGTTCTTTGACCCATTTACGAAATTCAATGCCGTGTTTGTCATTCTCTAATGCCAGTTCATCGGACAATGTTGGCGGCACCATAGCGGGTCGGATGAAGTCGATCACTTTGGCATCTTCCTGGAACACCAGCAGGACGCGGTTGTGAGAGTCAGCATCGTATTTGTCATCGGTGAAGAAGTTGCGACCGTGACACCACCACACTTTGGTGCGGTGCTCATCAATGGGTGTGTAGCCGGACACAATCATCTGCCACATGGGCGGCTTCAGATGCATTTCAATCCGAATAGACGGTGCGGGTTTGTAAATGCGTACCATGGTTTTGACATCGGGCCGGTCGTCGTCAATTTTTTCAGCCCAGACTCCGCGCTTGCTGACCGGCTTTGCAAAGGTGATGGATTCGATCTTCTGCTCATCAATGTCGAGGTCGTAGTCATCAACAGTGGGTTTGCCCGGATTGCCGAAATCTGTGTGCACATAAAAGGCGTGAGTATGATCACAGCCATTCTCAATAGCGCGCACCCAGTTGGCCTCGAAGGTGAATGTGCCCTTTACAAACTTCCACTCGTCGCTTTCGCCCTGTTCCCAGGCGCCGTACTCTGGAAAGTAATCGGGCAATGAGGGGCGTTCGGCTTCAGGAGCATCGCCGAGAAAGACCCAGAGCCAGCCATATTTTTCAGCGACCGGGTATGAATCCACGCGGGCGCGTTTCGGAATATTGGCATCCGGCCCAAGAGAAGGGATTTCGACGCAATCGCCAGCGCCATTAAAGCGCCAGCCATGATAAGGGCATTCTACAGCATCGTTGACCACTTTGCCCCGGCAGAGGGAGCCGCCACGATGAACGCAGACGTCGCTCAAACAATGCGCCGTTCCCGCACTGTCCCGAAAAATCACCAGGTCTTGTCCCAACATGCGGACGCCCTTAGGCGCGTCGGTGATGTCTTTGGTTTCTGCAGCCACATACCAGCAGTTTAGCAGCATGGGTATTGTCCCTCTCTGGTCCAGATTAATCGGGACGGTTTACCGCCTTAATCTGGGCGGTTCACCGCATTAGTTTGGGCGGTTCACCGCCATGTAACGCGACAGATAGTTGTTACCGGCGTTCTCGACCCAGCCATCGACATATGTTTTGACAAGGCGGCGGCTGACATAATGATAGACGGGGAGGATAACATAATCTTCCATCAAAACCGTCTCGGCTTTGTTCATGAGTTCATTGCGCTTTTGCTGATCGGAAATGGAATTTGCTTCTTTCATCAGGGCGTCAAACTCTGCGTTGTTGTAGCCGATAAAATTGCTCGGGTCGTCTGATCGCAACAGGTTCAGGTAGCCAGAGGCATCATTGAACGGCGAGAACCAGGCCCAGCGCATCACATCGTAGTCACCCGTGCGAGCCTTGCGGTTAAGGTTGCGAAACTCTGTGTCCATCAGGTCGGCGTTGACCCCAATGCTTTGCCACATGGATTTCATGGCGGATGTAATTTTGCGATTCTCTTCCTGGGTATCGTAAGCCAGCTCGAAGGTCAGTGGATTCTCCGGAGTGTATCCCGCTTCGGCCATCAGGCGCTTGGCTTCGGTCATGCGCTCGGACATAGGCATGGACGCAATAGAGGCGCGCGAAACTTCATACCCATCAACCACAGGCGAGACAAAGCTATAAGCCGGAACCACACCAGTATCGATCAAACGCTCGATCAGCGTCTCCCTATCAAAGGCCAAAGCCAGAGCTTTACGTACCCGAATATCATCAAAAGGTGCTTTTTTCGTGTTGATCAGGAAGTAGTAAATGCCAAGGGTTGGCGAAATGCGCAGCTCGTCCGCCATGTTCTCTTTGATCCAGTCCATTTGATCGGGCGGGAAGTTGAGAATGGCATCCAGTTCACCGGCTCTAAACCGGTTGAAGACCGTGTTCAGGTTTTGGGTTGGGTAGAAGTTAACGGTTTCGATTTGCACGTCGTCTGCGGCATAGAAGCTTGGGTTTTTCTTCAACGTCAGCCGTGTATTGGGAACCCACTCTTCAAGCGTATAGGCTCCATTGCTGACGAACTGTCCTGGCTTGGTCCAGTCATTGCCCAGCTCTTCCACCTTATGACGCGGCGAAGGCGTGGCGGAAAAGCTGTTCAGGGCTTGGGGCAACAAAGGGTTCGGAACCGAAAGCTCAATGCGCACGGTGCGGGCAGCGGGTGCGCTGACGCCTAAGCTTTCTGGGGACAGATCGCCGGAGTTGACTGGTCGACCGTTCTTTACGGAATAGAAAAACTGGGCATAGCGAGAGGCGGTCTCAGGTTTCATCAAGCGTTGCATAGACCACACCATGTCTTGCGCGGTCAGGGGCGTGCCGTCCGACCATTTCAGACCCTCGCGCATGGTGAATTCCCAAACGAGGCCATCATCCGAGACGGTGTGGCTTTCGGCCAAACCATAGGTGAGTTGGCCGTTGGCATCCGGCGTCATCAGACCGACAAACAATTCGTTGAGGATCGGGACAGCTGTATTCCCGGTCGCTTTTTGCGGGTCAAGCGAGGACGGATCGCTGCCACCGGAGCGGTTCAGCACCATTTCTGCGGCAGCGGGTGTCGCCAGTGGTCCTGCCATCATCATGACGCCGAGCATCACGGCACCAACACAACGCGTTACTATCTGCATCTTAACTCTCCTGCCGTTGTTCCCTTCAGAGGCGTATCCTATGAAGTATTGCGGTCGAGATTTAGAAACTTGAATTTACCAATAGTGTATCCATCGGGCGCGTTCCGCGAACTGTTTGCCAGCCGCGCGTCGATCTTGCGGCAATTCGCCCTCCAAATACATCCCCGTATCGTAGCGCTCACGGTATTGATCAAACACGGGCCGGTACAGGGCCATATGCACATCGGGGATTCGGTGTTTTTCACGGAAATCCTTAATGGGCACGATGGTTTTTCTTTGGGTCTCAAAAGGCCCCGCTAATGCCAATTCTACGCCTCTCGGACCATAGATGGCTGAACGCCCTGGGCCGCCATAAGCGGTGTCTTGGAAGAACGATTTATTCTTTTTGCTGATGGTGACTGAGTTATTGGTGATCATGGTGTAGACGCTGTTGTGATAGGAGGTGAGTCGCATGTCGTCTGACTCAAATCCGCCGGTCGCCACCCGGCAGATAATCTCAGCGCCTTTCATAGCGAAGCAGCGAAACAACTCCGGCTCAAATTGAACCGCTGACATAGCGATGTTGCCGATGTCTGTTTGGGCCACGGGAATAACCGCGTCCTCGCCGTACATCTCAATGAAGCGCGGGTACACATCGTAAATGTTTGTGGTGAATTGTTCCGACCCTGGGAACATGCCGCGCACATTACGTTGTTTCCAATGCTGGGCGACGATGTTGCCGTCGGGGCCAATCAACACCATCAAGTGCAGAATATGGCCGGGCCAGTTTACGGGGTCTTTGGCATAAGTCCCGAAAGCCACGTAGCAGCCATATTGTTTGGCCTTTTGTCCGATAGCTTCGGTTTCAGGTCCGGGGACTTCACGGCACACATTATAGTGCTGCTCGCGCGTCCAAGTGCTGAAGCCGGTGAGGGGAAACTCATGAAACAGTAGTAAATCGCTGGGGCCGCCGTAGCCATTGGCCGCATCAATGCTGTTGAGCATGTAGTTCAGATTTTCCTTCAGCGCGGGCTCCGGTTTGTCGCCGGGTACGCCATGCACTTCCGTCTGAACCACTGAAATGGTGATGCGGTCTTTACGTAGTGGCACGGTGGGATAGGTGCCGTCTTCGCGCACCATAAGCTGAGATCCAGTCTGGTCTGTGGTCATCTTATCTTCCCCTCATGTTTTATAGTCAGGCTAAGGCTCGCTGTTTCCTTCGGTCAAGAACTACACGGTGACATTCAGTGACACACGCAGACGCCTGTTATCGATTAAGTGACAGATAGCGGGTGAGATTTGCACTACGCGCGTTATCGACCCAGCCTTGCACAACCGGGTTCACCAAGCGTCGCCCGGCATGAAAATAAAGTGGAATGATCGGCTGATCAGTGTTTAGGATCGCTTCGGCCTCGGCCAGTAAGGTTTCCCGTTTTTGCGGATCGCGTTCTGCATTGGCTTCTCGGTATTTCGCATCAAAGACCGGGTTGCTGTAGCCGGTGACGTTGGCCCCGTTGGTAGATTCCAACAGCCCTAAAAACGTGGCGGCGTCATCAATAGGACCAAACCAGGTCCAGCGAATCATTTCGAAATTGCCCGTCCGGCCGTCTCGGTTCACATCAGACGCGCCAGTTGTGTCGGTATCGACCTTCGCACCAATCGCTTGCCACATGGCCGTGAGCGCTACCGCAATACGGCGGTTCTGCTCGATTGGGTCGGTTTTGAGCGAAAACGTCAGAGGGTTGTCTGGTCCATATCCGGCGTCTTGCAGCAGGGCGCGCGCTTCCGCCATGCGTTCGCCGATCGGCCTGTCTGCATACTCTGCGGGCGTGCCGTTATAGCCGTCGGTGATGGGGGGCACGATGTTGGTTGCCGCAGACGTGCCCGGCGGCAAGAGTCGCTGCACGATGGCGTCTCGGTCAATCGCCAAGGCCAGTGCGCGCCGCACGCGCGGATCATCAAAGGGGGCGTTGCGAATATTGGGCGCGAGATAATATATGCCCAACGCTGGCGTGATGTGCAGGGAGTCCGGCATGGTTTCGCGGATGCGATCAATTTGATCTGCCGGGAAATTCAGGATGACATCAAGCTCGCCCGCCCTAAACCGGCTGAGGCTCGTGCCCTGGTTCTCGGTGGGGTAAAAAATGACCTCATCAATGGCCACATTTTCGGCATCGTAAAAGAAATCATTCTTAACCGCCCGGATGAAGGTGGCGGGCATCACTTCGGCCAGCTTATACGCTCCGTTGCTGACCATAACCTGTGGTCGCGTCCAACCCCGGCCTTCCGCCTCAATAACATGCCGTGGCACCGGGGACGCTGCATTGGACGACATCAATTGCGGTAGATACGCCGTTGGTTGATTGAGTTTGACCACAAGGGTGCGGGCGTCGGTAGCTTCAACGCCTAGAGCTTCCGGTGGCATCTCCCCTTTGTTGATGGCTTGAGCATTCACAATGGGAGACAGTTGAGAGGCAAACCGCGCCGCCGTTTCCGGCGTCAGCAGACGGCGAAAGGAATAGACAAAATCCTCTGCCGTAAGCGGGGTGCGATCAGACCACAAAGCATCCGGTCTCAAAGTGAATGTATAGGTCAATCCGTCGTCGCTGACCGTATAGGAGTCGGCGACGCCCGGGACCAGCTTGCCAGCGGCATCCAGAGTCATCAGTCCGGTGAATAGATCGTAGAGAATAACCGCAGCGCTATTGCCGACTGCCTTATGGGGATCAAGGGAGCGAGGCTCAGAATTGGTCCCGCGATGTAAGGTCGACGCCGTTGCTATGCTTTGTGTTGCAAGCAATAGAGCCAGCGTGAGGGTACCAAAAGTGCGGAAAAAAACGTTCATAAAGGCCATACGCTTTCTTGGGAAATTGGTCATATATGTATGATGTTTCGAAATGGGCTTGGTCCGCAAGAGGGGATCGCCCAAACTAGATCAGAATTTCACGTATAGGAGATGATGATGACACGACGAGATTTACTGGCAAGTGCCGCTATGACGGCTTTTGCCGCTAATACAGGCGCGCGCGCAGCGGTTGCGGCTGAGCGCAAGACATTCGTGCTTGTGCATGGGGCCTGGCATGGTGGGTGGTGCTGGAAGTACGTGCGCGACCCGCTGATTGCTGCTGGCCACGCTGTCTTTACGCCCTCCCTGACAGGACTCGGTGACCGCGTTCATCTGCGCAACCCAGAGGTCAACCTCAGCACACATGTGACAGACATCGTAAACTTGATCGAATTTGAGGAATTGGAGGATATTATTCTCGTCGGGCATTCCTATGCCGGGCATGTGGTCAGCCTGGTGGCCGATAAGGTCAAAGACCGCCTGCAGCATGTTGTGTATCTGGATGCGGTTCTGCCGACTGATGGTAAGCCGTTCTTACCTCCCGGTGTTGGAGAGGAACGCATGTCGGATGCCAAAGACGGCTATCTTATGGCCCACGCCGGGATGGCCTTTTTAGGCATCCCAGACGGGCATCCGCTGTATGACTGGGTTGAAACCAAGCTGGTTGAGCATCCGCTACCAACATTGATGGAAACCGTTGTTTATGAAAACGGCGGCCCCGCCGGCTTGCCGAAAACCTATGTCCGATGCACCCAGAATGCGCGTCAGATTGGCGAGAATGGCGATCCAGTCGAAACCATAACGGCGGCTGATCCGGAATGGACTTATCTGACTCTGGACACCGGACATGACTTGATGGTTACAGCTCCGGAAGAAACAGTTGAAATTCTTTTGTCGATATAGAGGGGACTAGATACTTAACGGGATGGTCACTTAATGTTGCGAAACTTTTGCAACGCCTAGCTTATTCGCCTGCTGCGAACTCATCCGCAAGTTTTTCCGGGTCCGTATTCAGGCTTTCGTCTTCGAGGGCCTCAAGTTCTTGATGAATGATGCGCAGAATGCGGGCGATGTAATCTGCATGCCACTGCTGCCGCTCTCGGGAGGCATCGTCATCGGGCCGGTAGGAATCGATATTGGCTTTGGTCACCGGTACGCCATCTTCAAGCAGGCGCTCGACAGTGTCTAAGCGCTCGCGGGTGACAGCAAGCTCGGTGGCTACGGCCATAGTGATCGACAAAACACGTTCAACGGCAGGATCGTCAAAGAAATAAGGGCGTTTACCTTTTGATTTGGCGTTCGCAAGTTTGTTGACGTCAATATCGGCCATTGTGTGTTCCTATAGTTCCTTCTTTGTGTGCGACTTATTTCCAACCGCCGAATAAATACCAGCGCTCGCCTTTATACTTGGAATCTTTCCCGTCGCCACAGTCTTTCGAAAGATCGGCAGGGTCACCGTTTCCATTCGCTCTCGGACCTTTATGCAACTCCGCTGAGTGACGTGACATGGTGCTTGACCACGGCTGGAACTGTCCTTGCTCGATATCAGCTTCGGTGCCGCCTTCAAACATGTGCTCTTTAGAAAAGCCCGCTTTGGCCATAACGTCGAAGACATCCATGACATGCAACTTTGACCAAAAAGGCTCATTGTTGTACCAGGCATCCCAGTCGCGGGTGAATTGATCGTACAAAGACGTATCCGGCGTGAAATTAGGCTGCTCCACATTCAGGCAGAGCCCCCCAGGAGTCATCATCGCGTATATCTTTTTCATCATGCTTTGAAAGGCTGAAGTTGAGGTTTCATGCCAGAACATGGTGGTCTGTACCCAGTCGATGGAGTTGGGCTCGATATCCAGTGCGTCTCCATCAGCCTGAATAAAACGTACGTTTTTGTATTCCAGAGCTTGTGCTCGAGCGTGCCCCCAGCGCAACATTGGCGCGCCAACATCAACTGCAATTACCTCAGCCTCCGGATAAGCTGCGGCGATTGGCAAGGTGTTGACTCCAATCCCTGCGCCCAAATCCAAAATACGACGCGGTTTGAAGTCCGGTGCATTTTGTTTCACGAAGTTCACAACAGCACGTCCGCCGCCATCTCCTCTTGACGACATCGACCCTGCGGTTGTGACAAAAATACCAGCTTCATAGTTCACGCCAGCAAGCACATCATCGTCTACAACGCCGGTGTGGTAACTGCCCGGCATGCAGTGATTGTCGACTGCCGCAAGATAGCGCGGCACGGTCGTGTCTTTATTCAACAGGAGTGTATCTTTGCCTGTGTTATGCGCTTTGGCGTTGTTCACCAGATTGTCTAACTGGCGCAGAACCACATGCCGGCCAGCTTGTTGACGTTGTTCCATAGTATTGCGCCGAAGTGCGGCCCAAGATTGGTAGTGTGGATCTTTTCTCATCGCATCACGGACCTGCTGTCGTGTTTCCAGCGCTTTGCCTTGGGTTTTTTGAAATGCCGGCGCAACGCGTTTCTCAAAGGCGAGGCGATTCCCAGGGAATACCTGCTGATTGAGATGCACATTGAGGTTGGTCAAAAAATTGAATCGCGCCGTTTCATCGTGGTCTACGGCAGGTGACAGAGGGTGTGTGCTAGAGCGGTCGTAGGTGGGTGGGAGTGTGCTGGCCATAGCAGGTATCCTTGCCGTCATGCAGAGTATGAACTGCGAATTGTCAAGGAGTCTAATGCTCGCTCAACACGTGGCAAGGGGGTGCGCGCCGACGCGTGCGCTGTATGACTTCGGCGCAATTAGCGATCTGCGCTGATGTTGATGGCTTGCTCGTAGGTTTCCTCGGTGTCACCACGGGCCGTATCTTCAGTTTCTTCCTGAAACACATAAAAAATGCGGTCCAGCAATTCCTGACGCATGCGTTCCCGCTCTTCGGCGCGCTCGGGAGACGGCTCAAAGGTTTCAATGTCTTTTTCTAAAAAAACACCTTTTTGAGCTGCTACCGCTTCGACTGTATCAAGGCGTTCACGCATCACCCACATTTCTGTGATCATCGACATCATCATGGCGATGAGCCGATCGTTCACCGGATCATCAAAGAATGTCGGGCGATGCCCCTTTGCGGTTTGCGGTACCTTGACTTTAGATGTCTCATTCATGGGTATTCTCCTATTTTTGGCCGACCATGAACCAGAACCCCATCATGTTTTTCTGAGCGGTGTTCGTAGATGTGACGGGGGCATGGCCAAAGGGTTCGAGATGTAGTTTAGTTGATCCTTCAGGCCATCCCGCGTCGGCCATTGCTTTCTCAAGGTCCATATCTCGATAGGTCGACCAAAAGGGTTCATTATTGTTATAGGTTTCGGCATCGAAAACGGTTTGCCGCCACAAGTCGAAGTTTTCGAATTGGCCAGCCTCTAAGTGGACCATCAGACCACCTGGTTTGAGCAGGCGTCGGGTTTCTTCCAGGATACGGGGCACGGCTTTACGAGATGTCTCATGGAAGATGATACAGGAGACAACGAGGTCGAAAGACTCATCTTCAAAGTTTGTCTTTTCCGCGTTCTGCTGACTGAAATGGATCGCTTTACCCAGAGACTCGGTTCTTGCATGTGCATACCTAAGTAATGCGGCGCCCAATTCGATGCCGTGTACTTCTGCGTCTGGATATGCATCACAAAAGGGGACAGTGTTATTGCCGGTGGCGCAGCCCATATCGAGTATACGTTTGGGAGCGAAGCCGGGGTGCTCCCGTTTCAGATACCCAACAATGGACTGGCCAGACCTGTCCCCCTGGGGGCCACCGCGACCGCTGCCATAGATGTAAGAGCCTTTATCGTAAATTGCACCTGCCGCGATATCGCCATCGCCCAGGTCCGTCGTGTACCCGCCCGGCATGCAGTGGATATCCAAGCTGTCGATGTATTTAGGAATTTCCATATCCGGATTTAGGGTCAGGCTGCCGAGGGTGTCGATGCTTTGCTTAGCCCGGACCATCATGTCGTCGATCTGACGGTTCAAAGAGTAAGTCACTGACGCCCACATCAATTCCTGGGCGGCGCGCTGGATGCTGAGGTGCGCCTGATAAAAGGGCTCCTTGCGCATCTCGGTTTTAATTTCCTGGCGGGTTTCAAAGGGTCGGCCCTGTTCTTTCTCGAATCGAGGTGTGACTCGGTTCTCGAAAATGACCCGGCTCCCGTTGGACAGGTTACGAATGACACATTCCCGCAGGGTCCTTTGAAAGGCTTGCCTGGCCTTATCATCCGTTGACCATTTGGGCGTGATGCCGTGGGTGGCTTGGGGTGGTGGTAGCAGCATGATCCAAACTCCTTTCTCTTCTCTGAGAAACTATAAGCTGCCTGCCTTGCGGATAAAGTCCTTGTTTTCGGGCCTGTTCATTCTTGGAGAACGGCTAAGGGGTTGCCCGCAACCCTGCCTTTGGGGTACCAGCGCTCTCATAGTATTTGCCTTAGATATCAGGATCGGAGTTTTACCCCATGGCAACCTTGAATGTCACCAACCGCGCTGGCGAACAAAGCCAAGTTGAAGCCAAGGCAGGCGCGACCTTGATGGAAATTCTGCGCGACAACGATCTTGATGTTGAAGCCATTTGTGGCGGTTGCTGTTCTTGCGCCACATGTCACATTTTTGTCGATGCCGCCTGGGCCGATAAACTGCCTCCTTTGTCGGAAGATGAGAAAGAATTGGTGGAAGAAACCGAGAGCTATCAACCCAACAGCTCGCGCCTCAGCTGTCAGGTCACGATGACAGACGAGCTGGATGGCCTGACCATCGTTGTTGCGCCTGAAGAATAAAGAAGCGGCTGAGGTCCTAATCTGCGTCGTTGTGTTTTTGGATCTTCTCGCTGTTTGCGTTGTGCATGAGGAGGACTATATCCCCCTCACAGTAAAGGTCTTGGACGCCTGGCTTCAGTCATCACGCGGTTGGAACATGTAATGCGGCTTCTTCTGGTTTTTGTTTTGGCGCTGCACACCAGTTTTGGGACGGTTGGAACAGCCGTCCGGGCAGATGAGAATATCCTCCGGTATGCGACCAAGGGCTTGCCGATCAATTACGGCAATCCTTATCGCGCCAACGGCACCCCCTCTAATTTCATATGGCTTGGTATATTTGACGCGCTGACCCGGTTAGACCCAGATGGAAATCTGGTGCCTGCCTTGGCGACCTCCTGGGAAAACATTGATCCAAACACCTGGCAATTCCATCTTCGGCAGGGTGTCACGTTTTCAAACGGAGAGCCGTTTACGTCTGCAGCCGTTGTGGATACGATCATGTGGCTTAAAACCGACGAAGGTCGACGCTCCATTATTGGCAATGAAGTGCGCAGCATCACTTCGGCTGAAACTATTGATAACCACACGGTTCTAATTCGCACTGACCCGCCTGATGCCATTTTGCCAAACCGTCTCAACGCGATGTTTGTCGTCGCACCGAAGGCATGGGCTGAACTTGGACCGGATGCGTATGCCAAAGATCCGGCAGGTACGGGCTCCTTTGTTGTGTCTGATTGGGGCGACACCTCTGGTGTTGCAGAGCTAACGGCGCGGCCTGAGTCCTGGCGTCCTCCATATGTTGATGGCGTGCGCATGACCAACCTGCCAGACAACGCGGCACGCATTCAGGCCCTACTGGCGGGCCAAATCGACATTGCTGGGAACATCAATATTGATGACATCGAATTGGTCGAACGCCTTGGATTTAAGACGGTGAATGCTCCGATTTTTGGGGTTATGAGCATGGCATTTCGCCTTGAAGAGGACAGAGAGACGCCACTTAAAGATATCCGTGTGCGCCAAGCGCTAAACTATGCGGTCGACAAACAGGCCATCGCGGACGCCTTATTGCTTGGGGTTACGGTACCAGGAGGGCAGCCCGCGGGTCGACGCACTTTTGGCTATAATCCAGATATCGAGCCTTATCCTTACGACCCAGACCAAGCCCGCGCTTTGCTGGCTGACGCTGGCTACCCAGATGGCTTCGACCTGACTTTTGCGGTGATGATCGAGCGCGTACCCGGTGACAGTTCGATCTATCAGACGGTGGCTGATTATTTGTCTCAAGTTGGGGTGCGACTCAATCTGCAAACTGTGACGTTTCCAACATGGATCAATAATTATCTGCCGGGGACATGGAACGACAGTATTGACGGCTTTACGCTGTCTTGGAATGCGTTGCCCTACAACGATGTACTGCGCCCAATGGAGTATTTCTCCTGCCTCAAAGCGGTGCCATTCTATTGTGACGAGGTGTTGACGGCTAAGGTCTCTGCAGCGGCGGCGGCCATGGAGACCGAGTTGCGTCAGGAACGCCTCTTTGACTTGGCGCAGGAGTTTCATACCCGAGCGCCCAGTTTGTTCTTGGTGGAGATGTTTGACCTGTTCGCCCATGCACCAAATGTCAGCAATGTGCAGGTAGCTAATAAAGTTGTGATGTACGAGAACGTTAGGGTGAAGGCGGACTAGCCGGGCCGAAATCTCAGTCGCTTTGGGACCATTTGAAACCTCCGAGTTCGCCGGGTTCCCGTACCAAGTGAATGCGATGCTGATAGAAATCCGCGAGATAAACAGAATCGTGTCGCTGAACAGGCTGATAATTGGTATCGAAAACGATAAGCCTAATACGCACCAGGGGTGTTCCTACAGCGCAACCCAAGACATTTGCATCTTGCATGTCGGCCAACGTGGCCCCGATCAATTGGTCTGCGCTGAGGATGTTGAT
This sequence comes from Rhodospirillaceae bacterium, assembly GCA_040219235.1. Classification (NCBI taxonomy): domain Bacteria; kingdom Pseudomonadati; phylum Pseudomonadota; class Alphaproteobacteria; order Rhodospirillales; family Rhodospirillaceae; species Rhodospirillaceae bacterium. Next base: position 484,669 of record JAVJSV010000011.1, read on the forward strand.
GCCCTTGCGCTCCAATATGCTCACCAAAGACAAAGTATCAATTTCAGCAACGTCGAGTTTAACCTCTAAGCTGGCAGGGAAGTAGGTTTTTGATCGACCGATGACCCTGCCCTGCATGACACGTGTTAGCGAGACGCAGGTGACTTCAGCACCAATATCCAACTGCAAGTCTGTCGCTGTATCGGCGTCCGCCGAGACCTGTTCGACCTTAAAATTGCGGGCTTGAGAGCGTTGCGCGAGTGAATCGATGCGTTTTAAGACTTGCCCCATGTCGCCAGTGAGTGGTGGTGTCGCATCATTGCCCGTGACAAATGTGCCGCGTCCTTGTTCCCGGCGCACCAGTTTATCTGTTGCCAGCAGATCAACGGCTTTACGAACTGTGATGCGTGAAACACCAAAGGTTTCGCAGAGCTCGGTTTCGGTTGGAAGTTGTTTTCCAGACCGATAGTTTCCGTTGTGAATCCAATCTCTCAGCGTCAGGTAGACTTGGTAGTACCGTGGAAGCTTTTGGCTCTCGGCAACAGTGTCGGCAGTTAAAGGCTTCATTGGGCCGCTGTCCCCTTGATCACAACTTTATTGCACGTTACGGCAAATCAGCCTTAGACACAGCCCCACGCGTGCAGGACTCACAATTATTTTTACGCGCGGTCGAACACTTCAAATGCAGCACGTTCGCCAGATTCCATCGCGCCTTCCATCCCTTGCTGCAGGAGGGCTGTGTGCTCGCCTGCAAAGTGAAGACGTCCGTGAGGATTTGCGACGATGTTGCCGTATTTGGCGATTTGCCCTGGGGCGCGGTAAGCGAAGGTGCCGCGCGTGTAGGGGTCGCCGCTCCAATTGCGAACAGCAATGCCTTCGACGCGCCCTTCCATGCTGGGCCGCATGGCAGTTATCTCTCGCATTACGTAGGCCATGATGTCTTCATCGTTCCACGTACGCAGGGTGTAATTCACAATGCCGTTCAGATAGACCCAGATATACTTGCCATTGGGCGTGCCCCAGTTATACGCGCGACCGATTGGTCCGTCTGACCAGAGCGATGAGCCCAGACCATCAATTTCCCAAAACGGTTCATTCACTTTGAGATAGACGCTGGTGGCCTGCCCGTATGGGATATTTGATACGGCTTCTGCCTGCAGGGGCGGTAGGACGGGATCAAGTTTCAAAGTACGGAGCAGCGTCAGGGGGAGACTAGAGATCGTGTATTGTGCTCTCAAAACTTCGCCAGACGCTGTTGTTACTTCAACGCCATCGGCTGATTGGTTGATCGCAGCGACAGGCGTGTTCAGCCGCACGTCTCCTTTTAAAGCATTTGCCATGGCTTCTGGAACTTTGCTCATCCCACCGACAACCAAATTGAATGGCTCGCCCGTCATTTCAAAAGCCGATACGCGCGCTTTGCGCAGGTTCCAGAAATAAGACTCTGTGTGTAGGCTGTCAGACTGCGCAGCCAGTTGCAGATAGCGAAGATCTTCTGGACTTGCGCCGGCAGCAACGTAGTGGTCGTACAATGATTTGTCGTTGGCGTTGAACTCTGCCTCTAGCCAACTGTCAAGCTCTGGGAGACCCGTCTCCTTCGGCATGAAGGCGCGGGTCAAGCCAAAGGGCGGAATATTTCTGGTTTTGTCGGGAAGCTGATTGACGCTGGCTTGAGGCCAGTCCGCTAAGGACACCCTTTGGCCTCCAGCATTAATCATGAAATTCAAACCCGCGATTTGCCAGGGTTCTAGCGTGAGGCCAAAGCGATCAACGGTGCTCATAATACGTGCGTACATGGGGCCGATTTCAGACCCGCCGCCTTCTGGCATTTCAGGCTTATCTGCCAGCGTGTAGACCCGCCCACCCACGCGGTCGCGTGCTTCCAGCACGGTGACGGACATTCCGAAATCTTCCAGTAATAGCGCTGCGTTGAGACCCGATAATCCGGCTCCAATCACGATCACGTCTGATTTTGACTGCGCGTGTGCCTTAGATGCTGTGTGTGTCACTGCTGTCGCAGCGGCAGTCTGTAGCAGTGTTCTACGGTTGATCATGTGCGCCATCCCAATAGATTTGGCCAGGGCTGTTGGTATTACTTCGGTAAAGCGTAGGGCTAATCCACCGCATGAGGCAAGCAATGGTCTTAAATTTATGATGAATTTAAGCCTTAGGAATTAACGCGTATCAACAGGGCAGGGCCGTACATGCGGTCAAGGATATCCCGCGCAGAATCCGGGTTGCCCAGATACCTTAGGGCCGTGGCTTCACGAATTGGGCGCTTGAGATTTGCCCAGAGACGGCAGAAAGGTCGCGCTGAGAAGATGTCACGTAATCGCGTATTTCTTCTGATATGCCGCTCTATTTCAACGGCACGGTCAGAGTTTGGAGTGCTGGGTGATCGGTCAGATTTTTTAAAAACCACATTCAGGTGTCCGGTTCCCGGCAAAATAGCCAAGTCTGTTGCCACTAATCCTGCCAGACTGCCTGCGTAAATCAGCCCGGTATGAGAAAAATTGTGGAGGTGTGCCAAATGGAACAACCGGTGGGGTCCATGGTAGCGGGCCTCTACGTTGGGAACTTCAACAATAAGCACCCCCGACTCTGATAGCTGCTGGCCGAGCGCGCGCAAAACATTCACGGGATCAGCCAGATGCTCGAGCACATGGTGCAGGGTGATAACATCCCACGCAGAGCCGGTTTGAAGCGTGGCTTCCACGGTGCCGACATCGACATCAATTTCATAAGATGTATTGGAGAAGTCTGCGTATCCACGGTTTGGTTCAATGCCTTTGGCTTGAAATCCTGCCCGTGTCATCAGATAGATGAACTCTCCACCGCCAGACCCAATATCCAGCACTCGGCCTGCCGGTTGCGCATAGGGCAACAGACGGTCCAAACGCTCTAACGCTCGCAGGCCAGCCCGATAAACGTGTTTTGGTTTTGGCGTCATCACGCCTTTATAATCAGAGCGGTAATTGTCCGAATAAAAGGCGTTCAGTTCCGCCGTTGTGGGTTGTGGATTGGTAAAAACATGTCCGCAGTTACGACAGAGATCTGTCTTAAGTGGAGTATTATGACGGTCCTTCTGGCCAATACAAATAAGATTCGCAGACGAGCACAGTGGGCATGAGATCGATTGACCAATAAATGTGAGAGCGCTCAATTTTTGACCTCGTCACGTGGCCACCTATTGTGCAGCCATAGCCATTGTCCTGGCTGGTTTCTCACCCAGCCCTCAATGGTTTGGTTGATTTTGAGCAGTACTTTCTTAACATCCTCTTCTGTATCCCCAGTATTTTCTGCGAACCAAGGTTGTTCGTAAGTCACGCGAAAATGGCAGCCATTCACACGTTCTGAATGCGCTGGGAGCAGAGCGCATCCGTACTTCAGGGCCAGTCGTGCAACGGCATCCCCCGTCATAGCATCCCGCCCAAAAAATGGGACTGAAACGCCGGTGTTCATTTTCTGATCAACGGCCATTTGAACAAAGCCGCCCTCTTTCAGCACGCGTATAATTTCACGCGCACCGCCTGCGCCTTTTTGAATTAACGCGCCGGTTCCGCTGCCGCGTGCATGTCTTAATAGATCTTCTATTAACGGGTTATTGGGTGCCCGGTAGACTAAGGATGGTGGCGTTACGGCCCATCCTATTGTTAAGGCGCTGACCTCCCAGTTTCCAATATGCGCTGAGAACATAATGACCGGCGCATCCGCGTTCGCGATCTCTTTAGCAAAATGCAATCCATCAACTTCGACATGTCCTTTTCCGCCCCTCCAAAGCCGTGACAAGGTCGCATACTCAGCCATGACACGGCCAAAATTATTCCAAACATTTTTTAGTGTTGCCCGACGTTCGCGGTCTGTCATGTCTGGCAAAGCCAAGGCTAGGTTCCGCTGGGCCGTGAGTTGGGCGCGACTGAGTGGCCCAAATAATTCCGCCAATTTTCCGCCAATGGCCGACGCCATCGTGACGGGCAGCACGCGAAATAGACTGAAGGCGGCATAGGCCAGTGCTGCTTCGAGTCTGTGTTGAATTGGTTTAGCAAGGGCCTTGCGTGTCATGTTTTTTTATTCCGCTGATTTTGACCTTGCAAGGTCTGTCCATTCTTACGGTAAGTGTGCGATAGGGTACAGCCCGGATGCTGCCCAAAGAGATAGAAGTCAGATAGGACCTTATGCGCCTACTTCATATTATTGCAGGTGGAGAACATGGCGGTGCAGAACGGTTCTTCGTTGATCTGGCCACAGCGTTGTCTGCCCGCGGTTATCAACAGCACGCTGTTTCGCGGCTTTATCCTGACAGGTCTCAGTCTTTGATTGAAGCCGGTTGCGGTGTGACGGTTGCCCGTATGGGCGGCCCATTGGATATGTTGTCTGGCTGGAGGGCTGCTCGAGCAGCCAGAAACTTCGGCCCTGATATCCTGCTGGCGTGGATGAATAGGGCTGCAGCGCTGGCACCGCGCGGACCATGGCGTATGGTCGGCAGGCTGGGAGGGTATTACAATCTCAAGTACTACGCTAAGTGCGATCATCTGATCTGCAACACACCGGATTTGGTGCAACACTGTATCCGTAATGGCTGGGCTGAGGATCGTGTAGATTATATTCCTAACTTTTCTCCACGAATTGAAAATGTTGAGCCCGTGCAACGGGCCAGTGTGGCGACGCCGGAGAACGTTCCTGTCTTGCTGATTTTGGCCCGCTTGGAAGAGAGTAAGGCCATTGATGTTGCGATTGCAGCACTGGCAGAATTAACAGAGGTTTATCTCTGGGTCGCAGGCGAAGGGTCCTGTGAGCATGCGCTGAAGTCAAAAGCGATGTCTTTGGGAGTATCTGATCGCGTTAAGTTTCTGGGGTGGCGGCAAGACCGGGAGGCTTTGTTGGCCGCCGCGGATATTTGCTTGGTGCCGTCCCGGCATGAGCCCTTTGGTAATGTTGTGGTGAACGCTTGGGCTTCGGGTACGCCTTTGGTCGCGGCAGAAAGCCAAGGACCCAGATATTTAATCACCGATCAGGTCAATGGACTATTGGTGCCCGTTGATAACTCATCAGCTATGTCTGTCGCTGTGCGCCGGGTGTTATCTGATAAGGATCTAGCCAAGACATTGGTCTCAGGAGGTCAGGACGCCGTGAACGACAGGTTCTCAGAAAATGTGGTGATCTCAGCGTATTGCCGGCTTTTTGAACGCCTCAGTTCGAGCTAACTCTTCTTGAAACTGAGCGTAAGAGTATCTGATGATTTACCTGATCAACTGTTCCGGGCATAGTTAATCCATGTCAGAAGCCGTTGATGAGATTGTTCAAGCTGTAGACGAAGGTGAAGTTAATAATCACCTTGGCCTGATTGCAGCTATGACCCGGGAGTTTATTGCCACCCGCGATGCGGACATAATGGCGAAAACGGGTCTTGAGCGAATCACGACGTATGTTGGGGCAGAGGCATCTTCTCTCTTTCTAATTGATGACGCTGGGAAGGAATTGGTGTGCTCGGCGTGCTTTGGTCCGGTCGATATTACGGGCCTTCGTATTCCCGCTGACGCAGGCATTGTCGGGCGCTCATATAAAGAAAATTCGGGCCAAATGGTTCGCGACGTCACAAAGGACGCTGATTTTGGCGCGATGGTTGATGAGCAGACGGGCTTCACGACAAGGTCAATTTTATGCGCGCCGCTCTCCTTGGGAGATGCATGTCTCGGATGCATCGAAATCATCAATAAAACCGGTGGGGCTGGCCTTTTCGACTCTGATGACCTGACCTTACTTGAAACGCTTGCTGGAGCTGCGGCGCTGGCGATTCACAACTTCCGCCTGACTCAGCAAGTTGTGACTCAAGAGCGCGAACGGCATGAACTTGAATTGGCCGCGCAAATTCAGCGGCAGTTGCTGCCGCCGAATGGAGGGCCAGAGTTCCCGGTTCACGGTATCAATATGGCTGCGCGAAGCGTTTCAGGGGATTTTTACGACATTCTGCCGCTCTCTGACGGTCGCATCTGGTTCAACGTTGGGGATGTTTCAGGCAAAGGTATGAACGCCGCGCTCTTGATGGCGAAGACATCGAGCCTGTTTCGTTGTTTGGCAAAGGGGACGGATAATCCTGGGCGGCTCTTTGACGCCATCAATAACGAGTTATGCGAGACCGGAACCCACGGGCTGTTTGTAACGATGGCTGGAGGTTTGTTTGATCCGGCAACCGGCAAAGTCAGCATGGCAAATGCAGGTCATGAGCCCCCGCTTTTGCTGGATGGCTTCGGTGAGTCTTTTACGTTCTTTGAAGCTGAAGCACCGCCTCTTGGTATTATGAGCGGAATTGCAGGCCCAGAGGGTTATCCGACTCATGAAATAGAGCTTAATGGCGGGACTTTTTACATTTTTACAGATGGTCTGACAGAAGCCACTACATTTGGTGGGGGTATGCTTGGTATTGACGGTGCACGCGCCCTAATTCGCCAGCACGCCGAGGAAAGCCCGGATCTTCAACTCAATTCAATTACTGGGGCAGTAAGATTACCTGGTCAGTCTCTCCGTGACGATTTGACGATGTTGATTATTAAAGATACCGGCTATGAAGACGGGACGCGGGTTGCAGTTAAGCCCTTAGAAACAGACGATTCTCCGGTCGGTCAAATTCTCAGACTTCGCGTTCCAGCGAAAGCGGACCGGTTGAAAGTGATTCGTGCTGGAACCGAGCAAGCCGCAGCATATTGTGGGGCATCAGAAGCTTGGACCATTGATCTAGTTATGGCCGTTGATGAAGCGTGCCAAAATATCATCCGACACGCCTATACGGGAATGGATGAGCCTGGTGACATAGTGGTTGATTTTATTCGTAAGCAAGAGTGTCTGATCGTACATCTCATGGACTTTGCTGAACCCGTAGACCCCTCCAAGATCAAATCTCGTGACCTTGATGAGATCCGTCCCGGAGGACTCGGCGTTCACCTCATTAAATCTGTCACAGACGAGGCTATATTTGTTGAGCCCCCGCCTGGGGTTGGCAATTTATTTAAATTGACCAAACGTTTATAGATCACGCTAGACTGCCAGTTAACGCAAGGGGGATTTATGGCGTTGGAAATTATAGAAAAAGACGGTGCGACGGTTGTGGCCCTGTCAGGAGACGTTGACCTTCAAACCTCGCCGCAAGTGCGACAGGGTTTGCTTGAGTGTCTTGAAACTCATGATCGTGTTGTCGTGGATATGTCAGAAGTGAATTACATCGATTCTTCTGGTGTTGCTAGCTTGGTCGAAGCTTTTCAGGTTTCGCGCAAGAAAGGCACCTTTTTTGCGCTTGCGCACGTGAGTCCGGCAGCAATGCGCGTATTGAGCCTGGCGCGCCTCGATAAAGTGTTCTCGATCCACGAGAGCATTGAAGGCGCATTGGCATCGAACGGTTAGTCATATGACGGGCCGTGTTGCAGATAGTCTAGAACGCGTTGGTCGAGCCGCTGTTGCAGGCGTAGCTGAAGTTGGTTTTGCAGCGGTATTGTTTGCGCAAAGTCTGTTCTGGATGGTACTTGGCCACAAGCGGGCGCAACCTGTTCGTCTCACTATGATTTTCGAGCGTGCGATGGAAGTTGGGATTGCCGCGGTTCCTATCGTCACTTTGATGTCGATCACCATCGGAATCATGCTTGCGATTCAGGGCATCTATACTTTGTCCACTTTTGGCGCCGAGCAGCAGGTGACGATTGGGGTAGGCATTTCTGTCGTGCGAGAGTTCGGCCCCTTGATAACGGGGATTCTCGTTGCAGGTCGTACGGGTTCATCCCTTGCAGCGCGTATTGGAACGATGAGAATCAATCAGGAAGTCGATGCTTTGGAAGTCATGGGCGTGAATCCGGTGCGTTTTTTGGTGACGCCTGCGTTAGTTGCGATGACGGTTATGGTGCCGGTTCTGACCTTTTGGGCTGATTTGGTCATGCTTGCGGGAGCCGGTTGGTATATTTCAATCGAACTTGGTATGAGCATGGGTGCGTACGTAGATAACTTGCGTGAGATTATCGTTGTTGATGATGTGATGCATGGCCTGGGTAAAAGCGTTCTCTTTGGTGTTTTGATTACGTTGGTCGGTGTCATTAACGGCGCGTTGGTCGAAGGGGGTGCGGAAGGTGTCGGTCGCATGACGACTCGCTCTGTGGTGCTTGCCATAAGCGCAATCATAGTCACTGACATGATTTTTGCATTCATAACGACGCGCTGATATGGCTGAACCCGCACTCTTAGAGGACCCGAACGTAGATAGTCCCCAGGCGGCACCAGATCGGGACGTCGTAATTGAAGTGCGTGACCTCGTCACACATTACGGTCCACGTGAGATTCTGCATTCTGTCAGTCTCGACGTTTATCAGGGCGAAACCTTGGTTATTATGGGCGGGTCTGGCTCGGGTAAAACCACATTTTTGAATGCACTTTTAGGATTGGTAAAGCCCACGTCAGGGTATGTTCGACTCCTGGGGCAAGATCTCAATGGAATTGATGGCGTGGCCCGGACGAAGTTGCGTCAGAAAATGGGCGTTGCGTTTCAGAGCGGTGCCTTGTTTACGTCAATGAACGTTCTTCAAAATATCATGCTGCCCTTGCGGGAACATACCACTCTTGACGAAACGACCATGCAAATTATGGCGCGGCTTAAGATGGAAGTGGTGAATCTGTCAGGGTTTGATAATCTGATGCCAGCCGAATTATCTGGAGGCATGATTAAGCGCGCGGCTTTTGCTCGGGCTATCGTTATGGATCCACGTGTTTTGTTCTGTGACGAACCGTCAGCTGGCCTTGATCCGGTTGTCGCATCCGCTATTGACGATCTCATTATTGATCTGCGCGATGCCATGGGCATGTCCATCGTTGTGGTGACACACGAGCTTGAGAGCGCATTTAAGATCGCTGATCGCATTTGTGTGCTGGATCAGGGTAATATCTTAATGGTGGGGACGGTTGAAGAAGTGAAAGCCAGTGATAATGAGCGTATACAAAATTTGCTCAATCGCCGCACTGAAGAAGAAGTGCTGGACCCGGATGAGTATCTTCGCCGGTTAACAGCGGCAAAAGACTGAGGGAACAGGGAAGGGGCGTCGGCGTATTAACGTCGTCTAGATAATGTCATGAAAGACAGCAGTATTAACTACGTGGTTGTCGGCGGATTTGTGTCCGTCATGATCGTCGTTTTCGTCGTCATCATTAGCATGCTTGCGGGAAGCACGGGATCGACCGACAAGTATTACACTGTTTACAGCAACGTGGGTGGTCTCAAGTTTGGAACCCAAGTGCTTTACGAGGGCTATCAGATTGGGCAAGTCGATAGTGTTGAGCCCATATTTGAAGATGGGAAAGTCCAGTTCCGCGTAAACATTGAAGTTCAGGAAGGATGGGTCATTCCCGATGACAGCGTTGCCAGAGCAACGGTGTCCGGCTTGTTGTCGGCGATGACGGTCGATATCGCCGGCGGAGATAGTGACGTTAGACTGCCGCCCGGATCACAGATTCCCGGCGTTGCGCCGAGTAACTTTTTTGCAGCACTTTCTGAAATCGGTGCTGAATTTGGAGACCTGAGTCAGAACTCCATTAAGCCATTGATTGAGAGTCTTGGGTCTTACGTTACCCAACTAGGTGATGCGGCTGTCGATAACGCTGGACCAATGCTCGTGAACCTCAACTCCATTTCAGCGGATCTCAATACAAAACTCCCCGAGATTTCGGCGAGTTTAACACGCACGGCACGTTTGATTGAGACCGATGTTATGGGTGAAGAAAATCGCGACAACCTGACAGCAGTATTAAGAAATTTTGAAGTGGCTTCATCGGATATGGCTGGCCTTGCAGCAGAACTTAATGAGACGCGGACGCTCATTCATGAGTCTGTAAAGCAGATCAATGCTGTTGTGTCTGAGAATGCAACGGATGTTAACGATTCCGTCAAGGACCTGCGTTACACCCTGGCGACCATCTCCCGGACGATTGATGACATCACAGGGAACCTTGAGGCGAGCAGTCGAAATTTTGCAGAGTTTAGCCGCTCAATTCGCCAAAACCCTGGTCTATTGTTGGGTGGTTCGCCCCAGCAGGACGAATCCTTGGCAAATTCAGGTCGGTAACGGAGAGCGGTATGGCACATTCAGTACTTGTCCGATGTGGGTTGTTTGCTGAGATCAGGCGTGTTGGTTTTACTAGCATACTGGCAGTGGCGGTTGCATCCTGTTCGTCTCCGCCGGTTCCAACCGATACATTTTACAATCTAACGTCTGGGCGTTCTGTAGGCGTTGAGTCTCAGTCGAAGATATCTGCAGCCTTAGAGGTGCCGCCGTTTCGTGCTGAGGGCGTCATTAACGAGCGCGCCATCGTCTATCGCGAAACCGAAACTATTCAGAAGCAATATACGTATCATTATTGGTCTGAGCCCCCTGCTATCATGATTCAACGCAGTGTCATTGATGCGTTGCGGTCAGCGCAGGCATTTGATCAGGTCGCTGCACCGGAAATCCGCACTAATCGTGACTATGAGTTGACGGGAATTTTACGTCGTCTTGAGCATGTCGTTGGTGGGACCAGCAAGGTCGTTGTAGAGTTTGATGTGGGCTTACGCCGCATTCGGGGCAACGATTTGGTGTTTCTGAAGACCTATCGCACAGAAAGAGACACTGGTCGTGGAGTTGCCGCCGCTGTTAGTACAATGAGTGCGGCTCTTGATGATCTGTTGCGTGAAATGCTTGGCGATATTGACCAGGCCAGGATCTTAAGTCCCTAGTCGTAGGACCTGTGCAGTTAGGTCCTTTGTAACCGGGTCCTATGCAGCATTATCGTTCTGGTAGTTGTGACGATTGCCGCTCCCGGTTAGTATCCGCGCCTTTCCGGCCTGAACTGCCGTTGTAGGAGTGCCCCGTGCGATTTGAGTCGACCCGTGGACAAGCCCCAAAGCTTGATTTCGACGATGTTTTACTGACTGGTTTAGCCAGAGATGGCGGACTCTATTTGCCTAAGGCTTGGCCACAGCTTAGCGCCGCCGAGCTAAAGTCGTTCAGGGCGCTATCCTATGCTGATCTGGCCACTGAAGTGACCAAGCCATATTTAGCTGAATCAAATGTGGCTGATACTTTACCCGAAGTAATGAAACAGGCATATGCGTCTTTTGATCACCCGGCTGTCGCACCGATGGTGCAGTTGGCGCCAAATACATGGCTAATGGAGCTGTATCATGGGCCAACTCTGGCGTTTAAAGATTACGCCCTGCAGGTTGTTGGCCATCTGTTTGACCGCGTGTTGTCACAGAAGAAAGAGCGCATCACGATTGTTGGGGCGACATCTGGCGATACAGGCTCTGCGGCTATTGCAGCCTGCGCTGATCGCGATGCTGTTGATATTATCATCTTACACCCCAAGGGCCGTGTTTCTGAGGTGCAGCGCCGTCAGATGACAACAGTGACTGCAGGTAATGTTCAAAACGTCGCCATCGACGGTACATTTGACGATTGCCAGGCGCTTGTTAAAGCGATGTTCAACGACCAGTCTTTTCGCGACGAGATGCATCTGTCGGCGGTCAATTCCATTAACTGGGCACGTATTATGGCGCAGATGGTTTATTATTTTTATGGGGCGTTGGCTTTAGGTGCACCAGACAGGCCAATAGCATTTGCTGTACCGACCGGGAATTTCGGCAACGTGTTTGCCGGGTATTGTGCTGCTAAAATGGGATTGCCGATTAAGGCGTTTTTGGTCGGTTCAAACCGGAACGATATTTTGACCCGGTATTTTGAGACGGGTGCCATGACAACCGAGCAAGTTGTGCCGTCGCTCAGCCCCGCCATGGATATACAGGTCTCCTCTAATTTTGAGAGGCTTCTCTTTGAATCTTATGGACGCGACGGTAATGCCGTGAAGCGTTTGATGGATGGCCTTGCTCAAAGCGGATCTTACACTGTTGAAGATACCGCGCGCAGTGCTATCGACAAACAATTCGTCGGCAGTCGCTTGAGTGACGATGAGACCAAAGCCATGATGAAATCCATATACCATGAGACGGGTCTGCTGGTTGACCCTCACACGGCAATTGGTGTTGATGCGGCACGGAAGTCCACACTGGACCCCTCTGTTCCTAAGATCGTGCTATCGACGGCACATCCAGCAAAATTTCCGGATGCGGTTGAAGCGGCGACCGGTGTCCGCCCTGGTTTACCGCCCGCGATGGCCGATCTGTATGATCGCAAAGAACGCTATACAGAACTGCCCAATGATCTTTCACAAGTACAGGCGTTTGTCCGCGCCCACAGTCGAGTCTGAGGCAAAGTAATTTGATGAACAGTTTATGAGTGGAACTTCTCGCTTAAAAACAACGACCCTCGATTCAGGTTTGCGTGTCGTGACAGATCTTATTCCCTCTGTTGAAACGACCGCGGTTGGAGCTTGGGTGGAGGCTGGTACGCGACATGAAACGCTCGAACTAAACGGTATTTCCCATCTGCTAGAGCATATGGCGTTTAAGGGTACACATCGTCGCACAGCGCTTCAGATTGCTGAGGATATGGATAACGTTGGAGGGCAGTTAAACGCCTACACGAGCCGCGACCATACGGCCTATTACGCTCATGTCTTGAAAGAAGACTTGCCGCTGGCAGTCGACATTCTCTCGGATATTTTGCTCAACGCGACTATGGATGAAGAAGAATTTGGGCGCGAGCAGCAAGTCGTGGTGCAGGAGATTTATCAATCAGAAGATACGCCCGATGATATTGTCTTTGATTGGTTGCAAGCAACGGCCTATCCGGAGCAAGCGCTGGGGTGGCCGGTGCTCGGCACTGTTGAGTCAGTTAACCGAATGACGGCTAACAACCTACAGCAATATATGTCTAGCCATTATCGGACCGGGAATATGGTTGTTTCTGCGGCCGGTCGCGTTGATCATGATGCCTTTGTTCAGAGCATTGCAGATGCCTTTGCGTCCTTACCACAAGGTGACGGCCCTAACAGCCAACTTGCCCATTATGTGGGCGGTGATGTTCGCGCTGCTCGCCCAGTCGAACAATTGCATCTGGTTTTGGGCTTTGATGGCGTGGGGTATCACGATCCCCATTATTATCCTTTATCGGCTTTGTCGGTGCTGTTCGGAGAAGGATTATCGTCTCGACTCTTCCAAGAAGTGCGAGAGAAGCGGGGTTTAGCCTATTCAGTGTTTTCGTCGACCAATGCTTGTGAAGATTCGGGTGTATTTACGGTCTATGCAGGAACCAGCCTGGATCAGACCGAAGAATTGGTCACGGTTCTGACCGAAGAAATTAAGAAAATGATGGGAGGGGCAACCGCTGACGAAATCAAACGTGCGAAAGCTCAACTCAAGGCCAGTTTGCTAATGGGGCTTGAAAGTATAGGAAGTCGGTGTGTCCAGCGCGCCCGGCAGATATTAGTTTATGGCCGTACATTGGATTCTGCTGAGATTATTGAACAGGTGGAAAGTGTCTCTATGGCATCCATACAAGACGCCGCCCATCGAGTTTTCTCGACATCCCCGACCATCGCAGCCATTGGACAGATTGACCGATTGGCTGACTACGACTCCATCAAAGCCCGTTTGACTTAAAAAAACATCCTAGGGGGCTTGCCGTTGTCTAAGCGTTCAAGTGAACGGCACGGTCACATATCGGTCACTTTAAAGTGGGGGCTCGCCTCAACGCCGGGCGTGGATAGTGTGCCTTTCAGAAGCAACCATCTGACCAGCTTGGAGATATTGATATGGCGACTTATTTAAAACGCGGCGCAACAGCAGAAGAAACTGAAGCAGCAGCTTTAAAAGTGCGCGATACGGTGACTGAAATTTTATCTCGGATCGGCAAAGAAGGTGACGCCGCCGTCAGGCATTACTCGGATACGTTTGATAAGTTCTCGCCCGAAAGCTTCAGGTTAACTGAGGCCGAGATTCAAGCCTGTGTGGATTCGCTGGACGAGCAAACCATCACGGATATCAAGTTTGCGCAAACACAGATCCGCAAATTCGCAGAAGCCCAGAAAGCATCCCTGCAGGATATCGAGATTGAAACCATTCCTGGCGTGCGGCTTGGTCACAAAAATATCCCCATTGAAAACGTTGGGTGTTATGTCCCTGGTGGACGCTATCCTATGGTTGCCTCGGCGCATATGAGTGTGCTGACTGCGCGCGTCGCTGGATGTAAACGGGTTATTGCCTGTACACCGCCGACCAACGGCGCGGCCCACCCGGCGACCATTGCAGCCATGCATTTTGCAGGCGCGGACGAAATTTATCTCATAGGCGGTGTGCAAGCCGTAGCGGCGATGGCGCTTGGAACAGAAACCATCGCGCCAGTCGATATGCTGGTCGGTCCGGGTAATGCCTATGTGGCTGAAGCAAAACGTCAACTCTTTGGCCGGGTAGGTATCGATCTATTTGCCGGCCCCACGGAAATTCTCGTGATTGCTGATGATACGGCGGACGGTGAAATGGTTGCCACAGACCTGCTCGGTCAAGCTGAGCATGGCCCGACTTCGCCCGCTGTTTTACTCACAACATCACAACGTGTTGCCGATGAAACCGTTGCAGAAATCGAGCGTCAACTTGGCGTTTTGGCAACGGCCGATGTTGCCGGTGCGGCGTGGCGGGATCATGGTGAAATCATTCTGTGTGAAGATGATGCTGAGATGCTGCGTGAGGCTGATGCTTTAGCATCTGAGCATGTTGAAATTCTGACCGCAGAACCCAAGTGGTGGCTGGACAATATGACCAACTATGGTGCCTTATTTCTTGGTAAAGAAACGAACGTAGCTTATGGCGACAAAGTGATCGGAACAAATCATACCCTGCCGACCAGTAAGGCGGCTCGCTATACGGGTGGGCTTTGGGTTGGAAAGTTTATTAAGACCTGTACCTATCAAACCTGCACAGAAGAAGCCTCGCGTATTATTGGTGAGTATGGGTCTCGGCTTTGTGCGATTGAGAACTTTGCAGGCCACCAGGAACAATGTGATCTGCGGGTTCGTCGCTATGGCAACTCCTAGAGATTTGGGATGAAGGCTACTATTGCAGTAGTCGGCGCAGGTTTGGTCGGTGCGGGCTGGGCCATTGTCTTCGCACGAGCGGGTTTCCCGACGCGTATCTATGATGCTGATCCAGGCCTTAGGTCAAAGATATTGGCCAGTATCCGCACAAACTTGGAAGATTTGGAATCCTTTGATCTGATTGAGTCCACGGGCACTGTGGCCGAATTAATCACGGTTCACGATACCATCGAGTCTGCTGTTGATGGTGTGAGTTATGTTCAGGAATCAGTGTTTGAGACAATTCCCGTTAAGTCTGAAATCACCGCTGCTCTTGATACCGCCTGTGCCCCTGATGTGGTTATTGGTAGTTCGTCCTCGGGCATCCCGGCCTCGGCCTTTACGGAGGCATTGCCTGGCCGGAACCGTTGCTTGATTGCTCATCCGGTCAATCCTCCCTATTTGGTGCCCTTGGTGGAGCTGGTGCCTGCACCCTGGACTGATTCTTCTGCAATGGATGTAGCCTTTCAACTGATGACAGAAGTTGGCCAATCGCCAATCCGCATCACCCGTGAAGTGGACGGCTTTGTCCTTAACCGTTTGCAAGGGGCGTTGCTCAATGAAGCCTGGGCCCTGTTTGAAGAGGGTTACGCCTCTGCCGAAGATATCGATAAGACGGTCTCTGAAGGGCTCGGGCTTAGGTGGTCATTCATGGGACCTTTTCAAACCATTGACCTGAATGCGCCCGGTGGCGTCGCTGATTACGCTGCACGACTAAGCCCTCTTTATCATACTGTCGCTCAGTCCCGGACGGAACCAAAACCATGGAGCGATAAATTGGTTCACGATGTTGAAGCTGAGCGCAGAACTCATTTATCTATAGAAGACCTTGCCTCCAGGCGTGAATGGCGCGACCGTCGGCTTATGGCGTTGGCGGCTCATAAACGGAAAGCGGCAAAAAAACTAGGCGATTAAGAAAGAGGGCTGTCATGGAAGTAGGGACATCACTGTTTGATCTCACGGGCCAAACAGCTCTGATCACAGGCGCTTCGAAGGGCCTGGGTGAAGGATGTGCGTTGGCTCTGGCAGATGCCGGTGCAGATGTCGTTTTAGTCGCGCGTAAGGCAGAGCCATTGCAAGATGTGGCTGCCCAGATCGAGCGCAGGGGGCGGAATGCACATAAAATTGTCTGTGACGTCACGGATGGGGCGTCGTTTAATAAGCTACTTTCCGATGCGCCGCCCATTCATATTCTTGTGAATAATGCGGGCACAAATGTGCCAGAACCATTTGAGGATGTAACAGAAGAACACTTCGATAGAATTATGGACGTCAACGTTCGTGCAGCATTCTTCGTGGCGCAAGCTGTTACGAGGCGCATGATTGTTGCGGAAACCAAAGGCTCTATCATTCATATGTCGTCACAGATGGGGCATGTGGGTGCAGTCAATCGCACAGTTTATTGTGCGTCTAAGCATGCCATTGAAGGTTTGACGAAAGCCATGGCCGTCGAACTGGCACCTCATGGTATTCGGGTGAATACGGTCGCGCCAACATTTATAGAGACGCCCCTCACGCAACCATTTTTTGAAGATGCAATGTTTAAGGATTCAGTTTTAAAACAGATTCCACTTGGCCATATCGGTCAAATTATAGATGTTGCCAGCGCAGTTGTTTATTTGGCATCACCTGCGGCGCGTATGGTTACCGGTTCGTGCCTAAAAGTAGATGGTGGCTGGACTGCGCATTAAGACTGCCAGCTAAAACTGGTCAGGCGTGCCCGGCCTCACCGACCAAGGATGCTGGACTAATGCCTAGAGTGCCCAACGCGCGATCCCACTTAGAATCTGAGTCCTCGGACCATAACAGCTCGCTATCGACGGGCACGTTAAGCCAGGCATTATTTTTAATCTCTTCATCCAACTGGCCTTCTCCCCAGCCTGCATAGCCAAGCGCCATAAGGCATTTCTTTGGGCCAGTCCCATAAGCAATAGATTTTAGAATTTCTGTTGTTGCGCTGAGCGCGACAGACTCATCAACAACTAACGTGCCATCCATTTGATAGTCGGAAGAATGTAATACAAAGCCTCGGGCGGATTCTACCGGTCCACCGCAGTGGACGATGATCCGATCGCAGGCAGGCGTAGACTCTATGCCCATCTGGTCGAGGATGTCTGGAAATTTTAATTCTTCGAGTGGCTGGTTAACAATCAAGCCCATCGCACCATCTGCGGAGTGCGCGCAAATATAAATTAAAGCGCGTTCAAAGCGGGGATCACCCATAGCAGGCATCGCCGCCAGAAACTGGCCAGATAAATATCCAGGTTCAGTTGAGTTGCGGATCATATCTAAACAATGCGCTGATCATGATGGCAAAACAAGGGCGGTATTTGGAAAATTTTTCTTGCATTTTTAGGTGACAGGCTTCGTTCATACGCCTAACACCTTAATCAATATATTTTGTTTAGAGTCCGACCAGTATGACAATTTCGACCGGGTCCGCTATTCCAGACATCTCCCTTTTTGTTGCGGGGGCAAACGGCCCTCAACCTGTCACGACAGGTGATATATTTTCGAACAAGCGCGTGGTGCTCTTTGGTCTTCCTGGCGCGTTCACGCCAACATGTTCAACACGACACCTTCCTGGCTATCTCGAAAAAAAATCTATGTTTAAAGAGGCCGGAATCGACCAATTGGTCTGCATGTCTGTGAATGATGCGTTTGTAATGGGTGCTTGGGCGCAGCAGCAAGAAGTGAATGATCAAATTTTGATGCTGGCAGATGGCAATGGTGATTTTGCTTCTGCCCTTGGTTTAAATCGGGATATGAGTGAGAGGGGCATGGGTGAGCGGTGCCATCGGTTTGCTTTGATTGCAGACGACGCTCGGGTTGAGGATGTGTTTATTGAGCCTTCAGGCGGCTTCGGTATTTCAAGTGCTGAAAACGTCTTAACGTGGGTTTAAAACTGAAATTTGATATTTACGTGTGAGCGTTAGTTCTTTTTTAGCAGACTTGTTCACCGTGCTGGATTTTCTCTGCTTCCCAGCGTGCAAGATCATCAACCCGCTCGTTTTCTGGGTGTCCGGCGTGACCCTTTACCCATTTCCATGTCACATTATGTTTCTTTCTTGCGTCGTCGAGAGAGAGCCATAGGTCAGCATTTTTTACTGGTTTTTTCGCTGCTGTTTTCCAGCCCCGCGCTTTCCACCCTTGTATCCATTCGGTGATACCTTTTTGTACATATTGGCTGTCGGTATAAACAACGACCGTACACGGTCGTGTTAAGGCATTGAGTCCTTCAATCACGGCCTGCATTTCCATGCGGTTATTGGTCGTGTCTGGTTCTCCCCCAGCTAGTTCTTTGTCTGTGCCATTGAAGCGCAACAAAGCCCCCCAGCCCCCTGGCCCTGGATTGCCGAGGCAGGCACCATCGGTGAAAAGCTCAACTGAAATGGCCTTGTCGTTGGTCATGATAATCCGTAAGCCGCGATGCTGCTGACGCTTTGATGAAACCGCAGTTTCTGCAAATATTCAGATGGATCTTTAGGGCGGACCAGTGCGCCTTCAGGTGTGTTGACCCAATCATAAAGCCGAGTCAGTAGAAACCGGACTGCAGCCCCACGCGCTAAAATCGGGAGTGCAGATTTTTCTGCTTCGGTCAGGAGTCTTCCTTTTTCATAGCCGGCGAGTAGACGATGCGCCTTGGTCACATTCATTGCTCCATCGGGCTCAAAGCACCAAGCGTTGAGACAAATCGCAATATCGTAGGCAAGAAAATCAGAGCACGCGAAATAGAAATCAATCAGGCCTGAGCACGTATCATCCAGAAAAAAAACGTTGTCAGGAAAGAGGTCTGCGTGAATGACGCCTTTCGGCAGATCATGTGGCCAAAGCTTTTCCAATTCAGCTAATTCTTCTGCTATCTCAGTTGATAACCCATCTGCAACCTCATCTGCATGGTCTGCGACGGAGTCAAACAATGGGCGCCAACCGTCAATCGATAAGGTATTACGCCGGTGACCTTCATAACTCTCACCAGCTTTATGCAAAGCTGCCATCGCCTGCCCTAGCTCTTCACAATGGTATGGTGCGATACGTCGCGGCCACATGCCTTGCAAAAAAGTAATAATTGCAGCGGGGCGGCCTTCAAGCGTGCGCAAGGCATTCCCGTCGCGGGCTGCGACTGGCAAAGGGCATTTAACCCCATTGTCAGCCAAATGATGCATCAGATCGAGAAAAAAGGGGAGATCGTCTGGATCTACACGTTTTTCATAAAGCGTCAGGATAAATGGACCTTGCTCGGTATGAAGCATGTAATTCGAGTTTTCCACACCTTCAGCGATACCTTTGCAGGAGACGACTTTGCCTATGTTGTACTCCTCAATGAATGCCTCTAAGGCTTGATCATCGACTTCTGTGTAAACAGCCATGTGTTGATACTTTTATGCCGTTAGGGCGCGAGGTAAATTGAAGGTGACGTTTTCTTCCGCAACCTTGATTTCATTGACTTGAACATCAAACCGTTCGCGCGCTGCTGAGATAGTTTCCTCGACCAAAATCTCAGGTGCAGATGCACCAGCTGTAATTCCTAAGGTCTGCCCGTCGGATAGTTTATCCCAAGATATATCGTTCGCGCGTTGAACCAGGTTAGCTATTGGACAGCCAGCCTTAAGCGCCACTTCAACAAGCCGTTGCGAGTTTGAAGAATTCGGCGCTCCGATGACGATCATCATGTCGCATTGTTCCGCAATTGCTTTTACGGCCGCTTGCCGGTTTGTTGTAGCGTAGCAGATATCCTCTTTGCGCGGAGCAGATATATTTGGAAAGCGTTTGTGCAGAACTTCAATAATTTCTGCAGTATCATCGACGGATAAAGTGGTCTGTGTGACATAGGCCAAGGAATCAGAGTTGTCTGGTTTAATTGTTTCAGCGTCTTCCACGGTCTCTACCAGTAACATTGTACCTTCTGGCACTTGTCCCATGGTGCCGATCACTTCGGGATGATTGGCATGACCAATAAGAATAGTTTGCAGGCCATGCCGGTGATGACGCTCGGCTTCGACATGAACTTTGGAGACCAGAGGGCAGGTGGCGTCGATGTAATCTAAACCCCTGTGTTCAGCTGCCGCGGGCACGGATTTTGGCACGCCATGGGCAGAAAAAACGACGTGTACACCGTCTGGCACTTCATCAAGTTCTTCTACAAAGATTGCGCCCTTAGCTTCCAAAGATTCCACCACGTATCTGTTGTGGACAATCTCATGGCGCACATAAACCGGCGCTCCATGAGCTTCAATTGCTTTTTCTACGATGAGAATAGCGCGATCTACACCAGCACAAAACCCGCGTGGACCGGCAAGCAAAATGGAAAGAGCAGGCTTAGTCATAGGATTCGGAGTCCGGGTTATTTTATAGCACGCATTAAGTCAGCAGCCAGGTGGTCTAGCATCCAGGAGACAGGCCCGCTATTGTAACTGTTGTTGATAGCCTATGGTTGAACTGCCAAGCTCAACAACGTCATATATAATATCCCTAGCAGATATAGTTACCCTTAAAAAGGTGGATTGCATGTCAGAGTCTTCGAGCGCAGAGACACCCCCAAATCAGGCTGTGGTCGCTGAAAAAGCACCGTTCGCGGTCGAAGTTGAGGCAGGAAAGAAATATTGGTGGTGCTCTTGTGGTCGAAGCTCTAAACAACCCTTCTGTGATGGGGCACATAAAGGTACAGAGTTTTCTCCGCTAGAGCATACCGCAGAGCAGGCTGGTAAGCTGTACTTCTGTGGATGTAAAGCCACTGCTCGTATGCCGTTGTGTGATGGTAGTCACAGCAAGCTCTGACCCGATAACCCTGACCTGATGAGTACTCTTTTGCTTTCTGATCTTTTTTTTCCGAAATCCATCACTGCCATTTTTGCCGCAGGCATCGCAGCTACGGTGCTCTCAGGGTGTGCGCTTGAGCCTGTGCCACCCTGCCCAGAGATTCGCATCGACTCTAACACCTCACAGTTAACCTATTTTGCCCCTGGCATAGCAGGGCGCGGCATTTCCGACGTAGGGTATCAGGCTGAGATCGTTTCCTTCGAGGGAACCTGCGAATTTGATGATGACGGTGTAGAAGCTGTTATGGACATTGACCTCATGGTCGCTGGCGGACCTGCTATGGAGCCGGGTCCTGTGGATTTATACTACTTCATCGCTATTCCGCGTTTCTTTCCTGATCCGGCCGGCAAGCAAATTTTCAAACGGACTCATCGGCTTCGTGCAGGCGGCGCGCGCCGGGAGCGTATAACCGAGTCGAATGTACGCATTTTTATCCCACTGGAGGACCGCCTGACCGCGGCTGGCTACGATATTTATATCGGTTTTCAACTCACAGATGAGCAGTTGGCTTACAATCGTAACCGTTCCCCTTAAGGAATTTCGAGGACCTCGAGTCACTGCCTTGACCTGTCCTCTAAACTCAGTTTAATCAGTACATCCCGCTATACCCTGGTGGAAGAGTTCGGATTTTGCGTTCGTGGCAAGTATCCGGCGCCGAAGGAGCAACCGCCCTCGGAATCTCTCAGGCAACCGGACCGTTGGGGTTGGGGGACTCTGGAAAGTAGATGATCAGCTATTGAGCTGAATATCTCACCGACGGGGAAAGCAGGAAGTTTAACCCTGCCAAACTCTCAGGTTTATCGACAGAGGAGGGCATCGACCATGGCGCAAGCCAGGGTTGGTGACGACTCCGATTGTGTGATGTGAACCTGGAGAGAACTTTTGCCAGATACGGTTTCCACCGACGCGCTCCACGCTACGCCTTTAGATGCGTTACATCGCACTCTTGGTGCCAAAATGGTACCCTTCGCAGGTTATAGCATGCCTGTGCAGTATCCACTTGGTGTGTTGAAAGAGCATCTTCACACGCGCGCAGCGGCGGGGCTGTTTGATGTATCCCACATGGGCCAAGCGGACTTAGTTGGTGAGGATATTGCCGCGGCGGTCGAAGAACTGGTGCCCGGCGATATCCAGTCGCTTAAGGCGGGCCGCATTCGTTACACCCAATTACTGAACGAAGAGGGTGGCATCATTGACGACTTGATGATTGCTAAACCTGTGGACGATGACCCCAATCGCCTTCATTTAGTGGTTAACGCCGCGTGTAAAGACAAAGACTACGCTGTCTTTGAAGCGCACCTGAAAGGTCGAGGCTCTCTGGAGCGAAAATCACAGCATGCGTTGCTGGCCCTGCAAGGCCCAAAAGCGGCTAAGGTGTTGGCGTTGTTAGACCCGCAATGCGCAACAATGCCTTTTATGTCACTGCGCCCAGCGAGCATCGCAGGGACTGACGTTGTGGTCTCACGCTGTGGGTATACGGGTGAAGATGGATTTGAAATTTCCGTTCCAGCAGTTTCAGCCACAAAATTAGCAGAAACTTTGCTCGAACATGCTGATGTCGAGCCCATTGGCCTCGGCGCCCGGGATTCTTTGCGGCTAGAAGCAGGATTGTGTCTGTATGGCCACGACATTGATGTCACCACGTCTCCTGTTGAAGCCGATTTGGTGTGGTCTATTGGTAAGCGACGACGCCTCGAAGGCGGCTTCCCGGGTGATGCCAGACTCCTAATAGAGCTTCATGAGGGGCCGTCTCGAGTGCGTGTTGGTTTAAAACCTATTGGGCGCGCTCCGGCCCGCGAGGGAACGGTCATTGAGACGGTCGAGGGTGATGGTGTTGGCATAATCACGTCTGGTGGCTTTGGCCCAACAGTCGAAGCGCCTATTGCCATGGGGTACGTCGAGAAAACTTACGCCCAACCTGGCACCCGTCTTCATCTTATCGTTCGCGGCAAAGTCTTAGAGGCAGATGTCACATCAATGCCGTTCGTACCACAACGTTACTATAGGGGAAGTAAATGAGCGACACGCGCTACACAAAAGAGCATGAGTGGATTCGTATGGATGGCGATATTGCCACGATTGGCATTACTGAATATGCCCAGAGCCAGCTTGGCGACATCGTTTTTGTAGAAATCCCCGATAATGGCAAGTCTGTCAGCAAAGGTCGCGAAGCGGCTGTTGTTGAATCAGTCAAGGCGGCGAGCGAAGTCTATGCCCCGGTGTCCGGAACGGTAACAGAAGGAAACGCGGTTTTGGCCGATGCGCCCGACACCGTCAATTCTGACCCCGATGGGGACGGTTGGTTCTTTAAAATGACTCTCTCTGATCCCTCTGAGCTTGATGAGTTGATGGATCAGGCCGCGTACGACAGTTACCTCAAAGAGATTGACGGATAAGGACTAACCCAATGCGATACTTGCCCCTGACCGATGCAGACCGAGGCGCGATGCTGTCAACCATCGGCGTTGAATCCGTGGATGCCTTATTTGCCGAACTTCCACCAACGCGCCCCGTGTTCGATTTGCCGGATCATAAAAGTGAGATAGAGGTTGAGCGGGCGATGAACGTTTTGGCCCGGGAAAACGTGTCGTGTGCGGATGTGCCGTCATTCCTTGGCGCTGGAAATTATCGCCATCATACACCCGCTTCTTTGGATCACCTGATGCAGCGTGGCGAGTTTCTGACCGCTTATACGCCGTATCAGCCGGAAATCAGCCAGGGCACACTGCAAACAATTTTTGAGTTTCAATCCCAGGTCGCTCTGATGATGGATATGGAGGTGGCCAATGCCTCTATGTACGATGGTGCGACCGCCTGTGCTGAAGCCGCCGCCATGGCCTGCCGGGTGACCAAACGCAATCATGTTTTGATGTCTGGTTCGGTGCACCCACACTACCGCGACGTCACGCAGACACAGTTAAAGCACTTAGGTCTGAAGATTGAGTGTCTCGCGCCAGATCCCATCGGCATTGAAGATCTCATCGGTCGTATCGACGAAAGCCTCGCCTGCGTGGTGGTGCAAAACCCAGGATTCTTTGGCCAGATCAAAGATCTGACGCCACTGGCCGACGTTTGTCATACAGCTGGGGTCTTGCTGGTGGCCTGTGTCACTGAGCCTGTCTCTTTGGGTTTGGTGATGCCACCTGGCGCAATGGGCGCTGATATTGTGGTGGGCGAAGGTCAGTCGTTGGCAGGTCCTGCCTCATTCGGTGGTCCGGGTGTTGGATTGTTCGCAACTCAAGAAAAATTCATCCGGCAAATGCCTGGGCGGCTCTGTGGCGAAACCGTTGACGCCGATGGACGACGGGGCTTCGTGCTGACGCTGTCCACACGTGAGCAACATATTCGTCGCGAAAAAGCGACGTCAAACATTTGCACCAACTCTGGACTCATTGCATTGGCCTTTACGATGCATATGACTTTGCTTGGCGAAGCCGGGTTTGCCCGGTTGGCTGAGGTCAACCATGCCAACGCGGTTACCATGGCGGAGCGATTGAATGATATTGCAGGCGTTAAAGTTATTCCGCAAACCTTCTTCAACGAATTTGCAGTGTCTTTGCCTAGTGCGGCCGATACTGTCGTCGAGGACCTGGTGCGCAAGGGCGTCCTGGGTGGTGTGCCTGTTTCGCGGTTTTATCCTCAGTACGAAGAACTAAATAACATACTGCTTGTAACGGCGACTGAACTCACAACCGAAGACGATATAGATCAGCTCGTTTCTAACTTGAACAAGGTGCTGTGATGACTGACCAGGCCACTCATATCGAAACCACATCAGGAAATCGTGGCCTTCAATTTGAAGAGGCATTGATCTTCGAGCTGGACTCGCCGGGGTCCACGGCGGTCGATTTGGAGCCACCGGCACACGATAAGGATCGCCTTGGCGGTTTGCGGCGCAAAGGGTCCATAGGTTTGCCTGGGTTATCAGAGCCCGAAGTGGTGAGACACTACACGCGACTGTCGCAAAAAAACTATTCCATCGACACCGGATTCTATCCTCTTGGCTCGTGCACCATGAAGCACAATCCTCGTCTTAATGAAAAAATGGCCCGCCTTCCTGGCCTTGGGGACATTCATCCGTTTCAACCGGAATCCACGGTCCAGGGGGCCTATCGCCTTATGGATACGCTGGCCACCTGGTTAAAAGAGCTTACCGGCTTGCCTGCTGTCGCCCTATCTCCGGCGGCTGGGGCCCATGGTGAGCTCTGTGGCCTTATGGCCATCCGTGCAGCTCATCAGGCTGCGGGGAACGACCACCGCATGGTTGTGTTGGTGCCAGAGTCCGCGCACGGCACAAATCCGGCCACAGCAGCCATCTGCGGCTATTCGGTTGAATCTATTCCCGGAAACGGCGAGGGCCGTGTTGATTTGGACGCGCTTAAGTCACGGCTCGGGCCGGATGTTGCGGCGGTCATGATCACCAACCCAAACACCTGTGGATTATTTGAAAATGAAGCGCGGACGATCGCGGATGCTGTCCATGCAGCCGGGGCTTACTTTTATATGGATGGCGCGAATTTCAATGCCATCGTCGGGCGCGTTACGCTGTCCGAGCTTGGCGTTGATGCTATGCACATCAATCTCCATAAAACCTTTTCCACGCCTCATGGCGGCGGCGGTCCAGGGGCAGGGCCGACAGTCTTGTCTGAAGCCCTAGCGCCGTTCGCACCTGTTCCCTTTTTGGTGCACGACAGCAATGGTTTCCATATGGCTGAGCATGCGGGTGATAAAGATGCGCCGCAAAGCTTTGGTCGCATGAAGGGCTATCACGGCCAATTTGGTGTCTTTGTGCGCGCATTGTCTTATATGATGAGTCTAGGCAAAGATGGACTGCGTAAAGCGTCAGGCGACGCTGTGCTCAACGCCAACTATCTGCGGGTGCGCTTGTCAGAAGAGCTAACGTCTTCGTACGAGGGTATCTGTATGCATGAAGCCTTGTTCGATGATCGTTTTCTTAAGGGCACTGGTGTCTCAACACTCGACTTTGCAAAGTCGATGATTGACGAAGGCTTTCACCCGCCCACCATGTACTTCCCGCTTGTCGTGCATGGCGCTCTGTTGATGGAGCCGACTGAAACCGAGAGCAAGGCGACATTGGATCAGTACTGTGAGTCTGTTTTGGCTTTGGCGCGCAAGGCCAAACGCGGCGATACGGCGTCAGAGTTCTTGTCGGCCCCGCAGCTTACGCCGCGTCGTCGTCTTGATGAGACCCAGGCCGCGCGGAAGCCAGTTTTACGGTGGAAGCCAGAGCCGCTCAAACACGCAGCGGAGTAGGGCCTAATGCTGATGCGATTGGAATATTTTATCCGATCGCTTGTCCTCATCTTTTTCTGCGTTATCGCGTCGAATCTGATCTGGCTGTCCCAGGCTGGTGCCGACGAGGCCGCCTTTGTAGGGGCTAAAATTTACTCGGCACCCGGCCGAGCACCTATCGAGCGAGGTTCTATTCTTGTTCGTGATGGCATTATCACAGGTATAGGCCGGTCTAGCGAGATAGACGTTCCTGCCTCAGCTGAAGTGATTAATGTAACTGGGAAAACCATTACGGCTGGGCTTTCAAACTCCCATGTTCATTTTAACCTGCCGTCCCTTGATGTGCTAAGTCAGGGTAACTTAATAGCTTACGTCACAGATATGCTGCTTAGCCGTGGCTTTCTCTATGTTCTTGATACGGGGTCGATGCCCGGGATGGCCACAGAGATCAGACGGCGTGTTGAAAGTGGCGAAATGAAAGGGCCTCATATTTTGGTCGCTGGTGGATCTCTGGTGCCCGCTGGTGCCTCACCATTCTATTTGCGCCCAACTGTATTGCCTGATGCTGAATTACCCACACGCGCCCAAGCACAGGTTGATTTAGCACTTCAGATGGGCGCTGACGCGATCAAAATTTATACAGGATCAATTGTTGGGCTGTCTCCTGCCGGGCCAGAGGTTGTTCCCATGGATGTTGCTGTGGTGAAGGGCGTCACAGATGCCGCCCATGCCCGCGGTATGTTTGTCATAGCCCATCCAAGCAACAATACAGGCGCCTGGGCAGCTGTGCGTGGTGGAGTTGATATACTGGCTCATACATTTCCTCAGGAAGGATGGGATCGCACTATTCCCTCGGCGATGATCGAGAGGGAGGTTGCCCTTATCCCTACATTGAAGCTGTTGCGCTACGAGGGTGAGCGGTTTGCTTTGCCTGAAGCTTCTATTGTGTACGCTACCAGTATTGCTCAGGAGCAGGTCTTCACGGTCTCGCAGTTAGGTGGTGAAATCCTATTTGGCACGGACGTTGGGTACATGACCGATTTTGATCCGACGGATGAATACCTCTTGATGCGAGAGGCCGGCCTGACCTTCGATCAGATACTGTCATCGCTCACAACAGCTCCAGCTAAACGGTTTGGCCGGTCCAATAGCACCGGTCAGTTGGCCACTGGTATGGACGCTGACTTTATTGTTTTGCCCTATGACCCAGCCAAAGACATCACAGCGTTTTCACATCCTGACATTGTGATGAGGCGCGGTCAGACATTGTATCAGCGTCAAGGGACTGGGTCGTTACGACAACCCTAAAGCCACCACATAAAAAAAGCCCCAGTCATTGACTGAGGCTTTTTAAACGTCTGTAAAGCGACCTTATTAGTTCAAGCGGCTCGGTAAGTCTTTGATCGATTGATCAACCAACGCAGCCTGACGATCCCCGTTCATTTGATCGGTGATCAATTTTTCAGCTGCTGCAACGGCCACATCGACGGCGGTATTGCGGACGCTGGCGATCGCCTGGGCTTCTGACTGTGCAATGCGTTCAAGGGCTTGGCTCTGGCGGCGCGCGATAGAATGCTCAAGGTCTTTCTCGGCCTGAACTTTCATGCGGTTGGCTTCTTCTTTGGCCTGAGCCACAATGCTCTCGGCTTCGGAGAGTGCATCACGCTGTTTGCGTTGGTACTCGGCCAACAAGGCTTGAGCTTCTTCGCGCAGCTTGCGGGCATCTTCAATCTGCGTGCGAATTTTATCGGCGCGACCGTCGAGTGAGGCAGACACACTGCGCGCGATCGGACGGGCCAAATAACCAACAACCAAAACAAAGGCGAGGCCAACCCAAAAGGAGGGATCTGAGAACATCAGGCGTTCCCCTTCATGGCTGCGCTCACGGCGGCTTCGGCATCGTTGTTGCTGACCTCTAGACCTGCCAAACGACGGGCAGCATCTTGAGCAGCATCCGCTGCAATTGTTGTCAGACTAGCCAATGCTTCGTCACGCGCGGTCGCAATGCGCTTTTCGGCCTCGGCGATTTGCGCTGTGACTTTAGCCCCAATAACTTTATTACGGGCTTCAGCTTCAGCTTTCGCCTCACTGGTGACCGCAAACATCATACTGCGGGCCTGTTCGCGGGCATCAGCCATGGCTGCTTGATAATCAGCTAGAGCTTGCTCAGCTTCTGTTTTAAGGCTTTCAGCACGGTCGAGATCGTCTTGTACAACGCGCTCGCGTTGCTCCAGGATGTCTGCAATCCGCGGAATCGCGAATTTTGAGACCACCCAATAAAGCGCAACAAAACTGATCACCAGCCAAAACAGCTGAGAAGAGAAGGTCGAAGGGTCGAACTGTGGCATGACGCCTCGCAGTTTTCAGAAAGCTTAAATCCCGCCACTCAATATCAAGTGGCGGGGCGGTGTGACGACTCAGGTAAAGAGAACGATGAGTGCAATCACGAGGGCGAACAACGCAGTCGCTTCTGACAGGGCGAAGCCCAAGAATGCGTATGTACGAAGTTCATCTTTGAGTGAAGGGTTGCGCGCGGCGGCAGTCATATAGTTGCCGAACACGATACCCACACCAACACCGCCACCGATAACACCGATAGCAGCCAAGCCAGCACCAATCATTTTTGCAGCTTCTAATTCCATTTTTAGAGTCCTTCCTTAGGATGATGTCTTAAAATAATACGCGGTTGTTGTAGCGCTATTCTCAATGAAGATGAACAGCGTCGTTGAGATAGATGGTCGAGAGCAAAGCGAATACGTAAGCTTGAATGACAGCCACCATGATTTCCAACATGGTCACGGCGCCTACGGCCAGGAATGGCACGATGCCGAAGACGCCCAGGGAAATGACAAACCCAGCCAGCACTTTAAGCAGTACGTGTCCGGCCAGCATGTTGGCAAATAGACGCAAGCTCAGGCTTACGGGGCGAATGAAGTAGGACATAATTTCAATCGGTACCAAAACAATCGCCACAGGCAGTGGTGTTCCGGGAGGGCAGAATAGGCGCAGGTAATGCAAGCCATGAGTGGCAAATCCGATGATAGTGACGGCGATAAATATGAAAACCGCCAAAGCCCCATTCACAATAATGTGGGACGTAAAGGTAAAGCTGTAGGGCAATAGTCCTAGGACGTTGCCAAAGAGAATGAAAAAGAACAGGGCAAAAATGAAGGGGAAGTATTTCATGCCTTCCTTGCCCACGTTTTCTTTGATCATTCCAGCGACGAATTCAAACATCAACTCGCCGATAGACTGGATTCTGCTCGGGACCATGGTGCGCTTCCGCGTGGCAGCCCAAAACAGACTGAACGTGCAGATTACGGCCAGAGTCATGAAAAGCGCAGAATTGGTGTACGAGATATCATAGCCACCCAGATTGAGGTCAATCAGGGGCTTGATTTCGAACTGTGCCATTGGGCCCTGTCCAGCTGCCATGATGTTCGTCCGCTCCGTTTTGTGGTGTCTGGATCGATATGATCTAGACCACTTTAATTCTTCGTCTCAGTATCCAGGTTTTCTTTGTCCCGGGCTTCTTTTTCTCTGATCGCGCGACCGAGGCCAACCGCCTCATCCAGCCCCCTGGCAATACGCAGCACATTCATAATGCCTGCGGCAAATCCAAGAAACAAAAACACGATCATAAAAAGCGGCGTAGAACCAACCCAATTATCGATGAAATAGCCTAATCCAGCGCCGACGGCGACGGAAACCACCATTTCGATCCCGATACGGAGACCTTGGCCTAGTCCGCTTTGCGTTCCACGCCCACGAGAGGCAGATTCCGTGTCTCTGTTGCCTCGAGCAGCCTTTAAACGGGCATTCAGATCATTTAGCGGGTCTTGCGTCGCCATGAAGGTCCTCTAGACCGATTGGCATGTTCCGGAACCGCGGTTGATTGAACATTTAGGGCTGAAAACCCCACCTTTTAAGACGATCGAAGCTCGGGCCGGAACCGGCCTGTTGCAGCGCGAAAAGCGGGCGCACAATAGGAAGCAGCCGGACCCCTGTCAAGGCGGAAACGCCGCCGAATTCCGGGCTTTTTTGAGGCTTGGACCTAATCGAGGATGGTCTTAGACCTGTGGCTTGTTTAGCACGTTCATGCAAAACCTGAAAACCGGCAAAAATTGGCACAGATCAAGCTGTATTACGGAAGGATTCGGCCTCATTGAGGTTTACGGAGACCAATTTTGAAACGCCACGCTCGGCCATTGTGACCCCAAACAACCGGTCAACCCGCGCCATGCTCATACGGTGGTGAGTTACGACAATAACCCGGGTGCCTGTGGCTTCCGTGATCTGGGTGATAAGATTGCAAAACCTATCCACGTTTGCGTCATCTAAGGGGGCGTCAACTTCGTCCAGCACACAAATTGGGGCTGGATTGACCATGAAGACGGCAAACAGCAACGCAATGGCTGTCAAAGCTTGTTCTCCGCCTGACAATAAACCGAGGTTCTGGAGGCGTTTTCCGGGCGGACTGGCCATGATCTCGAGTCCCGCTTCAAGGGGGTCCTCTGCTTCCGTCATGGACAAGTGCGCCCGACCGCCACCAAAGAGTTTGGTGAAGAGGGTGCGGAAATGGGCGTCTACTTCCTTAAAGGATTGCAGCAGCCTCTGGCGACCTTCACGATTGAGCTTTGAGATACCGTCTCGCAGACGTGCAATGGCGTTAATGAGGTCTTCCCGTTCGGTATCAAGGGTTTCGATCTGCTCGCTCAACTCTTCACTTTCTTGCTCGGCGCGCAGATTGATGGCTCCCATGTTGTCGCGCTCACTGATCAGGCGCTGCAGGCTCTTTTCAGCCTTTTCAAGGGGAGGTAGCTCTTCATCATCCTTGAGGCGCGTTTGGGCACGGACCTCAGATGGCGCACAGCCAATGCGTTCTTGAATGGCGGCAGCCAGTGTTTCTAGGGCTTGTGTTGCTTGTGCGACCGCTGATTCACGACGGACACGCTCTTCGCGCGCCGTGGCAGCGCTTTGTTCAGCCTGACGCAACGCTTTATTCGCCTCGTTCAGTGTTGTTTCTGCGCGGAGCAGAGCATCAGCTGCTGTTCGGCGTGCGCTTTCCGCTGCGTCCAGCTGGACCATCAGTTCTTGCCGTTGAGCGGCCAGAGCTTCTGGCTTGCCGGCCAGGTCTTCAACTTCACTTACAGCTGACCCTTCACGCTCTGTTAATGCTGAGAGCTGATTCTCAGCTTCTGTTCTGCGGGTTGACCAGGAGTCTGTATCTTCAGCTAGAGCGGCCAGCCGCCGGTGGCGTTCTTCCGATGCGCGTGTCAGTGCATCATAAGCCGCACGGGCTTCCATTAATTCATTACGTCGTCCAGCCAGCTGACTCTGCAGCGTAGATTGCCGCTGGCGTTCTTCGGACCCGTCGCCCAACTCATTGAGTGTGCTTTGTGCGGCCCGCTCTTGGCCACCCGCTTCATCTCGTTCGCCAACCAGAGTTTTACGTGTTTCTTCTAGGCTGGAAATTCTGCTTTCCAGCGCGGCTGCGAGGCGCTGGCGTTCCGCCAAAGCAGCCCGCGCCGTTTCGAGCGCTTGTTCAGCTTCGCGAACTTTTGCGCGCAGTTCTTTTTCAGCTTCGGATGTAGTGTTAACCAATGTCCGTGCTGTTGTTGCTTTGGTTTCTGCATCTTGTGTCGCAAGGCGACGCGTTTCGATTTCGCTCCGCAGTTCTTTAAGCCGATTCTTATGTTTCAGGCGCTGCGCTGCAGCACTTGGGGCTCCTGATGCACTTACAAAGCCATCCCAACGCCATAAATCTCCACTTGTTGTGACCAGGCGTTGACCCGGCTTTAACGTGCTGTGCAACGCGTTACCAGCGGCCTCATCGTCCACAATACCAACTTGCGATAGGCGGCGTGAAAGCTTGTCTGGTGCTTGTACGATGCTGCTGAGAAGGCGGACGCCATCAGGTAATAAAGGCGCGGGCGCGAAAGGCGGAAGACTAGACCAGTGCACGGCTGAAGTGTCATCTGCGGCACCATTCAGGTCATCACCAACTGCAGCGCCAAGAGCAGCTTCATAACCGGGCTCAACAGTCACGGAGTCAAGAATTGGACTCCATGTTGCGTCGGTCTCGCGCTCTGCCAGAAGGCCTTCAAGTGCGATAATCTCGGCTTGAACTTTAGATTCCTCGCCACGCCGTTCCTGGAGCTGGTCGCGTAAAGCCTGATCTTCTTCTTGGGCTTGTGCCCGCGATGTTTCAGCTTGTTCCCATTGTGCGCGAACCGATGACATTGTTTCTTCGCATTGTTGCGCTGTTACTTCTTCAGCTTTTAGATCCAGTGCGGGTTGAGCTTGAACGCGCGTGGCATCCAACTGTTCATCAACCTCTTCCAAACGACGCAGTGCGCGTCCGCCACGAAGCTTAGCTTCTTCAGCTTTTTGGCGAGCTGTTGCACGAGCAGAGTCTGCCTCAGCAAGTGCGGCACCGAGATGCGCGATTTCAGATTCTAATTCTTCAACAGCCTGAGCGGCGGTTTTTAGTGTCGTCCTGGCATGCTCAAGGGAGTTGGCTTGACTGGCTTGTGCTTCTTCCAGGTCTGACTTTTCCCGACCCAGTCGGTCCAAGGCACCGCGCGCATCTGCAATACGTTCTTTCTCGCGCGCCATATCCTCACGTAATTGAGAGAGCCGCATTTCTGCTGCTTCTTGCGCAGCTGCAAGGCGCTGCTCTTCTTCATCCAATTGCTCGCGGGCCAGATTCAAACGTTGAACTTTCGCAGCTTCAGCGGCCTCTGCTTGGCGCAGCGGTGGAACCGCTTCCGCCGCGTTCGCCTGCAATGTGGTCGCCTCGGCTACGACTGCCGTTCTTTCATTCACGGCGGTTTCTGCTGCGCTCAGACCTTCGTTCGCCCGGCTTAAATCAGCTTCTGTCGCGCTTTGCCGTATTGTCAGCACC
The DNA here is from genome assembly GCA_040219235.1 of Rhodospirillaceae bacterium. NCBI lineage: Bacteria > Pseudomonadati > Pseudomonadota > Alphaproteobacteria > Rhodospirillales > Rhodospirillaceae > Rhodospirillaceae bacterium. The sequence continues at coordinate 517,661 of JAVJSV010000011.1, forward strand.
ATTGCGTCAGCAGATCGTATGGAATCAGAGATGGTCCGATACCTGGCGGCCTGGCGGGCTTGTTTCTTTAAGCTTTGAAGTTGTGTATCCAAGGCTTGAATAACATCATCTAGCCGTTCCAGGTTGGTTTCGGCAGCTTTCAGGCGCAATTCAGCTTCATGCCGACGACTATGTAACCCAGTGATGTTGGCGGCTTCTTCCAGAAGGTGCCGCCGTTGCTGTGGTTTCGCATTGATAATTGCGCCAATACGACCTTGACTCACTAATGCGGTCGAGCGCGCACCGGAAGACAGATCGGCGAACAGCAGTTGTACGTCTTTCGCCCTAACGTCACGCCCATTAACCCGGTAAACCGAGCCTTTGCCGCGTTCAATGCGGCGCGTGACTTCTAGTTCGTCCGTGTCGTTAAACTGTGCGGTGGCTTTGCGCGTGCTATTGTCCATTACCAAGGTGACTTCGGCAATGTTGCGGGCGGGCCGATCACGTGTGCCGCCGAAAATAATCTCGTCCATCTCGCCACCGCGCATCTGCTTAGCGGAGGTTTCACCCATAACCCAGCGCAGGGCTTCAACGAGGTTCGATTTGCCGCAGCCGTTGGGACCAACGACGCCAGTCATACCTTTCTCGATCAATAGATCGGTCGGATCGACAAAGGATTTAAAGCCGGTCAAGCGCAGCCGGGTAAATTCAACCAAGGATCAGGTCTCCGCAAAAACGTTCTGTTACGGGAAAGAAAACAATTCTAAAGGATTAAGGCCCTAAGCTTTAGGAGCCTTTCTCCGCCAATTTTTCGTCAATGACATCGGCCATGAACTCATAACCGCGATTGCCTTCAACTTTGACATCCTCAATGAAGAATGTCGGCGTGGAGCCAATTTGATACTGAGTCGATGCAGTTTCTTGCCCTTCTCGAATAGCGTTCATAATATTTTCGTTTTCGAGGCACGCATTAACATCGTCTTCTGAGAGGCCTGCGAGTTTTGCATATGAGGTGAGAGGCTCGATGGGACGCTGAGACGTCACCCAGATGCCCTGTTGACGGAACATAACGTTAATCAGGGCTTGGCCGCGGTCGCCTTCAGCGCACCGTGCAAGCATCGCGCCGGCCATCGCTAGGCCATCAAGTGGAAAATCACGAAACACCAAGCGGACTTTGCCTGTATCAATGTAATTCTTTTTGAGTTCAGGTAGCACAGTTGTGTGGAATGTGGCGCAATGGCTACACGTCAAAGACGCATATTCAACGATTGTCACCGGAGCGGCAGGGTCGCCGTAAATCATTTCCCTATACACAGGACCAGACGCCGGCATGGCCGCATCGTTGTCCATTTCTTCACCAACCTGGGCGAGTTGGGCCGAGTCGGTCGTCGTCGATGACTCTGAGGTCGAGTCGCCCTGAGTCTGGCCAACGGCTGCAGCGCTTTCAGGATTATCTTCTTCTGCGCACGATGTCGTGCCGACCAGCGCAAAAGCCATAAAGGCGCAGCCAAAAATGGTGGAAGCAAAGGGTTTCACAGGTTTTCCTCACAATATGAAGTGGGTCGAATAAGATAGAGCCACTAAGCGTAGCTATTTTAGGCGGGCTGTCATTCAGCCTGCAAGGGGCACGTGTTTCTAAATCTTAGGCAAAATAGTTCAATTTCGAGCGCGTATCAGTCGCTAATGCAGGCCAATCTTGCAAGGAAAATTCCACGATTAAGGCGATAATTTGCTGATATGAGAAAAAATAGGAGATTGATTTATAATAATGATAAATATTAGGGTATTATTCGACACAGTTATGTTTTTATGAAAACCTATTCCATCAATCTGATGGCTGACCTTCCGATTGTCATTGGTACAGGGAAGAGCAGAGGCTTTAACTTTGAGTAGGTTTTTTGCGACTCCACTTAAATGACGTCAGAGGAAGGGGATCTCAATGACACATTCGAGCAAACTTAAGGTTCGGTATTGGGCTGCTTTCGCGACGACTGCCATTGGCTTGACGATGGCTGCAACCGTAAGTGCTCGAATGCTCGACCCAGCCAATCCAGATGATGCGATTTTGGCCGCCCAAAAAATGAACTGTTCGCTCAAGGAAGGTGAGCCGATCATCTATTGGTGGCAGGGCTCTGCGTACAGCCGTGTCCCTGGAGAGAAAGACCGCCACCTGTTTGACGTCGAAGGCATGAACATCCGGGCCTGCAAGAACTTCGATGACCCCAAACAAGGCCACGGGTTCAGATCTGTATCGCGAGAGATTCTTTTATATCTCGATCCTGACACCAATGAGGTTATGACCACCTGGGTAAATCCTTGGACCAAAGAAGAGGTTGAAGTCATCCATGTGGCCAACGATCCCGTCAATATGCGTGGTCCGTCTTATGCACGCTCAGCAGATGGGACACCTTACACGTTTGACGCTAAAATCATTGGCAATCGCGTCATCGAAGGTGGAGAAGCGCCACTCTATTACAAAAACCCGTTGGCCGGCGACTATCAAGCTTACGTTGGTAACAAGTATCACGCGATGGAAGCTCTGAACTCCTACACATATGCCGACGACCTTTTTGATTCTGACAAAGACAAGCTCGACAGTTATGTTTTGTCTTGGGCACGGTTTTCAGAATGGCTCCCGTGGATGAAGATGGAGGGCCGCACCGGCATGATGATTTTTACCACTGTTGGAGGACGTGTTGACGGCTACGACGCGCTACCAACGCGCATCAAGGCTGAAATTGAAAAGAATTACCCGACATACAAAGAGCCGCCACCGCTGGACGATGCCCGCCCAAATGTCACAAGCTGGAGTTATTTCAAGCAGGTGTTTGATGCGCGCAACGCCGAGGGAGGAATGAAATGATGAACCGTTTTTCAATAGGATTTGCTGCTGGTGTGTGCGCGCTAATGCCGTTTACTGCCGCCGCCGAACGCTTGGACCCAAATGATCCTAATGACGTTATAAAGATGCAGATCAAGCAGAGTTGCTCATTGGTTGAGGGTGACGAAGCGATTTTTTGGTGGGAAGGTAAAATGTATAGTCGCCGTCCCGGCGAGAAAGATCGTCATTTGTTTAATGTGCAAGGTATGAATGTGCGGGCCTGTGACATTCTCGAAGATTCTAAAAAGGGTATGGGATATCGCGCAGTTTCACGTGAGGTCATGTTCTACCTGGACCCCAAAACAAATGAAGTTGTCGATACATGGCTAAACCCCTGGACAGACGAAGAGGTGCAGGTCATTCAGGTTGCCAATGACCCCGTAAATATGCAGGTCGGAGACGGGCGTTTCCCGGTTTATGCCTATAATGATGACGGCACGCCACGGGCGAAGTTCGAGGCCATTGAGTTGGGAGGCATGTATCTCAACGGTGGCGGTGCGGCACGGTTATTTTATGATAACCCACTTGCGGGCGATTATCAGGAGTATGTCGGAGGAACCTATCACGCGATGGAGTTCGGCACGGGTGCAACGCCCGTCGAAGATCTCTTAGATGGTGACGCGAATTTCGTGAAAGACCGGGTTATTTCATGGGCTCGGGTTTCAAAATTTCTCCCTTGGATGAAGATGGGAGATCGGGATGGCGTCGTGATTTTTCATACTGCTGGTCTGCGGCTCGACAGTTGGGAAGACTTGCCTGACGTTGTTAAGAAAGAAATCAAAACCAACTACCCCGCCTATGTTTCCGCGCCACCTCTGGATGATATGCGTCCAAATGAAACGTCGTGGACGGTAACCCAGCGGGCAATCGACACTTGGCGAGCTGAAGAGAAAGACTAAATTCTCAAATCGAAAAAAACGCCCGGGCAATGCCTGGGCGTTTTACTTTGGTACAATACGTTAATTACGACTGTGCCGCGGCCCAAATGTCTTTGATCTGTTGATGTAAGCTCATTGGGTCAAAGGGTTTGGCAATCACATCCAAAGCTCCCATGGCCTTGTAGGCTTCGATTTCACTCGCTTGCACTTTTGCGGTCATGAAGATAATCGGCAGATGTTTCGTATCTTCTCTCTCCCGCAATTGTTTGAGAACTTCCGGGCCATCCATATCAGGCATCATGGCGTCTAACAAAATGAGATCGGGCGCATAAGCTGCTACTTGTTCAAGCGCGACCTTGCCAGATTCGCAGCTTTCCACATTGAGGTGCCCAACTTTTTCAAGCGCCATTTTTGTTATGGCTCTTATGTCAGGTTCATCTTCAACGTGCAGAATTTTTTCTAAATTTTTTGCCATGCTGAAATTTAAAGCCCTACGAGATTGCGGTTTGATTTCGCTGATGTCTCTCAATAGCAGAAATCACGCACGCGGAAAGATCATCGTTGCTGGTTCTTGATTTTTGTAAAACATGCGTGACCTTCTCAATGGCTGATGACTGGTCCAGATCATTGGCCGAAAACACGATCACAGGTATATGCTTCCCATTGATTGTTCTGAGATTGGGCAGAAGTTCTTCACCGCGCCCATCACCAAGTGCTAAGTCAAGCAGAACTAAGTCAAACATCTGACCACTTTTCAACAATATGCTGCGTGCTGCGCTAAGGTTTTCTGCGCGCGTGATATGTACGGTGTTTCCCAAAATTTTTTGAACGATAGCCCGAACATCTGAGTCGTCTTCAACATGTAAGATGTGTGGTTTGTCAGAGAGGTTGGCGCTTAAACATTTCCGTAAAATGGCCTTCAGTGTTTCAACTTTAACCGGTTTGCGAATCCAGCCAGCTAAGTCTATAGCACCTCCTGCTAAGGCGGTTATATCCTCTTGGCGCTTGCCGGACACAACAATAACTGGCGTGTTTCTGTTCAGTTCAGACTCTGCCAATGAGTCCAGAAGGTCAACGCCACAAGCTCCATTAAGCCCCAGGTCCAAAGTAATGACATCAAAATGTTGCTTTGAAGCAAGACCTTCAGCAACGCCCAATGTCAGGGCTACGTCAACAGTTAGGCCCATTTGTTCAAGGATCATGCGCAGCAGAGTTGCCGCATCCTGATCATCTTCAACAACCAAGGCTGATTTATGGTGCACAAAAGCGACAAGGTTTTGTTGTGCTGCCGGCGTAACCTCTGGCAAGTCGAAGTAAAAGGTTGAGCCCTCACCCTCAGTAGAGTCAAAACCGATCTGCCCACCCAGATGTTCAACAATAGTTTTGCTGATGCTCAGCCCAAGCCCTGTGCCACCCTTTTTACGGGTTGCTGAAGAGTCCGCCTGCGAGAATTTGCCAAAGATTGAAGCTCGAAAAGCTGTTGGAATTCCAGGACCGTAATCACGCACGAAAAAGCGTATCTGGTCACTCACTCTTCTGGCACCTATTTCAACTGATGTATTTTCAGGTGAAAACTTGATGGCGTTTGAAAGCAAATTCGCAAAGACCTGCGCCGTTTTATCTATATCTGTGTTTACAACTATGTCTTTGACAGGGTCAGTTATGTTGATGGCCACATTATTTTTTTCTGCATAGCCGGTGTTCTCAGTTATGGCATTTTCTAGCAGTGACATAGCTTTAACCGGTGCTAAGTTGAAGTTCATTCGGCCCGCCTCGATTTTTTCGAGGTCGAGAATATCGTTAATTAATCGCACCAGTCGCTCACTGTTTGAGTAAGCAATGTTGATCATACTTCCCAGGTCCGTACTCATCTCACCAACAGAACCGCTTTTGATGAGGCCGAGTGACCCCATAATAGAAGTTAATGGCGTACGTAATTCGTGACTGACGACAGAGATAAACTCGTTTTTTACACGGTCCAACTCTCGTTGCTCGGTCACATCACGGTTCACTGAAATACGACCAATTAAACGGCTGCGGTCGTCGAACATGCCAGTGGTTGTGTTGTCGAACACACGAATCTTGCCGTCTTTACGTTTGATTTCGAATTCTTGCCGCCATATCTCGCCTTTGTCCGTAAGGGTGCGAGCCTCACTTTGAGCTATGCTGCGGATCTCTTCCGAGCGGTTTGCCATAAGCTCCATCACCGGCGTGCCAAGCAATTCAATTCTGTCGTATCCTGTAAGGTCTTGAGCCCTCTTATTGCAGTCGATAATGCGGCCTTCAGGATCAGCCAGAATGACCGCATCTGCAATGTTCTCCATAACCCAGGCTTGGCGCTTTAACACGGTCTCTGCAGTCTTGCGGTCGGTGATGTCTCGGACAACGGCGGTGTAAATATGGGAATCGTCAATCTCTAGACTGCTGACAGAGAGTTCCATGGAAAATTCACGACCGTCTTTGCGAAGGGCCACGATCTCGCGCGCGCCTCCTTTGCGTTCTCCTAAATTACCCTTGGCTTGCCGCCGTATTGATTCACCAAAGTATTCCATACCACCACGTCGCTCGTCGCTTGGTAGAAGAACCCTAAAGTTCTTGCCGCGCACTTCTTTATCTTTGTACCCAAAGATAATCTCTGCAGCTTGGTTGAATGATAAAATCGTTCCTTTGTTATCAATCGATACAATGCCATCTGCCAAAGTTTTCATAATGGAACTAAGGCGTTTTTCATTTGCTTCTACAGCTGCGGCCAGATCGACAATGCGCGATACGTCTCTCTGCGCACGTTTGACCATCGGTCGAAATAAAAACAGTCCGACACTGGCCAGCATTGCGATCAAAAGTGTGGCAATAACCAATCCCACACCAAGGGTAGTATTCGTTTTATCTGTGGAAATTTTCTCATAGTGGCTGACGGCAGCGTCGAGAGATTCCAGAAGTGGCGCTTCCGCTTCTTTTTGAATCGCGGCCAACAGTCGAAAGGCTTGTTCGCTGCGGCTGTCTTCAATAGCCGCGAGGGCTATGGCATTGGCTGCATAAGCGCGAACGCGTTTGTCGAGGTTGTGTGGTTCGTCAAAATAGAAAGGCCAGGCCGACTCCGGAAGGGGTTTAACAACCCCCATATCTTCATCCTCTTTGATCAGCGCTTGGTGGTCTGCCAGCATTTGGCGTGCAAGTGTTTCCAATGCCTCTGCCGATAAACTTGAACCTTCTTGCACGCGTCGTTGCCCAAACTGTGCGATGCGTTGGGACAGCATGCGCTGTTTGCCACTGATATTAATGACGGCTGCATCACCAATTTGCTGTGTTGTCGCGCTGGTCAGAAGAAACGCTGACCCGGCAATCACGCTGGCGATCAGAAGCAGTGCAGACGCATAAGCGATGGTAAACCTTTGTATGAATTTTTCAGATGTCTGCGGCATGCAATTCTAACCTGTGTTGACGATTCCTATTGTCAGGCTTGTCACAGACAGCGGCAAGGCCGAAAGCTTTAAAGCCCTTTTCTGCCGTGGGTTATGTCATCGTCGTTAAATGTCAGAAATTTTCAGAGCTAAACAGTCTGCCATTGAAGTGAAATTAGACTATTGGTGCTCATGTTGTGAGCCGCGACGGTTTCTTGGATAGCGGGCCGAAAAATGCCAATTTTGATAGAAAAATGAGGGCTTGAGGTGATTTTTACGGGGCTTATTGGTTAGGCTCTGCTTCAGCCTCGCGTTTTTCCCTTAGTGTTCGACCGCGTCCTTGCGCTAACAAACGTTCCAAACCAGCCTCATCAAGCTTTGTGATTGATCCGATTGGGCATCTGTCAGGCCGACCGCCACCGCTGGTGACCAAAATCGAATCTCCACCGAAGCCGCATAAGCGACCATTTGTAGACGTAAACCCAATGGTGTGCGCAAAACGCAGGTTTTGACACGGTCGGTCCAACTGCAAGTGATAGGGATGCTTTCGACTTGGGGCCCATACAATAAGGTTGTGCCGGTTTAGGGGCTTCCAGTCGTACAAGGTACGAAAGAAAATGCACTGATTTGTAGTTTGCGGCAGAGAGTCTGGATATTGCTCAAGAACATACCCTTCATCATTAGCCGTCTTAGGCTTATCCGTTTCTTGCGCATAGGCAAGTGTTGGGTTTGTCAAAAGTGTAAGCGCCAGGGCGGCGATGATTGCTGCACTGAAAAGACCACCAAACGCATGGGGTGTCCCTATCGACACCCCATGATTTGAGAGCTTCTCGGCCTGGAGTGTTTGGTTCGACGGCATGTCACGAATGGTTGCTGATTTCAGTTTCATGATCCAATCATACCAAAGAATATGGATTTTGTAGGGCAGGATCACGTTGATTTAATATCGTCTTTTGCCGCGTCTTCAGACTAAAAGCTGTATACGGCAAAAATTCCACCAACGAATTGGCTTGATGAACCTTGGATCGCTACAATTGGGCTGTTTTTTGCGTCTCCTAAGAGCTTGGAATAACCCGCATTGCCAACCAATGCCCAATGGTCGGACACCGTGTAATTGCCACCAAAGGCAAGGCTGATGTCTTTAAGGCCAGACATGGCATCAAACGCTGGGAGGCCAGACGCCAGAGCTTGAGCCGCAGAGACCCCGAAAAAAGAGTCCATATAGCTGCCGTCGCTCCAGGTGGCGCTCAAATTGCTGGTTACGGTGAGTGCGTTTGATCGGTATACGGCAACGCCTAAATCACCAATCACGCGCATGCCCGAGTGCCCACTGATAACGTCATGTTGCACCCGAATTCGTGCCCGGGTTGGTCCCACAGTGTAGCTTGCAAATACGCCCAATTCGATGCTGGTGCCGACGTCTCCGAGTCCAGCCAAGTCCGGGCTGTCAGTCTCGTCGCGTCCGAAGTCCAGCTTGAGCAATGGCCCGGCTTTAAATGTGTTGGATTGAAAAATGCTGTCTCGGCCAAATACATTGACCCGGATATTGTTGTTGTCGACCTGGATGAGATCACGATATCGCAGAGAAATGAGAGGGGCTGCTTTGATCTTATAGTCATCAGATCCTTCGTAAGCTGGCGCGATGACTGGCCCCAGTCCGACTCTGAGATTCGTTACGCCCGGCAAAACAACGTCTGTGATGTCACTGACAGTTTCTGTCACGTTGCTCAATAGGCTATCAAAAGATTGTGCTTGGGCCTGGTTGAGACTGCCCGCCAATAGCGCTGCCGCAAAAGTGAGATAAATCCGCATGCCGCCCCCTGAGTCCGAAAACGCCCTGATCGTAAACAAATCATACGGGAAAAGGGGAGTCGCGTATAGAGTCCGGGCCACATTCCATTAGGCTCGGTCGGATCACTTTCGTTCTTTCAAGCGGGCACCAAGTCGCGCCAATGCCTGGCGCAGCGGGTCTGAGTCTAACGCGCCAATCTGTGTGTCAGCCTCTGCCAGTGCTTCAGCGGTCAGAGGCCGCGCGCGCGGAATGGGCTTTCTGACAATACGTTTAGGGAGTGGGGCTTGAATGACTCTCACTTGGCTAACAGTGCCTGCGCCAAGAAAGCCGTTGATACGTTCCATAATCAAGGGAAGCTGAGGATGGATGAGGGCTGCTGCTGCGCCGCTTGCGACCCGCAGGTGCAAGGTTCCATTACTGCGAGCGCCACGTTCCAATTGAATACGTTCGGGTATTGAAGCAGCAGCGAGTTCGGCGCCAACGATTTCATGCCAGCGGGAGACAATATCGCCTGCGACAAAACCCCTTTTGCCCAAAACCGGTTTAGTAATTCTATTTGTAACAGCCGACACGCCGAGCAGGCCGCGCGCGATCCGCTCCGGCATTGCGACGGTATCCCGCCCTTTTCTTTTTGGTCTAAGACTCATAGGATTCAGTGTAGCGCAGCTGCCAGACTTTTTATGCTGTAGTTATCATGAACATTTAAAATAATTAGGACACTTGCGCCGCTCAATGGCTTCTGCACGCAAACCCAGTTCGCCAAAGCCAGAAGAATTGCTGGACTGGTACGACCGTCACCGGCGTCGTTTACCTTGGCGTGCCTTGCCGGGTGAAACGGCAAGTCCTTATGCTGTTTGGCTCAGTGAAATCATGCTGCAGCAGACGACTGTGACTGCGGTAAAACCATATTATGAGCGGTTTCTCGAGCGTTGGCCCAGGGTTGAAGATCTAGCGCAGGCTGAACTGGATCATGTTCTCACAGAATGGGCTGGACTCGGTTACTATGCTCGGGCGCGTAACCTTCATAAATGTGCCAAGATGATCACGAATGACCATGGTGGCGTGTTTCCTGACACTGAAGAGGCTTTGAAGTCTCTTCCCGGCATTGGCCCATACACGGCAGCGGCCATTGCTTCTATTGCGTTCAATCGCTGCGCGGTTGTGGTTGATGGCAACGTCGAACGCGTCATGACACGTGTTTTTGCAATTGAGCAGCCCTTACCGCAGTCTAAAACAGTCTTAATCGAATTGGCAGCTAGCCTAACTAGGGATCATCGTCCTGGAGACTATGCACAGGCAGTGATGGATCTCGGGGCGACGGTTTGCACACCGAAATCTCCATCTTGCGTGATCTGCCCCTGGCAATCTCCATGTAAAGCGCGAAAACTTGGCATCGCGGCAGAACTGCCACGTAAATCTCCAAAACAGAGCAAGCCAACACGCCGTGGTGTTTGTTTTTGGTTGACGCGGCAAGATGGCGCTATTCTCCTTCGGCGTCGCCCAGAGAAAGGTTTGTTGGGTGGTATGATGGAGGTGCCATCCACCTCGTGGCAGGCAGAGATACTCAGCAATGAGGCGGTCCTCTCTCAGGCGCCGATCAAGATCGGACGGTCTAAATGGACCCCATTGGAAGGGGGGGTCAGTCATACGTTCACGCATTTTAACTTGGAACTTGAAACCCGCTCTGCTGTTCTAACGGAAAAACAGGCAACCGGGATTGGTACTCAAGCAGATTACGTATGGGTACACCTTGATGCATTAGGGGATCATGCTTTGCCCTCTGTTATGCGCAAGGTAGTCAAGCACGCCCTTAAAGTGGGATATTAAAAAGTGAGATATGTTTTGAAGCAGAGGGGATAAACCATGTCGACCGAGCAAGCGACCGACGCGAAGGATAAATTGCGCAGTGATGCCTTGCATTACCACCGCTATCCCCAGCCAGGGAAATTAGAGGTTACGGCAACCAAACCGCTTGCCAATCAACGTGATCTTGCCCTCGCTTATTCGCCTGGCGTTGCCGCAGCCTGCGATGCTATCGTCGCTGACCCTGCAGAAGCGGCAAATCTGACCAGCCGCGGAAATCTTGTGGCGGTCGTTACCAACGGCACCGCTGTCCTGGGTCTTGGTGCGATTGGTGCGTTGGCCTCCAAACCTGTGATGGAGGGGAAAGCGGTCCTGTTCAAGAAATTCGCAGGTATTGATGTTTTCGATATTGAAGTTAATGAAAACGATCCAGAAAAACTGGTTGATATCATTGCGGCGATCTCACCGACGTTTGGCGCCATCAATTTAGAGGATATCAAAGCGCCTGATTGCTTCATTGTTGAAAAGGCTTTGCGCGAGCGCCTCGACATCCCCGTATTTCATGACGATCAGCATGGCACGGCCATTGTTGTGGCAGCGGCAGTCATCAATGGGTTGAGTCTGGTTCGGAAAAAAATAGCGGATATAAAACTCGTTTCGACAGGCGGCGGAGCGGCGGGTATTGCCTGTCTCAATCAGTTGCTGGCGTTGGGTCTCAGACGCGAGAACGTTATTCTGTCCGATCACAAAGGTGTTGTGTTTAAAGGCCGTACCGAAGATATGACCAATCAAAAAGCTGATTATGCTTCTGATACGTCAGCGCGCACATTGGCTGAGGCTATCGTTGATGCTGACGTTTTTCTGGGATTGTCTGCCCCGGGAATTTTGACGGGTGACATGGTCAAGACCATGGCCAAAGCACCTATTATTATGGCGCTTGCCAATCCAGAGCCTGAAATCCGCCCCGAAGATGTATTGGCTGCCGTGCCGGACGCTATCATTGCCACGGGACGGTCCGATTATCCCAATCAGGTCAATAATGTTTTATGCTTTCCATTCATCTTCAGGGCAGCGCTTGACGTCGGCGCGACTGAGATTAATGAGGAAATGAAAGCGGCTTGTGTCCGTGCAATCGCAGACCTGGCAAAAGGGGCCAGTTCTGAGGTGGTTGCGGCGGCTTATGGAGGGCAGACCCTTCGGTTTGGCCCGGATTATCTCATTCCAAAGCCCTTCGATCCGCGTTTGATCTCAAACATTTGTCCCGTCATCGCCAAGGCAGCGATGGACTCAGGCGTAGCAACGCGACCGATCGAAGACTTTGAAGCTTATACCGACCAGCTTGAGCAGTTTGTGTTCCGCACCGGGTTGGTCATGAAGCCAATCTTTGACAAGGCATGCGAAGAGCCAAAGCGGGTGGTTTTTGCAGAAGGGGAAGATGATCGTGTTCTCTTCGCGGCGAAGGTCCTGCTTGATGACGGAATCGCCACCCCGATCTTGATTGGTCGCCCGCTTGTTATCTCCCACCGGGCGCGAAAGCTAGGTCTTGGTTTCGTGCCAGGCAAAGATTTTGAAATCGTCAATCCAGAAGACGATGATCGCTATCGGGACTATTGGCAGAGTTATCACAGCATTATGGCGCGCAAAGGCGTGTCGCCGGACTCTGCCCGTACCATCGTTCGCACCAACTCAACGGTTATTGCCAGCTTGATGGTTGAGAAAGGCGATGCAGATGCAATGATCTGTGGCACGTACGGTGAATACAAATGGCATCTGAAGTATGTCGAGGAAGTGCTTGGTTTGTGTTCTGGTGTGCCAGAAACATCAGCCCTATCGCTTCTTGTCTTAGATCGAGGACCCATCTTTATCTGCGACACTTATGTTTCTGAGAATCCGTCAGTTGATGCTATCGTTGATCTAACCGTAAGGGCGGCTAAAAAAGTTGCAGACTTCGGTCTAGTGCCGCGCGTGGCCTTGATCGCCACCTCTACTTTTGGAGCTTCGCAGAACGCAAACGCGCTCAAGATGCGGGCGGCCATGGAGCGGCTGCATACAGAATACCCAGATCTTCAGGTCGAAGGTGAAATGCAGCCTGATTTTGCACTGAATGAAGAATTGCGCCGGCGTGTGTTTCCAGACTCAAAACTTGAAGGCCCTGCAAATCTGTTGGTTATGCCATGTCTTGATGCAGCCAACACCGCGTTCCATTTAGCTCGCACGCTGTCCGGTGGCTTGCATGTTGGACCGATTTTGTTGGGCGTAAACAAGCCGGGGCACATCACAACGCCATCGGTTACATCACGAGGACTTGTAAATTTAGCGGCCCTTGCGGTCATCGACGCCCAAGTGCAATCGCGTTCAAAAATTCGGTAACTGATGCGCTGTGCTTATATAAGTTTGTGTCTGCTTGCTGCGTTGGCATCGGGAATAACGCAGTCTTCTGCTGATGTTTTGACTCGCGGGAATCACCAAGATCCCGCGAGCCTTGATCCGCATCGCATCTCTACGGTTTATGAACAAAACATCATTTTAGATCTCTTTGAAGGCTTAACGTCACCCGACGCTAGTGGTCGCCCCACGCCTGCGGCTGCTGAAAGCTGGAGCGTTTCTGACGATGGGTTGACGTGGACGTTTTTGCTCCGTCCAAATCAAAAATGGTCAGACGGTGTTCCGCTTACGGCAGATGATGTGGTCTATTCTTTTCAGCGCTTATTAAATCCTGTCACGGCATCCCAGTACCCTTATTTATTTCATGCGATTGAGAATGCAGAGGCCATCACGCGGGGGAGCAAGCTGGTAACTGATCTCGGTGTGCGGGCAAGCAGTACGCATGAAGTGAAGATAACGCTGAATTCACCCGCACCCTTTTTGCCAGAACTTCTCTCAAACGGCTTTGCGGTGCTGGTGCCCAAGCATGTAATAGAAGCGCAAGATGATGCTTGGACAGCGCCAGGCACCATGGTTTCAAATGGAGCCTATACGCTTAAGGATTGGCGGCCACAAGATCGTGTCAAGCTGATAGCCAATCCACTGCACCGCGATCTGGCGGAACTGTTTTTCGAACACGTCACCTATCTCCCAACTGAAGATCAGTCAGCGGCTGTGGCTCAATTTCGGGCTGGCGCTTTAGATTCTAGTCTGGAATTTCCAACAGCCCGCACACCGTGGCTCCTTGAAAATCTACCCGGCGAAACACGCATCGCGGATTATCTCATCACCTTTTATCTGACTTTTAATACAGAGCATCCCGTCCTAGCCGACGTCCGGATCCGGCAAGCGTTATCCCTCGCAATTGACCGAGAGCTATTGGCGGACCGCGTTTTGCGATCGGGCGAAAGACCCGCCTATAGTTTTGTACCGCCTGCTGTTGTTGGCTATGAGCCACCACGCTCTGATGCAACCTCTTGGACGATGGTGAAGCGACGCGCCAAAGCCAGCGAGCTGTTGGCGGCGGCAGGGTATGGGCCAGATTCACCTTTGCGACTGACGTATAGTTTATCCTCTGCGGAAGATCGTCGCAGAGTCGCAGCGGCGATAACAGCCATGTGGCGGCCCTTGGGCGTTGAAGTCGAACTCAATAACACAGAAGGCAAAGTGCTGTTTTCTCGTCTACGCAGCGGTGATTTTGAAATCGGGTATGCCGGATGGGCGGCGGATGTTAACGACGCAGCTAATTTTCTTGCGGTTTTGCAAAGCACATCGACCACATCCAATTATGCAAGGTACCGTAATCCGCAATATGACTTACTATTGAAAGACGCAACCCAGGCTATTGATTATGGCACCCGTGCCCAACTCTTGGCCCAGGCGGAGGCGCTCTTGCTGACGGACACGCCGATCGCGCCCTTGTTTCATGGGGTGAGTAAAAATTTAGTCTCCCAGCAAATCATTGGCTGGATCGACAATCCTCGAGATGTACACCTGAGCCGCTATCTCAAGCGCGACCCCAATGTTTCTAAGGTTGATTGACGAGTCGAGGTATCTCGCTGCATAGTCGTAACTGCGATCCTGATGGTTGATGGTATGACTGATAGCTCAATCAAAACGCAAACTTATCTGGCTGGTCATGTGTTGTTCCGTCAAGGCGACGTGGCGGATGACTGTTATCTCGTCCGAGAAGGCGAAATAAGCCTTAGTCGAACCTCAAGTGCTGGTGAAGACCGCTCCTTTAGCAAAGTGCGAAAAGGAGAGATCATTGGCGAAATGTCGATGATAGGCGACACGCCTCGCACTGCTACCGCGACAGTTGTTAAAGATGTCGAATTGGCGGTGATTTCTCGCAAAGAATTTGAGGCGCAGTTGGATCGATTGAATCCCTTCATGCGGCGACTCATCCGACTTATTGTGCAAAGACTGCGCAATACAACAACCGACCTGACCCGCAACTAAGTGACCTCGTCGTTGGGTAATTGACGAGCAGAACGCTCGCGCGGCATAGTTCCATATCCCTCGCAATAGGTAAGAAATTATGTCCGATGCCCCACTCAAAAAGCAGACCTTTAAGGCTGGCCACGTTCTCTTTCGCCAGGGTGATCCAGCTCAAAGCTGCTATTTAATCAGTTCTGGCGAGCTTCAACTCAGCCGGGCGGACTCCAATGGAAAAGAACGTAACTTTGCCAAGGTTGGTAAAGGCGAAATTGTTGGCGAGATGTCCATGATCGGCAATACGCCAAGAACGGCGACCGCTACGGTTTCTGAGGATTTGGAAGTTGCAGAAATCTCAAACACAGAATTTGAGGCTCAGCTTGAGCGGCTCAACCCCTTTATGCGCCGCTTGATCCGGTTGATTGTTCAGCGTCTTCGCGATACCACCTCCCATCTCACGCGCGGCTGACGCTGCCCCTCGACTGAAATTCTCGAAAGGATACGGCATGACCGAGACCTTCAAGGCTCTGGTGATCGATAATAAAGACGGCACTTACACCTCTTCAATTAGAGAACTCACGCTTGAGGCTCTGCCGGATGAGCCAGTTCTGGTCGAAGTCGCATATTCGACGGTCAACTACAAAGATGGCCTGGCCGTTACAGGCAAGGGTAAGATTGCGCGTTCATTCCCAATGGTCGGTGGTATCGATCTGGCAGGGACGGTGTTGGAGTCTGCCGACACCTCTTACAAACCTGGCGATAAAGTCCTTGTTAACGGCTGGGGTTTGTCCGAGTCCCACTGGGGTGGCTATAGCCAGAAACAACGCATCAAGTCTGAGTTTCTCACGCGGGTTCCCGATGGGTTTTCCTTAAAAGACACAATGGCCATCGGCACAGCTGGTTATACCGCGATGCTGTGTGTCTTGGCGTTGGAAGATGCTGGTATTAAACCTAATCAAGGCGAAATTGTTGTGACGGGCGCCGCTGGTGGCGTTGGGTCTGTGGCCATCGCCTTGCTGGCTAAGCTTGGATACACAGTCGTTGCATCATCAGGCCGGAAATCGGAAGCAGACTATCTGAAATCACTTGGCGCAGCCGAAGTGATCGGCCGCGACGTTTTAGACCGTGATGCCCGCCCCCTAGAAAAAGGCCGTTGGGCTGGTGGTGTGGATTCCGTTGGGTCGAGAACTTTGGCGACACTCTTGGCTGAAACCAAAGACGAAGGCGCGGTCGCCGCGTGTGGACTCGCCGGGGGGACTGATCTGCCGACGACTGTGATGCCATTCATTTTGCGGGGAGTCCGCTTGCTTGGCGTCAATTCTGTGACCTGTCCCTCAGCGCGACGTGATCAGGCTTGGGCGCGCCTTGCCCAGGATTTGGACATGTCCAAGCTTGAAGCCATGACAACGGTCGAGCCCTTGGCCCGTTTGCCTGAGTTGGGTGAAGAAATCCTCAAAGGTCAGGTGCGTGGTCGGATTGTTATCGATGTGAACGCGTAGAAACTACGATGTGAACGCGTAAAAACTACGACGTGAACGCGTGAGAATTATGACGTGAACACGTAATTATCCACTCTTGCTCATCGCTTAAGGTCGCGCGACAATCAGGGTCCATATGCTGAAACCATAAGACCTGCAGGGATACTCATGCCTGACGACGCACGCACTTCTAAATCCGATCTTTCTTTGCCGCCTGTCGCACCAAATACCGTGCCAGGATATGACATCGAGCCTATCCCACCAGGGGCAACCAAGCCTGGTGTTGATTTAGCAGGTCACAAGGGTTTGCTGGATCAGCTGACACAAATTCTCGGCGCAGATCAGGTGAAGTCGGATGATGACACTCGGGCGTTCTTTGCTGAAGACACCTTCCGTAGTTTTGAAACGCCGTTGGCGGCCATAGCTCCGAAATCTGTTGAAGACCTCTCGCGAGCAGCAGCGGCCTGTCACGATGCTCGGGTAGCCCTGGTGCCTCGGGGCGGCGGCATGTCGTATACGGATGGGTATCTTCACACCCAGCCCGATTCAATCACTGTCGATACCCAGCAGCTGGATCGCATTATCGAGATCAATGAAGACGATATGTATGTCACCGTTGAGTGTGGTTGCACATGGACGGCACTGAATGATGCGCTCAAAGAAAAAGGTTTGCGCACGCCATATTGGGGCCCGCTTTCTGGGTACCAAAGCCGCATTGGTGGTGCTTTATCGCAAAACTCCGTGTTTTTCGGTTCTGGCTTTTATGGCTCCGCCGTAGAACAAGTATTGGGCATGGATGTGGTCTTGGCTGACGGTACCGTACTTCCTGTTGGCGCACATGCGACCCAGGGTGGCTTGCCGTTCATGAAGCATTATGGCCCTGACCTTATGGGACCTTTCCTGGCTGATGCCGGTGCATTGGGGATTAAGGCGACGGCGACCTTGCGCTTGATTCGCAGACCCAAACACCGTCGCCATTTGGCGTATGCATTCGATACCTATGCAGACATGGCGACAGCTTTGTCACGCCTTAGCCGTGAAGGGTTGGCCACAGAGGCCATGGGCTTCGATAAAAATCAGCAGTCTGCGCGCGTCACCGAAGGTGAAACCGATCTCCTCAAAGATGTCGGGACGTTATTTAAAGTGATCAAAGAGTCCGGCGTGATGGACGGCCTGCAAATCGCTATTGCAGGGCGAAACTATTTGAAAGACGTCTTCTACGGTGTGCATGTGTCCGTTGAGGATCACACTAAGGGTGGCGTTGACGATAAAATCAAGCAGGCCAAAGCCATTGCGCGTGAGGTTGGCGGGCGTCCACTTCCGGCGTCAATCACCAAGATCTGTCATGCCGAACCGTTCTTACCGCCGGATTCAATTCTTGGGCCAAGCGGCGAGCGTTGGGTGCCGTTGCATTGCATTGTGCCGCACTCTAAGGCTGTTGAAGCGCTAGATGCGGTAACGGCTCTCTACGACAAATACAAAGACCTGAAAGAACGGCACGGCATTCGCAACGGATTCCTTTTGGTCACCGTCGGCAATTATGGCTTCCTGATAGAGCCGGTTTGGTTTTGGCCCGATGCGCGCCTTAAAATGTATGAGGGGGTCATGCGTCCCGAGCATCTCGCGAAACTGCCAACTCACGACGCCGATGAAGAGGGGAGGGCCATCGTCAAGGCCATGCGCGACGATCTCAGTCAGCTATTTACGGATCTCGGCGCGGTCTCCATGCAGCTTGGCAAGTTGTATCGTTATGACCAGAGCCGCAAACCTGAAGCGTGGGAAATGCTCAAGAAGATCAAAGCAGTGGTTGATCCCAACGGCCTGATGAACCCAGGCGCGCTGAAGCTTTAACGGGCCTGGTTCAACTCAATGTTACGAGCGAGATTTATAAATAAACTCGTCGGCAACTATAATTCTGAATCTTCTGAAGTGTTATCAGTTGGCTCTGATTCGTTTATATCTTCACTTGCGCTCGAACTATCAGCGGCCTTATCTGGCTTACGAGCACGAAGAGGAATGACAACGTTTCCTTGGTAGGTTCTGTGCTTATCAGTGATCGCGTCGGTAATTCCAAGGTCGAAAAATACGACGCTTGCGGCTAACTTTTCACCTTCCATCTCACTTCGGATTGAGCCAACTGCTTCTCGCCCATCTTCAGTTTCACAGTCATAAGTTAGAGGGTCATCTGAACGCCGAATCATTACGCCGTCTGTCGGTATGTCAGAACGCCAAACCCCTCTTTTGTTTCGGAAAGTACAATCTCCTTCTGACCCATCTGAGAAACTAACGGTAATAGGTATGTTTGCATCATTAACTATAGATGCACATCCTTGTAATGTTAGCGCTGCAATCGCCATGGTTGCTAAGGAAAATAAACTGCGGTAACTCATTGGCCATCCCCTGAAAGTTGAATTTTTTATAATCCACAAATTATTCACATAAAACCTAGATTGAGTCGATTCGAAAAACACCCTAATTGATTGAGTTTATTTTTCCTACTTTAACAACCTATGTATGGTTCTGTTTATCTTATCGAGATAGCTTCTATAGCGTGCGAAGCCCGTTATAAATTAGAACACGCTACCAACAGCACCGCCTTCGGGGTGTGATGGAGTCATTGACTTAGTGAATCTATCGGCGCTGTTTGGCTTCAGCTTGGGTCTGGGGAAGTAGGCAGTTGGATCGCCAATGTTAGATTATAAGGGCAACGTTATTGGCATGACGGTGCAAGGTGCAACAATCAACAATGTGTCCGTTGGACTCAACCGATTTATACCCATTGGTGATGCCCTTACAGCGCTGAATGTTAGGATCGAAGGTGACACCAGTTAATAGGATCATGACTTATCTTTTCTTATCACTGTTTTTGGCAGCGATGCCTGCTAACGCTTTCGCCCAATCAAGCCCTGGTCTAGCAGCAACTGCGTTTGCTGAATTGCCATCCGACGCCGTCCTTGAGGTGCGTGCCGGGCGTGACCTGCCGCTGGAACGCGACTTGGTGAAAGAAGTTTCTAAGCTTCTGGCAGCCAAAGGCTTCGCTGTCGCACCGCGGGGCTCCGTTGTTGTCACCGTTGAAGGGTCTGCACCTCTACCGGGTGTCAGTGCCCGCAACGCGTTTACCAACGATGATCGCCTGCGCAGCATGGATGCCCGTCGCAACGATCGTGGCGTCCAGATGCAGTTTAACAATACCGAAGCTGAGCCCGGGGCGGCCATCTTTACCCTCCGCATGTCAGCTTACCAGCCAGGCCAATCTAACTTATGGGTCGGGCATGTGTCCGGCCCCGATAATGGCAGTGGACGGCGGGCTACGACATTTGCGCTGGCTAAATCCTTAGTTGACGTTTTCGGTCAATCCACGCCAAAGCTTACTAAATCAACGCCAGATCAAAGTCCCCGCGCACCATAGCGGTTTGCGAACCCAGACTCTCAGCTGTCTATCTTCAGTTCGGACAAGAAGAGCGTTGCTGCCTGATCTATCTGTTTGGAGTCTGTGACTGGTATTAAGTTATCGCTGAAGCACGCTTGCAGGAGTCGCGAAATGACCAAACAACCAGCCCGAATTTTTGAAGCGCCCGACGCAGCGAAGGGTGGTCCACCGGCAGGTGTTGGGAAAGAGTCAGAAGCGGGCCGTCCGAATCCGACCTTGGCCATGCCCTCGGCCATTCAGGGCCGCGAAGAAGAGTTTGGCCGAGCGGTCAACGTGGTTTTAAAAACTATGGCCGATACCATGCCGTACAAACATTACTTTAACGATGCGTTGGTCAAAGCGCATCTGTCTCACATTCAGTTCGCCAAAGATCATGGGTTGCTCGACGAGATGATCATAAAAGACCAACAGACAATGTTGCCGATGCTCGATCGCATTCGAAGTAAGATTGAGGAAACGGGTGAGACCGAGCTTGGTATGATTGCGATGTTTGATCGCACATCGTGTTTTTATCAGATGCTTGACGAGTGGGACTCCGAGCCGGGGCTGCGCCGTTATCAGGAGCCCTTTGGTTATGTTCTGGAATTTGGCAAGCGCATTGGTCAATTTGACATGACGGTCGAGGAGATTCACGAGATTTATACTAAGCCGAGGTATCACGGGTACGCAGCTCAGCTTGGACTGAAATTAGACATTTCTGATGTTGATGCCGACGGCTACATCACCGTCAGGCTTGTCTGACACAGAGTTGAATCCACTCAAACCTATAGGGCATAAGGCTTTTGCGCGGCCTGTTCTCCGTTCGGTCAGGCGCCGTGGCCATCTTTTACGGCCTATTTGCAGTAATCGGCTTCAGGTATGATTACCAAATGAACTGCATGTCCAGGCCATGATTATTTCGGAGTTCCACCATGATCCCACGTATGCTTAAAGCCACCGTTTGCGGAGCTATTGCAATTGTTCTTTCGTCGTCAGCTTTTGCGGCTGACCGTCAAGTCGGGCAGTACTCGCCCTTTCCGCATCGCACGGAAGAACTGGGCGACATCATGCAAATGGTGTTTAAAACGCTTAATCATTCCAGCAATGCCTATGAACATCAGGTCAATGATGCGTTGGTTAAGATGACTCTTGGTCATATTCAGTTTGCGAAAGACCATGATTTGCTTGCTGAAGTGGTTGACGAGGAAATCCGTGTGCAAAGCCCCATGCTTAAGCGTGTGGGAATGATGATCGAAAAAACAGGTGATAAAGAACTGGCGCTGAAAGCCGTCTTTGAACAAACGACATGCCACTTCCAGCTGGTTTTGCAGACTGAAATGCAGCCGGGTGTGCGCCGTTTTGTGTCTCCGTTTGGTCATGTGCTTGAACAGACCGTTCGTATGGGGCAGCACGATCTCACGGAAGAAGAAATTTATAATGTGTGGCTAAAGCCTCGGTATGAAAAATATGGCGAAGTGCTCGGTGTTCCTTTGGAGGTTGACCCCTGGGATCCAGAAACGCGCTTGATCACAGTACGTATCAAAAACTTTGAAGAAGTCTCGATGCGCTAGGGTTATCCTGATGCATATTCAGCTAAACAAGGGGGCCTGTGCATGCAGTGGCCCCTTTTTTTGTGAGATGCACAGCTGCCTCGGATCGGCCTAACATCATCTGCTGAGTGGTATTCGTATATTCCAGGAAGTGAGACCCTTTATGCAGTTAAGAAGAGCACTCTTAGGTTTCCTCGCTTTCGCGTTGATTGGCGGACTCGCTGGTCCAGGGTTTGGTAAAGGTGATCCCGAACGCGGTAAGCGGTTGGCGCGCGACTGTTTTGCCTGTCATGGGCCTGACGGCTATAGCCCGTCGCCAATCAACCCAAAAATCGGTGGTCAACACGAGCGCTACATCTTTTTGGCGTTGCAGCAGTATCGTGAGGGCAGTCGCACACACTCTTTGATGCGCGGCTCGGTTCTTGGCAAAACGGATCAAGAGCTGGAAGATATTGCGGCCTATTATGCGGTGCAGCCCGGCTATTTAACCCGGCGCGAAATTCGTCAGCGTCAAAGCGATGGCATCCCAGAAAGTGCTGGAGGTGAGGGGCCCTCTGGAGGACCGCCTCAGGGAGGTGGGCAAGCGCCCAAGTTCGATCACAGTGATGAGATTGCCAGATACAACGCGATGCTGGCGCAGGCCAAGCATGATGCGGCACAGATGGCTGAGGTCGTGAGCGACACCGTTTGTGCAAATATCTCTGGCGACTCTAACCAGGACCGAGACAATGACGGCCTGGCTGATGCTTACGATGCCGCGCCAGATGATCCTGGCGAATTCATCGCAGACGTGAGTGGCGATGGTTACTACGAGGTCTGTAACATTCATCAACTTCAAGCGATCGGCAATCTAGGTGCTGTCGAAGGTGCTCAATCGACTCTCGGTCAAGCAACCCGGATGGCGCGTAATTATCAAATTGTGCGTGATCTTGACGCCTCAGTTATCTCAGCCTTTGAACCCATTGGCGACTGTGGCCCGGAAGGCAACTGCATGATCAGTTTTGATCGTTATGGCTTTCAAGGAATTGTCGATGGGCAAGGCTTTGCAATCCAGGGTCTGCGGATTTCTAAGCCCAATGGCGGCGGTATCGGCTTATTTGGCGTGTTAGGTCAGTCCGGCACTGTGCGGAATGTAGTTCTCGAAGATGCAAAGGTGGTCGGGCGCGGTGGTGTCGGCCTTTTGGTAGGCAGCAATTTTGGAATCATCTACCAATGTAGCGTGCAAGGTGATGTTGCAGGTGAATTGGCGCTGGGCGGTCTTGTCGGCGGCAGCGGCGGCTTTGTCGCATACAGCGAAGCTTCCGGCACGGTTTCTGGAAACCAAGCTATTGGCGGGCTTGTTGGTGATATGCGCGGTGCCATCTATTTCAGTCGCGCGAACATGCAGGTTGCCGGGAGCCGTGGTCTGGGAGGTTTGGTCGGTCTGAATACGTTTGGGTTTATTCTCAGCAGTTACGCCGAGGGCGCGATCATCGGTAGCAATGATCTCGGTGGCTTGGTCGGGATGAACACTGATGGCAAAGTTCGTAACAGCTATGCCACAACCCGTGTGGAAGGCGATGGCAGCAACATTGGTGGACTCGTCGGTTTCAATTCTTTGAGCGATGTGCGCAACAGTTATGCTGCGGGGTCTGTCAGTGGCAGTGATGCTGTTGGTGGCTTGGTCGGTCGCAACAACGGCAGCGTGAAGCGTAGCTACGCTGCTAGTGATGTAATCTCTGACGGTTCCACAGGTGGGATTTCTGGCCTCACTGTCGAAGGCGAAGAGCAAGGCAGTTATTGGTCATCGGATGCTCAGTCTGCCGGGGCAAGTGACCTGGCGGCGCTTGATGGCGTGAAAACGGGATGGGCACCAGCGCAGCCACCTGTTGGCGACCTGCTCGACTACTTCTGCGATTTGAATGCCAATGGGTTTGTTGACCCAAAAGAGCGTTCTTCAGACAACTATGTGTGGGTTTTTGAAGGGGCATCGCAACTGCCAACGATACGCTGTGCGGCTCAGGCTGGTCGCGGCTAGTCTGAAAAATAACGCTTGGTGTGATCAGAAAGATATCAGGCGCAATTTAATGGGAGAGAGCAAAATGACTAATCGACGGACTTTTTCTGGAATGGCGGTGGCGTCTATAACGCTCGGGATGTCATTGACAACGCCGAAGGCCGCAGATGATTTGGTTTCAACATTTCAACCTTTTGCACCTGGTGACATCTTTGTCGCTGCCACCATTATGGATGTCCCAACGGACGATCACATGGGGACGGGGCGGATTTTCCAGTATGACTCGGATCTCAATCAGAAGGGTGTGCTTTATACCAAAGGCACCAAGCATAAAGTTGGCGGTTTATCTGTGGCACCAGATGGGACGCTCTGGGCTTTTGCACAGGGCACACCCGCAGTGGTCGAAATCGGTACCGATGGTGTCCAAAAGCCTGTACGCAAATTCTCCGACCGCACTTTGAGCAGCGTCACCTTCGCGCAGAACGGCAGCCTCTTATTTGGGGAGCATCTCATCGGCAAAGAGATTCAGATCGCTTCTAACACCACGGTTTTCAATCTATTGCCTGGGCGCGACGTTATTGGCGATGGCTGGGTCTTTAAGTTTAGTTCAGATGCTCAGTTGCTCGAAGAATACCCCACCGAGGTTCACGGCGGCGTTGCTGGCATCCATGGCGTAACCTCTACTGTGCTCACCGACAATGACACACGCATAATCTATATTTCTGAAACCGGTAATCGGGTAATGCAATATGATCTCAAGAATCGCACACAACTGCCTGATCTTAAGGTTTTTGATGAAGATGAAAATGTGTTCATGGTGCTCACCATGATGCAGATGCTGGATGGCTCTTTGCTCATCAGCACAGGTAATGGTTTGGTATTGCTTGATCAAAACACCGGCGATGTTGTGCGCTATTATGACATGGACAGTTCAGGATGGGCTGCCAGCGCACCGTCTACTGATGGCAAGAACATGATTGTTGGTAATTTTTTCACCGGCCAGGTTGTGCTTTTGAGCATCGAGACCGGCGAAGTGGTCAAGAGCGCCTATATTGGACAAAATAATTCATTGTCTGGTGTTGCACAGTTTCCCGGATAACATCCTTTTAATATATCAGTCGAATAATTATTCGAATACAGGGACTTCAAAAATGACTTTCAAACGCATTGGCCTTTTCGTTGTCGTACTGCTCGCTGCTGTGGTGATTTATTCGTTCATTCCCAATCAATACCCCGTCTATGAAACGCAGGTGAGTCCGCCTCCAGAAGGGGGGCATCATGTTTTGATTTTTGGGGCCACTCGTAACTCGGGTCTGGAAACGGCAAAAATTCTTAAGGACCGTGGGGATCGCGTGACCGCTTTTGTTCGAGAATCCTCTGATACCTCAGATCTAGAAGCCCTTGGTGTTGAACTGGTTGTCGGTGATGCGCTTGATCTGCCTTCAGTGCAGGCAGCTTTTGTTAATAAAGACTACACATCAGTCGTCACGACTATTGCCTGCTTTAGTTGCGACCCCCGGCCAGATTATTTAGGCAACCGTAATATTTTTGATGCGGCTGAGGCCGCAGGTGTTAAGCGCATGGTCTTGATGACAACCATAGGCTCTGGCGATAGCTATGATGCTGCACCATTGCCAGCAAAGCGCTTTCTAAAAGATATCCTACCCCTGAAAACGCAAGCTGAGAATCATCTTATGTCCAGTAGTCTCGACTACACCATTATCCGCCCGGGTGCTCTGAAGTCCGATCCTGCGACTGGTCGGGCCTACTTAAGTGAGAGCCGTGAAACGTCCGGTCTTATCAATCGAGCAGACCTGGCAGAGTTGGTCGTCAACGTCATTGATGACAACGGGACCATCGGCAAAATTTTAGCTGCTGTAGATGCAGAAATGGTGTTTCCGTGGGACATGATCTAACCGAAGAGAAATGCCTCTGACTAAGACTTTTTCATAACCAAAGGCGTTGACATTTATATGTCGCGGTCTTCGGCTATGTAAGGCATCATCTCTTTTGGTATCAGCGCAAGGGGGCATCGGATGAGTGACCAAACGCAAGTCAGCGTCGGGGAAGAAGATTATCCCGATGAAAAATATGCTTGGTATGTGATGGCTGTGTTGGTCATTGCCTATGCGTTTTCATACATTGACCGCACGATACTAACTCTTCTGGTCGAACCGATCAGAGCCTCACTGGATATAACTGACACCCAAATCAGTCTGCTGCATGGCTTGGCGTTTGCGCTGTTCTATACATTGCTAGGTATGCCCATCGGTTGGCTGGCAGACCGGGGTAATCGTGTACGCATCATTTCAATCGGTATCTTTTTGTGGAGCATGGCGACTGCTGCGTGTGGTTTGGCCAACTCCTTTCTGCAAATGTTTATCGCCCGTGTCAGTGTTGGCATCGGTGAAGCGGCGTTATCGCCCTCGGCTTATTCGTTGGTCACCGACTATTTTAAACCGGCAAAACTTTCCCGCGCGTTCAGCGTCTATAACACTGGCCTTTTTATTGGCTCTGGATTGGCACTGGTCATCGGTGGCGCAATTATTGAAATTACACCGGCGCTTGACCTGCCCGTTATTGGGCATCTTGAGCCGTGGCAGGTGACGTTCATGTATGTCGGGTTGCCAGGCGTGCTGGTTGCGCTTTGGGCGCTGAGCCTCCGCGAACCAAAACGCTTAGGCACAACAGGCGAGTCTGAACTGCAACTAGGTCTTGGCGGGCATATCCGGCGGGCCATACGCTTTATGTCGACACGCCCGAAAGCCTATGGGTATCACTTTCTCGGCTTCGCGATGTACGCCTTTATTTGGACTGGTACCGCCGCGTGGATACCCACACACTTCATTCGGAATTTCGGTTGGACACCGGGTGAGGTTGGTGGAAGCTACGGTCTCATTGTTGTGGTGTTTGGGCTGTTAGGAGTCACCGCAGGCGGCATGCTTGCTGGATACTGGCGTCAGACGGGCAAAGTCGATGCAGAAGTTAGAACTGGTATTGTCGGTGTACTCTGCACCTTGCCTTTTGGGGTTCTGGCTCCTCTGACAGACAACATCACATTGGCCCTTATTGGCATTGCTGGCCTGACCTTCTTTGCCAGTTTCCCCTGGGGGGCAGCCACTGCCGCATTACAATTGATCACGCCGAATCGCATGCGTGCCATGATCTCTGCCGCGTTCCTGTTCTTTGTTAATCTCGCGGGAATAGGTTTGGCGCCAACCGTTGTTGCTGCAATTACGGATTTTGTGTTCGGCTATGATGAAGCGGTCAGATACTCTCTCTCAATCTCTGTTGCTGTCGTTGCGCCGATCTCGGCATTTTTTCTATGGCGCTGCCTTGCGCCATACCGCGCCGCATACCAGGAAGTAATGGCATCCAAGATTTGATCGAGCAGCCTTAATCGAAAGCAGCGAGGGTTTGTGAAAGCTCACGCATGTGCGTAATCACTGCGTCTGCACCAGCTTTCTCAAGGTGAGTGTTATGCCCTGAAAGGCAGTGACCACCACCGGTAAAGCCAATCACAGTCATGCCTGCTGCTTTTGCGGAGGCGACACCATGCACACTATCTTCCACTGCGAAGCAATCGATAGCTGGAATATCGAGTTGTGCGGCAGCATGCAGATATAAGTCAGGTGCCGGTTTTCCGTTCTCCACCTCTTCACCCGAGTAAATATGCGGATCGAAGGTCGTAAGCAGGTCTATTTTCTTAAGTTTGAATCTTAGGCGTTTTGGTCCAGATGAGGATGCGACGGCTAAGGGGTTGTTAATTTTTCTTATCGCCTCCCCAACACCTTCAATTGCAGTCAATTCTGAATCTATTTTCTTCGTTTCATCTGCGAGCAATGTGCGGACAAAATTTTCCGATAACCGCACACCAAACGTATCAAAAAGGTCTGCGTCTAGTGTGGTGAAAAACGCGTCCATTGTCGTGCCGATAAATCGATGGATGTACTCATCTTCTGTATAGGTCAGGCCAAGCTTTCGTGCGGCGGCTAGGCCGATCCGTACAGACTGTATCTCGCTGTCCACCAGAACACCGTCACAATCAAAAATTACTGCTTTCATTTGTCTTTCTCTAACAGGGCCTCTGCTGGTCGTTGACCGCTCGCCCGCCTTCACTTATCTCTGAGTGTACAGATCATAAAGTCTATTTCTGAAAATAGGGAGCACACCATGCGCGCAGTTGTGATTACAGAAAACGGCGGACCAGAAACCCTTAAAATCTCCGATATTCCTAAGCCTGAACCGGGCGAGGGGCAGGTATTGCTTCAGGTCGCATACTGCGCGTTGAACCCCCTAGATACCCATGCGCGCGCGGGTCGCATCAAATGGGGTGTGCCAGATATGCCTTTTACATTGGGATATGAATATTCTGGTCGGGTCGAGTCCGTTGGTCCTGGTGTCGATGCTGATTTGATTGGCAAGCGGTTTGCTGTTGCTGGGTCTTGGGGTGGCTGTGCTGATTATGCAGTTGCGGCCAAGTCTTCCTTGGTGGCAATTCCGGACGAGTTTCACTGGACCATTGGCACGGTCTATTTCACCTCTACTTTCACGGCTTGGCATATGCTGCATACTATGGCGCGCGTGCAGGAGGACGACGTGGTCGTCATTCATTCTGCCGCTGGTGCTGTTGGCGTGATGACAACGCAGATTGCCAAAGATGCTGGATGTAAAGTGATCGGTCTTGTCGGAAGTGCTGAAAAAATCGCCTGGGCCGAGCAGTTTGGGGCTGATCACCTGATCAACGAGCGCGAAGACGCTGATTGGCCCGCCACGGTCAAAAGTCTCACGGACGGTCATGGGGCCGATGTCATTATTGATGGAAATGCAGGACCTGATGCACCTAAGAATCTTGCGTGTCTCGCGCCTCTGGGCCAAGTTATTTACATTGGCGCGATGGCGGGTCAAGCACCCGAGGTGAATATCTCTGGGTTAATTGGGGCGTCGGCGGGGGTGCGTGGTTTTGTGCAATATCACGCCATGGCCAAAACCAAAGGCGCTGAGTTCGCAGAAATTCATTCAAAGCTCGATAAAAAAGACTGGATTTATCCGCTTAATCCCGTTCGGCCGTTGAGTCAGATCGCCCAAGCCCATGACGATTTCGAAAACCGACGCACAACGGGCCGCACGATTTTCACGGTTGGTGGTCAGATTTAGATAAAATCAAATAAAGCGTGAGTTGTCCGGTAACTTGTTCTTATCTGCGCGGACGTTTACTCCATCATTTATCAATGACTCTGTAGTCCCCGGTTGGGACATCTGTTTCTGGTTTATCAAACTCTTCGGTGAGCAGGCCGCGGCGCAAGAGTTCTCGAATGGCGGCGGCGCGTGTCGGCATGCGGTGCGTGAAGCGCCAGTCATCGATTGCCTTTAGCTCGTCGTCATCGAGCATAAGTTGCAGTTTTTCTGTGCGCTTGAGTGGTTTTTCATCAGGCATGGACAACGCTCTCGTATCGTGAAGATTGCGAAACTTACTCCAGTTACATCAGCAACTCCAGTTACTATACTTGCAGGCTTTGTGTAAGTAATCTAGTGTACGTATATTGTTACTATTCAGTATATTAAGTAATCTGTACTATATACGTACACGTTTTTTATTGAAAAATATAAACATGGCGCTAATATTTGCGGTGTTACGTAAATCGAAACACCAGAGGAGACCATGCAAGCCATCCTAAGAATTGTCACCGAGCAAGACCTGCGTGACTATGTGTCAGGTCGCTTGGACGAAGATGGCAGAGGCGCGGTTTTTCAACTAATGAATGAAGATCGTTCGGTGAGAAATTTGATTTCTCAAATTTCGGAACAATCTCGTTCTTCAGCATTTTCCGATGCTGGTCACGCGCAAAACACAAGCAAAAATAATTAATACTGCGCGTATGACCTGCGCTTTCATCAGCGCGGTCTAGGATTTCGATTTTTCACACACCGATTAATAACTCTCGAAAGGAGCACGCGAGATGAGTATTACAGTTTTAAATCCAAAAGCTGACGTTGTTGAAACCAAGACCGGTATTGCACCTACAGATCAAACGCGTCTTGCTAACGGTCTGTCTGGCTTGCTGTCTGATACCTATACACTAATGATTAAGACCCACGGCTATCACTGGAACGTCGTTGGTCCGATGTTTCGTACTGTCCACCTTATGACAGAAGAGCATTATGAAGATCTTTTTCAAGCGGCTGATGACTTGGCTGAGCGAATCCGTAGTCTTGGCCATCCGGCCCCGGCCAGTTTCACCGATATGGCAGCCTTGACGGTGATTGAAGAAGAGAAGGGGTCTCCAACGGCTCAGCAGATTATTGAAACTCTGGTAGATGATCATGAAAAAATTGTGCGTCGCTTGCGTGAAACCGCCGAGATTGCCGGCGACCTGAAAGATTCGGTCACGGCCGATATGCTGACGGAACGCATGCAGTTTCATGAGAAAGCCGTATGGATGTTGCGCTCAACGCTGGCCGAGTAATTCTCAAAAGCCATTAAGCCGCCGCTAAGAAAACGAGGGAGTCATGTGTGAACGTGGCTCCCTTGCAGCTGTATTAAATGATAAAGTATTGCGATGACATATTCACCTCAAGTAAACGACCCGCCAAATCCAGAAACAGCAGACGGAAAAATACGTCGTGTTGGCGTTGAACTTGAATTTGGGGGGGTGACAGCTGAACGAGCGGCCCAAATCGTCCAATCCGTTTGCGGCGGTGAAATTAAGGCGCTTTCAGAGCATCGCTACAAAGTAGATACGCCGGATTTTTCTGAGTTTGTCATTGAAATTGATAGCCAATACGCGCACCCGCGCGAAGAGTGGCAAGATCCGGCGGATGCAGACTCTTTTTTTGCCGAAATAGACAAATCCGTCAGTAAGGCTGTGGGCGATCTCAGTCAAGGGATTGTGCCGACTGAAATTGTCGGTCCACCGATGCCCTACACGGAGTTGGACACGTTTTCTCCTATCTTGGATGCTCTCAGAGAGGACGGAGCGCGGGGCACTGACCAATCTTTTGTGGCTGGTTTCGGTCTTCACCTAAATCCAGAAGTCGCAAGCACGAACCCCAAGGACATAACGAGCGTTTTACAAGCTTATGTTATTTCCTCGCCAGATTTGCGGGCCTCCATCGAGGTGGATTTAACGCGCAGAGTCTTACCTTTCATAGATCCGTTCCCGAAGTCGTATATGCACCTGCTCCTCGCATCTGATTACCAGCCTGACTTAAAGCAACTCATTGATGACTACTTGGAGCATAATCCGACCCGCAATCGGGAATTGGATCTATTACCTCTGTTTAAACACCTCGATGAAGATCGCATCGTTCAGGCGCTCAACGATGCGCGAATTAAAGCCCGACCGACCTATCACTACCGCTTGCCCAATATGAAATTGTCCGATGACTCCTGGTCTGTGGTGACAGAGTGGAATCGTTGGGTTGAAGTGGAACAACTGGCCGCGGACGCTAAGGCTTTGCGAAAAGCGGCGGATGCTTTTCTCAATACCCTCGCGACGGACGACAGTTTCTGGCATCGGGTTTTTGGTTCTGCGGAAGATAAATCATGAAGCCCAAGATCGCCGTCACCGGCCCCAGGCGTGGCGGTAAACTTCTCACTTGGTTGAACTGTTTGGCGATCTGGCGCGCTGGTGGGACTCCCATTGCAACCCGTCCTGGCGACGAATCCCAACTTGCCGACATGGATGGGTTTCTTATTGGCGGCGGCGAGGATATCGACGCCGTATTATATGATGACGAGTTGCGATTTAAGGCCGTACCAGATGGTGAGCGTGATCGTTTAGAGCTTGAGGCTCTGGCCGTTGCCGATAAGAAGGGCTTGCCTGTCTTTGGAATTTGCCGTGGCTCACAGCTTATGAATATTTTTCACGGCGGTACTTTAAACCAAGATAGCTACGTGCAACACGGTGGTCCAAGGCGTCACCGTTCAATCTGGCCACGCAAAATGGTTAAGGTTTATGAATGGAGTTGCCTGTTCGACCTCATAGGTGAGGGCGATTGTATTCGGGTAAACAGCCTTCATCACCAGTCAGTAGAGCGGCTCGGCGATGGGCTAGAGGTGTGTGCCCGGGATACGCTTGGGATCACCCAAGGGATTGAACACCGCGGCGACCGCTTTTATGTCGGCGTCCAATGGCACCCCGAAATTCTGTTTTGGCGAGAGGATCAGGTGAATGTGTTTCGTGGCTTGGTTGACGCTGCCGCCTAGTATCTGATCCGGTTACCTCTCAGGTCGGCGGTGCGGGTTTACTTTGGCGTATTTACGCGGTCCGTGAACGTCGCAACATCTTTGTTAAACCGTGCCGGGTCTTCTAAGAATGGCGCGTGGCCTATCCCCTCATAGCGCGCAAGCTCTGAACCTGGAATGAGCCCTTGATTTACCACGCTTAATTCAAACTCAACAACCGCATCCGCGTCGCCGTGAATAAGCAGCGTCGGCAATGTAATTTTACCCGCCAAATCCTCGTAGGAGGTTTGATTGGCAAACATCGCCATGCGCGCATAAGCTGGCATCATCATGTTATACACAAGCGCCTCCCGCTGGGTTTCTGCATCAAGCGGTTTTGCCGATAAGCTCTCAACAAAAGCCGATGTGCCGTCCAGGTTTTTAGCGACGTCCGGTGACATCATCATACCCATACGGCTCATCATCTCAGCTTGTTCAGCCGTCATCTCAGCGCTGAATGAAGAGCCGCCAGACAAAGACATAGCCCCCGCCGCAAAAACCAAACCTGAGACATCTTCCATGCCGTGATGCCGCAAATAAGCCGTCATCACCGAGCCGCCAAAAGACCACCCGACCAATACCGGCTTATCCAGATTCTTAGTGGCAATAACGGCGGCGACATCACTACCCCAATCCCGGCTTTCATAGTCCTCGGATGTCCAGGGTTTACCCGATGCTCCATGGCCGCGCAGATCAAACGCCACCATCCGGTACTTGGATTGAAGGCCCGGATCATCCAACTGCATTTTCCACGATAAAATACTTTGAGAAAAACCGTGGATAAACAAAATCGAAGGACCGTCAGGATTGCCGGTTTCAGCCACAACCAAAGGTACGCCATCTTCCGCTGGAATAGTCTCGTAAACCCAGTCGGTGGCGTGGGCGGTCCAAGACATAAGCATCGCTGAAATTATACCACCTAGAAATATTCTCATCGTTGCGTCCTCAAGTTCTACGGTTCAGCTTACACCATATATCTGACCATAGCATTATAGAGCACAGAGTGTGCAGCGCCCGGTTCTGATCTGAACGTATTTAAGGCGTTTCAGCATCATACTCATACGTCTAGGGGCGACAGGGGCCTTGTCCTGGGTTAGGGTTCAGCCCCGTTCAATTGAGTGTTTCCCGTCTCATGTGGTCTCAAATTCGCGGTTATCCGCTGCAAGCCTTTATCGTCTGCCATTTGGCCTATTTGTTCAGCCAAATAGACTTGGCGTTATTCTCATACGCTTTGCCATCCATCCGGGAGACCTTTGGCGTGAGTCTTCAGGCTATGGGCTGGGTCGTGGCTGTGTCCTATTCCGTGGGCGCTATTTTGCAGGTTTATATCGGCACGCTAACGGACAGATTTGGTCGCAAACATATGTTGATGATCATCACTGTAACGTCCTCACTGTTCATTGCCGCTCATGCCATTGTGCCTGAGAGTGCAGCACAGATAGTGGTTGGGGGTGTTGCGTTCTCGCTGGGTATCGTTGTTATGACGATCTTGCGGGCTTTTGCGATTTCTTCGGGTGGTGCGTTGTATCCCACCACCGGGGCAATCGTCACCGAAGAGGCACCGGCACGGTATCGCGGCATCATGGCCGGCATGTTGCAAACTGCATTTCCTCTGGGAGCCTTCTTTGCGGCTTTGTTCGCTGCGCCTATGCTAGAATCCTATGGCTGGCGCCCGCTTTTCCTTGTCGGATTGTTGTCTATCCCTTTTATTTGGGTGATTCATAAGTTTCTGCGAGAAACCAAACGTTTTGAGGGTCATAAAACCGAGGCGCAAAAGACTTCCTCTTCCGGTCAGTCCAGTCAGGCGAAAGTGGCGGCGTTGTTCGCCCCGGATATACGGGTGCGCACGGTCACCTTGTTCATCGCTCAGTTTATTTTTGTGATCGCCTATGGGGCTGCCTCGCTGTGGTTGCCGACATTCTTGATTGAGTCGCGTGGTTTAGCTCAGGCCGATGCCACCTATATTGTCGGCTATGCCAATGCTGTGGCCGTCGTCGGCTATGTCGTGGCGGCTGTCACCGGTGAATTTGTGCTAACCCGCCGCACCACAGTGACCCTCTTTACTTTGTTGGGTGCGGCTGCATTTCTTAGCATGGTGTGGTTTACGTCCGGATATTGGGACACCCTCATCGTGTTGTGTATCGCGACGACGTTCTTTTACGGCACAGCTGCTGTGAAGTTCGCCTATATCGCCGAGGTTTTCCCAACGCATCTGCGGGCCACGGGGCTTGCGGTTTGTTCCAGTTTGGCCGTGAACCTTGGCATTGCGATTGGACCTTTGGTCGTCACCTATGGCGTTCAGTTTTTCGATTGGAACATGACCTTCTCGGTTGTCGTGGGCATTCCATTGGCAGTGGCCGGGTTGTTATACTTGAGACTTAAGCCAATACCGTCGGGCCTAGAAGTTGAGGAAGTTGATCGCCAAATGCGGACGCAGACCTAACGTAAACCCAGACACATTGAACCTAGAATTAAGAATGCGAGACGGAGAAAAATTATGAAGGGATGGCTGGTCGAGGAATTTGGTGGCCCAGAAGTGATGCAGTGGGCCGATATCCCAGACCCCGTGCCCGGTCCAGACGAAGTGGTGGTCGATGTGCATGCGTCGGGCGTCAACTTTGCCGAGACGCGTATGCGCGCTGGAACGTACACAGGCTTGGCCTCGCCGATCATACTTGGGCTCGAAGGTGCGGGCGTTGTGTCCGCCATTGGCGCGAGCGTCGACAGTTGTGCGGTGGGCGATAAAGTCTTTTTCCGTGGTCGCGGGTCTCATGCCACGAAATGTCTGATTCAGGACTACCATGCGTTTCCATTGCCCGATGGTTGGACGTTTGAGCAAGGGGCTGCGGCTGGTGTGGGCTGGCTCACCGCATGGCACGCTTTGCACATCGTGACCAAAGCCCAGCCCGGTGAAAAAGTTCTCATTGAAGCTATTGCGTCATCGGTCGGCACGGCTGCCTTGCAAATCGCGAAAGCCAAAGGCTGCTGGGTGGTCGGAACTGCGAGTCAGGACGAGAAACTGGCCAAAGCCACCGCGTATGGCTGCGATGCGTTGATCAATTACAAAACCCAAAACGTCCATGAAAGGGTGATGGAACTGACCGAAGGCAAAGGCTTGGATGTTGGTTGCATGACCATTGGCGAAGAAACCGCCTCAGATCTGATCGAATCTATGGGTCATGAAGGCCGCATTGCGATGTACGGCTCCACCGGCGGTCGCATGGTCACTTTTAGTTTGAATATCGGTGCCCGCAATATCCAGCTTCTCTCAATGAGCATTGATAGCTCAGCGCGATATGTACCTGAGACTATCCCAAGCTTCCGCAATGAGGCGATCCCGATGTTTAAAGATGGCACGTTCCGTCCCATCATCGATACCGTACTGCCTGTTTCAGAAGTGGCCAGAGCCCACGAGATGGTCGGCGAACGGCATCACTTTGGTAAAATCATTCTAGCCGTGCCTCAGGACTAATAGGCGCCCGGCGTTCGGAGGGGCTATGCTTCGCGTTCTCTTAATCGCACTGGCTACAACTCTGCCCGCTCATGCGG
Organism: Rhodospirillaceae bacterium; assembly: GCA_040219235.1. Taxonomy (NCBI): domain Bacteria; kingdom Pseudomonadati; phylum Pseudomonadota; class Alphaproteobacteria; order Rhodospirillales; family Rhodospirillaceae; species Rhodospirillaceae bacterium. Next base: position 552,966 of record JAVJSV010000011.1, read on the forward strand.
GTGTCTTAGATATCTACAAGTCGTTGCGTGGAGAAGAAGATGTCAATGTGACCTATCCCGTCGTGCTGGACAGGCCGGGTCGGATGATTCCGCTTGCGGTGCGTGTCACCTGGCCGGCGGGTGCTGGGCCTTATCCATTGGTCGTGTTTTCACAGGGCGCTTTATGTCCGAAGAATATGTACACAGCCGTGACGGACCATTGGACGTCCCATGGTTACGTCACAATTTCACCGCTGCATCTTGATTCAGAATCCAACGGTTTCGGGTTTCAGGACCTTGCAGGTAAGGACTTGGTTGGCGAACGCGTCCAAGACATGAGTTATATCTTGGATATGCTGGACAACATTGAGACCGCAGTCCCAGGCTTAAAAGGAAAAATAGATCGCGATCATATTGCGGCGGCAGGCCATTCTTTCGGTGGTCAAATTGCGCTAACCATGACGGGCCTTGATATAGTTGATCCGAACACTAGCGAACTCCTGGATGTCGCTGATGATCGTTACGATGTGGCTGTGGTGCTGAGTGGTGTCGGACCATTGCCGAACATCGCCGAGGGCGCTTTCGCACGTTATACGGGGCCTGTTTATTCTTCGGGTGGCACGAAAGATTTGGGCGCGACAGGCAGGGGACCGGTACATCCTTGGCCCTGGCGTATGGCCGCTTATTTTGAAACCCCTCCGGGCAATAGCTATGGCGTTGTGTTGGACGAGGGGGATCACTACTACGGTGGTCTCATCTGTCGCGAAACAGCAGGAGGAACCCCTGACCACGAAGGCCTCTCCATCATTCGGGGCACATCCACAGCGTTCCTAGACGCGTATCTCAAAGACGATGCCTCTGCTCAAGATTTTCTTGAGAACGCTGAGGTGCAATCCCTGACAAATAACCGTGCGAGCCTGGAGCGCAAGTAACTCTGGGCCTCAATACTAACGCTTAAATTAAGGAATATGATATGACCGACCGTAAATTGCACCCTGACACGCTCGCGCTTCATGCTGGTTTTCGGTCTGACCCAGCCACCACGTCCGTTGCCGTCCCCATTTATCAGACGACGTCTTACGAGTTTCGCGACACGGAACATGCGTCCAATCTCTTTGCGCTCGCTGAGCTTGGGAACATCTACACACGCATTATGAACCCGACCAATGACGTGCTCGAGCAACGTCTCGCCGCTTTGGAAGGCGGCGTTGCGGCCCTGGCAGTTGCCTCAGGCCAGTCTGCATCGACCTTTGCGATCCTCAATCTCTGTCAGGCCGGCGACAACTTTGTCACGTCCACGGATCTTTACGGTGGCACGTGGAATTTGTTTGCCAATACGCTGAAGCAACTGGGGATCGAGGCGCGCTTTGCTAATCCGTCAGACCCGGAGTCTTTCCGCAAGCTGACCGACGACAAAACCCGCTGCTACTATGCGGAAACGTTGCCCAACCCGAAGTTGGAAGTGTTCCCCATTAAAGAAGTGGCTGATATTGGCCGCAGTCTTGGCGTACCTCTGATCGTCGATAACACGGCGGCACCGCTGATCTGCCGTCCTATTGATCATGGTGCCGCCATTGTTATGTATTCCACCACCAAATATATCGGCGGTCATGGCACCTCTATCGGGGGTGTAATTATCGACAGTGGCACGTTTGATTGGGAAGCCCATAAAGAGCGTTTCCCATTGTTATCTGAGCCTGACTCTAGCTATCACGGGGCTGTCTGGATCGAAGCGGCGAAGCCGCTTGGACCAATCGCTTATATTCTTAGAGCGCGTGTTATTTTGCTCCGCGATATTGGGGCATCGATGAGTCCGATGAATGCTTTTCAGTTCATCCAGGGCGTAGAGACCTTGCCGCTGCGTATTCGTAAGCACTGTGAAAATGCGGCCACTGTTGCTGCGTTCCTTCAGAGCCATAGCAAAGTTTCACGGGTCATTTATCCTGGGTTGATGGACGGCGAGGCACGCCGCCGAGCCGATACATATTTGGCCGATGGTCACTACGGTGGCTTGTTGGGTTTTGAATTAGACGGTGGCGTTGAGGCTGGTCGTAAGTTTATCGATTCACTGGAACTGCTCTATCACGTTGCCAACATTGGTGATGCCCGGTCCCTGGCGATTCATCCCGCCAGCACCACGCATTCCCAATTGTCAGTGGAAGATCAGGCTGCCACAGGAGTCACACCTGGATATGTGCGCTTGTCGATCGGCATCGAACATGCCGCCGATATTATCGCGGATATTGAACAGGCCCTTGGGAAAGTCTGAAGTCTAAAGGGGGTTTGTAGCTGCGACTCCTTCAGGCCCAGAAATAAAAGCGGCCTCGGGAAAAAACGGAAGCGCCGGGTAAGAGGCCGCGGCTATTCCAATTCTCTCTGACCGAGGCCGCAACCGTGATCCCGATGAGGGAAAACGGAACTTCAGCAATTCGGGCCAGCTTGGGTCAAAGGGGCCGGACCTTATGCCACCATTGGGTGGGTCCAGTCCGGCCATGCGCTGACGGGCACGGTTAGAACCTAACACTTTGTGGGAATTATTCCCACATTTATTTTTTTATTTATTTTGCGGTGGGTTTTGCCTGGAATTCCGTCCTAAACGGCGATTTCAAAGATCATGCCGGTCCGTTGCGCCAGATTCTTTTTGTCCAAATCCGGCCCATGAGCCTCATTATCTTTGACGTTTTCGGTGGCGAGATTGCGAGTCGTCTCGCTGCGCAGAATCACCACCATGTTGGTATCGGCTTCCAAAGCGAACGGGAACTCGTGCCAGGTCCCGATATGCATGGTGAACCCGGCCTGACCGTCGAATCGAAAAGCTTCCAAGGTCTCCACGTCCGGCATTTCGCCTTCGGTCGGGGCGCCAAAAACGGCTACAAAAGGTTTTCCGCCCAAGGGGATAAAGGTTTGGGTATGTTTGAAATGGCGCTCCAGGTATTTCAGTTCAAAGGCTCGGGGCTGGAGTGTGGCGAGAGATAAACAAGTGTCGTCGTCTGATTTAAAGTCCACGGGTGCTGAAATGGCCACGGCGCCCTCGTAAAAGTCACTCACGCCAACGGGCGCTCCGGTTCCGGCGCCTAAAATTTTGCCGTAGGGGGCAAGGGCCTCAGGTGTTGCTGGTTTGACCTCTAAGGTCCGACGTTGAAGGGATGACCCGTCCATGGTGTGCTCCTTTAAATATAAATATGTTTGAAAACACTGTAACGCCAGCCATCAGGCGAAACCAGAATTCTAAGTTGCACTGTTCCTCTGGTCAGAACAGGGGTTCACTGGTTAATCTCTGGCCCTTACGGATATGGGAGAAGACGCATGGCTGCCAAGATTACTAGACATATGGCTACGATTCGCGGCGAGCGCCAGGTGCATTACCGCCGTGCTGGCTCTGGTCCGCCGGTCATTCTGTTGCACCAATCTCCCAATTCCTCCCAGGAATATATTCCGCTGATTGAAGATTTGGCCAACGATTACACGGTGATCGCACCCGATACCCCAGGCAACGGCTTGTCAGACCCGCTCGAACTCGACTCTCCGGTGATGACGGACTACGCGCAAAACGTCGCCGACCTGATGGATGTGCTGGGTATTGAAAAATGTCCGGTCTATGGATTCCACACCGGCGCTGTCTGCTCTTTAGAACTGGCTTGGCGTCACCCCGAAAAACTCACGGTTGGGGTGGTCAATGGCTACGTCAATATGCCCGAAGACCTGGTTGTGGAAATTCTGGAAAATTATTTTGTGCCCCTTGAGTACAATTGGAGTGGCTCGCACCTGACCTGGACGTGGGCGCGTTTTCGCGAACAGCTCATCTTCTTCCCCTGGTACCGCACAGACTTAGCCTCGCGTATGGATGCGACATTGCCACCACCGGAGCGTTTGCAAACAGCGGTGATTGAGTTTCTGCGTTCTGGCCCTGACTATCGCAAGCCCTACCGCGCAGCTTTTACTCAAGATGCCAATAACTCCGTCAAAGAGATGCAGGTAAAGTGCATTATCATGAGTCCCAAGACTGATGTTCTGTATGAAGGCTTGGACCGCATGCCGCCACCGTCGGACTCGGTTGAAGTGTATCGTCCGGATACTGGCCCCGACGCCATAGATATTCTCAAGCGTGTTCTCAAAGAAAACCCATCCCCAAAACCGGCCCCGTCAGTCGTCAAGACAGAACCAGTGCCGGGCAAATTGTGGGGCGAGTACGTTCAAGTTGGCGGTGGGTCATTGTACTGTCGTCGCAACACAGATGGAGCTGGTCGCCCCATACTCTTTATACACGCCTCAGCGGCCTCAAGTTTTTCCATGGATCGCTACATGGAGCCGCTGATAGGCACGCGTCCGGTGCTGGCCATTGACCTTCCCGGCAATGGTGAGTCTGAAAACCCTATGGGCGCTCTGACGGTTGAAAAGCAGGCGTCGTTCCTGGCGGAAGCCGTTCATGCCCTTGGCTATGATGAGATTGACGTGTTCGGCACCTGGGGCGGCGGTACGGTCGCTGTAGAACTCGCTGTGCAACATCCAAACCTTGTTAAGCATGTGGCGGTGCCAAGCATTATGGCTATGGAACTGAACGGCCAGGCCCTCGAAGATTTTTCGTCGAAATACACGCCAGATATTCCCTTTGATGACTTCGGCGGCCATTGGATTTTTGTGTGGAACATGGTGCGCGATCAAGAATTGTTTAACCCGTGGTTCGAACGCAAGGCGGCTAATATTTCACGTTTTGGCGAGCCCGATATTGATCCAGAAGTAATTCAGCGCCGCACGCTCGATTTGTTCAAGGCTTATGATATTTACCAGGCGGCATACAAAGCACACTTTAGCTATCCCATGTCGGAACGCCTGCCTAAGATGCAATGTCCTTTGTTGTTGGGTGGCCCTGAGTCTCCCATGACCAAGTCTGCAGTTGCTTCTGGGCCAGCCGATTACACGGTCAAGGACATGCCAGCTGATCATGCTGGTGTTGCGCAAACCATTGTGGAATTTTTTGATCGGTAATGCCGGATCGCAGCGAATTGGTACGTCGTTTTAAGGAGAGAAAAGAGTATGGAAAGTTATTTGGTCTGGGGGTTTATCCACATTCTCCTGTTCGTGTTCTGGCTTGGTGCCGATGTTGGTGTGTTCCTCTCGGCGGTTTATGCCAAACGCGTGGACCTGAGTTTTGAAACCCGGGCCACCATCATGAAGATGGGTCTTCTTATTGATTTCCTGCCGCGCATTTGTTTTGCGCTGATCTTTCCGGTTGGTCTCCATCTCGCGGCTTCTCTGGGGCTTTATGAGATCCCCACGTGGTTATTTGTGGCGGGCTGGGGCGTTGGTCTGGGCTGGATTTATATGGTCATTTTAATTGGCCAGAACGAAGGCAAGCCCCTAGCTGAAAAGCTGATGCTGGCACAGTTCGGCCTCGAAGGCGTGCTTGGCACGGTCTACGTCGGTGTTGGGTTGTGGTCGTTATTTGGCAATGGGCCGCTTCAAGAAGGCTGGTTCGCAGTAAAAATTCTGCTGTTTGGTTGTGTGTTTTATGCGGCCATGGCGATTGACATTTGTTTCCGCCCGTTCATCAAACCGTTCATGGAATTGGCCGAACATGGCTCGACCCCCGAGCGCGAAGCCATCATCACCAAGACCATTAATAAAACACTGGTCGCGGTTCTCACTATGTATGCGCTCATTGCCACCGTAGCGTTCCTGGGTAAAGTGAAGCCCTTCTAACACAAGGACTCCATTCATGCCTGAGCCTTACCGCGTGTTCTGGCAACCTGGATGCTCCAGTTGTTTGAAAGCCAAGGAATTCCTTACCCAGCACGCTGTGGCTTTTGAAAGCGTCAACGTCCTTGCGGATGACGATGGCTTGGCTGCTTTGCAGGCACTCGGGGCGAAGTCCGTCCCCGTTGTCTCCCAGGGGCAACGCTTTGTCTTCGCCCAAAACCTGCGTGATGTGGCGGTCTTTGTTGGAGTTGATGGCCCGGCCAAAGGTCTCGCCGTTACAGAATTGGTTGCAAAAGTTGAGCGTATTCTGACTGTTGCGCAATCTCATGCGCGACAGTTGCCGCTTAAAGTACTGCGAAAAAAATTGCCGGGTCGCGACCGCACCTATTTAGCTCTCAGCTATCACATCTTTGTCATCGCTCAGGCGTTTCTCGAAGCGGCTAAGGGTGGCGTTCTAACGTTTGAGTTTTTTGAACGTCAGCCGTCCGAGGCTATTTGTGATGGCGATGCTGTTTCTGATTTTGGCGCTTTGGTCGCAGTCGATTTTCAGGCATGGTGGTATAGTACGAATGCTGGAAGCCGGCTTCCCGAAACACTCGAAACCTACTATGGTGCGCAGTCAGTCGATGATTTGTTAGAGCGCACAGCTTGGCATATGGCGCAACACACCCGCCAATTAGCAGCCGTCATTGAAAGCCTAAATATTACCCTATCAGATCATCTGTCTACGGCTGATCTCGCAGGTCTGCCGTTGCCAGATCATGTCTATGATGACGAGGTTCCCCTGAACGCTGAAACCCGCTAGACAGATTATCAGCACGGTTTTTTCGGAGCACCCCCATGGTGACTAAAGTTTTTGCATTTGCTGCAGCATTTTTTTGTTTGTCCTTCACCTCAACAGCTTTTGCAGAATCGCCGGAAGAGCGCGGCGAGTATTTATCAGAAGTCATGGTCTGTGTTGAGTGTCACACACCTGGTGTGTTGATAGGAGCGCCGCATGGGCCAAGTCTGTCAGGCAGTGAAGTGGGTTACGGCATTCCTGGCCTGGGTGTGTACTATGGCCCGAACCTCACACCCGATATGGAAACCGGTCTGGGGTCCTGGTCGGAAGAGGATATTGTTACCGCTCTGCGCACGGGTGTGCGGCCTGACGGTCGCATACTGTCGCCGGTGATGCCGTGGCGCGCTTTTGCGAATTTAAAAGATCAAGACGCCTATGCATTGGCGGCTTATCTGAAAAGCATGGAGCCGGTCAGCAACAAGGTGCCAGGTCCGTTTGGTCCCACAGAAACACCCACATCCTTCTACTACAACTTCGTCGTTCCTAGCGCACAATGAGCCAGTCCACCTATCCCAACCTTCTTGCGCCCATAAAGCTTGGCCCAATTGAACTCCGCCATCGCGCGGTGGTCAGCGGCCATGGCATGGCGCTGGGGGATGGACAGGTGGGAATTAGTGATCGCTTTCACGGTTATCTTATGGCCCGTGCCAAAGGTGGTGCGGCGATGGTTGGCAGTGAGTCCGCGCCTGTGCACACCAGCACCGTTAGCCGTAGCCTTGGTATTCGACTGTATACCGATGAGGTGATCCCGAGCTTGCGCCGTACAGCTGAAGATATTCGTGCAGCCGGATCTCGACTTGCGATCACGCTGTGGCACGGCGGCCATAAAGATAGCTTTATTCGCGGTGGTGTTGCCTTAGCACCATCACCGGTTCCCAATACGGCAGGTGAAGTGCCAAAACAAATTACACAAGCCGAGATCAACGAACTGATCAAAGCTTATGGCGAGGCCGCGGCCCGCTGCAAGCAGGCGGGCCTGGATGCCATCGAAATACAAACGTCTACGGATTACCTATTAGGATCGTTCCTATCACCGGTGTTGAACCGTCGCACAGATTGTTACGGTGGCTCATTCGAAAACCGCTTACGCTTCATTCGTCAAATTTTCGAATCTGTTCGGGAAAATGTTGGCGATGCCATCGCGGTCGGCGTGCGCACCTCCGCCCGTCACGATATTCCAGGCTCACCCATGGATTATGGGCTGGAAGAATCCACCGCCAACATGAAAGCACTGGCTGAAGCGGGTCTGGTGGATTACGTCAGCGTGATGACGGGATCTGGCTGGTCGCCGCCGCAATCTTCCTCTATCCCACATATGGCGCAACCGCGCGTGCAATTGCGTGATGAAGGTCAGGTGTTCAAGCAGGCGCTTTCCGTGCCTGTTGTCCTCGCCGGTCGTATTCGCTCACCGGAAGATGCAGAACAGGTTATCGCCGAAGGTGGTGCTGACATTATTGCCATGGCGCGCACCTGGATTGCTGACCCCGAATGGGGCCGGAAGGTGGAGTCCGGGCTAGCTCATACCATTCGCCCATGTATGTCGTGCAACCAAGCTTGTGTCGGTTTTGTATTCCGTGGCATGCCTGGATCCTGCGTTATCAACCCGGCGGCTGGTCGTGAGACAGAGTTGAATGATACGAATGCTACGGGCGCTCCCAAATCTGTCGCCGTCATCGGTGCCGGACCCGCGGGTTTAGAAGCTGCGCGGGTTCTGGCCAAGCGTGGCCATCGCGTCACCGTTTATGAAAAGTATGCGGAGCTGGGCGGTCAAATGCGTCTTGCGGCCTCTGCCCCGCATCGCGCGGAGATGTTGCCTGCTTTGGCCTGGTGGAAAGACGAACTGGAACGCTTGCAAGTCCGCGTGGTGCTCAATCATGAAGTGACGTCAGAAGATGACGTTGAGGCCGACAGCGTGATCTGGGCCATCGGTGCCGATCCTGGTCACACGGCGCTATGGCAACGCCGACCCTATTTGTTTGATGGCATTCCCGGCAAGGAAGGCTTGCCATCAGGACGCGATGTTCTTTCTGGTAAATCCAGCGTCAGTGGCAATGTTCTGGTGATTGATGAAGAGGGCGGCTGGCCTGCGGTCTCTCTAGTGGAAACACTGGCGGCGGATCCGGCAGTGTCCCATGTCACAGTGACAACGCCTGAGCGCTCTCTTGGAGAAGCCGCATTAACTCTTACGTGGGAGATTAAATCGGTGACCCCGCGTTTGCGTCAGGACGGCATCACCGTGCTTACCGAAAGCATGGTCAAAGAGGTTGTAAGCAATACAGTCCACTTGACCAACGGAGAGCACATTGGGCCCTTTGATGCCATTGTGTTGAACACAGGCACCACGGCGAACAGTGTTCCTGAAGGTGCCTTGGCGATTGGCGATTGTGTCGCGCCACGTGGCATTTGGGCGGCGACGTCCGATGCCATTAAATTGGCGCAGACGCTCTAGGCAGCTTTCGAAGCGACCCTTCTTTTACATGGGCAGCCGTAGGTATCCGTCCATGGTGCCGTCCGGGCCGGCATCTAAATAGAAATCCAGAACCAACGGCTGACCAGGCTCAACGGCGTAAGATGTCAGATCTGACACGCCTTCTTCCGCCAGAACTTTATCATCCAGAAAGAAATTGCCCGTGGTGGTCTTGGCATCGCGGGTCAGAATGGCATGCGCCGCATCCGCAACAATGTCTGTGGTACGACAATGCTTGATCATGGCATCACCTCCCAACTCATGCCGGATGGCTGCCGTGTCGATAGCGGTGCGTGGCCACAGGGCATTGGCGGCAACACCGTGTTCCTTAAAGTCTTCAGAGAGGCCAATGGTGGCAAAGCTCATGCCCATTTTCGCCAAGGTGTAGGGCAGAGTCCCTTTGTACCACTTCGGGTCCAGGCTCGGCGGCGGTGATAGCGTTAGGATGTGTGGGTTGGTTCCAGCCTTGAGGTGCGGCAGGCAGGTGCGTGCAGCCAATAACGTGCCACGCAGATTGATTTGATGCATTAGGTCGATGCGCCGCATCGGCACATCTGCAACGCCACCCAACGCCACGGCACTGGCATTGTTAATCAGAATATCTATAGCGCCGAATTTCTCTACCGTTGCGGCGACCGCCTCAGCCACTTCTGCGTCATTTCGCAAATCCATTTGTATGGCCAGCGCTTGACCCCCAGCCTGTTGAATGTCTTCCGCTGCCGTATGAATGGTGCCAGGTAGCTTAGGATGGGGCTTGGTGGTCTTCGCCGCAATGGCCACATTCGCCCCGTCCTGAGCCGCGCGTTTGGCAATGGCCAGCCCGATGCCGCGGCTGCCGCCGGTGATGAACAATGTTCGCCCTTTTAAAGATCGATCTGCGGCAGGGGCGTAAGGCGATAGGCTTGTCATGTTCTCGGTCTCCAGTTCATCGGATAATCCTCATCAGTGTGTTTCATTAGGCCATATTTTGACCATCGCAGTCTTATTTTCTGTGCTTTAATTTAAAGACCTAAGAATTTATTCAAAATTCTGCAACTATATGTGTCTCCCAAACGTTACATATTGGTCGGTGTCCTCCGGCCAGCCCAACTCAGGGAGAAGGAGGTTTAAATGTCTGACGTAAAAACCAAAATCATTCCACCGCGCCCAAAGGTTCCCGAGGATGAGGAACCACTAATGGCGAAGATGCCGAAGAAAACGGGACTGATGGGCCGTCTCCTGCCCACCGGTTTGTCCCGGGCAGTTGTCATCTCCACCTTAATCTTGAGTGCAACATTATGGACGCAGAACCTGTATTCTGCACGCTATGACCTCGTTGCATCTGGTAAATCCGAGACCACGTTTATGTACCGTCTCGACCGTTGGACCGGAATTGTCAGCCTATGCACAACACAGAGCTGCAAACCGCTTTCGACCATTGCAACGTCGCCTCAGAGTGCGCCTGTAGCGACAGACTAAAAGGTTCGTGGAGTACGCCCGCTAATTTTTCCAGGCGGGCGTCACTTCGGCAACGAAGTCTTCAAACCGTCGTAAGGGATGTCCGACAGCTTGTTCACTCTTCGCAATTTCATTGTTAGAGGCCACGCTGCCCATCTTTTGCATCTTGGCAAACCCGGCTTTTAAAGCGCCTAGCAGCCAGGGCGGCATGAACGCTTTGGAGCTTGCTTCCCAGGCGTCCAGATCATCGCCAGCGTAGCGCACCTCCCGGCCAAGGTGCTCACCATACAACGTGGCGATTTCGTCCGCAGTCCAGGTTTTTGGTCCGTACAAGGCGATATCGTGACTGTCTAACTCCTTGGTGGTTAGCGCGCGCGCAGCGGCATCCGCGATGTCACGGGTATCGATTCTGTTTTGTCCTTTATTGCCGATGGGCATGGTGTACAAGCCTGCACCGGCAATGGCGCGTCCCAGCAACAGGTCATTTTGAAAGAAGAAATCAGGCCGCAAGATGACAGAAATGATGCCCGAGGCGCGAATGGCGTCTTCAATGACAACCTTGCTGGCGTAGTGTGGCACCTTCATCGCTTCGTCCGAAAGCTTAACCGATAAGAACACAATCTTCTTCACACCAGCATCGACCGCCGCCTGCACCGCATTGGTGCCACGCTGTTGTTCTGTCTCGCCATTGGCGGTGATCAGCAGCAGTTGATCGACACCGTCGAAAGCGGCTGCCAAACTGTTTGCGGTGTCGAGATCTCCAACAACACCAGTAATGCCGTCTGACAAAGCGTCAGCCTTTTCAGCCGAGCGTGTGAGGACACGCACGTCTTTGCCTTGTGCCGCGAGCGCCTGTGCCGCCGGTCCGCCAACGCGGCCTGTGCCGCCAATGATCAATGTTGTCATCTCAGAACTCGCTCTCATTTTATAAAATAGATGAGGTGCAGCATGCTCTTTTGTGCTGTGGAATCAATATTTTATCGGGGTTTTATGAGCACTGTACCGGAAACACTAGACTCGTAGCGGGAAGCAGAGTCATAAATATACACAAGATAACAACACCGGACATTCCATGCTGCGTCGTTTGACCAAAGCTTTGACCGCATCTTTCACTGCCTTCTCGCTGGCAGTGGCATTGGTTGTGTCGGTTTTTGCCCAGTCGCATCCAGCTACTGGAGCCCAAGCTCAAGATTTAGCAGCAGCACCCTGTGCTGAGCACAGCGCACCACAACCCCAAGATTTTTGGGGCGATGCCTGCGCCTCTGTCTGTGATGCAACGGACCTGCACATGTTGCTTGGTGTTCCGTCCGACCGCAGCACCCCCTCTGATCTGACATTTGACCTGTTCATCTATGATCAAACCACACTGCCATCGCCGCAGGTGTCACGTGCGCTAGTGCTGGTCACCGGTCATGATCCGCCTGGGTCTCAGCTTTACCTGACCACCCAAAGACTCCGCCTCTAAAAACTCTCTGCGTGTCCAGGCACGGCATAGGCTGCCGTTACCGCCTGACCTTTTAACGAATGTGTTATATTTGCAGAGAGAAATCTTATGGCTCCGGCCAGCTCAAAATTTACATCATCCATCCTCCCTCTAATCGCTGTAGCCGCCTTATCGGCCTGCGCAACGCCAGACCCTGAAGCCGCTGTGCGTGATTTTGGCACCTTGATTGCCACGCGCACGTCAGATCCCATTGTCTGGCGCACCGGTGGTGCTGAAGACGCCGCTGTTGATGCGCGGGTTCAAGGGTTGTTGTCAGAGCCGCTGACAGCAGAGGCCGCCGTTGCTGTTGCGCTTCTCAACAATCGCGGCCAGCAGGCCCGCTATGCCGAGCTTGGTATTGCCCAGGCGGACCTGGTTGAGGCCGGTCTCTTGGAAAACCCCATGTTCGAGGTCATGGTCCGGCCATCGACCGAGTCTGGCACCAACCTAGAATTTGGACTGGTGCAGAATTTTGTCTCTTTGTTGATGCGTCCGGCGCGTCAAAAAATCGCCCAAGCAGAATACGAAAACGTTCAACTGGAACTTGCTGCGGACCTGATCGCGTTCACGGCTGAGGTGCGCTCGGCCTACTTTGCCCATGTCGGTGCCCGCAATCAGCGCGAGGCTGTTGCTGCCATCGCCAGCACAGCCCGCGACGCTGCAGATCTTGCCAAAGCCTTTCATACGGCAGGCAACATCACCGAATTAGAACTGGTAGAATTTCAGGCCGATGCGGAAGAAGCCACTGTGGCATCTATGGACGCTGAGCAAGAGGTTGCGGCAACAGAGATCGACCTGATCGAGTTGCTCGGCTTGCCATCAACGGCAGATTGGTCTTTGCTAGCTCGCTTACCCGCGTTGCCGGATCAGACCCTGGTCACGGCAACACTTGAAGATCAGGCGTTGCGCGAGCGCTTTGATCTCCAGGCCATGCGCGCTGGGCTCCGAGCCGCGGCAGATCATCTTGGGCTCGAGCAGAACTTTCGGCTGCTCGATGATATGGAACTTGGGGTCAGCGCCGAACGCGAGCCCGAGGGTGAGTGGTTGATCGGTCCCAGCCTCGAATTTCCGCTACCTATTTTTGACCAAGGGCAGGGCCGCGTGACCCACGCGCTGCTCGAACTGCGTCAGCTACAGGATGAACTCGTGGCCAAAGAAGCCAGTGTGCGCGCGGACGTGCGCCGGGCCACAACAGCGCTCACCGTGAATCGTCAAAAGGCGGCACATTTGTTGGACATACTTTTGCCGCTCAAGCAGCGCCTCACCAGACTCACGTTGGCGGAATATAATTACATGCTAACCGGAGCCTTTGAGGTCTTAGAAGCGGAGCAACATGAGAACGAAGTGTACCGCGAACATCTCGAAGCCCTGACAGACTATTGGATTGCGCGGGCCGAGCTGATGGCCGCGGTTGGTGGTCAGCTGGATCGGCCCCAGCAAGCCCAGACAGAGACCGATCCAAACAATACAGATGCAAAAATCCTAGGAGACGCCTCATGAACCGCGGTCGCCGCTCTCTTTTATCTTCACTTGTCGCCGGCGCGGGTGCCGCGTTACTCGGTCGTTCCGATGCCGAAGCGCAAACGGTTGCCGCAACGCCTCGTAATGCAACGGGCTATACACCGGTGCGGACCCTCAACGGATCAACGCTGCCTTTTGAGATGAACGACGGGGTCAAAGAGTTCCGTTTGGTCGCCGAGGAAATCGAGCATGAGTTTGCGCCAGGTACGACGGCCAAGTGCTGGGGCTACAACGGCAGCACGCCGGGGCCAACCATAGAAGCGTTCGAGGGTGATCGGGTCCGTATTCTCGTCACCAATAACTTGCCTGAGCACACCACTATTCACTGGCATGGCCTGTTGCTGCCGAGTGGTATGGACGGCGTTGGCGGTCTTAGTCAGCCGCATATCCCCCCCGGCGAAACCTTTGCCTATGAGTTTGACCTCATTCAGCATGGCACCCATATGTACCATCCGCACGCCGATGAAATGGTGCAATTGGCGGTCGGTATGATGGGCATGTTCATCATCCACCCGAAAGGCGGTGAACCGAAGAAGATCGATCGCGATTACGCGATTATGCTGCACAACTGGGCGATTCATCCTGGTACCTACCGGCCCGATCCCGCCGTGATGGTCGAGTTTGATTTGTGGACGATGAACAGCAAAGTTTTCCCAGCCATTGAATATCCCATTGCACAGGCGGGAGACCGGGTCCGAATCCGCATCGGCAATCTGTCCATGTGGAATCATCCTATGCATCTGCATGGCCATCAGTTTCAAGTCACCGGCTCAGATGGCGGGCGCTGGCCCGAGGTCCAATGGCGTTCTGAAACCACGGAAATCGTTGGCGTTGGTCAAACCCGGGATATTGAGTTTGATGCGATTCCAGGCGATTGGGCGTTTCACTGCCATTTCTCTCATCACACCATGAACGCCATGGGACACGATGTGCCAAATCCGCTGGGGGTCGATCAAAGTCAGGTGGCTATGCGGATCATGCAAAAAGTGCCAGGGTTCATGGCTATGGGGGAAAATGGCATGGGGGATCATCAGGATCACTCCATGCATATGATGGGCCCGGAGAACACGCTGCCGATGATGATGGGCAACGGGCCGTTTGGTAATTTAGAGATGGGCGGCATGTTTACAGTCGTCAAAATACGGGAAACCCTGGACGGGGATGGCGATCCAGGCTGGTTTGATAATCCACCAGGCACGGTCGCTTACAAGGTTTCCTAAGACACTCGGGTGGGCTTTTTCTGGTCTGTTTGGCTCATAACTCCTCAGTTCGTTAGGTCGTTACACACCACACAACCAACACATCCTGGGAGGGATTTATGATGAAGAAGATGTTACGCACAACCGTTGCCGCCGGGGCCACCGCACTCCTTGCCGCAACTTCTGCGTCCGCGCACAACTACATGACCACACTGCGTGCACCGGCTGGCTATATGGCGGATATGGAAGCGCGTGTGGCGCACGGCTGTTTGGCAGAAGACGTCAAAGAAGTACGTGTCAAAATTCCCGAGGGCGTTTATCGCGTCACTCCGATGAACACGCGGGAATGGGAAGTCGAAGTGGAAATGCGCGAAGTGAATCCGCCGGTTGCCGGAGATGGGGGCCGCCCGATCACGCGCACGGTTGATACCATCATTTGGAAAAATCCATCCTCGGTGACCCCATACAACCGATTCGAAGGCTTTAAGTTTCGCGCGAAACTGCCCGATGAACCCGGAAAAATTTTGTTCTGGCAGATGGTTAATATCTGTGCCGACAGCCGGGATCCCTACACAGACTTGCCAGAAACCGCTTTGGACATAAAAGATCCCGAGTTCGGCAAAAAGTTTGAAGAGTTTATGGGCTCAACTGCACATCCGGCCCCCTACACGGTGCTCTACAAGCCAGAGATGCCACAGTACCCATGGGAATGGTCACGCGAAGATCTGGAAATGACGGGCACAACACCAACAGAACAGACGGCTGAAGCCCAATAGGGCTCGGTTTTGGGCACAGGCTGGCCAGATGGGCTGGCCTGTGCGCCTTCGTTTGAGATAAACTCTCGTATCATCTAAACGCTGCTATACCAGCTCTGGGGGCTGGTTGATTTTGGGGAAGACTCATGACTCGCTTGTACACTCTGCTTTTGGCTGCCATCGCGCTTAGTATTGGCCTTATTGGTCCCGCTTGGTCCCATGCTGTTTTGCTGGGCTCAAACCCTGCCGCAGATTCCAGTCTCGATGTGTCTCCCAAGGAAGTCATTTTCAACTTCAATGAAAACGTCGGTCCTATTTTCATCAAAGTGCTGGACCGCACGGGTAAGGAAGTCGGTGATCCGGGAGAGTGGCGTGTGGATGGCTACGATGTGATCTTGCCGCTGAACGGTGAATTGCCAAATGGCACTTACATCGCCACCTATCGCGTGATTTCAGCAGATACTCACCCCGTCGGCGGCAGTGTCGTGTTTGCAGTGGGTGAAGCTGTTGCGTCCATGGAAGACGTTGCCGCCGGTGGCGGCGAAACCAGTGGTTGGGTCGTGCCCGTGGCCATCAATCGCTTTGTCCAATACGGGACCATGTTGCTCGCAGCGGGAGCAGCTTTGTTCATCCTCACCATGACCATTCCGGCCACAGTTGAAGCGTCGGTCTACAAAATGGGTCGTCTGTCTGCCGTCGTCGCGGCAGTCACCTACGTCCTCGCGTTAGGGTTCGGAGGGGCCGAAATGATGCTTGGCGGGGTCACCGCCATTTTCTCGCTAGACAGCTGGATGCAGAGCCTCAATTCAACCCTTGCCCCCAGCGCGTTAATTGGGATTCCCGGTTTGCTGATTCTATTTTTTGCCTTTGGCAAAGACCCGGCTCAAAAACCGACGGCCCTTTTAACACTCGGCAGTGTCGTTGCGGTCGGCAGTTTCTTGGTCACGGGCCATGCGGCTACGGCTCCACCGGTGTGGCTGATGGCGACCATGGTTGCTGTTCACCTGTTCTGTGCAGCCTATTGGTTGGCGGCGTTGTATCCGCTCGCGAAAACCGCGCAAGTGGCCGAGGTTAAAGAAGCTGGTGCGGTGATGGTACAGTTCTCCGAGCGTGCTGTCTGGACTGTCGGTGCCTTGTTTGTTTCAGGCGCTGTGATCACCTGGTTCCAGGTTGAGTCACCCGCAAACATGCTCTCCACAGATTATGGTCTGCGTCTGACCTTAAAAATCATTGTTTTCCTGGCGCTGCTTGGTCTGGCCGCCATCAATAAGATAAAACTCACGCCGGCTTTGGAGAAAGCGGATCCGGCAGCCCCCGAAAAATTACGCCGGACAATTAAAATGGAATACGCGGCCATGGTCTTGATCATCGGGGCCGCGGTTTCACTGACGCTCGTCACCCCACCGCGCGCCACTATGGAAATGGGCGGTGGTGGCATGGCCGGCATGATGGGTGGCGGTTTCCAGGCCACAGTGGTTAAAGGCAAATATACGGCCGATATGAGTGTCGATCCGGCCAGCACGACCGCTTCTAATATGGTCATGGTCGAGTTTAAAGATGATGCCGGCAACCCGGTTGAAATGGTCGACGTCACCATGAGCTGGGCGCTGCCGACCGCTGGGCTTGAAGGCATTGAAGGACGAGGTGAAATGGTCAGTCCCGGTATGTTCCATTTCATGTTTGATCAATTAATCATCCCTGGAGAGTGGGACGTGCGCATTGATGCGTTTGTGGATGACTTCGACAAACAAATCTTCCGCACCACAGTGCCAGTAAAATAAAGTGCCAGTGCAATAGAAACATGCTGGACACGCGCAGCTAAGAAACGGAGCGCACCATGATTTTGACTGTGGCCCGAAAGGAATTTCGGGAAATCATTCGCGACGGGCGAATCAAATGGTCGGCCGGGATTCTGGCCGTGATGCTGGTGGCAGCCTTGGGGACGGCGGCGCAGCGCTTTGCTGATATTTCCACCGAACGTGCGTCCGCTCAGGAAATCGTCAACATGCAGTTCGCCGCCCAGGGCGATAAAAACCCCCATGCGGCTGCGCACTATGGTTTGTATGCGTTTAAACCGGTAACGCCGTTGTCGTTTTTTGACACAGGCATCGGCAGTTATACGGGCGTCTCGATCTGGCTCGAAGCGCACAAACAGAATGACGCCGAGGGCGAGCCGGCTCGCGATATGACCGCCATCGCCCGTTTTGGGGAACTGACCGCCGCCTTTACGCTGCAAATGCTCCTGCCGCTGCTGGTGATCCTGTTGGCCTTTCCCTCTTTCGCCGGGGAACGGGAAGCTGGCACTTTGCGTCAGGTGCTCAGCATGCAAATCTCGCCGGTGCAATTGCTGTTTGGCAAGGCGCTTGGGGCCTGCGCGGCACTCGGCGTTTTTATCGGTCCCGTTCTGGTGTTGGGCTTGATTGGTCTGTTAATCAGTCCCGGTGGCAGTGCGTATCTGGCGCATGGCGTTGTCCTTGTGCTGGTCTATATCGTTTATGCTTTGATCTTTTTGTTTTTGACCCTGGCTGTCTCCGCCAATGTGAAATCAGCGCAGGCGGCCCTGGTTGTCATGGTTGGGTTCTGGGCGATCTCCAGCTTTGTATTGCCGCGCGCCGCATCAGATGTGTCCCGATTGCTCTACCCAACGCCAACCGCTGTGGCCTTTCAAAAGAATATCGAAGAAGCGTTGCAATCGGGTTTGGATGGCGTCAGCCCCGATACCATTGTGCAGCAACGCCAGGAACAAACACTGGCCCTGTACAAAGCCGAAACGGTTGAGGAACTGCCTATAAATTTCCAAGGCATGATCTTTGATCTGCAGGAAAAACTGGGCAATCAGGTTTTCGATAAATATTATTCCGAGCTGCATGGCATCTTCGATCAGCAAACCGGTTTGCATCAAACTTTTAGCGTCGCTTCGCCGCGCTTGGCGGCACAACTCGCTTCAATGGAACTCTCTGGCACATCCCTGACGCACCACCTCGATTTTACCCGTCAGGCCGAGACCTACCGCCGTGAATTGATCGAGAAAATGAACAATGACATCACCTTTAACTCTGAAGCAGGCCAAGCTGATTATCGGGCTGATTCCGGGTTGTGGGCTTCTGTCGAACCTTTTGAATATCAGCAAGCGTCCTTGGGCCAAATTCTCACCCGGCTGGGTCCTAGTTTTATGGTGATGTTCTTGTGGCTCGGCCTCTCAATCGCTGCCGGTGTGCTGTCGGCGCGCAAAGTCAAAGTCACGTTGGGCTAGGGAGAGTGTGATGAACGGTTTTGGGTCTGTCTTCGCGCAAGAGTGGGTTATTCTGCGTCACAATCGTATGTGGTGGTTGGTGCTAGGCTTGCTTCTGGTGCTGACCATTCTCGCCGCCCTCAATGGCGCCGCTCGCATCGACCAGATGGCCGAAATGGGAAGCGCTCTCAACAGCGATGAGATGGTTACGCAATCTGCGTTAAAGGGATCTGTTGAACGCTGGGAAGCCGACACCTCTCAACCCCCACCGCCAGCCGCCAGTCCGGGGGCTGTGGGCTTGTCGGTGCTCAGTCACTATACAGTCTTACCTCCAACGCCTTTGGCCGGTTTGTCGATCGGTCAGACCGATGTGCAGCCCACTTACTACAAAGTCACAGCACATCCGGCGCTCACCTTCCTCAACGAAACCGAAATTCAAAACCCTTTGAACGTCTTGGCGGGCAGCTTTGATGTTGCCTTCGTTATTGTCTTCTTGCTCCCCATCTTCATCGTTGCCCTCACGTTCGATCTGATGTCGCGGGAAAAAGAAAGCGGTGTGCTTAGCCTCGTCCTGGCCCATGGGGTTTCCAAAACAGCCTTTATTTTGGCCAAAGGCGCAGCCCGCGCGGTGCTGATTTTCCTGCTGTTGCTAGTGGTCGGGCTTGCCGCCGTGGCGCTGACGGAACCTAATCTGTCTTCCGCCGCTGTGTGGGCGCGCTTTGGGTTATGGTTTCTGGTGGTCTCGCTCTATGCCTTTTTCTGGTTTGGCCTGGCGCTGTTTGTGAATGCCTGGAACAAACCTTCCGTCACCAATGGTGTGATTCTTGCCAACCTGTGGCTGGTGTTTGTTGTGGTCATTCCGGCGCTGGTGAATGTGGCCGCCACAACGCTGTTTCCGGCACCATCGCGGGTGGAATTAACAACGGAAATGCGCGAAGCGACCGAGGTCGCGGATCAGGAAGCCGCTGAATCCCGTGAAGCCTTTTTCTTTGACCACCCTGAAATGGCGGGCGGAGACGCCAACGCTGATCAGTTTTTTATACAGGTGATGGCCACGGACTCAGCCGTGGAGCGGGCCACTCAACCCCTCCTTGAAGCCTTTGATCTTCAAGCCGCGCGTCGGCAAGGTCTGGTGGATCTGTTGCAATATGTGTCTCCGGCCATTGTCGCTCAGAACGCCTTAAATGGGGTGTCTGGTACGGGTACGGAACGGTTTTCAGACTTCGTTACGCAGGTTTTGGATTTCCACGAAAACTGGCGTGGGTTTTTTACCAGTCGTGTGGTCAAGGGCAGTCGTATGACGTCCGAAGAGTTCGATCAGATTCCTACCTTTGACTACAGTGATTGGGGGATCGACAAGGTGGCGCGATCAACACTCGGGCCGGCAATGGGCTTAGCGGTGTTCGTTTTGGTCCTCGGGGTTTGGTCGGTGCGTCGCTATGCAAGATATCCAGTCGTCTAAATTACGCAACCTCACTCTATAAATTGCACGATTACTCGGCGACACCGCGCCAGCGTTGAATGTGGCTGCGCTGCGGCATTTTTCCATCCCTTCACTGCACAGACTCATTTCACACCAATAGTCGCACAGATCAATCAGATATTCGTGCCTTACATGAGAAGTCGTGATGACAAACTGTCGTTACGGCTTAGAAGACCCAATAGACAGGTCTCATGCCGATTCTAAGACAAAAATGTGAGACAGCATTTTTTACAGTTTTTTGGAAACTTTTGTCTTTCCACATCGTTAAGCGAATAGAAGAGAGAGGGGCGGTTTAACTCTTTCAAATGGAGAAGAATGTTATGACAAGCGAAAGTGATAACAAAAAATCAAACGCCAACCCAAATCCGAATCAGGGCGAAGGCAATCGAGAAGCCGCACGAGACTACAACGAGCGCCAGAAAAAATTCATTGAGTCTGGCAAAGTCGACGACGCGGCTAAGAAAGCAAAAAAAGCCGTCGAAAGCGCGGAAAAGCAAGATCTAAAAGATGCGGAAAACAAGGGAAAACGGCCCGCCGCAGGACGTTAATCTGAGTCATGTGAAATTCGCTGATGCAAGATGTTCTGATGAAAGAGCAAGCATTTACAAGATGCGCCAGAATAAGCGTAGGGCGGGAACTCTGGCGAACTGCTTTCTACGCACATAAAGAAAATTTCTACGCCACAGAACTCAAAGGAGATCATAGATGGATGAGAACATTATTGAAGGCAACTGGGAACAAGTTAAAGGCCGTATCAAGAAGAAGTGGGGCCAGTTGACCGATGATGAATTAGATCAAATCAATGGCGATCGTAAAATTTTGGTTGGGAAAATTCAGGAAAAATACGGCAAAGCTAAGGACGAAGTTGAACGGGAGATGAAAGAGTTTGAAAAAAATAGCTAAAGTTCGTAGAAAAAACACGACGCGATAGAACAATTCAGCCCCGTGCGGCGCTCTCCTCCCTCATGCAGCGCACGGGGCTTTTTTGACTTAATATAAACGGGGGTCTTGTTCAGCAGATACGTTCCGCGCACTGCAAACATCACCTACTGCAGCGCGCGCAAGATCATGTTAGCAATCTTTGTTTCGTTCCATGAAGGTGCCCAGGTGCGCGTTCCGCGCACAATAACCAATTTGTTGGCCGGAGAAATCCATACCCGTTGCTCTCCCAGCCCAAGCAATACAATCATATCATCTGCAGCATAGCCTTCCGGTGCAACGGGAAGACCACTGCCTGGCGGGGCCGATTTCCCACGACGGATGTAATCGCTGCCAAGCCACATCAAATACCCGTAATTTTTGTTCAGCGGGGACCCTGTCGTCATGGCATTTATCCAGTCTGCTGAAACAATTTGATAGCCTTTCCATTGGCCATTATTTGCAATCAACAGACCAATCTTGGCCCAATCGTAGGGGCGCGAGAATGCGCAACAGTGTTTAAATGAGGTGCCACCTTCATGGTCCACGTATAGCGCAGCGTCAGCCAGCCCCAGAGGTTGCCATAGTTTCTCGGATAAATAATCGGCGTAACGTTTGCCGGTGGCGCGTTCAATCGCCAGGCCAAGGACATTGGTTTCGTCGTTGTTGTATTCAAATGTGGTGCCGGGTGCGTCTTTCAGTTTTAAGTCTAAAACTTCAGCAATGAAATCATCGCCAAACGCATACCGACCGCCCCGGCCAAACGGACGGACCTCATAGGACGTTAATAATTGTTCAAGTCCGGCTGTCATCCACAAGGTCTGCTGGATGGTTGCTGTGCCTCGCGGATCATCGCGCCATTCGTCGATGTACAGGCTTAACGGATCATCAACTGAAGCAATATGCCCCTCGTCAATCGCGATTCCGGTCAGTAAGGCAACAAGAACTTTGGACATGGATTGGGGATTAAAGCGGGTGTCGCGCGTTGCGTCGCCCCAATACTGCTCAGTTTGAATCACGCCGTCATGAACAATGATCAGAGAATGCGACCCTTGCTCGGCAGAATACTGTGTCACAGAGTCTAAAACATCTGACGGCACACGCCTGTCCTGCGCATCCGCGATTGGCAGGTCATCTTGTTGTGCACCGCGCACAGGTTCTAAGGGGGCATACCAGGCAAGGGGTAACGCCAGCGGGTCCCCCTCGTAAGTGAGATAGCGGGTGAGAAAAACGCGTTCGCTCAGAGCAAAGCCAGTAACCAAAAGCAAAATGGCACCGACACTCAATAACGCATAGGTTTTAATGTGACTCATGCAAGGGACTATCGCTCACCCGGTTCCGTCTCACAACATCCGGGGCCTGTGTCTCGCGTCAATTACCCTCACTAATATCACTGTCATAGCCAAATTTTTTTATGAATGGTTGCAGGGTGTGCATGTGTGGCTCAAGATGCGTTGCGTATTTTTCCCAACGGCCCAGCGCGGATGTATACAAAGGTTGTGTGACCTGACTGGAACTGGCTGTACGCAAGTGGCGCTGCTGGGCATGTTTATGAAAAGACAACACGGCTTCGTCCCAAGGCAGGCCGAGAAAGGTCAATACGCCTTTGATCTGAGATTCAAAGTCTTGCACGACATCTTCATAGCGAATTGTGTGCACTTTAAAATTCAGTGCGGCATGGTGTTTGATCCACAACCCCATCACCAGGGCGTATAAATTAGTTGCGCCACTTAAAGACGTAAAATGTGTCATCGCCATGTTCAATGCAAAACGCTGCATGAAACAGCTGAGCACCACGTCGCAGGGATGACGCAGGGCAAAGATAATGCGCGCCTCGGGAAACAGCAGTTTAATGATCCGGATTTTCGCTGTGCTCAGGGGGTATTTGTCGATAAACAGTCGGTTGTCCAGATCGGGCACAAACGTGCGCGCCATATCAAAATAATACCGGCGGGCCGCTTGGCGTTGTTCTTCATCCAACCGGGTGAATGGGATTCCAGACTTCAGTTCCAACGCGGTTAGGCGTTCGTGCACCTGCACCAATGGGGGGCGCTCTTCCATCACCGCCACATCTGGATGGCTGTTCAGCACTTGATCCAACAGTGTCGTTCCCGATCGTGGAAACCCGATGAGAAAAACCGGATCTGCGGGCCCCTCGATTAGCGGGGCGGATGGGTGGTGCAGAGGGGCTGCTGTTTCAAGCAATTCGGCTTCACGTGTGATCTGGGCGGTGTACTTTTTGTGATCGATACGCTGACCGGTCGGACTTTGAATTTGCGCCGCATTGCCAGTTGAAAAATGTTTAAACGCCTCCTCCGTCTGACCCAGTTTGTCGTGCAGTCGCGCCAGTTCAAAGGCCACCGCTTCGCGTTCCGTGAGAGTGCTCACCGTTGCTGACAATTGGGTGAGGGCCTGCAACGCGATGTCATTTTTGCCAGCGCGCCGGGCCAGGGTCGCTTTGACTATCTGTGCGAGCGTATTGTGGGAGTCTTTTGCCAGGGCTTGGTCAGCTGCGGCTTCTGCCTCTTCAAGGCGATTGGTTTGCTCATACATGGCCGCCATGCTGGCCAAAGTCGCGGCACACTCAGGGTCAAGCGCCAGAGACTTTTGAAACAGCACGTCTGCTTGATCCACGTGGTGCATCTCCCATAGCACAGAGGCCAGTTGACGATGAGTCGCCGCATCCCGTGGGTCCAGGGCGATGGCTTTACGGAAGTCTTCTATGGCCGCTTCACGGTTGCCTTGTTCTGCCCGTATTGCGCCCTGACCGCGCCAGGCTTTCGCGAGATTCGTATCGTAGGAGAGCGCCTGTGCGAAGGACTGTGCTGCGGCTGTGCTGTTTCCGGTGGTGAATTCCAACGTGCCTTTTTGCAACCACGTCTCTGGCTGTTTTGGATTCAGGCTCAGCGATTTAGCGTAGGCAGAAATGGCCGCGTCAAAGCGCATCAGCGTCTGTAATGTGGCGCCTTGCAAGCGGTAGGAATCTGGAGTGTTTGGAAAATATCGCGTTGCTTGGGTGTAGGCGTTCAGCGCATCCTCATGCCGCTCTAGACTCTCCAACACACCGCCGTAGATTTCCCATATGCCGGGCTGCTCAGCCTTGGCGCTGAGAGAGGCGGCCAAGGCGGTTGCTGACTTCTCAGCTTGACCCAATTTGAGAGCCGCGAGTCCAATCACTTGCCACAGAGCAGGATGCGCCGGTGCGTCTTTCAGCGCCTGTTCTGCGTGGTCGAGCGCTTGTTTGGGTTTGCCGTCTTTGAGCAGCGTCAGGGAGGCATTGGCAGAGGAGAGAGCCGTGTTTGAAGATCGTCGTTTGGCTCCCATATGCGTTCGTTTTACTCAGCTGCCCGTTGCTTTAGAGCCAGATCAGTTTCTTCCGCATCCCGGGCGAACATCTCTTCCAGTTCCTTGGCACCTTCTTTCGCCAGGTCCTGCATTTTTTCATCGTCGGAATGATGTGTGTAATGTTCGAACAGCCGCATGCGATCATGATTTTGGAAGATATCAATAAATTCATCCGCCTGTTTTTGCGTTTCTCCCAGGCCAACCAGTAGATCCCGCGTCAGCTCTAGCGAAGACACAAAGGTCTCGCGCCAAATGATGATGATGCCCAGGTCCATCAGGCGATAGGCATGCTGTCGGTTTCGGGCTCGCGCATATATTTCCAGTTTGGGAAAGCTTTTGCGCACCACGGCTGCGGTTTTCAGCGAGGCTTCAACGTCATCTATGGCCAGAACAAAGGCCCGTGCATCGTCTGCCTTCGCCGCGCGCAGCAGATCAAGGCGTGAGGCGTCACCGTAGTAGATTTTGTTGCCGTAGCGTTTCACGAAGTCCACTTGGGCGGCGCTGATGTCCATGGCGGTAAAGGGAATTTTTCGAGCCGCCAGTATGCGCCCCACGATCTGACCAAACCGTCCGAAGCCCGCGATGATCACATGTCCTTCTTCTTCCGGCGGTTTCTCATAGGTCGGCTCTGACGGTTTGGTCAGTCTGTTGAACATTTTTTCACTGGCCAGCCCCAGCAGAGGGGTTGCGGCCATGGACAATCCGACCACGACGATCAGCAGGTCTGTCGTGCTTTGTGGCATCACCCCGGCCACTACAGCCGTGGTGAAAATAACAAAGGCAAACTCTCCCCCCTGCGGCAGCACACAGGCCAGTTCAAAGGCGGACCGGTGTTTCAGTTTCCAGAGACGGCCCAACACATACAGGATCGCACCTTTCAAGGTGAGGAGCGCGATGGTCAGCCCGAACACCGTGCCGGGGGTGCCCGCCACCAGACCCAGGTTGACGCTCATACCGACCGAGATAAAGAACAAGCCCAACAAAAGGCCCTTAAAGGGCTCAATGTCAGCTTCCAGCTCTTTGCTGTACTCGGAATCTGCCAACAGCATGCCCGCCATAAAGGCCCCGAGGGCCATCGACACGCCGACCGTGTACATCAGCAATGAGGTGCCGATCACAATCAGCAAACCGGTGGCGGTAAAGAGTTCGGGTATTTTGGTCGAGGCCACCAGGCGCAACACCGGTCGCAACAGATAGTGTCCGCCGACGATGACGGCGATGATCACGCCCGCCACTTGGCCAATCGCTAACCAAACCGATGCTCCATCGGCGGTCGCTTCCTGCACGCCAAGGATGGGAATCACCGCCAGAATGGGAATGACGGCCACATCCTGGAACAGCAGAATAGCGAAGGCGGACCGGCCATGATGGGTCGGCAGTTGACCTTTCTCAGCCAGCAATTGCAGTACAAAAGCGGTCGATGACAACGCCAAACCAAGCCCGATCACCACCGCTGGGCCAAACCCGGTGCCCGCCATATAGGCAAGGCCGCCAATGAGCAGGGCGCTTAGCGTTACCTGCGCACCGCCCAGACCAAACACCGCATTGCGCATCACCCACAATCGGCTCGGTTGCAATTCAAGGCCAATAATGAACAGCAGCAGCACCACACCAAATTCAGCGAAGTGCAGAACCTCTTCCGCGTCCGAGATCAGTCCCAGGGCAAAGGGGCCGATAATCACCCCGGCGATCAGGTAGCCCAGAATGGCACCAAGGCCGAGGCGCCGCGACAGCGGCACGACCAGCACCGCAGCAGCAAGAAAAATGGCAGCTTCCGCAAGAAAATCCATGAGGCCCCCGTCCGACTAAGAAATTAGGACTTAGGGACCATTGGGCATAGTTGCAAGGGCTTTGCCCGCCAAACACCAGGGCTTTGCCCGCCTAACATTGAGCCTTTGCCCGCTGAACATGAGGTTCTGGGGGCGTTAGGTCCATTTTCCTATTGAAGGTCAGCGCGGTCTTCAGTGGAGGCTGTTGGCGCGCGGGGCGTGGCCGACTGGCTGTCTTCCACCTGGGCGCGCAAGGCGGCGATCTCGGCCATCAGACCTTTGATCACCTTGGCTGTCGGGTCAGGGATGTCATCCCGGGTCACGCCATAGGGTTCAAAGGTGTCCGTGGTTTCTGGTGTTCCGGTCTGGGTGATCACCCGCGCCGGATTGCCCACGGCAATGGCGCAGGCAGGAACATCTTTGATGACGACCGCATTGGCGCCGATCCGCGCGCACGGATTGATCACCACCGGCCCAAGCACTTGCGCGCCTGCGCCAATCACGGCCCGGTCCATGATTTTCGGATGCCGGTTCCCGCCGACCCCGTTATCGGGCGATAAGCCACCAAGTGTCACGCCATGATACAGGGTTACGTCGTCGCCTATTTCGGCGGTTTCGCCAATCACCACGCCTAAGCCGTGATCAATGAAAAAGCGTTTGCCGATTCGGGCGCCAGGGTGAATTTCGATGCCGCAGAAAAATCGGCCCAGCTCCGACACCAGACGCCCAAGAAAATACAAACCGTGCCGCCACAGAAAGTTGGCCAGACGGTGAAACACCATGATCCGCACACCGGGGTATAGCAAAGCGATTTGTAGCAACGACCGCGCTGCTGGATCGCGTTGTTGGATCGACCGCAAGGTCTCCATCATATTTGACATCATGTTTCGGTCTTTATTCGGGGGCATTAGGCTCGTGAGTACTAAGTTGGCTGGTCTTAAGTTCGAGGCATCAAGTTTCCAAGAGTCTTAATCTTATTCATCAGAAAAATACGCATTTCAGCAGGATATACACGCCCTTGTGTTGGCGTGCCGTTCAAGCCCTCATTAGGTGGTTAAGGCGGTGAAAATATAGAAAAATTTCCTTAAATATTACCAAAAATAGATTTATTTAGAAAATTATTTCCTATATGAGCACAATACACCACGATGTCCAGCTTTGCCGCTTTGGCCATATTCCCAATCAGGATGCCTCCTATGGACCTTATAGACCGTAAAATTCTCAGTTTATTGCAGGCCGACGCCTCGTTATCTCTGGCCGATATCGCCGAGAAAGTCGGGCTCTCGCAAACCCCGTGCTGGAAGCGCATCCAAAAAATGGAAACCGCCGGAATCATCAAAGGCAAGGTGGCGTTGCTCAACGGCAAAAAACTCAATCTCGGTCTGACCGTGTTTGTGCAAATTCGCACCAAAGAGCATGACGATGTCTGGCTCCGGAAATTCGCGCGCGCTGTCGAAGATATGCCGGAAATTGTTGAGGTCTATCGCATGGCTGGCGAGATCGATTACCTGCTCCGCGTCGTCGTCAAGGACACGGAAGCTTACGATCGTGTCTACAAAACCCTCATCGCCAAGGTATCGCTCCACGATGTGTCGTCGTCCTTTGCCATGGAAGAAATCAAATACACCACGGCGTTGCCACTTGAGGAGAGTCGCGCGGCTTAGGTTTTTTGCCTTTCTCTACCGCACGCTTTTCGGCGCGGGCTGCCCGTCAGGGATCAGGGTTTGGAACGGCGCGTCGCCCCGGCTTGCGCGCCAGTCCGCTTTCACACGGGCCATCAGGTCTGGGTCGGTGTAAAGGTCGATGGCCGTTGCCGTCATTGTTTTCGCCGCCGTCACCAGCGCCTTAGTGCCGATGCTGGTGCCGGTCGCGGCCACCACAGGCCAGGAGTGCGTTGGTAAACCTTGGCCGTAAGAGGCCACACCTAGTCCGCCAATGGGCACAAACCAGGAGATATCGCCCACGTCTGTCGAGGCGCGCGCCGGGGTTGGTTGATCGGGCAGCGGTTCAATATGGGTGGCCAGTGCTGGGGTGTCGTCATCGCCAATGGCCCGGCCAAAGGGGTCTTGGAACTCCATTTGCGTGGTGCGCGCGAAAGCCAGTTCCTGGGTTTCCCATTTTGGCGCACCAATGGCGCTCAGGTTTTTGTGGGTTTGTTCCGCCAGCGCCTGCACCGTAATCATTTCGTGAATCTCGGACTGCACTTCAACGGCTTCCAACTCCGTGCGGCTCATTTTGGCAGCGGCTTCCGCGATTTCTTTGACCCATTCAAAGTAACTCACCACGTCGGTAAATTTATCGGCGCGGATGTAATACCAAACCTCAGCTTCTGGCGGTACCACATTGGGCTGACCGCCACCTTTGGTAATCACGTAATGAATCCGCGCGTCCGGCTTGATGTGCTCGCGCATGTAGTTCACGCCCGCACTCATCAGTTCCACGCCATCCAAAGCCGAACGCCCTGACCAGGGCATGGCCGAGGCATGTGCGGCGGAGCCTTTGAACCGGAATTTCACATTCACAATGGCTTTGGTGTTGCCGTAGGAGGCGCGGTTCCGGTCGGTCGGATGCCAGTTTAAAATCACATCGTCGTCTTTAAAGTAGCCGTCGCGCAGCATGTAGACTTTGCCGATGCCGGTTTCTTCGGCGGGCGTGCCGTACAGTTTAATGGTGCCCTCAAACGCGCCAGATGCGATCAATTCTTTAATCGCCATGGCCGCGCCAGTGGAGCCCACGCCAAACACCGAATGACCGCAGGCATGTCCTGCTGCCGGATTGGGGCCAACGCTGGGGCTGGGTGAAGCCGCTTGAGAGACGCCGGGCAGAGCATCGAACTCTGCCAGAATGCCAATCACCGGCTTGCCAGATCCGTAGGTGGCGACAAACGCGGTCTCCATGCCGGCCACGCCAGACTCCACCGAGAACCCATTGTCCACCAACAGCGCTTGCAGTTCCTTGGACGACTTGGTTTCTTCCAGGCTGGTCTCGGCGTAGGACCAAATATTGAGATTGGCGGTTTCTAGAACCTGCGTCTGGCTGTCCAGCCACGACCACGCATTCTGTTTTAGGGTGTCGACATCGGCAGCCTGGGGAGAAGGGATGCCGCCCGCAGCGGAGATCACGGCCAAGCTGATGGCACTGACCAGAAGCCTTTTTAGGTCGTTCATTTTATGTCCCATTATTTTGTTCTCCATCTCAAGCGCTTGTGCTCAAAGCCGATGCTTTCAAAGCCGCTGTTTTCAAAGCCGCTGTGCATCATTAGGAAAGTATACGCCCAGGCAGGCAGGGGGGCAGGTGAAAACTTAGTCGCCGTTCAGAAGGTGGTTTAGCGCGGTTTAGTTTAAGGTTTTTGGGGCTTCTGAACGGCCTTGGTTCCTTCGGAGTCATCTTTCTCAACATTGTCTTCCTTAGGCGTGTCTTGAAGGGACTGCGGATCAATGCCCAAGGCAGCAGCCCGCGCGCGCCATTTTTTCCGGGCCAGGGCCCGCATGTCTTCAACCGTATCGTGCTCGTCAACAATCTCCAGGCCCAGCACCGTCTCCACCACGTCTTCCAGGGTCACCAGCCCCTCAACACCACCATATTCATCCACGACCAGGGCGATGTGATTGCGGTTCTCAATCAGGGTTTCAAACAGCACCGAGAGGGAAAGTGTTTCGATCACCGTTGGGATTGGGCGGATGAGGTCACGTAATGCGACGTCTTTGTCCCCTTGGGCAAAGCGTGTCAGCACTTCGTTTTTAAGCACAAAGCCGGTCACCTCGTCTGGCGTGTCGGCGTACACGGGAATGCGCGAGAAGGGTTGGGTGGCGTGGGCGTCTGTAAACGCGGCCACACTGTCGGTTTCGGGCACGCTGAACATCACCAGACGTGGCGTCATAATATCGCGCACCTGCAAGCGGTCCAGCTTCATGATGTTTATAAACACGTTGGTTTCGTGGCTCTCAAGCTGACCTTGCTTAGCTCCAAGATCCACCATGGCAGCGAACTCTTCGCGGGTGAAGGCAATGCTCGCTTTGCCTTTGGTGATCACACTGGTGATCAATTCCGACAGCCAGATAAACGGTTTGAGCAGGGCGATCAGAATCACCAGACTACGACCAACCACAGGGGCCAGGGCGCGCCAATGGGTTGCGCCGAGGGTTTTTGGAATAATTTCTGACAGAACCAGAATCAGCAGAGTCAGCACGCCCGAAAACACACCCACGGCCGCGTCACCAAACACAATCGCTGCCTGGGCACCGGCACCCGCCGCGCCAACGGTATGAGCGATGGTGTTCAGGCTCAGAATCGCTGCCAAGGGCCGGTCGAGTTCTTCCAGCAGAGACGTCAGCATTTTGGCGGTGTCTGGTTTCTCTTCCTGCAGAGTCAACACGTAAGAGCGGCGGATGCTCAGCAGCACTGCTTCACTGATCGAGCATAAAAAAGACACCACGAGGGCGAGTGAAACATAGATGATAAGTAAGGTCATAGCCTCACATGTTAAGGCGTCTTGATCTAACGCACAAACTTACCCTCTTTGAGCCAGACCTCGCCATCAATAGTGACGGTGCAGTCAATCAGCAGGTCGCGCCAGCGGAAAAAGCGGCCACTGACGTTGCCGCCGAGTTCGCCGTTGTTGCCAACGCCGAGGCGCACAACGCCCGCCCCATATCCGTAATACCCGATCCAGCCTCGAGTCACCTCGGGGCTGAGCAGAGGGTTAAACCCCAGCGCGAATTCCCTGAAGAACTTTGCCGTCTCCGGCGCCCTGTCCAATTCCGCTTGCAGATGCTCCAACCCGGCATCGGCTTTGACGTCAACAATACGGCCATTTTCGTACACCAAGGTGGCGTTGGTCACGCTCTGTCCGTTCCAGGCGGAGTAGGGATACACCACTTGACCCTGCACGGTGGTTTCCAGTGGGGCCACCCGCACGGCCCCGCCGGGAATTTCCACCTCCCGGTCGAGAAAGGGCGCATCTTGGCGCATGCGTTTGGCAGAGGCATCGCCGTTCTGTTGAATGATATCGCGGCCTTCCACGCGAAACCGGATGTCTGTACCAGCGGGCGAGGTCACCCGCACGTCGCCGTCTTTCAGGGCTGCGATGAAGCGATCTTGGTGTTCGTCCAATGCGGCCAGGTCGGTTTCCAGAACCGCGTTTTGATACACCCGATCAATCACCTGCATCGGCGGTGGTGGATGTCCCGGCAACACATTCACTCCGGTCAGTCCTGTATCGTTGCCCGAGGGACTGTAAGCGTCGGTCCAATGAAAATGAATGGTCCGGCGTGGTCCCGCTTTTTCCTGCAACAGAATTTGCAGCGCTTTGTAAGCGGGCAAGGTGGGGTTAGCACCGGGCATCATCACGGCGGCGTCGATGTCTTCCAGCATCTCCACATAGGCATCACTGGATTTGGCAAAGCCATCGCGAATCACGCCCTGATCCCAACCATCGGGGTAGGGCGGGTCGAGGACATCAATCACGCCCATGTCGATGCCGCCGGCTTGCATCACAGCGTAGCGGAAGTGCGGCACGAACTCTTCAAACATACCGGGCTGGGCGACCGAGATCACTTTTTCGCCGGGCTCAAGCTGTAGTTGATCCACAATCCGCTGGGCCAACGCTTGCCAGTTCATGCTGTGCTGGGGCAGGCCAGATTGCGCTGCGGCGGGCACTGCGCCTATTGGCCCCAGGCCGAGCAAGAGGCATGTCAGTGCGATAAAAACTCTCGTCATAGCGGTCGTCCTTTTCTGTCTTGCTTCTGCCCTGGCAGATCTCGGCCTCACTATAGATCGCGTCCTCGGCTCTGTCTGGCCCGGAAGTGCACACTCGCCGTTCTGTGGCCGTGACGAAATTCATCAAATCTCGCCTTGAGTTGCTCTTCCCAGCGCCTACATGACCCTCACAAGGCAGATGTTTTCAGGAGTTGTGAAATGGTCGATGGCAAAGGTTTGTTGAATCAATTCATTGGCGATGGCGGCAGTTTCGCCAAAGGCGCGGCCACGGGTGGTCTGCTTGGTCTGCTCGTCGGAGGGAAGAAAACCCGCAAGATGGCCAAAACAGCGGCCACCTATGGCGGCGTCGCTCTGGTCGGTGGTCTGGCCTACAAAGCCTGGCAGAATCACAAAGCTGGCCAGCAGGCCCAGATGCAGCAGCCTCAAATGCAGCCTATGCCGCAACAACACGCGTCACAACAGCAACTGCACCAACAACCAGCCCCCCAGGCGTTGCCGATGCCGCCAGCCGGCACCGGATTCATTCCTCAGACACCGGAAGCAGAGGAAACCCTCGCCCGGGCGTTATTACGTGCCATGGTCGCCGCCGCAAAAGCCGATGGTCATATCGACAGCGCCGAGCAAACCCGGATTTTCGAGCGCATGGGCAGCATGCCGCTTAGCAACGACGACAAAGCCTTTGTTATGGATGAACTGCGTGCGCCGTTGGACATCGACGCCGTGGCTGCCGGCGCATCCAATCCACAAGAAGCCGCCGAGATATATGCCGCCTCCTTGCTGGCCATTGATCCCGATGGACCAGCTGAGAAGGGCTATCTTGGCATGCTTGGCGCGCGGCTCAAGCTTGAGCCGGGTTTGATTGCTCACCTGCATGACAGCGTTGCCGCTGGCGCGCCGCTGCCCGGCCAGACGTCGGTGGTGGCGTAACCCCAAGTCCAGGGCCAAAAGCGCCCTGTTTCTGACTCCCCTTTTTCTGACTCCCCCTTGCACGTCCAGTCACTGGAAGCTTAACTGAGAGGGGAGAGGAGTCACGGCATGAACATTGGTGAAGCGTCGCGCTTATCTGGACTACCGGCCAAGACCATCCGCTATTACGAAGCGACGGGTTTGATTGCCCCGCCTGTTCGGGCTGAAAACGGCTATCGGGATTACTCTGACTCCGATGTGCACAAGCTCAGATTTGTGCGGCACAGCCGCGGGCTTGGGTTTTCTGTCGACGAGTGCGCCCAATTGCTGTCGTTGTATGAAGATAAAAACCGTCAGTCTGCTGACGTCAAAGCCATTGCCCAGAAACACCTGACCGAGATCGACGCGAAAATCCTCGAACTGCAGGAGCTGCGCGCGACCCTGGATCATCTGGTCAACACCTGCCATGGTGACGGGCGTCCTGACTGCCCGATTTTGCAAGGACTCGCGGACCCGGCGAAGATTTAATCGCGGCTCCCGCGAAAATCTAAGAGTTAGACATACTGCGCCGCCGTTCGGCGACGTTGAAGCGCCTTTTTTTCCTTCAGACTCAAAGCGCTATGGCTGAATCTCTATGCATACTCGATTGTCTTCAGGGTAAAGCCTTGAGACGCCACGCTTTTGCTTCAAAAAAAGCATGGTCCATGGGCTCGTTCAGTGGGAACGAGCCAGTACAAAAAAGCCCACGCTTCTATTTTCGCCTTACATCCACTTGCGCCGCCACCAGGCAATCGGCCCGGTGATGGCCAGAATAATCGCCATCAGCGCGACCAGATCATTCACCCAAATGAACTCAGTATGCACAATATTGCCGGTGTGAATGTCGGCCAGAAACAGGAAGAACGTTGTGCCTGTGATCGGCGGGTAAGCCACGCCGGAGGCTTCGAATCCGCCGCCTAATGTGCCTTTTGAAATCATCCGTGAGTTTTTTAAATACCACATGTCGCCCTGACGGCTGACATCAGTGATGGCCAGATGATCAGCGGGCATCTCCACAAAGGTCCACTCGGTTTCATCAATCTTACGATACGCATTTCCAACCGTGCCAATGCCGACAAACACCATGTCGTCTTCCCGCAGCAGGTTGACCAAACCGGCATCTGTGCCGAGCGTCGCTGGCAATGTTTTGTCGCCGGTCCACGTGTTGCCGCCGTCGTTTGTATCCAGCACCCCAAAGCGCGTCGACACAGACAGGCGGTTCGGCTCATCGGGGTAGGCAATCACATATCTGATCTCGCCTTCCAGGGACCGGTATTGATAAATTGGCGGCAGGTTTTCGCGCGGCAGATGCACTGATTTGCCGTATTCAATCAGGGTATAAATGTGATCGACCATGATGCCAGTGATGCTGAGATAGAGGATCGGCACGATCGCCAAAATCCCAATCACCGGGCCATGACAGCGGAATAGCCAACGCAGGGTTTTCTGCCGGGTTTTCAGCGTGCCATTCGGTTTTTCCGTGCGCCACTTGCGCGGCAACCACCAGAACAGAAAGCCGGTTGTGCCCAGGATGAACATGGCGATGCCGCCATAGTCATTGATCAGAATCGACCAGGGTTGTTCCAGAAAGCCCTTGCCCACATGCAGATCCAAGATAAAACGATTGAGGGTCACGCTCTCGGGCAAGCCAGACACCGTCACGTCATCTACCTCAATCATGGTCACGTCACGCGGCGTGTTCACATCCAGCCGAAACAGCGTGCCGTGATGCAAAGCCCCAACCATTTCTGTTGCTGTGCTGCCCGCGCTTAGTGCTGTGACGACGTCTCCCTCTAAGGCAAAAGGCTTAGCCACGGCGTTAGCGCCAGCGCTGCCTGAGACGGTCCAAATGCCATCGTCTGTGGCCATGTAAATCAGGTCTAATCCGCCACCACCTGTTGGCAGAAAGCGAAATACTTGTGGGTGACCGCTCTGGCCTTCAAAAGGGATGTCTTGCCATGTTGCGCCGCCGTCCGTGGTTTCCCACAAGCCGCGTTCCGAGGCACCAATCCAATGCTGATCGTCGGTCTGGCTGACTTCAATGTGGCGCATCACCGTGCCCGGCACCAGACGATCAATCCGCGCCGATGTCACCCAGTCCGGCACCGTCCACTGGTGGGTCCAGCGCCAATCGTGATGATCCAGAATCCAGCCCGTAAGACCCAGCACCGAAAGCCACGCCACGGCCATAAGTCCGGCCCAACGATGCACCAGGCGCACAGTGATTCGGGTCTTACTGTCTTTGCGTGCGATAGAATCTGAGGTGATATCCGCCATGTTTCCCTCCCCAGAGGCGTTTCCATGGCAGCAGTGTAACGCTTATCGGCCTTCGCGCCACCATGTCAGCAGTGGTAAAGTTAATAACACCAAGAGCGCCAGCCAGGCGGGGATCAGGGCAATTTCCCGCACCCCATCAACAACGTACTGTTCATTTCGTTGCAGGCCAATCCACGACTGTCCTCGGGCGATGCGGTCCGGGGCCACTCGCCGCACCGACGGCACGCCCTCATCCACCACCCAGAACATGCCGCCGCCTGTGGCTTCGGTGATCGGGGTGAGGCGCTCTTCCGTGGCAATCACATCGCGGTTTTCCAGGGGGTTTGCGGCCCCGACGGCGACCACGTTCGACAGCACACCATCGTCAATGCGGTATAAGCCTTCCGGGCCAGCAGGCACGCGGGCGAGAAACCGTCCGGCCTCGGCATACTCCGGCTGCACCACTTCGGTGTCTCCGTCCGGGTTGGTGATCGTCACTGGACGCACAGTCTCTTCCAAGCTGGAGCGCACCACCGTGATCATGCCGTCTTCGACTGTGGCGTTCAGGGCTTCTTCTTCCAGCTCAGGCTCTTTCATCAGCCAGTGGGCCAGACGCCGCAGCATCTCGGATTGCGGGCCACCACCATCAAAACCTTTGCTCCAGAGCCACATGGTGTCACTGAGCAGCAGCGACACGCGGCCTTTGCCAACCCGATCCAGCATCAGCAGCGGCCGTTCGTCGGCGCCGGTCATGAGTTCCTGTCCGGAGGAGGATTGAACATCCACTTGGCGCAGCCAGCGGCCCCAGGCCGGTTCGATCTCGCCTGGTGACAAGGATGCCGTCACCGGATGTCGACGCCCCGCATCGCTGACGCGGGGCAAAAACGGCCGTTCAAATACCACCCCTGTGGGCGCAGCAGGCAGCACGTTTTGCAGGGGACTGTCGAACAAGGAAAACGAGTCGGCGTATTCAGGTCCGACCGAGAGCATCACCGCGCCGCCTTCCAGCACATAACTGGCGATGTTCATCATAAACTGAAACGGCACCAGGCCGCGGCGGCTGTAGCGGTCAAAAACAACCAGATCAAAATCGTAAAGCTGCTCTTCAAACAATTCCCGAATGGGGAAGGAAATCAGCGCCAGTTCATTCAAGGGGGTGCCGTCGTCTTTGGACAGGGGCCGCAGAATCGTGAAGTGCACCAAATCCACATTGGGATCAGACTTCAGCAGGTTGCGCCAGGTGCGCTCGCCCACATGCGGTTGTCCGGAAATCAGCAACACCCGCAGGCGATCCCGAATGGCGTTGACGCTGATCAGGGTGCTGTTGTTGGTGGTCGAGATTTCTCCATCTACGTCGGCAACAGCCACCTCAAACACGTTGGTGCCCGGATGATCAAGCGTCGCGACGATTTCCAGAGTTTCGTCCGTCCGCATGGTAAATTGCTGCACAGCGCCACCGTCGGTCCGCAGGCTTGCAGAGATGGGCGCGCCTGCCTGGAAGCTTGTGTCTTCGGCCCGCAGGCGCAAGGTGACGGTTTTATCCACTAAACCAAATTCCGGGGCTTCGACCACAACGATGCGGCGATCACGTTCGTCCTGGCGACCGGTCAGCAGCACATGCACGGGCGCTTTAATGCCCGACTGCTCTGCCAGGGCCGGCACGTCATGGACAATCCCGTCGGTGATCAGAATGACACCCGCCAGACGGCTGTTGGGAATGTCCGCAATGGTTTTGGCAACGGTATCAAACAGGCGTGTGCCGTCACTTTTCAGACCGGCAGACTCTGGTGTCAGTCTCACGGTCCGAACGTCCGTTGCGTTGAGCCGGTCCAGGTTGATCTTGAGCGCTTCGGCTGTCTCTGCCGTGCGCTGTGGTCGGTCTGCCAACTGCTGCGATTGGCTTTCATCAATCACCACAACGGCCACGTCATTCAGGGGGGTGCGGTTTTCGATGGTGGCGCGCGGGTCCATCACCGCCGCTCCCAATAACAGCAAGGCCAGAATACGCAGACCCGCCGCACGCGACTTCCGTGCCATGGCATAGCCCGCAAGCCCAAGCCCCGCGACCAACAGGGTCAGCAATAGAGGCAGCGGAACCAACGCTGAGAATGTTACGCCGGTCATTGAGTCAGCCTCTGCATGATCGCGGGCAGGTGCACCTGATCGGCTTTGTAGTTCCCGGTCAGGGCGTACATCACAAGGTTAACGCCAAATCGATACGACCATTCGCGCTGACGTTCTCCACCCGGCACGACCGGATAAACCGGCAAGCCCCGGCTGTCCCGTGCCCAGGCCGCCGCCCAATCATGACTGCCGATGATGATCGACGACACGCCATCGTTGGCCACAGATCCCCGCTCAATATAGACCGGTGCGCCGGTGTAGCGGCCCGGCAGGTCGGGTAGCAGATAAAAGCTGCGTCGCAGCACATGGCCTTCCGGCACCTGCACCAGAGAGGACACGTTAAGACGGGCCAGCACCCCATTCAGCGCTCGCCCCACTTGATCGCCTTCGCCGCTTTCGTTGGCCCCGATCTGATTGGGGGCATCGAACACAATCATGCCGCCCCGACCGAGATAATCATTGAGGCGTGTTGCAGCTTGTTCTGACGGTGGTTCCTGATCTGGAGCAATGCGCCAATACACAACTGGATAGGGAAACAGATCGTCGGTTTCCGGATTGACTTCCGCTGGTTCTCCCATTTCGGCTGAAGTGCGTGCGGCCAGCACGCCGGTCAGAGCCGTCAGACCTTGTGCCGATAACTGATCGAGGTTTGGCCGTCCACTAGGTACATAGGCCAGGCGCGTTTCCAGCACAGCGTCGATGGTTGATGAGTCAATGATCGCATCGTCTGCAAGCCCTGCGTCAGGCGTGAGCATAAAACCTAAACCAACGGCAAGGACCGCCGCCGTGCGTATCATCCTTAAAGTGGGTATTTGTAAGATGCCACGCAGCACCAAAGAGATAATGAAGTCCAAGGTGAACAGCGTAAGCGCCGCAAACAGCAACCAGGGTCGTAGTGTGCGCTCCGCCGACACAGAGTCGAAGTTGGTCACGGTCACGTTTGAGGGCCAGTTCCGTTGTGCACTGAAGGGGCCGAGGGTCGGGCCGAGGTTCACCGCAACGCGGGTTGTGCCTGCCCCGTAATAGCCCGGCGGATGCGTCGGGCCTAAGTTTGGTGTTCTCACATTATCGCGCTCAAGAGCGAGCACTGTGGGGGGCGGGATGATCAATTGTCCTGCGCCATTCAGCACTTCCCGCGCGGGCAGGCTGGCGGGCAAAGATGCAGAGCTCTCTGCAACGCCGCGGCTCAAATCGAGCACCCGCCGTAGCATATCAACCATTACGCCCGATAACGGCAGGCTTGACCATTGCGGCGTGGCCGTCACATGAAACAGCACAATCCAACCCTGACCACGTCGCTCGGCTGTGACCAGCGGGGTGCCGTCTTCCAACCGCGCCCAAGTGCGGTCTGTGAGGCCGGGTGAGGGCTCAGCCAAAACTTGAGAGGACACCAAAACGTCATCGGGGATAGCGAGCCCAGCGAAGGGACTATTGTTAGGAAACGTGGCGAGCCCGACAGGTTCTGTCCACGACATAGTGCCGCCAAAGCTGCGTCCACCACCGCGCAGACGCACGGGCAGCAGGTCATCCACATTGCCGTCGAGCGTTGGTCCGGCAAAGCGCACAAGAACGCCCCCCTGTTCAATCCATGGCTCGATCAAAGTCGCTTCGGGGGCGGTGACCCGATTACCGCTGGCCAGCACCAACAGGGCTAGGTCGCGTTGCAGCAGGTCGCCCAGCGTACCGCCTCTGACTTCCGCATAGGGCAGTAACGCTTGCGTCACATAATAGCCGTCTTCCAGTAGCGGCGTGATGATGCCGTCAGGGTTGTCGGACACCACGCCAACGGGCCGCCGTGTCCAGCGATCATCCAGGAGAAAGACGCCGGCAGCACTGGCACTGTTTTCAAGTGTCAGGCGGGCCATACGATTGCCCAACTCTGTCGGCAGGTTAAAGCGTGCTATTGCGATGGTTTCTCCATCGGCGAATTCTGCAGTGGCTTGGGCCACGGCGCGCGCGGATTCGTCTAAGGCTCTGACGGTGAGGGCTACTGCTGGCAGCATATCATCTGCTGGACGACGCACGGTGACTTCGATGATATTCTCATTCCCTTCAGGGACGCGGTTTGCAGGACCTAATACAAACGGGCCAGAGCGCAAGTCATTGGTAAGAACGCTCAGACGGCCCAGTTTTTGAAGAAAAGAAGCAATCTCCGTATCAGACTCAGCGGCAACATTATCTGTCAGCCATATTGCCTCCGCCGGAGGGCGGATGTTGCTGTTCTGCAGACGTTTTAACAACGTACTGCGCTCAGCAGCCCAGGGCTTTGCTTCGAGGCTGCGGGCGGTTGCCAAAGCGGTTCCAGCCGTTGCGAAGGACAGTGGATCGAATTCACCTGATTCAGTCGGAGCCGTTGTGGCCAGCAGCACCGCGCGCCGATCGCGGTCTGCACCTTCGAGAATGCGCACCAACGCAGTTTGTCGCTCTGCCCAGCCGGAGGCCGCCGCCCAACCGTCATCAACCACCACCACGAGAGGCGATTGTTGCATAGATTGACGTTGGTTTAGGACGGGATCAGCCAAAGCAATAATAATCAAGGCGATACACAACAGTCGCAACAGCATCAGCCACCAGGGCGTCCGGGCCGAGGATGTTTCGGGGGAGACCAGGCCAAACAACAAGCGGATGGCGGGGAAGCTTAAGCTGCGCGCGGCTGGTGGTGTGACGCGCAGCAACAGCCAGATCAATGGCAAGACGGCCAGCGCCATCAGCACCCATGGGAACGCAAATGTTAAAGCGCCTAATGTCATCGCGGCGGTTCGGACAGGCGCGTGTGCAGGCTCACAAGGGCCGTGTGCGGCGGCCGGTCGGTATGATGAACGCCAAAGGTCCAGCCAAACCGATTGGTGATAGCAACCAGAGCGTCCCGATGTGCGGCCAGTTTCTGCTGGTATTCGTCGCGAATATCTTCCGTGCGCTCAATCAACAGCTGGCCTTCTTCTTCCAGGCCCTGAAACCGAATCCGTCCTGCATAAGGAAGGTTTTCTTCAGCCGGATCTAAAACCTGGAGTAAGTGACCCCGCGCATCACGACCGGCGAAAGAGGCGATGGCGGCCTCTATTTCTGGCAAGGGCATCAGAAAGTCACTGATCAGCACCACGGCGGAATGTCTGGGTAAGCTCTCTGGCGCTTGGGGGAGGTCCGCCGTTTGATTGGCATTTAAGGTGCGTTCCAAGTGATGCGCCATTTGCAACAGTGCCAAGCGCCCTGCAGCTGCAGATTGCGGGGTGCCGAGAAGCCGAACGCGTTCTCCACCGCCCAGCATTAAAGACGCAAGGCTCAATCCCAGCACGCTCGCCCGCTCGCCTTTTGCCGGGAGGTTTTTTGCGGACCGAAACGCCATTGACGGTGAACAATCACACCACAGGGCGGCGGTTTGCGCCGCATCCCATTCCCGCTCGCGCACAAATAAGGCCCCGAATTTTGCCGATTGTCGCCAGTCAACGAGTTGGCTTGAATCGCCTTGCTCATAATGGCGGAACTGCCAAAACGTGTCTCCTGGCCCGGCCCGCCTGCGGCCATGACTGCCCATGGATACTGTTGCCGCGACGCGGTTGGCGTCGATCAATAATGGCGGCAGCGTTGAAGCCGCATGCTCTGCGCTATGCTGAAGGGATTGAGATGTGATGGGCATAATAAACGCGAACGTCTAACCCTTGCTTCCAGCAGCGTCAGCGGCGTCGCGCAGCCGGTCGATGACATCGTTCAGATTTCTGCCATCGGCGCGTGCGCCGAAACTCAAAGCCATGCGGTGTTTGAGAACGGGTTTGGCGAGGGCCAGAACGTCATCAATAGAGGGTGCCAAACGGCCTTCCATCAGCGCTCGTGCGCGGACCGCCAGCATTAGCGCCTGACTCGCGCGCGGCCCTGGTCCCCAGGCCACCCAATCCCGTACTTCGCGGATGTCGGTTGTTTCTGGGCGGCCAGCGCGGACCAATCGCAAAATGGCATCAATTACACTTTCGCCCACGGGCAAGTTGCGCACCACGGCTTGCGCTGCCATCAGCTCATTTGCGCCTATGACCCGCTTGGGCTCAACTTCTGAGACCCCAGTGGTGGCGATGATGATCTGCCGCTCAGCGTCGTGATCCGGATAGGTGATATCCACTTGCATTAAAAAGCGGTCGAGTTGCGCCTCTGGAAGTGGGTAGGTGCCTTCCTGCTCAATTGGGTTTTGCGTGGCTAGCACATGAAAGGGTTGCGGCAACTCATGATAATGGCCAGAGATCGACACCCGTCGCTCTTGCATGGCTTGCAGCAAAGCAGACTGTGTTCGGGGGCTGGCCCGATTTATTTCATCTGCCATGAGAAGCTGGCTAAAGACAGGACCGCGGACAAAACGGAAATGGCGCTTACCGTCC
Organism: Rhodospirillaceae bacterium; assembly: GCA_040219235.1. Classification (NCBI taxonomy): domain Bacteria; kingdom Pseudomonadati; phylum Pseudomonadota; class Alphaproteobacteria; order Rhodospirillales; family Rhodospirillaceae; species Rhodospirillaceae bacterium. The sequence goes on from JAVJSV010000011.1 coordinate 594,496, forward strand.
TCACTTTCGTCCAGGATCTCAGAGCCTAGAATATCTGCGGGCATTAAATCCGGTGTGAACTGAACCCTCTTGTCTTCCAGCCCCATCACGGTGCCAATGGTTTGCACCAGCTTGGTTTTGGCGAGACCTGGGACGCCGATCAGCAAAACGTGGCCGCCAGCCAGCAGCGTGATCAGGCTTTCCTCGACCACAGCGCTTTGGCCGAGAATGACTTGTTCTACAGCTTCTTTAGCCTGAGCAATTTGCGCACTGACCCGCTCGACGTCATCCACTGAGACCTCGCCAGCCTTCTTTGGGGCTGTGTTCTCTGGGACTGTGCTGTCTTTGGAATGTGTTATCGTATCCGACACCTAAATAACTCCAACTAAAGGATTTCTCATCTGGTGTAGGGAGTATGGAGGCTCAGGTGGGTAAGTTAGAAGAAGATTCTGCGTTGCAATCCCTCTCTTCCTTAAGGGCATCCGGTAGCCGGGCGTCTGTGGAGGAGGATTGCGGTGATTTTGGTATTCGTATCGATCGCAATGGGACGTGGTACTATCAAGGCTCGCCCATTGGCCGTAAGCCTATAGTTAAGCTGTTCTCCACGGTTTTAAACCGGCGGGAGGATGGCTCTTATTGGCTTACAACACCTGTCGAAAATGGGCGCATAGACGTTGAAGATGTGCCCTACACGATTGTCGAATTAACCCATTCCGGAGAAGGGACAAACCAAGTTATCGATTTTCGCACCAATCTCGATGTGATTGTGCCCCTGGATTCGGAGCATGCCTTGCGCGTTGAAACTGATTCGGCCTCCGGTGAACCATCGCCCTATGTTCATACTGGAAAGAACCTGGACGCGCGTTTGGTGCGATCGGTGTTCTATCACCTAGTTGAATTGGCGACGGAACATCACGCGGAGGACGGCAAAAAATTTGGCGTCTGGAGCCGCAACACGTTTTTTCCAATTGGCGATCCAAAGGAATGGTAACGCCGGATCATATACGGCACCGGTTGTCTCGCGCCCGTCCTTCAACGCTAAGAGGAGATGTTATGTCCGGGCGACAGCTTCTCAGCGAGGCTGGCCTGAGCGAGTTCAAAGACGAGGAATACGGGCCTGTTCCGTCCAGCAGTATTCCTTACGAAAAAGGAGCTGGTGCGCCGGGCGTGGCGGTCAAGCGCGTGCATGCTGGCGTGTTGGTGCCGCTTCTTAAGCGTGAGACGGAGTTGACTGTGTTGCTCACACGACGTCACGACGATCTAAACCGGCATGCCGGGCAAGTTGCCTTTCCGGGCGGACGGATGGACCCCGGTGATGCAGATCAGACTGAGGCGGCGCTCCGTGAAGCTGAAGAAGAAGTTGGTTTGGACCGCAAGACGGTCGATATCTTGGGGTGTCTTGATCCCTATCTTACCATCACCGGATTCGAGGTGCTGCCCGTTGTTGGATTGATCTCTGATCCCCCGCAATCTTTTGTGCCAGAACCCGGCGAAGTGGCGGCTATTTTTGAAGTGCCGCTCTCTTTTCTAGTTAATCCTGTGAATCATCAAAAGGTCCGGCGTATCGTCAACGGACTGGAGCGTGCCTATTACGCCATGCCTTATGAAAAGCATTATATCTGGGGTGCAACGGCGGGCATGATCGTCAACCTAAGCGAGGTTTTGAATACGCCATGATTCGTACAATTTTTATCTATATCCTACCTCTAGTTCTGCCGCTCACGATCTATTTAACCTGGGCGTGGTTCAGAATTGGTTACGTGAAAAAGCACGGCGGCGAAGCCCCAAAGATCGAACAAGGGCCGTGGCCGTTCCTGTTATTATTGGGTGCTATCCTTACGGTCGCCTTAATGGCCACAACGGCTTTGATGCGCGGCGCTGACCCGGATGCGACCAATTATATCCCGCCACGTTATGAAGACGGGCGTGTGATCCCCGGGACAATGGAGGAAAACTAGGCCTTGATGTCTGACATGAGGGTCTTAAGCTTGTCTGGCATGAACATCTCAGCGCCCTGGATGACAGCACCCCCGGTCCGTGCGGTGCTCAAGGCCTTGGGTGCGCCTGATATTGATGTCAGGTTTGTCGGGGGGTGCGTGCGGGATGCCATCTTGGGGCGACCCATCACGGACATTGATCTTGCCACGCCAGATATTCCAGACGTTATCGTCGCTAAGCTTGAATCTGCGGGGTTGAAAGCCGTCCCCACGGGCCTGATACACGGCACCATTACGGCGGTCGCCGGGGGGCAAGGCTTTGAAGTCACCACATTGCGCCGCGATACCGCGTGCGATGGGCGTCACGCGGCCGTTGAATTCACAACAAACTGGCAGGAGGACGCATCGCGCCGCGACTTTACGTTCAATGCGATGTCACTTTCTTCAGACGGGCAGGTGTTTGATCCTTTCGGCGGAGCAGTGGATGCAAAAGCTGGACGTGTGCGGTTTGTCGGCGAACCAAAAGATCGTATTCAAGAGGACTATTTACGCATTCTCCGCTACTTCAGGTTTCTTGCCAGCCATGGCCGGGCGGCTCCTGACCCAAAAACCTTAAAAGCATGCAAGGACTTGAGGTCCGGTCTTACCCAATTGTCAGCTGAGCGGGTGGCTGGGGAGTTCGTGAAATTGCTTTCAACAGAAAACCCCTTGCTCTCAGTTCACGCTATGGCGAGTACAGGCGTTTTGAAGGTTCTTTTCGCAGGCGCACGCGTCGCCCCAGACTTCGAAAAACTGATTTCTCAGGAGGGGAAATTTGATGTTTCACGGCAAACAGATGTTTTCTGGCTGACGCGCTGGATTGCTATAATGTCTGACAGTGCTGTTGATGCTGCGGCGGCGATGAAATTCTCAGTCAAGCAATGCCGCATTTTAGAAGCGATCATAGCTGCGGCCAAGGCAGCGCCGGAGGCACAAGTGCCCCCGAACCTTTATCGATACCTCCACGAGCATGTTGGCGGTGCTTACGGCGCGGAGGTGGCGTTAGCTGGCATACGTTTAGCCTCTGCGCGGGCTAAAAACGATGAAGTCCAAGACTGGAGCGCGTTCTACAGGGCTGTTCAGGACTGGCCCCCGGTGATTTTCCCGTTAATGGGCAAAGATGTTCAAAATTTAGGGGTGCCTCAAGGGCCGGAGATTGGACAGCTTCTGGATGCTGTCAAAGTGAGGTGGGTCGAAGAAGGGTTTAAGGCCAGCAAAGCTGAGTTGATGCGGCGTCTCAAAGATAATCTTCACTGAGCAAAGTAAGTCTTAAACTATGCCAAGTGTAATACACTATGCCAAGTGTATTACAAAATTGACCCCGCCTAGGGGAAAGACGGGGCCAGTTTGCAGCAGCAACTGCAGGACTCTGGGGGGATCCTTTGTCTTTTCGACAATTGCTGGAGAATAATATGGGTTTTTCTGCCTTACAGGAGGATTGCAGGAGCATTACATGCCTGTCATATCGGTCTAATAGGGTCATTTATCCCATTTTATTGAGGGAATCTGCCGGTTTGCCGTAGGGCTTCCGCAGACGCAATTGCAGCGGATTGGGCCAGATTTAGGGACCGGGCAGCTGGTGACATTGGGATAATGATGCGTGCGTCGGCGGCCCTGTGAACCTCGTCGGGCACTCCGGCGCTCTCCTGGCCAAAGATCAAACGATCTTGTGCTGAAAATGCGAATGAATGGTAGGGCACGGCGGCCTTGGTGGTCAAAAGAACCAGCCGTCCCTCGTTTGCTGATCTTTGATAAGTCTCCCAAGATCGATGCCGCTCGACCCTTGCCAAATCGGTGTAGTCCATAGCGGTACGCTTGACCCTTTTATCATCCCAGATAAATCCACAGGGTTCGATAATATCGACTGGCATATTGAAACACGCAGAAAGCCTAAGAATTGCCCCCACATTTTGAGGGATATCCGGTTGATATAGAACAAGGCGAATCACGACATTTTATCCAATGTTGATAATGAATTGCAGGCAGTCAAAGGTCTTTTCACGGCCTATAAAATATCCTATACCCCATCTCATTGTTTTCCTTAGAGTTTCGTTGGGGAAGGGAAGCAAGACAGGGCGACTCAAGGTCATTATGGTCTGAAGTCTGCTTTGGCACTTGAGACGGTTTTGCTCTCAATCTTGCCGCGTCTCGCGTATCACTCCTGGCGTAAAAACAAGAACCGAGAGGCCCGAAAGATGGCGGATACGTCAGAAAACCAAGTGGTTCCTACCGAAGAAGAGTCGCGCAGAGATTTTCTGCTCCATGCAACAGTTGCAACTGGTGCCGTTGGTGTTGCTGTTGCGACATGGCCCTTAATTAACAGCATGAACCCGGCCGCCGATACCTTGGCGCTCTCGTCTGTTGAAGTGAGTTTGTCCAGCCTCCAAGAAGGGCAAGCGATTACGATCAGTTGGCGCGGCAAGCCTGTTTTTGCGCGCTATCGCACACCGGCTGAAATTGAAGAGGCCCGCTCAGAGCGCTGGCAAGATATGCCGGATCCGCAGCCAGATGAAGAGCGTGTTCAAGATGAGCGCTACCTTATCGTGGTTGGGGTCTGCACCCACCTTGGCTGCGTGCCTCTTGGTCAGAAAACAACCGAGCCACGTGGCGATTACGGGGGGTACTTCTGCCCCTGCCATGGTTCTCACTACGATAAATCTGCGCGCATCCGCAAAGGGCCTGCGCCGACGAATCTTGAGGTGCCTGAGTACACCTTCCTCTCTGAAACAAACGTTCGCATCGGTTAAGGAGCACAGCCGCGATGAGCACTGAAAAAGGTTGGGGCATGCGAGCCTTCGATTGGTTTGAAGAACGCCTGCCTATCGTTTCCTTCATCGATGAATCCGTTGGATCCAAGTATCCAGCCCCTAAAAACCTGAACTATTTCTGGAATTTCGGCGCTCTGGCCGGTTTTATTCTGGTGGTCATGATTATCACCGGTATTTTGCTGGCGATGTCATACACACCGCACGTTGATTATGCGTTCGAAAGTGTTGAACGCATTATGCGTGATGTGAATTCCGGCTGGCTGCTGCGTTACATGCATGCCAATGGAGCAAGCTTTTTCTTCATTGCTGTCTACATCCACATCTTTAGGGGCTTGTATTACGGCTCTTATAAGTCTCCCCGCGAAGTCTTGTGGTGGTTGGGCATTATCATTCTGTTGTTGATGATGGCGACGGCGTTCATGGGCTATGTGCTGCCTTGGGGGCAGATGAGCTTCTGGGGTGCGACCGTTATTACGAACTTGTTCTCAGCCATCCCCGTGATCGGCGATGAAATTGTGACCTTGCTGTGGGGCGGTTTTGCTGTTGATAATCCGACTCTCAATCGCTTCTTTGCGCTTCACTATTTGCTGCCTTTTGTCATTGTCGGCGTTGTCATTCTGCACATTTGGGCGCTTCATATCCCAGGGTCCAATAATCCACTGGGCATTGATGCGACACCGAAAGACAAAATCCCGTTCCACCCTTACTACACGGCAAAAGACGCATTCGGCCTTGGTGTATTTCTTCTGGCCTATTTCACAATGGTATTCTGGTTCCCGAATGCTCTGGGTCACGCAGATAACTACATTCCAGCGAATCCGCTTTCGACACCTGCGCACATCGTACCTGAATGGTACTTCCTACCGTTCTACGCGATCTTACGCTCGGTCGATAACAAACTGCTGGGTGTGATTCTGATGTTTGCGTCCATCTTAATCATGTTTGTGCTGCCTTGGCTCGACACGTCACGTGTGAGATCCGCGACCTTTAGACCCATCTATAAAATCTTGTTCTGGGTCTTCTTGCTGGTTTGCGTTGTTCTCGGATGGTGTGGATCACAACCTGCCGAAGGGACAGCTCTCATTCTGACCCGTATTGGTACGTTCTGGTATTTCTTCCACATCATTGTGCTGTTGCCGGTTGTTGGCTGGATTGAGACGCCTAAACCCTTACCCACCAGTATAAGTACGCCCGTTGTGGCAAAGCCTGCGGAGTAGAGACATGAGAATTTTACTTTTTGCTGCCGCAGTTACGCTGCTATTTGGATACGCTCCAGCAACCGTGAACGCGGCGGGAGAGGCGGCTGAACTGGATCATCAGGACTGGTCGTTTGATGGTGTTTTTGGCCGCTTTGACCGTCAACAACTTCAGCGCGGCTTTCAGGTTTACCGCGAAGTGTGTGCATCTTGCCACGGTTTGGACTACATCGCGTTCCGCAACCTCGAATCAATTGGCTACAGCGAAGATCAGGTTAAGGTCTTAGCGTCCGAGTACTCCGTCGAGGAGTGCTGTGACGATCAGGGCGATATCATTGATAGAAACGCGATCCCGGCAGACCGCATTCCTAACCCGTATCCAAATGAGCAGTTTGCGCGCGCTTCTAATAATGGAGCCTTGCCGCCTGATTTGTCATTAATGACCAAGGCGCGCAGTGGCGGTCCAGACTATCTCTACAATCTGATGCTGGGATACGACGAACCACCTGCTGAGGTGGAAGCCGAACTGATGGATGGCATGTATTACAATACCATCTTTGAAGGCAATCAGATCGCTATGCCACAGCAGTTATTTGACGACTTGCTGGAGTATAGCGATGGCACACCAGCAACTGTTCATCAGATGTCTAAAGACGTTACGGCCTTCTTGCATTGGGCAGCCGAGCCGAAGCTGGAAGTGCGTAAGCGCACAGGCGTTCGTGTGATGCTGTTTACCTTCGTCTTTACGGTGCTGGCCTACTTCCTTAAGCGCCGTATTTGGGCGGATGTTGAGCACTAGAAGCGAACGCGCAAGTCTACTATTAGGCTCAGCTAAAAATTAGATCATTATAAACCGCCGGTATCAAAACCGGCGGTTTATTTTTGGATATGCTTTGAGAGTGCGTGCTTAGACGTTGAAGAGGAAGTGCATGATATCGCCGTCTTTGACGAGATACTCTTTGCCTTCCTGGCGCATTTTTCCGGCATCTTTGGCGGCCTGTTCGCCACCTAAATTCACAAAGTCATCGTAAGCAATTGTCTCGGCCCGGATAAAGCCGCGCTCAAAGTCTGTGTGAATAGCGCCCGCAGCTTGAGGCGCTTTTGCTCCGCCTCTCACGGTCCAGGCGCGGGCTTCCTTGGGGCCGACGGTAAAGAAGGTCAGCAGATCAAGAAGCTCATATCCGGCCCGAATGACTCGCGTCAGGCCTGTTTCCTCTAACCCCAGCGTCTCAAGAAAGTCTTGGCGTTCTTCCGGATCATCCAACTGTGAAACTTCCGCCTCAATGGCTGCTGATACAACAACGCAAAGCGCATTCTCAGCCACAGCCTTTTCTTCGACCTTGGCTGAGAGGGCATTTCCGTTGGCCGCGTTACCCTCTTCAACGTTGCAAGCGTAGAGAACCGGTTTGGCTGTGAGCAGTTGTAACTGTCTGAAGAGTTTCAGCGCATTTTCGTCATCTGGTCGCGCTGTGCGGGCTGGCTTGCCTTCTCTTAAGGCGGCCAACGCCGGGTCGATAACGGCGAGCTGATCTTTCGCGTCTTTATCACCAGACTTTGCTTTTTTGGTTAGCGCGTCGGCTCGTTTTTCTAGACTTTCGAGGTCGGCAATCATGAGTTCGGTTTCAACAGTTTCCGCATCTCGTACGGGGTCAATGGAACCATCCACGTGGGTGATGTTGCCATCATCAAAACAGCGCAAAACGTGGACGATGGCGTCAACCTCGCGGATGTTGGCGAGAAACTTGTTGCCAAGACCTTCACCGCGACTGGCCCCTTTTACCAATCCAGCAATATCGACGAATTCAAGCTGGGTCGGGATTGTCTCTTTAGATTTTGCGATGCCAGATATCTTAGTCAGACGAGCATCTGGAACGGCAACCCGGCCAACGTTTGGCTCAATGGTGCAAAACGGAAAATTTGCAGCCTGAGCTGCTGCCGTAGAAGTCAGTGCATTGAAAAGTGTTGATTTACCAACATTTGGGAGACCAACGATCCCACAATTAAATCCCACAGTTAAATCCCATCGTGCCTATCCTTCTTCATTTCTGGCGAGACTGTCTCGCGGTGAGGGGGGGGTCGGTACACCATGCATCGTTTGTGCGATCTGGGTCATATAACGGTTATCTTCTCCGCTCACCAGCAAGGGTACTGCATCTGACGCGGCATCGACCAATGTGTTAACCCAGTCTTCATCAGATTTCGCAAAGTCTTGAAGGACATATCCAGAGACACGGTTTTTATCACCAGGGTGGCCAACGCCGAGGCGAATGCGCCAAAAGGCTTCACCAATATGGCTCACCAGACTGCGTATGCCGTTGTGCCCAGCGTGCCCGCCGCCCTGTCTGACCCTGATTTTGCCAGGGGAAAGTTCGATTTCATCGAAGAAAACCAGAACGTCTTCCAAGGCAATTTTGTAGAAGGTCATGGCCTCACTGACAGCGCGACCGGATTCATTCATGAACGTCATAGGTTTAAGAACGGCGACTTTGGTGTCGTCTATCTCACCCTGTACAGTGTGCCCTTGAAACTTGGTTCGCCACGTGCCCAGTCGATATTGATCAACAACACGGTCAACGGCCATGAAACCCAGATTGTGTCGGGTATTGGCGTATTTGGCGCCCGGATTGCCCAGGCCGACCAGCAGGCGCATGGCAGTCTCGCGATACAATCAGACTAGTAGGAAAGCGAATTTCAAAGCGTATAGGTATTGAGGGTCCGAGCAACCTCGGACCCTCAATGTAGCTTAGTGTTTTATTCTTCTTTGGACTCGCCTTCGGCGTTTGCATCTTCGCCTTCGCCTTCATCACCTTCTTCAGCTTCATCTTCTTCGTCAGAAGCTGTGGAGACTGTCGGCGCTGCGATGGTGCAAATCGTAAAGTCACGGTCCGTAATGGTCGGAGCCACTCCCTCAGGCATTTCAATGTTACTAATATGCACTGAGTCACCAATTTCGAGGCCGGTGAGGTCAATCTCAAACTGTTCCGGCAGAGCGTCTGGTCGGGCCCGCACTTCAATTTCGTGACGCACAACGTTGACCACGCCACCTTGCTTGATGCCCGGCGAGGCATCTTCGTTTGAGAAGTGCACTGGCACTTCAACTGTCACGACGGTGTTTTTGCCAATACGGCGAAAATCGATATGAAGGGGGACGTCACGCACAGGATGCATTTGTACATCTTGGGCCATGGCGCGTTGCGTTTTACTGCCGACTGTGATGTCGAAAATCCTAGTTGCAAAACCGGGTTTATGCATTTCGACGAACAGATCGCGCGGTGTCATGGAAATCAGGGTTGGATCCTGATTGTCACCATAAATCACGCCAGGCACGAGGCCTTCACGACGTGTTGCGCGGGCTGCCCCCTTGCCGGCCCGGTCGCGTTCCTGAACTGTCAGGGCGCTAATATCAGCCATTTCTGGTCTCCTATAAGTTAACATCGCAGCACTCTGCGAAGTAAATCGCTGGCAGGCCTCCAGGGGTGTCGCCGCCAGCATTAATGCCCTGCCCATTGAGGGCAGGGCCGAGAAGATGGGGGTAATACAGGGATTCGTGGCAGGGCTCAAGCCCCAGGTTTTAGTCAAACAGACTGGAAACCGAGGATTCCGAGCTGATTCTCTTCACAGCTTCCGCCATCAGCGGTGCAATGGAGATTTGACGCACATTATCAGCCAATCTCACGGCTTCTGTAGCCTGAATGCTGTCCGTAATGACCAACTCAGTCATAGGTGAAGCTGAAACGCGTCCCACCGCGCCACCGGAAAGAACCCCATGGGTCACGTAGGCTGAGACCGTTTTAGCCCCATTTTTCATGAGAGCGACGGCTGCATTGCACAACGTTCCTGCCGAATCGACAATATCGTCGACCAGAATGCAGTCACGGTCTTTAACATCGCCGATGATATTCATGACTTCAGAAACTCCGGCTCGTTCGCGCCGTTTATCGATAATCGCAAGATCAGTATTGAGTCTTTTCGCAATCGCCCGCGCTCTGACAACGCCACCAACATCCGGTGAAATAATCATTGGGCCACCGTTGCCTTGGTAACGTTCTTTGATGTCATCGGCAAAGACTGGCTGAGCATAGAGATTGTCTAAGGGGATATCGAAGAATCCTTGAATTTGCCCGGAGTGGAGATCAAGCGTTAAAACGCGGCTAGCACCGGCTTGGTTGATAAGATTTGCAACCAATTTGGCTGTAATCGGGGTGCGCGGTGCGGTTTTGCGATCCTGTCGTGCATATCCGTAATAGGGAATGACGGCTGTAACGCGCTCTGCAGAGGCGCGGCGCAAGGCATCCAGTGTGACCAGCAACTCCATTAGGTTATCGTTTGCTGGATATGATGTGGGTTGAACGACGAATACATCTTCGCCACGCACATTCTCGTGGATCTCGACAAAGACCTCCATGTCTGAAAAGCGTTTCACTGACGCGTTGGTCATCTCCACATGTAAGTAAGCCGCAATAGCTTCTGCGAGCGGCCGATTGGCGTTGCCAGCCAATAATTTCATGAAGTCAGCCCCCTCGCGGCATGCACCCTACAACCCGGCTATTGGTGCCGCTCTCCAGCCGTATCGAACCGGCGAAAACCTACCAACCTGTCACAGCTCTGTAAACGTTCTGTCGCGCTGAATCCTTTGAAATCTAGTGCTTATCCACAGATTGTTGGGTTCATCGCCGCGGTACGACCTGTGAGGAAACAATCTGAAGTAGGCCTGGAAAAGCGCTATCGACGATGGCTTCGGCAATTTGCCCCCAAGCCCCGTCGAGCTGACCGCGCGGGATTCGATTATCTAGCCTCACGTCACCGAGGTTTTCTCCGTCTGGGGAGAGAATGCTCCACAGGATTGAGACGTCGTCCTGTGCAGCATCGAAAATACTGAGTGAAATGCGGGCGGATATAATAAAGTCTGCTTCGTCTTCTGGGGGCTGGAAGCCTTCAGCAAGAAGCCGGTTCGCAAGTGCGCGGCCCAAAGCTTGGGCCCCGTCGCCTGGGGCGGTTTCAGGACGTTGGATGGTCACAGTTAAACCCGCCCAGGGTTTGGTCTCTGGCAGGTTCGGTGTTGTGGCAACTGGCGGGGCTAAAAGTAAAATCAGTTGGGCTGATATGTTGTTGGCAATCGCATCTAAAGCCACTTCGTTTTTATCGGTCCAGGCGAGGCTATTTATTTCAATCTCTTGGTTTAACCGCTCTATGATTTCTCCCAGCCTGTTCAGCAATCGCCAATCGAATGCGACCTGAGCGACGCCGTTTTCAATGGTGGAATCATTGAGGTTTCCTTCGACGGTAAAACCAAGCACGCCTGCGCGGTCCAAGGCTTCTGCTGGAATTTCCTGTTGCCTTAACGTCTCAGCAATGCTGTTCGCAACATAGCGTCCTGACGAGTCATCAAGACCTGCTGGTGGTAATATCCCAATTCCTGCCCCGCTGGGATTTGCGAGCAAGGGGTTTCTATTGTTCTGTGCGCGCCGGAAAGGCTGGGGAACATTACCGCATCCCGCCAAACTGATCAGTGCGGCAAAGCTAGCAAGTTGAAGTGAAACGTTTCGACGGTTCAGCATGTCTTATGGTAGCCAGGAAATACCTGAGAGCTGCCGCCCATAATCTGGTTCTTTCGTATGCAAAGAGCGGCGGTAACTGAAAAACAAATCCTTCTCTTCATATGTATCATGCAGAAGGCGTTCCACTTGGCGTACACCAGCCGCATCTGCGAGATCAAAAACGTAACGCCCGATATCGAAAAAAGCATGGTCTGCTTTTGGGGACGGCGTGAAGAATTTCTCAGTTTCAGGGTCTTTATCAATAAATCGGTCTTTAAACTCTGGTCCGATTTCATAGGATGAAGCACCGATACAAGGTCCTACGGCAACTAAAATTTGGCGGCGCCTTGCGCCAATCTGCACCATGGCTTGAAGTGTATTCTCTATAATACCCCCAAACGCTCCTTTCCAGCCTGCGTGAGCGGCTCCAATGACTCCTGCTTCCGGGTCCACAAAGAGAACGGGTGTGCAGTCTGCTGTTAAAATTCCTATGGCTAGGCCAGGCGTTGCGGTAACCATTCCATCTGCGATCGGCGGACCGTAGTCATCCCATGGTGCCGTGACTGTCACAACGTCTGTGGTGTGTTCTTGATGCACGGTCAAAAGGTCGTCTACAGTTACACCTAAGGCATCCGCGCAAATGACACGGTTCTGTTGCACTGACGCTTTGATGTCAGAAGAGCCGAAGCCGCAATTTAGGCTTGTGTATAGGCCGTTTGAGGTGCCGTTTTGGCGTGTAAAGAATCCGTGTTTGAGACCCGGTGTGGAGCTTAGAGTCGACGCTTGAAGCATTATTTAACCTTTGCCTCAAAACCGGCGAGCGGGGCAATGTGCGATGGCGCGATAGCCAGTACTTTGAACAGCGAGCCCATAGCTTCTGGATCGATAAGGCGCGCAATGCTGGCGCGAATGGTCTCAACGTCTTGCTTGGATTTACCGTCTGAAAGTTGCGCCTCTCTCACTTTGATGCCGAGACGTTTCAGCCATAAGCCCTGCTCGACTGGACCATAAACAGCGCTGCCCACTGACCTTGCGGCCTCGCTCACCAATGCGAAATCCACGTGCGCCGTCAGGTCAGAAAAGCCTGGTGCTTTGAGGACGGGCGCGTAGGCGTGGTCTTTAACGGCTTGTAGGGTGTCTCCGATGTCTGTGCGGACGTAGCCATAATCAATCAACAGGCCAATGCCTGGGCGTTCTATGCATAATTTTGAGATGTCACTGACGACATTATGCACTGCGGTTGAATGTTCCAGGATGCTGCCCTCCGGAGCATCATGAAAAGCATCATCGATATTCGGTGTCGGAAGGCCGGCGACGGTAAATACAAACTCACGCCCATTGTGATTTACCAATCGTTCACACCAACCAGAAGAGGTTTTGACATATTGAGTAATGGGCAGTGCGTCGAGAAACTCGTTAGCAACAAGGATCACAGGCCCCTCGGGGAGGGTGGACAGGTCCTCGTGCCAGGATACATTGTGCCCCATTAAAGTTTTTTCTTGCTCTGCTCTCAGCTTCTCGCTGCGCTCGATAAGATGGACAGATACAGCATAACCAAATCTTGGCGCAGCTTTCGATGTTGTACGAATGATGTCTGCCATCAAGGTGCCACGACCTGGCCCACACTCAACAAGGTGAAAATCTCTTGGCTGATCCAAGCATTGCCACGCAGTGATGCACCACAAACCAATCAGTTCGCCAAAAACTTGAGAAATTTCAGGCGCCGTCACAAAATCACCAGACCGGCCAAAAATGTTGCCGCGCGCGTAATACGTGTCGACGACAGTTTCCATAAATGCTGCGATGCTGATTGGCCCGTTGCGTTTGATGCGCTCGATCAGATGATCCGTGCAACCCGTCTCTGTTGTCGCATCAGCTAAAGGGGGAGGGGGTGACGTGCTCATCAATCTTAGGACTTGCCCTTTTGAAGGGGTTCGCGGTTCACTGATCTCCAGACAACCCAAATGCCGAATATAAGCAAAGCGGCGGATAAAAGTTGCCCCATTGTTAGTCCGAAGAGGACGATGCCTAAATGCCGATCAGGTTCGCGGAAGAACTCAACAAAAATGCGGGCTAATGCGTACCCTGCGCAAAAACAGCCTGTAATAATACCTGGACGGTGACGGATTGCGTCTTGGCGCCACAGCCAATGCAGCAGGACAAGTAGAACGAGACCTTCCAGGGCCGCCTCATAAAGCTGGCTTGGATGGCGTGGAGCGGGTCCACCCGCTGGGAAAGCCATGGCCCAAGGCACATCGGGTGCTGCGCGGCCATAGAGTTCACCATTGATAAAGTTTGCAATGCGCCCAAGAAATAAGCCGATTGGCACAACGCAACCCACGTTGTCGGCTACATACCATTTGTCTACTCCAAGCCGCCGCGCAAAAAGGATGATGGCAATGGTCACTCCGATCAAGCCACCATGGAAGGACATGCCGCCTTCCCAGGTCATCAATATTTCGCCCGGGTTCGATAAGTAATAACCAGGTTTGTAAAAGAGAACGTAGCCAATCCGCCCGCCGAGTATAATGCCAACCAGGGTCCACATCAGAAAGTCGTCAACTTGCTTCGGAGTCAGGAGCGCTGGCGAACGAACGACCAAACGCCGCATATACCATGCGCCACCAAATAGCCCGGCGATGTAGGCCAGAGCATACCAACGTATGGCGAAGGGGCCCAATTCAATCAGCACTGGGTCAATAGTAGGAAACGTGAGGGCAAAAACTGTCATGTGGCTTTCTGTTACCGGTAAGGGTCTGCCTGACTTAAGTAATCTCGGATGGTTATGGTGACACCGTCTTGAAGTGACGTAAACGGTTTCTCGAAACCGGCTTTCCTTAAACGAGACATGTCAGCTTCTGTAAAATATTGATAATGCGCTTTAAGGTGTTCCGGTGTGTCCCGCCAAGTGATTTTTGATTCAAGACCGGCGCTGGCGTAGACGGCATGTGCCAAATCCAGGAAGGTTCTGGCGCGGCCCGTTCCCACATTAAATACTCCCGACACCGCGGTGTTTTCTAATAGCCACTGAATAACAGCGATACAATCATCGACGAAAATAAAGTCTCGCTTCTGTTCTCCATCAGCAACATCGGTGCGATGAGACCGAAACAACGGATATGGCGATCCTTCGGCAATTACCGGATACATTTGGCTGACGACGCTGGCTTGGGGGCCTTTGTGCATTTCATTGGGCCCGAAGACATTGAAGAACCTGAGCCCCGCCCATTGTGGAGGGGTCGGCCCTCCGGCCTCAACTTGTTCTGCAACAAAGCAGTCGAAGGCCAGTTTGCTTTCCCCATAAATGTTAAGCGGCCTAAGGCGCTGCATCTCCACCAACTGTTGCCTGTCCTCAAAACCCTGCTGTCCATCCCCATATACGGAGGCTGAAGAGGCGTAGATAAGCGAGGTGTCTGTTTCTATGCACCACCGCCACAGAAATTTGCTGAGGTCTACGTTAACAGCGAAGACAGCCTCACGGTCCGTGGCCGTTGTGGCTGTTTCTGCTCCAAGATGGATAAGGGCTTCTATGTCTAGTGCGTGTTTAAAGAGGAAGGCTTCGATTTCGGTGGGAGCTACCCAAGTCAGCCCTTTTCTTTTTTGAGTATTGAGTCTTTTCGCCTTTGATTCACGAAAATCCACAGCTGCAATGGCGCTTTTTCTGTTTTGCTCCAGAACGGCCAACACGTTTGACCCGATGAACCCTGATGCGCCTGTCACAACAAACATGAATAATCCCGATATCTATAGTGTTTTGTATTTATGCCGGAGCATGAGTGCAGCGGCAATGAAGCAAAGCCCAGAGATTGTTATCAAGTGGGGTTGAAGGGAACACCGGTTACGCCGATATTATGATTGTAGCTTTATCTTGGAGACTTACAGTGCAGAGCCAGAAGAGAATTTTTGATGATATCGCTAAGGTCGCCGGTGGTGCCTTAGGAGCGTTGGGTGGCCTCAAGCAAGAGGTCGAAAGCCTCGTTCGCCAGAGGGTCGACCGCTTTCTCAGCGACCGTGATCTTGTAACGCGCGAAGAATTTGAGGTCGTAAAGGCAATGTTGTCTGAGGCGCGGGTTGAACAAGAAAAACTCCTTAAGCGCCTTGAGAAACTGGAGTCTGGAACCGCGACAAGCGTAAAGCACGCGAAACCAGTGCCCAACAAGACGACCTCTGCGAAGACTAAAACGGCGGCAAAACCAAAGCGCTCCGCCCCTTCTGCCTGATTGTCCAAAGCCGATACGGCAAGCAGGTCCTATGACAACAACGTGAAACTGGCCGACTCGGCAGTTCTACTAAGATTTGTTATTGAAGCGCTCGGAAACCTACTATATCTTGATTCTTAGGCTACGAATTTGGGGGCCGCTATTTCGAGCTGGCCCGGGGCAAATGAGGGGATTCCATGCGCACCACCACCGTCAGCCAAGACGCTCCGGCAGACAATCCGTTAGATCGGATTGAGGAAGTTATCACTGTAAAAGATTGGGTTTTTGATCGCCGCAGCGATGAAGAGATGGCGGTTGAAGCTCCAGGCACATGGTGTGATTTCGGCTTGTTTTTTGCTTGGTCAGAAGAGCTAGACGCTCTTCACTTCTCTTGCGCACTTGATATGCGGGTGCAGCCAAAAGTTCTGAATAATATCTATGAGCTTATCGCCAAGCTTAACGAGCGGTTGTGGATTGGCCATTTCGCCGTATGGATCGATGAGGGTATACCCATGTTCCGCCATACCGTTCATTGTCATGGGGGCCGATTGGATGCGGCTCATATTGACGAGCTTGTTGATCTCGCACGGAGCGAATGTGAGCGTTACTATCCGGCCTTTCAGTTCGTGATATGGGGTGGCAAAAGCCCGGACGATGCGATTTCCTGCGCTTTGCTTGATACGGTTGGTGAGGCGTAAAGCTCCAGTCTCTCGATTCAAAACAAAAGACGCCGTTCAAAACACCCTGATTGTGTTAAACTCTTCACATGATTGAAGGCACGCTTTTATTGGTTGGTTGCGGCAGGATGGGCGGCGCTCTGTTAGAAGGGTGGTTTGCTCACGGGCTTAGTCCTGTGGATATCATGGTTGTTGAACCTGCTGGTCGTTCCTCTATTGCCGCTGCCAAGGGTCACCCTGCCCTTACTGTGTTGAGTCAGGCTTCAGAAATTCCAAGTGATTTTAGACCCGACGCGGTCATCTTTGCTGTGAAGCCACAACTATTACCTGACGTTGCACCTGATTACGCGCGCTTTGCCAAAGGCGGTACGGTCTACCTATCGATTATTGCGGGGATAACTTTGTGTAAACTGCAATCCTTGTTGGGGGCAGAGGCTGCCATTGTGCGTGCCATGCCAAACACCCCGGCAGCCATAGGGAAAGGGGCAAGCGTTTTATGCGCTTCCGACGTTGTCGGCCCGTCACAGAAGCGTGTCTGTAAGGTGTTGATGGCTGCGGTTGGGCTTACGGCCTGGGTCACAGAAGAAGCAGAAATGAATGCGGTCACGGCCGTCTCCGGCAGCGGTCCGGCTTATGTATTTTTGCTCGCAGAAACACTGACTCAGGCAGGAATTAATGCTGGGCTTGCACCCGCTTTGGCTCAGCAATTAGCAAATGCGACGGTTTCCGGGGCAGGGGCGTTGTTGGAGGCGCAACCAGAAGAAGCCAGCCTTCTACGCCAGAATGTAACCAGCCCTGGTGGTACCACAGAAGCCGCATTAAATGTTCTGATGAAAGACAACGAGTTACAGGACTTGATGACCCGTGCCGTTGCTGCTGCTGTGAAGCGCTCACAAGAGCTGGCTGAATAGCTGAATTAATATCAAATCTAAAGCAGAGCGCTAGGAGGAGGCTCTTAATCCATGGCAGCTAAAAAAACATCCAAGTCATCGCGTCCGGTCAAAACTGAGCGGTCACTCAAAGACAGAGTCGCCGATGTGGCTCTTAAGACTGCGTCTCAGCAGGGCTGGGGTGAGCTGACACTTTCCGATCTGGCGAATAGCGCCAAAGAGCCATTCGGCCTTGTTGTTGAAGCGTTTCCAACGACGGACCGTATCGCAGCGCATTTATTTAGCCGGGTTGATTCGATTGTGTTGGCTGCAATTCCGAAGATTAATCATGACGAGAGCCCGCGCGACCGACTTTTCGAAGTTCTCATGATGCGGTTTGATGCTTTGCAAGCAGAGCGCGCAGGGTATGCCGCTATTCTAAGGTCCATGCAAAGACGACCATTGAGTATGTTCATGCGGATTCCCGGTCTGATTCATTCTATGGCGCTCCTACTTATTGCCTCAGGCATTGATGCGACTGGGCCGTTTGGCGTTGCTCGCGCGCATGCGTTGGGTGCGATATACATCATGGCCCTTCGTACATGGCTTAAAGATGATAGCTCAGATATGGCGCAAACAATGTCTGCTCTGGACAAAGGCTTAGACCGACTGGAGCAATTGCAGAAAATGTTTATGAAGCCTTCTAGTAAGGCTGGGTCTTCTTAAACCGGAAGGCGTAAAGTCGCGCGCAGCCCTCCCAGCGGGCTCTGACTGAGCACTATGTCTCCACCCAAGCCACGCGCGATGTCACGTGAGATTGTAAGCCCAAGACCTACCCCGCCGGTTTCGGGATTGCGCGAGGGATCCACCCTGTAGAAGGCTTTAAACACACTTTCTATTTGATCTTCAGGAATTCCTGGGCCGTTGTCATCCACATGTATTTCAATGTGAGCTCCCGCGCGTTTGGCTGATATATCAACACGTGTTCCATAACGGGATGCATTGCTGATGAGGTTGCTCAGACTTCGACGAAACGCGGTTGGTTTTGTTGTCACAGGCCCACCTAATTCTCGCAGCGTGAGATTTAAAACCTTTATGGACTCTTTGAACCGATCATAAATATCTTCGATCAATTCTTCTAAGTTTGTGGGCTCCGGAGCTTCCTCTCCTTCGCCACGTGCAAAAGCAAGATACCCATTGAGCATTTGTTCCATTTCATCAATGTCGCGTTTGATGTCTGCAATGTCTTCTGGGTTGGCTCCGTTCAGCATTTCAGTCTGGAGTCTCAGGCGGGTCAGCGGTGTGCGTAGGTCATGGGATACTCCTGCCAGCATTTCCGTCCTTTGATCAATCTGTCGTTTGATACGGTTGCGCATGGCGGTAAAAGCCCAAGCGGCTTGCCGTACTTCCTTTGCACCTTCTGCCTTAAAATTTGGGACGTCTCGTCCTTTACCAAAACTATCTGCCGCGCGTGCGAGTCTTCTGACCGCCCGAACCTGAACATTCAGAAACAATGCTGCAACCCCAAACAGCACCAGAGACGATCCAACCATCCACAACACAAAAACGTAAGTGGTGGAGCTAAAGAGTCGTTTGCGGGGGGCAACGACATGCAAAACGCCATCCGGAAGTTGCATGTTGATTTCAATTTCAGTCTCTGAATGTTCGAAATCAATTGTGAAGGGGCGCCGTAATTCTCGCCAGAGTTCACGTGTTAAGACATCAGGAAACGGTCCATCTGCATTGATGGTTTGATCCGCTGGAAGGGCAGCGCCTTGGTCAAACGTGATTTCTAATTGCATGGTTTGTCGGGCAGATACTTCTATCCATTCAAAGCGCGCTTCTTCTGGATAGTCGCGTAAGTAGACCCGAATGAGTGAGATATCTCCGGCGAGCCCCTGGGCTAAGCGACGGGAAAGAGTTTCCCAGTGATTATCGTAAAAGATAAAGGTGGAAATAATCTGAACCAGAATCAGAGGGACGAGAATAATCATTGCAGAGCGGCCCATGAGGGTCGCAGGCAACCATTTGGTCCAGCCTGACTCTTTAAACCACTGGCTTATTGTTCTCACGATAGCGTTATGATTTGCGGTATGACCGGTCATGACAAGACCCCTTTAGTCGGTACGCAACAGATAACCGGTGCCTCGAACCGTCTGGAGGTATCGTGGTTGCCTGGGGTCACTTTCAATTTTCCGGCGTAATCGCGTAACCTGAACATCAATCGTACGTGGGTTCGATTGCCCGGTTTCGTCGTTACCCAGTTGACTGCGTTGTACTGGCGTATTTGCGTTGAGGGCAAGCGTTCTTAATAATGTAGATTCGGCTGATGTGAGATGAACAGTAGCGCCATCACGCAAGAGGGTGTTGCGTGTCACATCATAACGGCATTGGCCAAATGACAACTCATGCAGGCCGTCATCTTCAGGAGGCGGTGCGCGCCTCAGGATTGCGGTGATCCTTAGCATCAGTTCTCTTGGTTCGAATGGTTTGCCCATGTAATCGTCTACGCCATGTTCCAGACCTGCGATGCGATGCTGTGCTTCGCCCATTGCCGTGAGCATTAGAATCGGAACATTGCTTTCTGTACGCACATGTTTGGCGAAGCTCATTCCGTCTTCGCCTGGCATCATGACGTCTAGAACGATGAGATCAAACTGCAGAGAACTTAAGTGCTGACGTGCATCTTTTGCTGATGCAGCATCTGTTACCATAAAGCCTTGTTCTTTTAGATACTTTTTGATTAAGCGCCTTAGCCGCGTGTCGTCATCAACAACCAATACATGAGCCTGAGGGGATATTAGTCCCTCAGGTGTAACATCACCAGCTATTGTTCTTGCCACTTTCACGCCTCAGTCCTTATAACTTCTCTTCATTGAACCGGTGTCGGGCTGAAGCTTCCATGATGCCCAACATTACTTTTCGGAATCCTTCAACTGCATCAGCGCCGGCGTCTTTATAAGCGGCTGCGATGCGGGCCCTTTGCTCGCTGGTCAGGAGCCTTTCTAGGTCTTGGCCTTTATCGGTCAGGGATAACAGACGTTGCCGCCGATCTGTAGTGCCAGGTTTCTGTTGAATGTAACCCTCATCGACGAGTTGGCGAAGCACACGGGATAGACTCTGTTTGGTGATTGAGAGGATGCCGAGCAATTCACTGACGCTCATATCAGGGTATTGCCCAACGAAATAAATCACGCGGTGGTGCGCCCGTCCGAAACTTTGTTTGGCTAAAATAGAATCTGCCTCTGCCGTGAAGTCTTTATAGGCAAAGAACAGCAATTCGATGCCTTGTCGCAGGTCTTCATCGCGCAGAAAGAGCAGATTTGTACCGGGTTTTGATTCAACCATAACTCTGGGTCGCATCGCTTGGGGCTCAGGTCAATAGGATTGAATATAAGTCAGTAATATTGACATATATTAATTCGGATGTTACGTCATACGTTCATTTTGATTAATAATATGTCTCACATAGGACGTACAGAGACGGCATAAGGAAGATTCCTCTAATGTCTATACAGCCCTTTGATGATCGGGACGGCTATATTTGGTTCAACGGTGAACTCCAGCCTTGGCGTGGCGCTAAGCTGCACGTGTTGACCCACGCTTTGCATTACGCCTCTTCAGTCTTTGAAGGAGAGCGCATTTATAACGGCAAGGTTTTTAAGCTTGAAGAGCATACGGAGCGCTTGTTTTTCTCGGCGAAAACGCTGGATATGAAAATTCCCTATGATCAGGACGCCATCAATGTCGCTACCTACGAAGCGATCCGCGCCAACAACATTACGGATGGTTATGTTCGTCCGATCGCATGGCGTGGTAGCGAATTAATGGGAATTACTGCGGCAGCGTCGAAAATAAATGTCGCCATCGCTGTCTGGCCATGGCCATCCTACTTCTCTCCGGAAGCACGATTAAAGGGCCTTAAACTTGACTTATCGGAGTGGCGTAGACCTTCGCCACAAACAGCCCCTGTTTTTGCAAAAGCTGCCGGACTGTACATGATCTGTACCTTGTCAAAGCATGCCGCAGAGCGGAAAGGTCTAGACGATGCGCTTCTCCTAGATTGGCGTGGGCAGGTTGCTGAAGCGACAGGGGCAAACGTCTTTTTCGTGATGGGAGGAAAGTTGCATACCCCTACACCGGATTGCTTCTTGGACGGCATTACGCGTCGCACTGTTATTGGTTTGGCCAAAGAACAGGGATACGACGTGATTGAGCGGGCCATAATGCCAGAGGAAATGGCCGACGCAGATGAGTGCTTTTTGACCGGCACAGCAGCTGAGGTCACTCCTGTTAGCGCGATTGGTAGCTATACTTTTACGCCTGGCAAAGTTTGCCGGACATTGATGGAAGCTTACGACATTACCGTTGGAAAAACGGCAAGTTCAGAGTCTAGCGCAGCCTAGTCTCATTTAATCTTTGATTCAGTGGCGGATCTGTTCCATCTGGTCGACCGGTCATCATCAACTTCTTTTGCCTCAACCCAAGAGGCACCTGTGCTGCTATGCTCACGTTTCCAAAAGGGAGCGTGAGTCTTAAGCCAATCCATAACAAATTCGCAGGCGGCAAAAGCATCTCCCCGGTGGGTGGCTGCCGTGCAAACCAGTACAATCGGATCCCCAGGTGTCATCACACCATATCGATGGATGACAATCATATCGTCTAGCGGCCAACGAGACTTTGCTTCATCACAAATACGTTTCAGTTCTTTCTCGGTCATGCCTGGGTAGTGCTCAAGCTCCAAGCTGGAGATGATGTTCTTAGGTCGTGATGGTGGCGATTCGTTATTATCAACATCTAGGCTATTGAAATCGCGCACCTGCCCGACAAAGTTGGCAACACCACCAGAGTTGGGGTTGCGTGCTAAGAACGTATTTAGTTCAGCGCCTGGGTCAAATGGATTATCTTGAACGCGTATCATAATTACCCTCCTGTAACGGGAGGAAAAAATGCGATTTCACTGGCATTTTTTATTGAAGCATCGAATGGCACATGAGTCTGGTCAACCGCAACACGCACCCGAGTCATATCTTGCAAAGCGTTGGCATGTTGGGGACTCAATTGTTTTAAGACACCGATCGCGTCTGCAACGGTGGATACATCATTAGGAAATTCTATATGTTCTTTGCCAGTGCCAATTCTCTCTTTGATCCACGCAAAATATAGGACGGTCGTTGCCACGAAGATCTACTCCAAAGTTTTACTGTTTTTGGCTGCAATAGACTCTTCTTCATCAAGCATATGAACAACGCCAGCCTTCAAATAATCATATCCCGTAATGAGAGTAAGCAGGGCGGCTAACCATAGGCCAATCTCACCAATCAATTGAGCCGGTATCCAAGATGGGGCGTCTGTGCCGACGATTAAGAATCCCAGAGCAAACATTTGCAACGTGGTTTTCCATTTCGCTAAAGTTGAGACGGGCACACTAACCTGTGTTTGGGCAAGGAACTCACGTAATCCTGAGACTAACAATTCACGGGTTAGAATAACCACCGCAGGTAAATAAGCCCAGGTACTCATGCGCTCAAACCCGACGAGCATTAAAAGCAATGCGGCAACCAGCAGCTTATCTGCAATTGGGTCAAGAAAACGACCGAACGGTGAGACCTGATTGCTCCGCCGGGCGATATAACCGTCAAAGAAGTCTGTGATTCCGGCGATAATAAACAGTCCGAGCATTACCCAGCGTGTTGTGGCGCTATCCCAGTAAAAAAGTGAAATGACAACAGGAATGATAAAAATTCTTGAAAGCGTTAAAATGTTGGGAAGGTTGAGCACAGGTAATTTCCATCAGGCCTAAGTTTTTAGTATGACTTATTGATCAGGGTGAAAATGATCATAGAGCTTTTTTGCCAGCCCTGCACTGATACCATCAACTGCGGCTAAATCCTCTGTTCCAGCTTGCCCGATGGCCTTCGCTGATCCAAAACGATGAAGAAGTGCCTTTTTTCGTTGGGCTCCAATGCCAGGAATCTGATCAAGTTCAGATTGCACTATTGCTCGAGATCGTTTGTTGCGGTGCGATGAAATCGCAAACCGATGTGCTTCGTCGCGCAAGCGTTGCAGGAAATAAAGCGCCGGGTGCGATGGTGGCAAGGTGAATGGCGGCTTGTCTTGCCTGTGAAATTGCTCCCTACCAGCGTTTCGATCTGGGCCTTTTGAAATGGCAACCATTGGAACGTCATTAATACCAAGTTCTTCTAGCGTCTGATAGGCGATCGAAAGTTGACCTTGTCCGCCGTCAAGAAGGACAAGGTCTGGCCATATTCCCTTGGTGCGTTCTGGATCTTCTTTTTGGGCGCGGCCAAATCGGCGCTGCAGAACTTCTTTCATAGCACCGTAGTCGTCGCCCGGGACCAGGTCTTCAGATTTTAAGTTGAATTTCCGATAAGAATTTTTCTCTAAGCCATTTGCGCCAGTGACAATCATAGCGCCGACCATATGCGTTCCTGATATATGCGAGTTATCATAGACTTCAATGCGATCAGGCGAAGTTGGTAAACTAAATATTTCTGCAACGCTTTCCAACAGCTTTCGTTGGGCCGAACTTTCCGCCATGCGTCTGCCTAATGCCTCTCGAGCATTCAATTTGGAATGATCAATCAGTTTTCGGCGGGCCCCTCTTTGTGGGGCTATGATGTCGACCTTATGATTGGTGCGTATACCTAAAGCCTCTGATATGAGGGCCCTGTGCGGGGGAGGATGGCTTACAAGTATGGTGCGGGGGGCTGGGGCCGCATCGTAAAACTGCCCTAGAAAAGCTTCTATGATTTCGCCATCATCGTCATCAGCAGAATGAGACGGATAATAGGCGCGGTTGCCAAAGTTTTGGCCGCCACGGAAGAAAAAGATTTGGATGCAAGATTGGCCACCTTCACGGTGCAGACCAATGACATCGGTGTTTTCCGTTGATGGTAAGTTAATATCTTGATGATTCTGAACAGACGTTAAGGCACGGATGCGATCACGATATATTGCTGCATTTTCAAAATCTAACTCTGCGCTGGCTGTTTCCATGCGCCGGGAGAGGTCTTGTTGAATTTCACGGCTCTCACCACTTAGGAAATCGCGCGACTGACGTATCAGGTCAGCATAGACTTCCTGTGGCACTGCATCGACACAAGGTGCGCAGCATTTTTTGATTTGATAGAGTAAGCACGGCCTTGATCGATTTTCGAAGACACTGTCTGAACACGTTCTGAGCAGAAAAGCTTTCTGCAATGTGGTCAGCGTATGGTTCACGGCTCCTGCAGAAGCGAAGGGCCCAAAATATTGATGCTGAGCTTTGCGTGCTCCTCTGTGTTTAATGACACGGGGAAACGCGTGATCTCCTGTGATCATAATGTAGGCGAAAGATTTATCGTCTCTGAGTAATATGTTGTATCGTGGCTTAAGTTGCTTGATGAGATTGCTTTCAAGCAGCAATGCCTCAGCTTCGGTATGGGTTGTGACAATTTCCAGATGAGCGGTTTCGGTGACCATC
Source organism: Rhodospirillaceae bacterium (assembly GCA_040219235.1). Lineage (NCBI taxonomy): Bacteria > Pseudomonadati > Pseudomonadota > Alphaproteobacteria > Rhodospirillales > Rhodospirillaceae > Rhodospirillaceae bacterium. The sequence goes on from JAVJSV010000011.1 coordinate 619,183, forward strand.
CTCTGCAGTCGCATAGGAAGGCGCTCTATCTTCGTATAAGCGGTGACACGCTTTTTTAGATTTTTGGCTTTGCCAACGTAAAGCGCATCTCCTGATGCATTTATCATTCTGTAAACACCAGGGCGGCTTGGAAGGTTCTTGAGGGCATCTGAAATGACCTTTAAGCCGTTGCCGAGCTTTTGACCGGGCGTATATGAACCCTTAGGCACGGCTTCAGCTGGTTGGTCTCTACCAGAATTCTTTGTGTTGCTTGAACGTTCCATCCCCCGGATTTGGCACTGATGTCATGTTCGGTCAACCGCTGAACATAACTTCAGGGAATAAGGTGAGGATATCCAGGAAAGCTGTGGAAAAGTCTGTGGGAATATGAACTGCAAGCCATAGGCCATGTAAAATAACCAAGAAAAGAGTTATTCAGGTTTATTTTCTGAAAAACCCTCTAAGTATCTGAGATGTATAGATAAAATATAATAAACTGGAAAACAAGACGTTGCAAATAGGGAAAAGTCATCGCCTGCTATTGAGTTCAAAGATCAAATAAATCCGTGTGCACAACTTACTTGACTAAAGTTCTAAGTTGGAGAGTAACGCTGATTCGAAGTTTAGATTTTATTACAAATCAACACGTTAAATGCCTGGAGACTGTCTTAGGATGGGGTGCGGCGCTCAATTTCTACGCCGACACTCTCGACGTCTTCGAAAACGTCGAGTTTTTCCACACGCACCCTGACCGTATGGCAGTCAGGGTGTTGCAAGCACGTTTGTGCGATTCGTTCTGCGAGAGTTTCTACTAAGTTTGTATGCCCGTCAGCCGTAATAGCACGAATGCGTGTGACAACATCCTCATAGCACACCACGTTCTCAAGACGGTCTGAAAGCGGTTTTCCATCATCAGTGACCGCGAGGTCTAGATTGATGCGGACTCTCTGTGGCACCCCTCTCTCGTGAGGATGGATTCCAATATCGCAGGGGAGCACAAGGTCGCGAACAAAGACGTGGCGGACCTGATCCACTGCATTTGCTATGTATAACGGCTCGATGACTCGTTTTTTTCTGATATCAGCCATCTTTATGTCGTCCTTCAACCGGTTGGGCCCATCCAAGGTGCTCTCCACTATCAACGGCGATCATCTGCCCGGTGACGGCTGATGCACCGAGCAAATACTTAACCGCATTTGCAATATCTTCAACGTCTACTTTTCGTTGAAGCGGAGTAGCGCGCGCTTGAGCCATAAATGTCTCTTCCGTTTGGTGTTCGTTCGCAAGTGTTGGGCCTGGGCCGACACCATTCACCCGTATCCGAGGCGCAAGCGCCAAGGCTAAGGTCTGCGTCATTGCCCACAGCCCTGATTTGCTGATGGTATAAGAGAAAAAATTTGGTGTGAGATTGAACACCCTTTGATCAATTATATTGGTAATGATTCCGTGGGACTCACACGGCAATGCACGTGCAAAGTCTTGGCTTAAGATAAAGGGGGCATGCAGATTCACGTTCAAATGCCGTGCCCAAGAGTAGGAGGTTACTTCATCCCACTGTTCTTCTTCAAAAATTGAAGCATTATTAACTAGGGCACCCAAGGGACCAAGGGCATCTGTTGCAGACGCTACTAACTTCCGTGTTTCATCCTCATCACTGAGGTCGGCATACAGCGTTGCGACCTGACAGCCATGTTGTTGAAGAGTGTGCGCTAAGATTTCAGCGCTTTCACTTGAGCCGAAATAGTGAATGGCAATATTCCATCCATCTTCAGCTAAAGCTTCAGACAGTGCACGGCCAATACGTTTGGCTCCGCCCGTTATCAAAATGGTTTTATGCGTTTCCTGTACCATCAGACAAAGTTCTCAACGCCTGCGTATTGAATGCCAATGTAGGCCACGTATAGAAGCAAACAAACAAGTCCTTCACGTTTGGATAGCGTGTTACCAGAGAGCATAAAAGGAACCAGAATCACAGCTGCTGCAAGCATGACCCAAACGTCAAACGATAAGATCTGATGAGCGACTGGAACCTCCTCAACTATCGCTGTTACACCCATAACACCAAGAATATTAAAGATGTTACTTCCCATCACATTACCAACAATGAGGTCGGTATGGCGCTTTGCGGCCGCAGCTGCCACGGTGGCCAGTTCTGGCAGAGAGGTCCCAACGGCGACCATCGTCAAGCCAATGACTTCTTCACTTACGCCGATCCTGCGCGCAATTGTCGTTGCGCCGTTGACCAGAAGGTCGGCTCCTAAGGCAACGGCAGCCAGCCCACCAATAACCCAGAAAGCAGCAACAGCCGGTGCGACAATAGCTTCCGGCACGGCTTCATCAAGGTCGAGCATGCTGAGATCGTCTATCCCGTGTTTTTTGCCCTGTGCATAAGAAAAAAACAGAAAAGCGATCAGTAGTGCAAACATAATCATTCCGGAAACACTACCGAACGACCCTGTAAAAGCTACGCCGATGAATAATGCTGTCGCGCCAATCATTATGGAACTGTCACGTATGAAATGCGCTCTGTTGGCTGCAATTGGGCACATTATTGCACCAGCCCCGAGGATAAAAAGAATGTTTGCGATATTGCTCCCCACTACGTTACCCACGGCGATTCCTGAAGCTCCCTCCAAGGCGGCTCTCACACACACAACCAATTCAGGGAGAGAGGTTCCAAGAGCAACAATGGTTAGACCAACAACCAGAGGCGATATATTGAAACGAGCGGCTACCGCCACCGCCCCCTTAATGAGGTAGTCCGCACCACCGCTCAGTAAAACGAGGCCGATAATCAGATAAATATAAGGAAGGACTTGCGACAAGATATACTGCCTATCCAGGAATTAAACTGTAAAGGTGTCCTACGCGCCGGAGCTTCAATTGGCAAGAACCTTGACTTTTCATGCTGAGAACGAGGGATTAATCCTCATTTTCTAGACGCTCAATATAACTGTCCAAGAGGCCCTCATAGTCAGGAACGGGGCGGTGCCAAGCAGATTTCGGTAACAGTGTTGCTTTATGCCTTTCCAGTAGTCGTGCTGGTTGATATTGCAGCAAGCTAGAGAGACTGCAATTCGCTCTCAGCAAGGGAATACAATTGATCTGGATGATCTTCCGACTTGCAAAGTAGGGCTGAATAAGGCTTAACGCGACATCGTCTTCCGGCGCTCCATATTTAGGTAAGAGGACGGCTTCATTGAGGACGTAAAAAGTTGTGTATGTGGCAATCCCCTCTGGCAGGGAAACCACCGGAATACGTTCAACGGTAAGCCGTGCTCCCCGAGCATCTTCTGATTGAGCCAGGTGTTGAGCAGTTAAATCTAACGGGCCAGCCATATCATCGTCAGAAGATTTTCCGACCAAGGCATGTCCCGAGCGCGCAAAAACGCAACTGCGTCGCAATTCACTCTTCCAAACATCTTTGCCCAGTGTCTGATCACACCAGATAACGTGTCGAACCCCGAGCCAAGACGTCAGGATGTCGAAGGCATCCAGGCGTGACAAGTTGGGGTTGCGCTTGCTGTCAAAAATAGCCGCAGATGAAACGATGAGCGTGCCATTGTCGTCACTACAAAAGGTACCGCTTTCGAGGGTCAACGGAGCGCGGAATCGTCTTACTTCAGCCTCCCCAAGTAGGGTGTGAGTTAACTTTGAATCGCTTTCGTTGCCCTGATCGTTTTGACCCCATGAATTGAATTTCCAATCTACAGCGGCTGACCCGCCTTTGCCATCGACAAGAAATGTGGGCCCAGTATCTCTGATGCGAGGCGAGTCGTGTGGGATTGTAATGATATCTAGTTTTGGACCGCAACGGTTCGCAACGTCATCATAGCTGCCTTTGGTTGCCACGACGGTAATCGGTTCAAGCTCTCTCACCGATTGAATAATCTCTGAAAGTGTGTCCTTGAGTTCGGAGTTGACCGAGGCGTCAGAACAAGCTGGCCAGGTCGTCCATGTGCGGGCGTGGCGGCACCACTCCGGTGGCATAAAGAATCCATCATCTTTAGGTCGCGTTGCTGAGGTTGTTGGCGTTTTCATATGGGCTCGTCAATTTAGGATGTGGCTCAGTAACAGATAAACGCTATTTGTTCTTAGTTCTTTGAGCCGTAGCCACCGCCACCTGGTGTTTTGACGATAATTCTATCTCCAGACTGCACGTCAGCAGCATCCGAATACGCAAGGGCTTCGATATCACCATTGACGCGTTCTATAAGGGTCTCGCCGCGCAAACCGTCTTCCCCGCCATTGAGTCCGAAGGGGGAAGTCGTACGACGACCAGACAATATCGCGACTGACATAGAGTCGAGGAACCTTATTTTGCGCACAGCACCATGACCACCGCAGTGATGACCCGCGCCGCCTGAATTTGCTCGGATTGAAAAGGAATCTACGATCACTGGGTAACGCCACTCCAGAATTTCGGGGTCCGTCAATCGAGAGTTGGTCATGTGACTGTGAACTGCATCTGCACCATCAAAATCTGCACTTGCCCCCGTGCCGCCGCATAGTGTTTCGTAGTACTGATGCTCCGCATTGCCAAAGGTCAGATTGTTCATAGTGCCCTGGCTTGCTGCGAGGCGACCTAATGCCGCATACAATGCATCACATACAATTTGTGAGGTTTCTACGTTTCCAGCAACGACCGCTGCAGGGTGCGTTGGGTTAAGCATCGACCCTTCTGGAATAATGATGTTTAAAGGTTTCAGGCATCCTTCATTCATCGGGATGTCATCATTAACAAGAGTACGAAACACATATAACACTGCGGCTTTACAAATTGCGCTAGGCGCATTGTAGTTAGTAGGTCTTTGCGGAGATGTTCCCGTAAAATCAATGGTGGCTGATCTATCCTGACGATTGACAGCAATAGAGACGTGAATTTCTCCCCCATCGTCCATCGGTGCGGTAAATCGCCCATCAGTTAAAGAATCCAACACCCGCCTTACAGCTTCCTCAGCATTGTCTTGCACATGCTGTGTGAAGGCTTTGACGACGTCTAAGCCATACTCGTTAACCACCTTTTGCAGTTCTTTTGCGCCTTTATTGCAGGCTGCCAGTTGCGCCCTAAGATCGGCAATGTTGTGACTCACATTTCTCGAAGGATAGGAACCGCCGCTCAGAATCTGGCACATTTCTTGTTCGAGAAATTGACCACCTACAACAAGCGGTAAGGCATCTAAAAGTACGCCTTCCTCGAGGATGTTATGGCTATGGGGGGGCATAGAGCCAGGGGTTAACCCACCAATGTCAGCATGATGGCCACGCGCTGCGACAAAAAATATTAGTTCGTCCGATGTTTTATCAAACATCGGCATTACAACTGTAATGTCTGGAAGATGAGTGCCGCCGTTGTAGGGAGCATTGGTAACAAATGCGCTTTGTGGCTTTAGGCGTCCTTTCTGGGCTTGAATGACGGCGCGCACACTTTCCCCCATGGAGCCTAGATGCACGGGCATATGTGGCGCATTCGCGACAAGGGCGCCCGTTGAATCAAAAACGGCGCAGGAAAAATCCAGCCTCTCTTTGATGTTAACTGAATGGGCTGTGTTTTGAAGAACCGCTCCCATCTGTTCAGCAATTGACATGAAAAGGCTGTTAAAAATCTCAATTTGAATGGCATCAGCATGCGTGCCGATTGCGATGCGAGCTGCCTTCTTTGCAGCACGCTTTAATAAAAAATCGCGCTGAGGTTGGACGTGGCATTGCCAATTTGCTTCGACCACAATGGTTCCGTCTGATGCAGTAATGAGGGCCGGTCCCCTAATGCACTTTCCGGGTTCTAATGTTTTGGCATCAAACACAGGTGCGGTTATCCAATTTGATTCTGACCACATGTCGATGTTGTCAATGGGTCTGGGTGGTTTTGCCTCAGGACTTTTTGACGGTAATGATTGGTCTGCTCGACTGCTATCGCGACGGCTAACCGCTTCGACTGAAGCTGTTTCTATAACCAGGGCTTTGCCGTCCTGGATGAAGCCGAACAGCTCTTCGTGAAAGCGCTCAAAAGTCTTAGTAATATCGCTAGGTGGATCAAAAGAAACCGGCAATCCGGTGTCGGACCCATCATATCGCACGTGAACTTGTTTTATGACTTCGACCTGTTGTTCTGGCACACCTTGATCTAACAAATCCTGCGTTGCAGCTGCTGTCAGTTTTTCGAATATGATTCCAATCTGAGCCAGGTTCGCTCGATCTAACGTTTTTGATACAGTTTGCTCTCTCAGAGCTCTCAACGCGCCTAGTCCCATGCCATAAGCTGATAATACGCCTGCGTATCGGTGCACAAGAACTTGAGTCATACCAAGAACATCGGCCACCCGACAGGCATGCTGCCCACCTGCGCCGCCAAAACTTACTAAGGTGTATGCAGAGACGTCGTGTCCTTTTTGAACTGAAATTGTTTTGATGGCGTTTGCCATATTTTCGATAGCAAGGTCTAGAAAGCCTTGCGCCAGCATTTCCTCAGACTTTTTTTCGCCTAGGGCAGAGTTTACTGTCTGTGCCATTTCAGAGAACTTACGTTGTACGGCGTTAAGATCTAACGGTTGGTTGGCGCACTTCCCGAAAACATTTGGAAAGTATTTAGGCTGTATGCGACCGAGTAAAATATTGCAGTCGGTCACTGTTAGCGGTCCATCGCGGCGATATGCGGTGGGGCCGGGGTTTGCGCCGGCACTTTCCGGACCGACGCGTAAGCGGAGGCCATCGAAAACACAACAGGACCCGCCACCGGCTGCCACAGTATGAATGTCCATCATCGGCGCGCGCAGTTTTACGCCCGCGACGACAGAGTCAAAGCTGCGTTCAAACGTGCCAGCATAATGCGAGACGTCTGTAGATGTGCCACCCATATCAAAGCCGATGACCTTATCTATTCCAGAATCCTTAGCAATTCCGGCCATACCAACAACACCACCTGCGGGGCCGGAAAGAACAGAATCCTTACCTCTAAATTTCACTGCGTCTGTTAAGCCACCATTGGATTGCATGAAGAATAGACGTGTATTTCCAATACTTTCTCTGATCTGATTGACATAACGCGATAGTATTGGGGACAGATAGGCGTCAGCCACTGTGGTTTCTCCACGGCTAACGACCCTCATCAATGGGATAACGTCATATGATGTTGATATCTGTGTAAAGCCGATTTCTTTTGCCAGTTCTGCAACGCGGGATTCATGTTGTGGATGCCTGTCTGCATGCAACAACACGATAGCAACTGAGCGATACCCCTTAGCAAAAGCCTTCTTTAATTTGTGAGACGCGTCGGACTCGTGTAACGGCTTTTCAACATCCCCGGTTGCCAACAGCCGTTCATTGATTTCGATGACGTCAGAATACAAAGCCGAGGGCCGACGGATATGCAATTCAAACAGTGAGGGGCGTTGTTGAGTTCCAATGGTAAGTACGTCTGCAAACCCTTTAGTGATGGCGAGTAGCGTTTTTTCTCCGCCCCGTTCTAATAGTGCATTGGTAGCAACTGTGGTTCCCATTTTGATTGCGTCAATATCTTGTGAAGGGAACGGCGCATTTTTGGGAATGTTTAGGAGTTTACGAATACCTTCGACGGCGGCGTCTTGATAGTGTTCAGGGTTCTCCGACAGCAACTTCGACGTCATTATGCGCCCATCTGGAGAGCAGGCCACGATATCTGTGAAGGTGCCGCCACGGTCTACCCAAAATTGCCAACCCATCTTTACGATCACACCAAAATACTAACGGAAGAGTATCTGTAAACTTCCACGCTAAAATGTATCGTGCAACCCTCATGCTTTGTAATAAAACGGTATCGGAGTAAATTCTGACACTGTAAATTAAAATGTAAGGCGATAAGGTCTATGAGCCCGATTCTAGACGATTTTAGATGTGAGGTAATTGACCATTGGTTGGCACACCTCTTGAGGTGTAGCGAGTGAGCGCATTGACTCCTAAGATTGCTGCGCTTCTTGATAAGGGCTTGGCAAGTCATAAGGTCGGGGACCTTCAGGCTGCGATCTCTGCTTATTCTGCTGTCCTAAAAAAGAAACCTCTGCAAGCGGATGCATTGTGGTTGAAAGGCGTTGCCTTTTTAGGCTTAGGAGAGCCTGATGTGGCTTTAGAATGGTTGGAAAAAGCACTACGTCGGCGGCCAACCGATGCCGGTATTCTGAATGATCTCGGCATGGCTCATGAGGCGCTAGGGCAGCAGATTCAGGCTAGAAAGTGTTTTGAGGATGCGCTCGTGATTGACTCTAACATTCCGAGTGTCCTCGCGAATATAGCGCGATATGAGCTTAATGATGGACATGCTGTTTCTGCTCTGGAAATGGCGGCGCGGGCTGCTGCAATCGACCCTAATTTGATTGAGGCCCACAATGTCAAAGCTTTGGCGTTATGGGAACTCAACCGTGTGATAGAGGCCGATAATGTGTTTGCGGCGGCTCTGACTATTGCCCCGACAAATGCAGAACTGCTGTTTAACAGAGGGGAATTGTATAGAGAAACTGGACAGTACGATTTGGCTCAGGTTGACCTGGAACGCGCTGTTAAAGTAGCGGAGATTGGATCAATAAACTGGGCAAAAGCAAAAATGACTCTTGGCCTGATCAAAAAGCAACAGGGAGCGATTGAGGAGGCTCTTGAGTTTTATGATTCAGTTTTAAGGGTATGTCCAGATAACACTCAGACTCTCGTTAATCGAGGAGAGGTTAAGCAGCCGCTTGGAGACCTTGATGGTGCTTATGCGGACTTCACTAAAGCAGTTTTACTTGATCCAGAATCGGCGGCGGCAAAATTTGCTCTGGCTTGTCTGGATCTATTACAGCGAGAGTGGTCAACCGGCTGGGAAAACTTTGAGGCAAGGTGGGGAATGAAAGATTTCAATTCTATCCCACGTACTAAAAAGATTCCGGCTTGGAATGGTTCAACGCAGGCTGATGAGAAACTCTTGATTTGGGGAGAACAAGGCTTGGGAGACCAGGTTATGTTTATCAGTCAGCTCTCTGACCTTGTTGACCGAAAGACCCATTTTGCACTTGAGGTTGATAAACGTTTAGTAACGTTACTGCGCCGAAGTTTCCCGTTATTGGAAGTCTACGAATATGACATGGTGCCTGAGGATTTTGTTCCAAAGTTCGACGCTCAGGTTCCTTTGGGGTCTTTAGGACGATTCCTAAGATCGGATGTATCATTTTTCCCAAAGCCTAAAGCTTACCTAAAGAGTGATATTGGGCAGACCTCTCGTCTTCGCAAGACATATGAGCGGTTGGCTTCTGGCCGGAAAATTGTCGGTATTTCTTGGCACAGCATCAACGCTCAAATTGGACAAGCGAAATCACTGCAGTTGCATAACTGGAGATCCATTCTAACCACGGAGAACGTTTTGTTTGTCTCATTGCAATACGGTGATGTTAAAGAAACCGTTAGGGATGCAGTTCAACAATACGGCGCTGAAATTTTTATTGATGAGTCAGTTAATCCGATGGAAGATTTTGATGCGGCAGCCTCGCAAGTTGCTGCGATGGATTTGGTGGTCTCAACGTCCAACACGACTGTTCATCTGGCAGGGGCTTTGGGGCAACAGGTGTGGGTGATGGTCCCGGCTTACCCAGAATGGAGATGGGGATTAAAAGGCAATTCTGTGCCATGGTATCAAAATGTCCGGGTTTTTCGTCAACCTACTGTTGGTGACTGGGACACTGTTTTGGATCAGGTTGCCCATGAATTAGGCGCTTGGACTGCTAAAACTTAGCGTTAGGCGAGTTCATTTAAGGTGGCGATCTCATCAACGGCTTGTTAGCCAAAATATTTATTCTATTTGGCTCAGTATTTAATCTGAAGTTTTAGGCACAGCCTCGAGATTATCGAAAGAGCTTCTCTCAACTCGCACTCACTGTTGTCGTGTTGGCAAGAGCCGGTTGAGTGACCACCGTATCGTCGCCGTTAATTATTCCGAGTGGGGCGTAAGGCACGGTCGGAAATACCGTTTCAAGCGATGGGCTGTTGTGGCGTTTTGCTAGAATCTCAGCGATCACTTGGCGATAGTCTGTGGTTACGGCCAAGTCCCCATTATCCAAATTTGCAGTATTTAAGCCGGGCCAGTCGCCGTACATTTGTCCGCCATTTGCATTACCTGAAAGCACCATCATGACCGAACCGGAGCCATGATCTGTTCCGTTACTGGCATTTTCGTTCAGTCGGCGACCGAATTCTGTCATGAACACAAGGGAAATGCGGTCTTTGTAGTCTGCGACATCTTCCCAGAACGCGCCTAGCGACTGAGACAATTCCGTCACTTGACCACGGAATTCGTTCACTAGATTGTTATGATGATCCCATCCGCCATGATCAACAGTTGCAACATCCAGTCCCACGTCCATTTTGATTAAAGTGGCAAGGTTCTTCAGCGCCTTAGAAAGGGGGCCATTCGTATAGGCAGGACCATTCTCAGATAACGAGTCATCATTGTTAGTTTCAGGCAGACCTTCAAGTTTCGTTTGTACAGTATTGATCGCCTCTAAAGTTTGCTGTGCCACTTGCTGATAGGGTGAACTTCCTGAATTCAGGGCTGCGATTACCTCAGCATTTACGTCTCCACCCGCAACATTAAAGTCCTTCACATCAGGAATACTAACGGCTTGAGGGTATCCCAATAGGGATATCGGATTATTGGATGCGGTTGAGATCGTTGAGAGTAATGGGCGGTCTTGCGATAGTGTTTGCAAGTGCCGCGTTAGCCAGCCCGACGTTAGGTTGTTTTCATTATCAGCTAGGCCGCGTTCCATCATATCCATGGACTTAAAGTGACTACGGTTTTCTGTTGGAACTCCAGCGGCATGGATGAAAGCAAGGTCGCCGCCGCTATAGAGGTTGTTAAGCTCCGGGGCATCAGGGTTTAGAAAAAAGTCGACACCGCTTAGTCCGTTTGCCAAAGGCAGCCCTGCGCTGATTCCATTCGCTTTGACGGCGATGCTTGGGCGGGCTTTTTGATAGGCTGCTTCATCAGCCGGTGCGACAAGCTGCAGACCATCGGCTCCGCCGCGTGCAAACAGAACAACGAGAATCTCATTATTCGTGCTGTCCGCTGCCATAGATACTCTTAGCCCTGGACCCATCGTGGCCATAAATGCGCCACCCGAAGCTCCGAGCAATAGATTTCTGCGTGTGAGTCTCATGGGTCTCTCCTATCGGAAGGAAAATTCTTCGGTGGTGGAAATTAGTGCCGCTAGGCGTGCGAACGAACTTTCAATATCCGCTGCTGCCCCCCAGTTCAGTCCTGTCATAATACCGGCAGGACCAATAGCGTCATCAATTAAAGTGTTTACAACCTGCTCTGACGGTTCGTACCCGATCATACGCCCCAACCAGAATTCAACCATTTGCGTGGGTGAATCTTGAATGTCTAATGGCGTTTGATTGGCAAATGATGTGGATATTTCTTTTAAATAAAACAACCAAAGACACAAGTTCCAGGTTGTTAGATTTGCAGTTGTCGAGAACCAATAGCCGTTTACATCTGGCCGTCCATTCGGTGCTGGCCAAGTAAATAGGCCATCTTTCAGTGGCTCCAGCAGATAGGCCATCCAGGGATGGGCATGCACAACGGTATCGGTTGTTCTGAATAGAGCAATAATACGTTCGAAGGGTCTGCGAATCTTGGCCGTTGGGTTTTGTCCAACTTCAGGACCGTCGAGTAAAATAGCTTCCATCACACGCTTAATTTGATCGGGAGCATCTTGATGTTGTTTCCAAGCTGCAACGGCGCGGTTGTGAACAGCCTCAGGTGGTTTGTCGCCGAAGATACGACGCACAAGTTTGCCGCATACAAACTCAGCGGTTGATGCGTGCCCCGCGGCGATATCCAAAACGGCCTGCCCTTGCGCCATGGGTTCAGTTTTACCCGAAAGAGAAACGCCCATGAATTTCTGGGCACCAGAACTATGTTGCAGTGGATTGTAAAAGAAGTTCCCGGTAATTGGTGCGCGGCCACCGCCAAGGGAGTTTGGTTGTCCGAATTCAACAGTCCAGCCAGACAGCGCTTGCGATGCTGCGATAACGTCTAAGTCTGAGAAGCCAGCGGATTTCACACCAATAGCTGACCCAAGGCCGACGGGGCCTTGATCGGCAGGGTCTGAATAGCCGAGGTAGGCCTCTTCGCCCAAAGTGTGAAGTTCTAACAGTTCACGACCGTAGTTCTCATTGGGTAGCTTGGCGACGCTGCTCGCATTGTCCAGATAGAGTAACATTGCTGTCGATGTAGCATTGGACTCGAGCATTTCACGGAAGTTTCCAAGCGCATGCGGGCGAATGTGTTCCCGGTCATAAACCGGAAGCGTAGCCGAACCAAACTGACTATCGCCCCGACCGATATTGAAGTGGTTGTGCCAAAAATCGACCATGAATTCGCGGATTTGGAATTCCGCGTGTGCAGCTCTAATCCAAGATGCTGCGGCAATCTCTTGCTGTATCCGGGCCTGCTCAGCGAATGAAACAGTTTTGCCAGCATCTATCGCAATTTTGAAAAGCGTCTCAGTATCGGCTGCTAGGTAATTGAGCGGGCGGTTTTCATCGACGTCGGGCCAGCCGCCTTGCGCGTTCTGTTGTCCCCGGTAGGTGATTTTCATGGTTTGAGAAGCAAGATGGGCTGCTAAGCCATTGTCATCACCAGGGGGGGGATTGAGTTGCTCAGATACATACGTGTCCCAGCCAATAGCTTGGACGTACGCTTCATCGACTTCGCGCGCACCAAAGGTGACGCGGTTTAGCGCAATTCTTTCGAAACTAGGTTCAGCTGTAAGCATATCGTCCTCACTCAGCTAAACCAGAGGCGTATTCAGTAATTAACAACTTACGCCTGGGTTCATTAAAAATCAATAAACAGACACGCCTATGTTTGTATTGAAAAAGACGAATACAGTGACCCCAGTAATAGACCAAGTAATATGTGAGAAATATTCCCAAACTATATAATAATGAAGTTATTGGACTCTTGTTCATAGTTTTGTTGTGTATCTAATTACTGCGATTATTAGGTTGCAAACGTCAATTCGTGTAATCGCGGCAATCGGATAGCCCTTTCCAACCGTTTCTATTTGGCTTGTTTTTCCACATCCTTATTAAGGACGGCTGTCGTTGAGGGTGTGCAAACCAGTTCTTACCTTAGAGATGCGCCAAGCAGAGCCTTTGGATGCACCGAGTCGTAACTTTCTTAGGTGCATAAAAAAAGGTCGGCACGAGGCCGACCCTTCTCTTCGATGTTAAAAGCTTGGTCTTAGAAGCTGTACTGCACCTCTACACCAAAGTCGCGGCCACGAGGCTGATTGAAGAAGAACCCGCGCCATGAGGAAGACCCGCAAACCGCTGCGCCACAAAAGTTGCTGCCTGAGGCGATGCGATAATCACGGAACCGGAGAATGTTGTTGGGTGTCAGGTCGTTCAAAGCATTGGTGATATATCCGGTCAGCTTCCAATTATCGGCTTCAACGCCCATGCGCAGGTTCAGTTTGTAGGAATCGCCATTGTGCTGGAAGTTAGACACAGAGGTGTAACGCTTTGACTCGATGTTGAGGTCTGCACGAATAAACCAGTCTGCATCAGCAGAAAGGCTGTCCCGATAAGTACCGTTCAAGTTCAAAGTATGTTTCGGGCTTTTTGGAAGCTGATTACCAGCTACGTTACCGCCGTTGGCAAGGGTTGGATCATCTTCGCCTGTGAGCAAGGCATGTTGATCATCATTGAATCTTTTGATGGTCGAGTTTGCAAGGCCGTAACCAAAGCCCAGGGTTAATTCGTCAGTAGCGACCCAATTTCCTTCAACTTCCCCGCCCCAGATTTCTGTAGCCCCGAGGTTGACGAGAATGGGTGCGGAGCTTGTGGCACCCTGCCGATCAATTACCTCAATGATGTTGGTCAATGTTTGATTCGACCAATCGATGAAGTATCCACTTACGTTAAAGGTGGCGCGTCCGTCCATAAGTGTGGACTTCATGCCAGCTTCATAGTTCCAGGACGTTTCTTCTTCAAAGGCGATGGTGCCGTTCGCACGTGCCGCAGCGATGGACGCGTCGGATTCGTCAAACAGTCCGTCATTGAAGCCGCCTGGCTTGGTTCCTTTGGAGACGAGACCATAAAAAAGTAAATCATCATTCATTTGATAATCTAAACTGATACGCGGGGCGAAGCTTGTAAACTTGACGCTCTCGTCTGTGCTTGTAACCGGTGCAATAGCGCCAATTGTGTCTTCCGAGTATCTACCTTCAGCTACAAAAGTCAGGTCTTCTGTCAGATCATATTCAACATGAGCATAAACTGACCAGTTTTCTACAGTACTGGTAACTGGTTGTACCCGGTCAAATGTGCCTGGGATTGGGCCAAAGCTCGTTCCAATCGTGCGGTTTTGCGCAATTTCTTCCTCGTCATAATAGGTTAACCCGGCCAAACCCCTTAAGCGTTCCTCTTGTGGAGACGTAACCTGCAGTTCAAGTGAGTAGTCACGGAAATCATTTGTAAATGCAGCTTGAAGCAGACCGGTGCCAGCTATGGCGCGCTCGCCGATGGTGTCACCGTCAAAGGCTGTGTTCTCATCATCTTTGTTGTAGGCCGCCCGGGTCATTAAACCCCAATCGCCAATATCAATATCGGCCTGTGCAAGCCAACGCCAGGATTCTCGCTGAAGGCCCGGTTTTGCAGGGTCAATAACTGTCCCGAAATCATTCACAAGACCGTCAACAAAGTCCGGGATGTTCAAAACAGCCTGACGCGGTTGCCCGGTTGATGGGTCACGGGCTTCGAGTTCGCCGCAAATCCATCCTGCTGATGTATCAGGGGCCGTACCACCGGCGCTTACTGGGTTAAGACAGTTGTGCTCGTCGCGACCTGCGAGGGTTCTTGGGTAATGGCTATCGTCAACTTGACTATAAGATCCCTTAAACGTTAGTTCGACTGTCTCCGATGGTTTGGCCAGTAGCTTGAAAGTTAGATCTTGGGTTTCTTCTGTGCCGAGCTTTGAGGTGTCACCGCGGGTTGGGGCGACCTGAAATGCGGGCAAAAATGGCAGGCCAAATTTTGCGTTATTTGCTGAATTTGGTGCCAGATTGTTGTTCCACTCGCCGCCATAGTAGTCCCAGTTCGCTGCGGCGAAGTAATACAGCTTGTCTTCGATCACCGGCCCACTCATCCATAGGGAGGCTTTAGTGTCCTCGTGGCTGCCATACTTTCCATTGAACTGGCCTTCATGTTCTTCCGTCGGGCGCTTGGTAATATAGTTAATGGCACCTGCGAAGGTGGCACGGCCAAACAAGGCTGCCTGAGGCCCACGCACAACTTCGATCCGTTCAAGCGAATCAATAGTAGTTGATGAAATCGAGTTGGCAACAAAGACGCCGTCAACAAAGAACGACGCGTTTTGGTTGCCAAGGATTGAGGATTGACCGCGAATGACCGGTCGGTCGAAGAAGCGGCCAAAACCTTTGTCCATGGCAAAGCCAGCGGTCTGTTCCGCCAGTTGGTGAATATTGCTGATACCTTGCTCTCGCAATTGATCAACCGTAAAGGCGGAGATCGACAATGGAATGTCCTGAATATTCTCAGCGCGCTTGCGAGAGGTAACAGTGATCTCCTCAATGGCGAGTTGCTGCGCGGATGCTGGCAAAGCGATGCTAAGTGCTAAAGCACACACGGCAGAAGTTTGAAGTAGTGTTGAGCGTAAAGTCATTGTTAGGCCCCCAATCTAGGTGGTTGCAGTCTTCTAAGCCAGTAGGCGTATGTCGATAGTTAAGGTCTATGGCTGAAAACGATGTCAGGTAAACGATCTCCCCACCTCATCCAATGCCGTTCGTTAATTGATTGCAACCATAGAAATGGTGGATTCTTTATTCCCCCCTAACTTGTTGCAATAGTGTGACAGGCTGCTCGATTTAAGAGGTATATTTATCTATGATTATTTTAATTATTAGCATAAAAATCTATGCAGGATGGTTTCCTGAAAAGCTATACTCATGCGCAGGGGCTGGATGCGCAGCAGACCGTTTCACGTTTAATGTGCGCGGGAAACGTGGAGCTTAGGCTACAAAAGCGCGTTCTAAGCTCGGCACGGCCGCCATAAGTGTTTTCGTGTACTCATGGGTTGGGGCCGTCAAAACCTGCTCTGCGTCTCCAGATTCGACAACTTTACTTTGGTACATCACGGCCACTTGGTCTGCGATGTGTCGCACAACGGCAACATCATGTGAGATGAACAGATATGTCAGTCCGTGCTCGTCTTGAAGGTCGAGCAGTAGGTTTAAGATCTGAGCTTGCACAGACACGTCCAACGCGGATGTCGGCTCATCGAGCACAAGTAGTTTTGGGCGCACAGAAAGTGCGCGTCCAACGGCAATACGCTGTCTCTGGCCACCTGAAAACTCGTGAGGTAAACGGTCGATTTGACTGGCTTCCAGTCCGACCATTTCACACAAGGCGACGGCCTGTTCGCGAAGTTCTGCTTTGCTGGGAGATTTCCCGACGGTCAGAGGTTCGGTCATAATTCTCCAGACCGGCCAACGCGGATCCAGAGATGATTGTGGGTCTTGGAATACGATCTGTATTTCGCGCCGTGTTTCAATATGGTGGTCTTTAATGTTTTTACCGCGATAGATGATTTCTCCATCGGCGAGCTTGTTCAGTCCAACAACAGCATTGGCCAAGGATGTTTTGCCACATCCTGACTCGCCAACCAGCGCCAAAGTTTCACCTTCTTTGATTTCAACGCTGACGTGATCAACAGCCGTATGGAATTTTACAGGCCGACCAAAGAAGTTGTAGTCCTTCGGATATCGCACAGTTCCATTCTTAATTTGCAGAATCGTGTTACCCGTGCGCGCAACGCGCGTGACCTGTCTGACGGGTTCAGCATCAACATTTGTAGTGCCACCTTCCAGCATAGCGGCGGCGACAGTCGCTAAGCGGCTTTTAGCCGGTTTACCTTCAGGTAATGAATTGAGCAGCGCTTTTGTATAAATATGTTGAGGGTTACCAATGACATCTTTCGTCAGCCCCTCTTCGACAAAATTACCTTTGTACATCACGTAGACACGATCGCAGAGTTGGGCAACCACGGCTAAGTCGTGTGTAATCAAAAGTACTGAGGTTCCCGTGGTTCTCGCGCGTTCTTTTAACAACTCCAATATCTGAGCTTGAACGGTAACATCCAAAGCCGTCGTGGGTTCGTCAGCGACGATGAGTTTAGGTGAGCAAGAAAACGCCATAGCAATCATCACGCGCTGGCGCATGCCGCCGGATAACTCGTGCGGAAAAGATTCGTATACGCGCTGAGGGTCGGTGATCTTTGTGTCAGCGAGAAGTTTAAGAGAAAGCTGCTCCGCTTCATCTTCAGACATATCCTTATGGCGAAGAATGACATCGTTGATTTGATCTTTGACGCGCAATACGGGGTTCAGAGCGGTCATGGGCTCCTGAAAGATCATCCCAATCTCTCCGCCACGTATCTGCTGAAGCTCTTGTTCATTCATCTCGCGCACTTCATGCCCGAGGACCGTAATATTACCTGTTGGAACGTTGATTTTCGTGCGTGGCAGTAGCTGCAACAGGTTCATGGCCGTGACAGATTTACCTGATCCGGATTCACCAACCACACCTACAATCTCTCCTTCGCCGATGGTCAGGGAGATTCCTTTAAGGACCTCAAGGGCCCCTGCTTGGCTTAGAAACTCGAGGCGCAAATCTTCGATGCGCACGACAGGCTTAACCATAATTGCTCCGGTCTAAAACTTTAAAGAGGGGCGGTATCCTAAACGTCGATGCTCCGACCCTTTTTACGAGAGAGGCTAGCGATACCATCGCCAACCAAGTTCATCGTAACAACGGCCATTACAATCGCGCCTGCTGGCACAATCAGCATCCAAGGCGCACGAATCATATACTGCCGACTTTCTGCCAGCATGTTGCCCCATGTCGGCACACCCAACGGCGCACCCAAACCAAGGAAGGACAAGGCGCTTTCGGCAATAAGTAGTCCAGCGAAGTGGAAGGCAAAAATGACGAACAGGCTCGCACGCACGCCAGGGAGTACATGCTTAAACATAATCGCCCAGCGACTTACGCCTGCCAAGCGTGCGGCTTGTACATATTCACGTTGAAACAGGCTGGAGGCTTCGGCGTAGATAACGCGCATGTAAACTACCCAAGACAACAGCCCGAGTGTCACAACCAGCGTCAAGAAACCCTGACCAACGACGACAACGACACAAATCAGAATCACCAAGCCAGGCAGTGATTGCAGCGTATAAACAAGTTGGTTAACGATGATACGAAGCCAGCCAGGTTTTTCTGCTGCCAAAAGTCCGAGTGTCGAGCCAAGGAAGAGGTTGATCACGTTTGCTGTTAGCGCGCAGGCCATTGACCATTGTAAGCCGTCCACCATACGAGACCATAAATCGCGCCCTAGGTGGTCACTGCCAAAAATGTAACCTTCCTGACCTGGAGGTGTGAATCGCTTCAGCAAGTCGCCCTGCATCGGATCATGGGTTTGTAAAAACTGACCAAAGATGGCCAGGACAGCAATAATCGTGAACAGTGTGAAGGCTATGATGATTTCGGGGTTTGCGACCTGCCTGAATTTGTTCCAATCAAAGGTCTTCCCTTCATTGGCCCCCATGAGGCCACCCGTGCGGCTGACTTTAACTTCTGACATCTGATCAGCCTCCCTTTGTGCGTAAACGGGGGTCAAGGAATTGGAAGCTCAGATCCGTCAATGCATTTACAGAAAACACCAATGTTGCAATGCATAGCGCGAGAGCCTGAACCACAGGAAAGTCCAAAGTCTGCGTTGACTCAATCAGCAGCCAACCAATACCTGGCCAGGCGAAAATCGTTTCTGTGATGACAGCACCACCAACAAGGAAGGCAAACTGAGTGCCGATTAATGCCGCTGCGCCTAACAAGGCGTTTGGTAGGGCATGTCGCCAGAGCAATGTTGAGGCGGGTGCGCCGCCAGCTCGGGCGGTGCGGATATAATCCTCGCGCATAGCTTCAGCGGTATTCGCTGCTACCACGCGGGTGAGGCTGGGCATTAGGAACCAAGCCAGACTTGCAGCAGGCAAAATCCAAGTTTTTGATGGCACGGGTACGGGGATGGAAAAACTTTCTGTGATCGCCCATTCAATGATCGTGCCCCACTCCATGCCGAGGGATGGTAGCCATCTCAGGTTCACCGCAAAAATCTGAATAAAAATGAGGGCGCTCACAAATCCTGGCACTCCCTGAAACACAAAGATGATGCCAGATACACCGCGGCGATCGGCCCGTTCAGGTTTAAATCCCAGCCAAGCGCCAAGCGGAATCGCAACCAGTATAGACATAGCCATTGCTAAACCTGCGATTAACAAGGTGGCGGGCAACATTGTCAGTACTTTTTCCATGGCAGGCTCGCCGCTGGCCAACGACTTGCCAAAGTCGCCTTGCAGCAGGTTACCCATGTAATTGAAGTATTGGACAACAAGCGGCTTATCCAATCCATATTGAATACGGATCGCTTCAAGCTGCTCCGGCGTGGCATCATTGCCAGCTAAAACAAGAGCAGGGTCTCCTGCCAAGCGCAACATAAAGAACAGCAGTGTTGTTACCGAGAACAGCAACACAGCCAAGCGCATCAGTTGATGCAGAATCGGAACAAACGGGCCAATAATGGCCTCAAAAGTCCCCCCGGACGGCTTATCCGAAGGGGCGGTTTCAGCTGTTGAGCTCATGCCTCTCCTGCGTTCTCTAGTTTATATTTTTCTTATTATTTTTTTATTAAAGTGTTGTGAAGCGCTTTCTATACGACACATTTTTAGCCAAACGACCTAAATCCCGACATTTGACCGATATCTGAACATAAGTCTCGTGG
Source organism: Rhodospirillaceae bacterium (assembly GCA_040219235.1). Lineage (NCBI taxonomy): Bacteria > Pseudomonadati > Pseudomonadota > Alphaproteobacteria > Rhodospirillales > Rhodospirillaceae > Rhodospirillaceae bacterium. Next base: position 639,026 of record JAVJSV010000011.1, read on the forward strand.
CAGGGAACGCAAGCGAAAGCATACCTCCGAGAAAAGATTGCTATCCCTTGGAATTCTAAGGCCGGTGGTGTATCCCCGAGCAACGTCGGTATCATGCTAAACTAAGGCAAAGCCGACTCGGTTTCGGATCGTAAAGGACGTATCAAAAATGGCTGTTCGTATAGCAATGAATGGATTTGGGCGCATTGGCCGCATGGTCTTGAGGGCTTTGGCTGAATCTGGACGTGATGACATAGAAGTCGTTGCCATTAATGACCTAGGCTCACCTGAAGACAATGCTCATCTGCTGCGATTTGATTCAGTGCATGGTCCATTGCACATGAACGTGGCCGTTTCTGGCGATTCGATGTCCGTTGGTGACCGGAAGATCAAAGTCTTGGCTGAGCGTGATCCATCAAAACTGCCTTGGGCAGACCTTGACGTCGATATTGTGGCCGAATGCACAGGTATCTTTTCGGATCGTGATAAGGCATCGGTCCATTTGGAGGCCGGAGCCAAGCGCGTTTTGGTCTCTGCGCCGTCTAAAGGTGCGGACCTGACGGTTGTTTACGGTGTTAATCATAACAAGCTGTCCTCTGAGCATCTTATTGTTTCAAATGCATCCTGTACAACCAACTGCCTAGCCCCCGTTGCGCACGTTCTTAATCAATCTTTTGGGTTGAATCACGGTTACATGACGACAGTTCATGCCTTCACGGGAGACCAAAGAACGGTCGATACGCTTCACTCTGATCTTCGTCGTGCCCGCGCAGCTTCGGTCAGCATGATTCCAACTTCTACCGGTGCCGCGAGAGCCGTCGGTGAAGTGCTTCCCGAACTTAAAGGTAAGCTGGATGGGTCCGCCATTCGTGTTCCTACACCGAATGTTTCAATGATTGATCTTAAGTGCGTCCTCGACAAAACTGTTACTGAAGATGACATAAATGGCGCAATGCAGGCTGCTGCAGATGGAGCTCTTAAGGGGGTCTTGATAATAAATGAGCTTCCATTGGTGTCCATAGATTTCAATCACAGCCCAGCCAGCTCCACGTTCGATGCTACTCAGACGAAGGTTCTTGAAGGTAACTTCGTTCGTGTTCTGTCGTGGTACGATAACGAATGGGGCTTTTCGAACAGAATGCTCGATACAGCTGTGGCCATGGGTAAGGTGATCTAGGAACAGGCCGTGCCAGCTTATCGATCTCTAAAGGACTTCAAAGTCGACGGTCAGCGTGTTCTGGTGCGAGGTGACCTTAATGTCCCCATGGCTGAGGGTCACGTCACTGATGTGACTCGTCTAGAACGCTTAGCGCCGACACTTCTAGATTTGTCCAACCGCGGGGCTCGGGTCATTGTTCTGTCTCACTTTGGTCGACCGAAAGGGGAACGTCGCGAAGATATGTCATTGGCTGCGGTTGCCGGCGCTTTGGCCAAAGTGCTGGGAAAGCCGGTGACATTTGCTGACGATTGTGTCGGTGCTGCAGCGGAATCAGTTGTCAACGGCCTCGCGTCTGGAGATATCGCTGTGTTGGAGAACCTGCGGTTCCATCCTGGCGAGGAAGCCAACGACCCTGACTTTGCGCGTGATCTTGCTGAGTTGGGAGAGTTTTATGTAAACGATGCTTTTTCTGCATCACATAGGGCGCATGCTTCAACGGAACAGTTGGCGCATCTGCTACCGAGTGCGGCTGGCTTGCAAATGCAGGCTGAGTTGGATGCCCTGTCCAATGCCTTAGAAACACCTGCGCGTCCTGTCGCAGCTCTCGTCGGTGGTGCCAAAGTGTCGTCCAAACTCGCTGTGCTTGGGAACCTAGTCGACAAGGTCGACATGCTGATCATCGGCGGTGGAATGGCGAATACGTTTCTTCATGCGCAAGGGATTGAGGTCGGCGCTTCACTGCATGAACCGGACCTAGCCGATACCGCTCGTGATATTCTCGCCAAAGCGGAGCGTGCCAACTGCGAAATCATATTGCCAACAGATGCCGTGGTTGCGTCTGGACTTAAAGAAGGTGTTGAAACACAAATCTGTAATATTGACTCTGTACCTCATACCAAAATGATTCTTGATATTGGACCCGATAGCATTGCTGACCTGGAGCAGCGCCTTACAGGCTGTGCCACGATCGTATGGAACGGGCCACTTGGCGCTTTCGAAACCAAACCCTTCGATGCGGGGACTAATCGTGTTGCAAAAGCTGCGGCAGCTCAAACATCAGCGGGGAAGCTCGTTTCCGTCGCAGGGGGAGGCGACACAGTCGCAGCCCTCAATGGTGCAGGTGTAACTGATCAGTTCACCTATGTTTCGACAGCTGGCGGTGCCTTTTTAGAGTGGCTTGAAGGCAAAGATTTGCCGGGTGTGAAGGTTCTTTCCTAGAGCATTTAGGCTCGCTTCACGCGCCAAACGTACTAATGTGATGACATGTTAGCACATGTAAAAAGCCTAATACGGCGACATTTTCCAAACCGCACTCTTGCGGAGCAGTTGAATGACCAGGGCACAGATTTTGCAATGGCTGGTAATTTTCAGGAGGCTCGCAAGGCTTTTAAACAAGCCCTTCAAGCCAACCCCATGCTGCCAGAAGCATGGGCTAACCTTGGTCAAAGCGCGCTGACTGAAGGGGACCCTCAGTCAGCTTGTGAGTTCTTTAAGCGGGCGGTTGCGCTTGATCCAAACCAGGCCGAAGCGCTTGATAATTGGGGTAATGCGCTGGTTCGTCTAGGACGTTTGACGGACGCTGCTGAGAAGCACGCACAGGCGTTAACGCTAAAGCCCAATTTGAGTAGCGCCAAGGCTCATTTAGGAAATACGCTGCTTGTAATGGGGCGTGTAGAAGAAGCCCAGACTCTCGTGCAACAGGCTTGGGGTGAAAGCCCATCCGATCCCGTTATTGCTAGCTTGGCCTTGTCGGCGGCTTTGCACTCGACGTCTTTGTCCCCAGAGCAGGTTTTTGCCGGCCATTGCCGATGGCCAGGCGCTGAAATAAATGCTCCAGCTCGCACAATATCAAACCCTGATCCAAAGCGAAGATTGAAAATCGGTTATCTCTCAGGCGATTTTCGCACACATTCATGTGCTTGCTTTTTATTGCCACTCATGCGTGCCCACGATCGCGCGCAGGTCGAGGTGTACGCGTACAGCAATACTATCAATCAGGACGAAGTTACTAACAGATGCCGTCAAGCTGTCGATCAATGGCGAGACGGCACGCAATTGTCAGATAGTGTCCTGGCAGAGCAGATCGAGTCTGATGGGATTGATATTCTGGTTGATTGTTCCGGGCATACGGATGGCAACCGGCTTGAGGTGTTTGGGTTGCGTCCGGCGCCATTGCAGATGACATGGTTAGGCTACCCAAGCACCACAGGTCTAGCCGCTATGGACATTCGTTTGAGTGATGCTGTTGCTGATCCACCGAGGACGTCAGAGCATTTACACAGCGAGCAAGTTTTGCGATTGCCTAAAGGGTATCATACTTATGCGCCTATTATTGAAGCGCCAGAGCCTTCAGATGATATTAGCACTGGACCAATAAGATTCGGTGCATTCCATAACTTAGCGAAATTTTCTGACTCATCCGTTGAGCTCTGGGTCGATGTCCTAAAAAAAGTGCCTGACAGTTTATTATGCCTCAAGGCTAGGGGGCTCGATGACCCTGATGTCTATAAATACACACAGCAGCGTTTCACTAGTAAAGGTATCGGCAAAGGCCGCCTTGAACTGTCGCGATGGCAATCTCAATACGGCAAGCACTTTGAAGATTTTGCAGCGATTGACGTGATGCTTGATGCAACTTCTTATAACGGGACGACCACAACATGCGAAGCGCTGTGGATGGGAATCCCAGTCGTGACGCTATGCGGTGATCGCACGGCCAGTCGGGTGGGAGCGAGTTTGTTGACTCAGATCGGCCATCCGGAATTGATCGCAAAAAGCGCTGATGAATATGTGAGTGTTGCCATTGAACTGGCATCCGCCCATCAACGAAGAAAACTCCTGCGGTCTAGCTTGAGGCAAGATATTCTGGCTTCAACGTTGGGGGATGAGGCTTTGTTTGCACGCACTGTCGAAGATGTGTATCGAAAAGCGTGGCAAAAAATTTGTGAGCAGAAATAAAATTTGTAGTTTGAGTTAGCGCAATCACCTTTTCTCCACGCGTCCCATCGCAAGAAATTTATCGCGTCGGCGAGCGCGAAGCTGGCCACCGTCCACCTTTACAAGTGCGTTGAGGTGTCGCTCAAGGGTATCGCCTACGCGGGCGAAGGCTGCATCAGTATCGCGATGGGCTCCACCAACCGGTTCTTTAATGATGTCATCAATCACACCTAATCGGTCGAGGTCTTGAGCCGTTAACTTAAGCGCTTCAGCGGCGGACTTCGCTTGATCTCCATCGCGCCAAAGAATAGAGGCACAGCCTTCAGGTGATATGACCGAATATATTGAATGCTCTAACATCAAAACAATGTTGCCAGTCGCTAAAGCAATGGCCCCGCCCGAGCCACCTTCACCGATAACGGTGCTTATCAGTGGAACTCGCAAATTAAGGCAAGTTTCAATGGATCGCGCGATAGCCTCAGCTTGCCCGCGTTCTTCTGCCCCAACACCTGGGTATGCTCCGGCCGTGTCGATAAAGGTCAGAACGGGCACGCCAAACCGGTCAGCCAATTCCATCAGTCGTCGGGCTTTGCGATACCCCTCAGGCCGGGCCATGCCGAAATTGTGTTTCAGGCGCGTCTCTGTATCTCGGCCTTTTTCTTGACCTATTACCATGACGGAGCGGCCCCGAAATCTTCCGACACCTCCAATAATGGCGGCATCCTCAGAGTAATTTCTATCCCCGGCTAGCGGCAAAAAGTCAGAAATCAGAGCATTAATGTAATCTTGACAGTGCGGTCGTTCGGGATGCCTCGCGACCTGCGTTTTCTGCCAGGGTGACAGTTTAGTATAGAGCGTTCCCAGGTCTTTGTTGACGCGGGTTTGGAGACGGGACACTTCCTCAGCAATGTTCAGGCCATCTGCGTGACTCATGTGACGCAACTCAGCAATCTTGCCTTCAAGCTCGGCGATTGGTTTTTCAAACTCTAAAAAATGCATTGTATCTCCCACGCCTGCGCCGCTTTAGGCGCGCATCCTTGAGAACCGGGGGCAGGATGTCAACGTGCGTTTTGATATCATACGGCATGATATATGGGGCTATCCGAATGTAATCCAGCCAGAATTTCTTCATAATCAGGCTCTGTGTCAGGTGAAATTACGCCGTGCCGTATGGCAAAATCCAGTATCACCAGTGACACATTGAATTTGAAATCTGTAGTCTCACGGACAATTGAGAGCGCTTCCTCGATGGGCATTAGCTGAAATCCCGAAATTTCGCCATCCTGGTTTTCTGGGGTGAAGTCCTCTGGCACAGCCAGATCATAACAAAATAGGGTATCTGCCTTAAGACCAAGAGGGTTCTCAAAGCAGTAAGATACGGTTCCTGTTGAAATAGCTTCAGAGACAAGCGTTGCGGGCACAGCGGCTTCTTCGTTGCACTCTTTAATGAGATTTTGCCACAAACTCAGCCCAACAGGCTGGCCGCCTGCTACCATGTTATCGAGTTTGTTGGGTTCGACATGTCTGTCAGCGTTCCGCGTTCCGATCCAAAGATAGAACTGCTCAGATTTTTTGATATAACCGTTGAGGTGCACGCCATATGCCCGGGTTCCGAACAGTGGGACTAAGGCGCGGTCTATTGTGAAATGATCGCGAGACGCCCACGTTCGCCGCACCGGGTAGGTCTCGCCAAGTAATTTAGATATCCATCCAGCAGCGATCCAGTCTTGTGTCAGCTCATTAATGACGGCGTTGCGATCCTCAATTGATTGCAATTTCTCAGAAATCGTCACGCTCTGGTTTGTTACGACGAAGATGTCAGAATATTCCGCCAAGGCCTTGGCAAAAGCGTGTTTAACCCACCCGACGCACTGCCCGTCGGCGAGAAATGGGACAAACCCCGAGAGCCGATAGGTGTTGCAGGCTTTCACTCGATCTAAGTAACTCACGTCTGACGAGACTCCTTAATTACAGAACCGGCTCTATGGCCGAGTCCGTTCAACTTCCGTATAGTAATTGTCCAAAGCGTCCACTTCTAACCTCTGTATGTTCGGACCAACCATGGAACGCAAAGTAAAATCCGCTTTAAGGCTATTTGTTTTTGTTTTAGCTGTGGCCGTTACCACCGGATGGGTGGTGCTGTGTTTCGGGTATTTGAACCGCCTGGGCTGGGATGGTTTGCTCTCTTTAGATCCTGGGCCACTTGCGGCTACCTTGGCGGCAGGCGCAGGCCCCCCGGTTGCGTTGTGGCTAATTCTGATGGTCATTGGTCAACGCCAGGAATTAGCTGACCTGCAAAAAGGGCTGGTCGATTTTGCCGTGGTGTTGCGCCGTGGGCAGGACCAAGCAGAGATTAATGGTCGCGCTTTGCTTGAGTTAACGGCTGCGTCACACCGCAGTGCAGCCCAAGACGGTCTTGCTCTGATATTAGATGATATCACCTCCCATGCCGCCGTGGTGGCAGAGCGGTTGGGTGTTTTAGACCCCGATGGCTTAGATATGGCTTGGGCACGATATGGTGCCGGTGACCGGTGGGCGCTTATTCGACCTTTCCTGGATCGTTCCCTTGCCGAAGATGACTTCGAATCGAGGCTTCGTATGGCCCTGAACGATGACGTGCAATCCAGGTTGGCTGCGGACACTTTTCTGCGACGCCTTGAGATGCTGCGCGCCAGAGATGGCTTGCCTCATGCACAAAAGATGATTCAGGAAGTGCTTGAAGATGGACCCATGGCGCAGGTGGCCAGATTTTTCCAGCAAACTTCAGGGGGGTCGGGTGAGTTGGAAAACAACACTTCCAATACGCTGGATTCAATCGATGATCGTCTTGGCCCACAGCCCACCCTGTTTCAGCCTGACTCTAAATCCGCTTAAGTACAGTGTGGATGTCGATTTTCAGAAAATTATTTGGTGGCAAACCAAAAACAACCAAGTCCGTTAATGATGTGCGCGGAAAGACTAAGCGCTTTAGATCAGCACATGATCCGCTTGAAACTCGGATTGCGGCGCGCCGCAGAGATAATCTAAAAGCTGCCGAAATCAAGGCGGTTTTGACTGCCGCTCCAGTTTTACCACGACCGAATATTGCGGATGCGGTCCTGTCAGCTGAAAAACTGATCCGGCAGCCAGCATCCAAAGAGAAAAAAGCGGCCATAGACCGCGCTTTACGTCTGAAGGGCTCAGACCGCGTGATTCGAGAGACTTTAGCACATCCTTTGCGACAATATATTGGACTAGCTATTGTCCGTGGCCTGATGGAATGTGGTGAGAAGGGCGGAACACCTAACACCCCCCAATAGATGCAATTCGGCCAGTTTGACGACCTGCAACCCAGGAAAAGCCGCAAAAAATGGGATGTGAGACCTTGACGTTGTTGAGGGGTGCGGCTACAAACCCGCCTTGATTTTCGAACTCGGCCTCGAAATGCCTGAGTTTTATCCACAGGAGTGTGACATGTCACGACGCTGTTCTTTAAGCGGAAAAGGCGTAATGACGGGTAATAACGTCAGCCATGCCATGAACAAGACCCGCCGGCGTTTCTTGCCGAACTTGCAGGATGTTTCACTATTGAGCGAAGCGCTGGACAAGTCCTTTAAGCTGCGGGTTGCAACAAGCACATTGCGCACCATTGAGAAGCGCGGTGGGTTGGATGCTTATTTAATTGGATCAAGAGACGTTGAATTAACCGATGAGGCTGTGAAGATGAAGCGTCAGGTTAAGAAGGCACAATCAATCGCTGCATAAGTGTTTGGTTGCTTCGGAATTAAAAAAGGTCCGTTCAGCGGGCCTTTTTTTGTGTCTGTTTATGAGTTCATCCGTCAGAGATCTAAATGACCATTTGAGAATAGCCGAGCGTTTGGCGAAGCTCGTCCTCGTCAAACAAATCCGTGAGTTGAGACATAACGGCTCCGCCTAACTCGTCTACATCCATCAGGGTTACGGCACGTCGATAGTAACGTGTGACATCATGACCAATGCCAATGGCCAGCAATTGGACGGGTGAGCGGTTCTCGATAAAGCTGATGACGTCTCTGAGATGTTTCTCAAGATAATTGCCAGGATTAACAGAGAGCGTTGAGTCATCGACAGGTGCTCCGTCGGAGACAACCATGAGGATGCGGCGGGACTCAGTTCGGCCTATCAGTCGGTTATGGGCCCACGCCAGAGCTTCGCCATCAATGTTCTCTTTTAAAATACCTTCACGCAGCATCAGGCCGAGATTTTTTCGCGCACGCCGCCAAGGCGTATCCGCAGATTTATAGATAATATGTCGCAAATCGTTGAGTCGGCCTGGGTGCGCCGGTTTTCCGCTGTCGGTCCAATTCTTTCGCGCTTGTCCACCTTTCCACTGGCTTGTGGTGAAACCAAGAATCTCGACCTTTACGCCACAACGCTCCAGCGTGCGAGCAAGGATATCTGCACTCATGGCTGCTATCGTTATGGGACGCCCGCGCATCGACCCTGAGTTATCAATAAGAAGTGTGACCACTGTATCCCGGAAGTCCATTTCCTTCTCACGCTTAAAGGTCAGCGAATGCAGGGGGTTAGTGATAACGCGTGCGAGTCGGCTTGTATCCAACAGACCTTCTTCCAAATCAAATTCCCAACTGCGGACCTGCTGCGCCATCAGTTTACGTTGAAGCCTGTTTGCCAGTCGGGAAACAATGCCCTGCATATGTGCGAGTTGGCGATCAAGCTGTGCCCTCAAACGATTCAGTTCTTCGGGGTCACATAAGTTGAAGGCATCTTCAACTTGATCAAATTCAGAGGTGTAAATTTTGTAGCGTTCGTCTTCGTAGGTTCGATTGTGACCGGATTGTGGTTTTGGTTCTTGTCCGTCATTGCCTGGATCTTCCGCACTTTCCATCGCAAAGGGGACGGCTAGTTCTTCGCTTTGATCATCGGGCTGAACATCTTCATCGGTGTCACCAGCTTCCGGATCAGCATCGCCTTGATCTGGCTCTGACTTTTCTTCTCCTTGAGACTCTCCTTCATCCCCTTCAGATGTTGAGTCTGACTCTTCATTCAGGTCTGGGCTTTCGTCTTCGTCTAGGTCGCGACCACCATCGTCTTTTTCTAAATCAAGAACCTCAATCATTTCTCGTAAGATATTTGAGAACTGCTTTTGATCATGCAATGAGTCTGTTAGTCGCTCTAAATAGGGGGCCAAGGCGTCGCCATATTCACGCTCTGCGACCGTGAGTACATGTTTGCCAGCCTCACCGAGTTCAAGGGCACCGCATTTAGAATGAATCATAACCTTGAGGGCGTCTTGCATCTGTATTTGAATAGACGCGCGGGCCATTTGATAGCCTTCCAGCGCTAGACGCTGCTCCAGAGCTTTGCCCAGATTAGAGGAGACGCCTTTGTAATCTTTGGACCCCAGCACTTCGACGCGAGCTTGTTCCATCGCGTTGTAGGCATCGATCGCATCTTTACCATGGGGAATCCGGCGTTGATGAACGGCGTCACTGTGATGACGGAGGCGCATGGCACTTGCGTCGGCCGAGCCGCGTAACCGGATCACGTTTTCTTTGTTTAGTTTGGCAGGGGGGAGCGGAAGGCGAATTTCTGCACCCTGACCGCCTGTTTTTTGATTGGTTGCGATGGGCGTGAACGAGACGTTGGTGTCGGCTCGCCCCGAGAGTGCCTTAACAGCAGCAACCGTGACTGTCTTGAGGTCTTCCATGCGTCCAGTGTTGCGGCTGAGCTCCTTGTTAGACGCAGTCGGCACGGTTTTTTTGAGCGCACTTCCGCCAACCGTTGGTGCGGCAACCGCGTCTGCTTTGGGATAAGGCGGCATGCGTAATCTTTAGATCAGGCGACCGAAGTCGCAACTGAGTCCGGCAGTTCCTCGCCAAAACACCTCTGGAAATATTCAGCAACCACCGCACGTTCCGTTTCGTCGCACTTGTTTAAGAACGAAACTCGAAACGCATAGGCGACGTCGTCAAATATCTCGGCGTTTTCTGCCCATGTAATGACGGTGCGGGGTGACATTACAGTTGAGATATCCCCCGATATAAACCCTGCGCGCGATAGATCAGCGACGCGTACCATGGCCGATAATGTCTCTTTGCCTTCTTTGTTGTTGTAGGCAGGCAGTTTGGCCAAGACAATCTCCGCCTCCGCGTCGTGCTCTAAGTAGTTGAGCGTCGAGACAATATTCCAACGGTCCATCTGCCCTTGATTGATTTGCTGAGTGCCGTGGTAAAGCCCGGTCGTATCGCCCAGGCCAACTGTGTTGGCTGTGGAAAAGAGACGAAAAGAGGGGTGAGGTTTAATAACCTTGTTTTGGTCAAGCAAGGTCAGTCGACCAGCAACTTCCAGCACGCGTTGAATCACGAACATCACGTCTGGTCGTCCTGCATCGTATTCATCAAAAACCAATGCGACTGGGTTTTGGAGCGCCCAGGGCAGGATGCCTTCGCGAAACTCTGTAATCTGTACGCCATCACGTAACACAATGGCGTCTTTACCCACCAGGTCAATCCGGCTGATATGGCTGTCTAAGTTAATACGCAAGCAGGGCCAATTGAGGCGCGCAGCCACCTGTTCAATATGGGTTGATTTTCCGGTGCCATGGTACCCTTGAATCATCACCCGCCTGTTGTAGGCGAAGCCCGCTAAAATGGCGCGTGTCGTATCCGGATCAAAGCGGTAGGTTGGGTCCAACTCCGGTACATGTTCGTCAGGTGTGCTGAAGGCTGGGACAGTCATCTTACTGTTGAAGCCGAAGATCTTCTTTACATTGACGGTCGTGTCGGGAATGCCGGAAGTGTGTTCGCTATCGGTTGCCATTGATTAATCCTTATGTGATGCCGGTTTATACCCGGAGGCGTGGTGGTTATGTAAAGCCCAGGTGACCCTTCATCTCCGAGGATTATGCAATGCCTTTCGTCCAACCGCCATCGGCGGTCAAATAGGTGCCGGTCATATTGGCAGCCCGATCAGAGGCCAGGAACACAGCCAGTCTGGCAATTTCGTCGGGTTGGCCCAGGCGGTCCATGGGAATTTGAGCCGTGTAGTCCGATTCGACTTCAGCCACGGTTCGGCCACTGCTGTTGGCGAGGTTATCCATTAAAGTGGTCCAGCGCTCAGTGCGCGTTGGTCCTGGGTTCAGGGCGTTCACCACCACATTATGGGGTGCCAACTCTTCTCCGAGGCCGCGTGTGATCGCTAACAATGCGGCATTGGCGGCGGATCCAGGTAAAAGGCGAGGTGATGGCTGCACACCCGTATTGCCGACGATGTTCACAATCCGGCCATATTTTTTCTTAATCATTGCTGGAATGACGGCACGCATCATACGAACTGTCGCCATCATTTTCAGTTCCATGCTGTCCCGCCAAACATCGTCTGGAATGTCCCAAAACAGCCCACCTTGTGATGCGCCTACGGAATTGACCAAAATATCAATTCGGCCAAAAGCGCCGATGCACGCTTTTGCCACATCGCCACAGGCGCTGTTTTGTTTCAGATCAACAGGCGCAATTTCAACGTGCACACCATGTGTTTTTGAGATTGCCTCAGCTTGTGATTTTAACGCCGTTTCATCACGCGCTGTTAGTAAGAGATTGGTGCCTTCTGCGGCTAACGCATTAGCCGTTGCGGCACCGAGGCCGCGGCTGGCCCCCGTGATCAATGCTGTTTTATCTTTTAATAGAAGGTCCATAACATCCGCAGTATTTGATTAAAGTGTAGATTAGACTTTAAGTGCAGACTTCAAAGTTTGGTAGGCTGCGTTGATCTTTTTCATTTTATTTTCCGCATCACGCGAGCCGCCATTGGTATCTGGATGATGTCGTTTAACCAACTCTTTATAACGGGCTTTCAGACGTTCCAGTGTCATGGGGCCGGAGAGCCCAAATGTGCGTCGTGCTAGGGTTTCTTCGTGTGAGAGAAGTACGACCTCTGAGGGTTCTGACTTATTGTCGATATATTCATCCCGATAAAGACCAAAGGGGTCAAAGACGTTCTGCCAGGGCCGCCCTGGTGCTTGCCGCGCACCCATTTTCCAAGTGGGTCTGTCCCACGTCGCTGCGCTACGGTATTCGGTTTCCATATCGTCAGGACCGAAGCCTTTATGAAAATTCCATTGTGCGTTGTAGAGCCGTACATGGTCCAAGCAAAATACGTAATAATCAGATAAAGCCTTATCAGTAGGGGCGCGGTGTTCGCCAACGCCAGAGCAGCCACGCCATTGGCACCGTCGAACAGCACCTGAGCCCACAGATTGCGGTCCAGGAAAAGTCTCATCGGATTTGCGCGTCGCTGTCATTTAGAAATTATCTGCCGGTGTTAGAAATCTGACAATATTGCTTCTTCAGAGGAATTATGCTTGCTGCATAAAGATACAAATCACTGTTGCAATTGGAGTAGGGCTCGTGAGCGAATATCGGAACCGTATTGAACAAAAACTGATGGCAGCTTTTGATCCATCAGAGCTTGTTATTCAAGATGACTCTCATCGCCATGCTGGCCACTCAGGTGCTCACCCTGATGGCGGGGGCGAAACCCATTTTAACGTTAAGATCGTCTCTCGAGATTTTATAGGCGAAAGCCGCGTAGCTCGGCAACGTAAAGTCTATGCGGTTCTTGCAGATGAATTGATAGAGCGTGTGCATGCCTTGTCATTGGTAACAATGACCCCAGATGAAGCCGCGCAGTAAGACCTAGTTTAGTCGCCAGTGAAGTGAGCAGGAAACTCCCGCTTAACGATTTCACCGTCCGAGGCCCAGGCATGGCAGGTGTCAAGTATGGGTGGTCTTTTGAGGGCCCCGGACTTCAATGCCGCACCCAATTTGCCCATGCGCTTGCCAACCAAGGTTTGGAACGCGGTTGTGGCTATGGGTTTGATCAGTTCAACCAAATGTGTGCAGCCGTGAGTGCCTCCTAATCGTTCCTGAACGTTTTTGGTTAACCCTTGTGTGATGCGCAGACCAATCAGCTTTTTGAAATTCGGCGTGATATTGCCACACATATTAAAGGGACTGAATTCTGTTACAGCCACGCAATCCCTTATGGTTAGGGTGTCATCAATGGTGATCCGCAGTCCCATGCTGTGCAAAGGTTCGCCAGCCTTGATCTCGCCGCGATCATGATTGGGAAAGCTGTAAGTTTTAATATCTGTCATCCACCCATCAATATCCAGCATGCCGTCAGCACGTTGGTAACCACGGCATTCAATATTGCGAATGTGCAGGAGTTCTCGTTCTTCGGGGGCAGTGGGCAGGGGCATGAAGACCTAAGCTACGAATTTTTATGTATACACAGTCCTAACCTACTCTCAGCGGGTCGCAAAGTGGCGAAGCCGAATAGCACCCGTGCAGGTCTTACATAACCAGCGCAAATATAGTGAGGACTGAAAATAGTGCTTCCTCAGCCAGTGCCGTAATTCTCTCCATAAATAAAGGCATTGCGATCTTTAAGATCTTCTTCAAGTTCCAAATTATAGATCGCATAAAGATCTCTAACAGAGACCATGCCAACAAGGATGTCACCATCCGTAACGGGCAAATGCCTGTAATTCCGTTCAATCATCATTTTAATGGCCTGAGACGCACTGTCATTTGGGTGCAAGGTATCTGGATTGGACGTCATTATATCTTTGGCCTGGGCCGTTTCCGCATCCAGACCTGCTGCGATAACACGGCTCGTCATATCACGCTCTGTAATGATGCCGACCAGTGCATCATTTTCTGTGACTAGCACAGCGGCGATCTTTTTTTCTCGCATCAAGTTGGCAATGGCACGCGCGGTATCTGATAGGCTAACGGTGATAAGGGTCTGACCGCTTATCACATCTGGGACAATCTTGCGCATCATGGTATGAAGCCCTCTCCCTTGTTATGGTCAAGACCGGAATACGATCCTGCCCGCAAAGTGTCGCGCTATTGGCCCGCAATGGTCAAGTTAGGCCCTTCGTCGGTTCCGTTTCCAGTGTTGCAGACTCTTTTTCGTCCTCGTCTTCCTCGCCGGATTTTGGCGGTGTTACGCGCAATTGGATGATCTGATTGCGTTGACGCCGCAGAATTTCAAACCGAAATCCATGAAAGATGAACACTTGGCCTGGTGTGGGGATAGATCGAGACTCGGCCATGACTAGCCCAGCAATGGTAGATGCTTCTTCATCGGGGAGGGACCATTCAAATTCGCGGTTCAGGTCGCGCAGGGTGACTGAACCTTCAACCAAATACGTACCATTGCGTTCGGCGAGAACGCCGGCAACAGAGACGTCGGTCTCATCGACAATGTCTCCGACGATTTCTTCTAAAATATCTTCCAGCGTGACGGTGCCTTGCACGTCCCCATATTCGTCAACAACAATCGCAAAGTGTTCACGTCGGTCGCGGAATGCATTGAGTTGGTCCAGCAAGTTGGTGGTTTCCGGAACGAACCATGGTGGCGTGCAAATGGACAGAACATTTATAGTGTCGAGTTCGCCTTTAGCAGATTGCACAGCGCGCAGAACGGATTTGGTGTGCAGAACCCCAACAATATTTTCGGTGGTTTCTTGCCACAGTGGAATGCGGGTGTAAGGGCTTGCAGAAATTTGAGCAAGAACCTCTGTCATTGGGAGGTTGGCATCAATTGTGATTAGGTTTTTACGATGGGTCATAATCTCGCCCACTTCGACATCGGCGAGGTCAAGGACACTGCGCAGCATGGCGCGTTCATGCTTCACTTCTTCTTTGATTTCTGCGTCGCCAGTGTGCAAGTCGATAGCGCCGCGCAATTCTGAAAGTGTTTGTTGGGCCGTCATTGCACCAGCGCCACTTGCACCCAAGAGCGTTAAGGCGATACGAACAATTCCTTGAATTACATAGTTAATCGGCTGAAATAAAACCGTGAGGACACGCATTATGGGGGCAACCGCCAAAGCCATTTTATGAGTGTGCATCAGCGCATAGGTTTTGGGTAATATCTCCGCGAAGATAAGAACCAGCAGAGTCATCACGGCCGTTGCATACACAACGCCGCGTTCACCAAACATCGTAATCATCAGACTTGTGGCCATTGCTGATGCCAAAATATTGACTAGGTTATTGCCCAGTAGAATGGTCGCGATGAGGCGCTCACGGTGATCCAAAAGTCTATTGACTGTCGCCGCCCGCTGATCACCATCATTTTCTCGCTGATGCATATGCGAACGCGAGGTGGCTGTTAAAGCTGTTTCAGACCCAGAAAAGAATGCTGAGAGAACTAACAGAAAAAGTACAAAGCAGGCGGTAAACACCATTAGTGGTGTGCTCCATGATAATCGAAACGGGTGTTAGCTAGTTAATGTGGCGTTCAGAACAGCAAGCACATCCTCTTTGGTGGCGTCTTGAGTTAGAAAAGCCTGGCCGATGCCGCGCACCAGTACAAATGTGATGCGGCCATCATGAACTTTCTTGTCTTGCGTCATATGTGAATATAGGAGTTCTGCAGAAAGGCCATGAGCTTTGCGTGGCGCTTTTGTTGGCAGGTCTAATTCATTAAAATGCTGTTTTACGCGCTCCAGGTCAGTCTCTGGGCTCAACCCAAGCTTTGCAGATAGGTCAAAAGCCAAAACCATACCCAGGGCCACGGCTTCGCCGTGTAATATGTCGCCTGAGTATCCAAGTTCAGCCTCAAAGGCGTGCGCAAAGGTGTGTCCCAGGTTTAGCAAAGCGCGCACGCCACCTTCGCGTTCATCGGCCGCTACAATAGCGGCTTTGGCTTTACAACTTGTTTCTATGGCTTTGGTCACCACCTCGCCATGTCCAGACAATACATGAGCGCCGTTTTTTTCTAGCCATGCCCAAAAATCAACATCGCCCAACAATCCATATTTGCAAACTTCCGCATAGCCTGCACGGCGTTCACGGTCTGGAAGTGTTTTGAGGGCGTCGATATCAATCAGCACCGCTTTAGGTTGATGAAAGCTGCCCGCCAGGTTTTTTCCCTGTGCAGCATTGATGCCTGTTTTGCCGCCGACAGAACTGTCCACTTGAGCCAGCAGTGTGGTCGGAATCTGCACGAAGTCGATACCGCGTAAAGTGATTGAAGCGGCAAAACCAGCGAGATCACCAACGACACCGCCGCCCAGTGCAACGACAGTGGTTGAGCGTTCAACCTTGGCGGCAAGCATTGCTTCCACAACGCTTTGCAGGTGATCAAAATTCTTTGTGGCCTCTCCAGCCGGAACCGTCAGCGCATCGCTGGCGATGTTCGCCGTGTGCAATGAGTCTTGAAGCCGCTTTAGGTAGAGCGGTCCGACATTACTGTCTGTGATTATAAAAACGCGCTGCTTTCTGAGAATGGGTAACAGCAAAGTTCCAGCTTGATCTATCAGGCCAGATCCAATGTGAATGGGGTAACTTCTATCAGCTAGGTCGACGTCTAAGGTCGTCATCTTGCTCATCACGTCGCCTTAGCTTTGGCCAATGCAGTTTCATGCGCTTCGATGGCGTCAAGGACGCGATTGCAAGTTACGTTTGCACTGTCGGACCCGGTTTCAACGGTAATATCGGCTTCTGCATAAATCGGATACCGCTGCTCAATCAGATTCGACAATATTTCTCGTTGATCCCCTGAATTTAGAAGAGGTCGGTGGGTGCGCCCTGCTGTGCGTACCACCAGTGTGTCGAGGTCGGCTCGTAACCATACGGATAGTCCGTTTTCATGAATCAACTTACGGGTTTGCTGGTCGATGAAGGCCCCCCCGCCTGTGGCTATCACTGAGGGCGGTCCGTCAAGTAGGCGGGCTATAACGCGGCGTTCACCATCGCGAAACTCGTCCTCACCGTAACGCTCAAAGATATCCACGATCGAACATCCGGCTGCGGCCTCAACCTCTGCATCTGCGTCAAGAAAGGGAATGTCTAATTGTTGAGCAATCCGCCGACCTACACAGCTTTTACCAGCTCCCATAAGGCCGACAAGAACGATGGTCTTGTCAGGAAGTTGGATTTGATTGGATATGTCTGTATTGCGGGTCATGTGGATTTGAAGTGAGAAGCTATAAACAATTTAAAATACTACAAAGGCCAAAACTGCACTCGTTGAGCGTATAAATCGGATGTATACTTAAAGCGCGGAGTTGCTCCTTGCTAGACATTATCACACCTCTGACGTAGTGTCGCGGCCATAGGAAGGTCCTGGTTCCTGCGGTTCCCTGTCCGAAATGAGCAGGCGCCCTTGAACAGCCATAATTGACAGTAACCATGGCGTTTAAGGTATAATAATGCCCCACCAAATTTGGTTTAAAGCGAAGATATGAAGCTTATCTCTAGAATCCTCATTATCTTGGTTTTGCTCCTGATTGTCGGGGGCGGAATTGCACTGGCGACTTGGGACATGCCTCCGCCCGTGGCACCGCGAGAGAAGATTATTTCAAATGATAGATTCCGCTAGAGGCTTTGTTGCCGTTCAGTACCGTTTAAAATTTAGAAAGCAATGGGCATTAACTCCTATTGTTGCTGGGTTTCTTGTGGCCAGTGGCGTCTGCTCGGTTTATGCCCAGTCCTCCCAGGTCGACCAAACGCTCGATGCTGAGTCTTTGCAGCCACCAACATCACTATTCTCTGATTCAGCCTCATCAGAATCGCGGAATAGTGATACCCCTGCTGTGTCGGGTGGAGAGATTGCCGTTCGACAGCTAGAGGAGGTGAGTACAGACTCTATTGGGGTGCTGGATGAATTTTCTGATGGATTCCCTCTGAACTTATGGGAAGGGACGTCAAAAGAGCTGGTTGATCTACTCCTGCCTAAACTTCCAGATCAAACGCCGTCGGTTGTGACTCGGGAACTGGTGCAACGTCTTCTGCTGTCTGTCGCGCGTCCTCCAGAAGAAACCAAAACTCAGGATGTTTTCGTCGATATGACGGCTATTGTCCCAAGTGCATTAGGGTTCAATGCGGATGAAAACTTACCAGAGGACACGTCCGCGCTGGCAGAGCCGCAGGAAACAAATGCTGGCCTCGTTCTTCTTGAACTCAGGCTTGCCCGGCTTGCCGCGATGGGAGATTGGACCTCTGTTCAGGCTCTGCTTGAGGTCATACCGCAAGATTCTTTTGGCGATCGCATGCAGATTCTATCAACGGACCTTGCGTTGGTTGAGGGACGTGTTGACGACGCCTGTGACGCAGTCCAAGCCAATCTTCGGATGTCGAAGAATGTCTACTGGCAGAAAACGTTTGCTTTCTGTCAGCTCAGAGATGGCAACGTATCGAGCGCCTATCTCACAATAGATTTGCTTCGGGAGACAGGTGTTAATGATCCTGCATTCTTCTGGGTGTCGGAACTTATGGCGGGGAATCGCCCTATTACGCCTGCTGGCTTAGATCGGCTAACCCCTTTGCAGTTGGCTATGTTGCGTAGCGCCGGTCGCCCGTTTCCACCACAGTTGGTCACGAATGGAGACCCCACGCTCCTCAAAGTGCTTGCGACCGCTGAACTTCTTTATGTGGCTGATGATGGATTGGACGAGGAGGGCTTGGCAGAGCGCGTGCGCGAAGCGCGTGACCGGCGGCTTGATGCGGCTGAACGTGCTGTTGGTTTGGGGGCTTTAGACCCAGAAATTTTGCGCACGCTTTACCGGTCTGAAGTTGAAGAAGATACAGATAACGAGCAACCTGCAAGTTCAGCAACAGCCAGTAATGAGGATGTGTCGTCTGCTGAAGAAGATCTAAATCTAAGATCTATTCCTGTCAGCACCCCTGTTGATCGCGCTAAGTTGTTTCAATTGGCTGAATCTCAGACCATCCTTACTGCGCGCGCTGAGGTCATTTCCAGAGCCATCGATTTTGCCCGTAATGATCGAGGGCAGAATGGACCGAACGTTAGTGTTATGGGGGCAGTATATGCGCCCTTGCTCAAAACGATTGAGCCGAGTGGTGATTTGGTTTGGTTTGCTGGCAATGCCGCACGCGCATTGTTGGCGGTGAGTGAAATGGAAGCGGGTGAGGCGTGGCTGGAGCTATCGCAACTTTACGCACGTACAAGCATAGAGGCATCAGAAGTTGCTGCGGCAATGTGGCCTACGGAACGCCAATTGCAGCCCACACTAACAAACCGATTTACCCCGTTGCGTCTCAAGCGCTGGGAGGATTCGCGTCCACCCGGTCTGCGTGCCGCAGATAAAGCACTTGTTCTCAGCACGCTTATGGCTTTGGGCGAACCCGTTGCAAGTGAGGACTGGCTTGACCTGATGGATCGGCGTACGCATTCGTCGATAGAGTTACCAAGACCACAAATTTGGAATGGTTTGTCGTTGGCGGCAAAGAATGGGCGCATAGGTGAGACTGTCTTGTTCGCGGTGCTTGCCTTGAGTGAGGAAGGTCCAGAAGGTGTTTCTCCAGTGGTGCTGTCGCATGTGGTATCGTCTTTAATGACAATCGGCCTGGAAAACGAAGCGCGTCGAGTTGCTGTTGAAGCCGCTTTAGCGCGGGGTCTGTGATAATTTCTGTGTTGTTCCTATAACGGGCGATCAAACTGTGAACCGTCATGTCGACTCTTTTTTGGATATGATGTCGGCCGAGCGGGGAGCCTCTCCTAATACTTTAGATGCGTATGCTCGGGACTTGGAAAACTTGGCTGAAGATATTGATGCCGATGTTTCTCAAGCATCGGCAGATCAATTGCGCGGTTTTTTGAGTCGTCTCTTATCTCAAGGTTTGAGACCCACTACGGCAGCAAGAAAACTTTCTTGTTTGAGGCAGTTCTATCAATTCTTATTTGCCGAAGGGGTGCGCGCTGACGATCCAACATCAGCTTTGGACAGTCCAAAGCAAGGCGCTCGTTTACCGAAATACCTTGGTGAGAAAGAAGTCGATTTGTTGCTGCATGCTTGTCGTCAAAAAACGACACCGCGCGCATTGCGGCTGACAGCCGTTCTGGAGTTATTGTATGCGACGGGTCTTCGCATCACTGAGTTGGTCTCGTTACCGCTGGCCGCTGTCTCCCGTGATCGACCTGTTTTGATCGTGCGCGGCAAGGGTAGCAAAGAACGTATGGTCCCGATTGGCGCGCCTGCACGAACGGCTTTATTAGAGTATCTTAAGACCCGAGAGAACTTCATGCCTGTTTCGCAAAAATCCTCCCCGTGGTTGTTTCCTGCGCAAACGAACAAGGGCCATATGAATCGTGGAGCTGTCTCCAAAGCACTGAAAGACCTTGCGGTTGTTGCGGGTATCTCTCCTTCACGTGTTTCGCCGCACGTACTGCGCCATTCTTTTGCATCACACTTGTTGGCGCATGGAGCTGATCTCAGAAGCCTCCAACAGATGTTAGGGCACGCAGATATCTCGACAACCCAGATTTATACTCATGTGCTGGATGAGCGCTTGCGAAAATTGGTTCAGACCAGTCACCCGTTGTCTGGGATGGCACTACCAACCTAGAGAAACGCCCTGATTTGCAGCTTCAGGTGGTGCAAAACTGTCATAAGACTGTGATGCGGATTTACGAGCACAAATGTAGACTTAGACTCGATTTTGCGTTCATCCCTAAAAAAGGCTAGATTTTTCAAGCAGTCTTTTCTGAGCAGGGGAGTACATTGCTGTCGTGATAAGTGCCGCTCAAAATAGCCCGGCTCTGGTTCTGAACGCTGATTTTCGGCCGCTCAGTTATTTTCCTTTGTCCCTGTGGTCCTGGCAGGAGTCTATTAAAGCTGTATTTCTGGAGCGTGTGAATGTGGTGTCTGAGTATGATACTGTGATTCATTCGCCCAGTTTCGAACTTAAACTGCCAAGCGTTATCTCTCTGAAGAACTATGCGCCAACGGATCGCTCTCCCGCTTTCACACGTTTCAATGTTTTTCTTCGTGATCAATTTATGTGTCAGTATTGCGGTGCCTCACATTCGGCAAATGACCTCACATTTGATCATGTGGTTCCAAGATCCAGGGGCGGGCGCACAACTTGGCAGAACGTTACTGCCGCATGTTCTGCTTGTAACTTAAGAAAGGCGAACCAGACGCCAAGCGAAGCAGGTATGGCGCTGCGTTGTGTTCCTGTAAAGCCCTCTGCGCACCGGTTGCAGGAAACCGGTCGCGCTTTTCCTCCGAATTATTTACATGAAAGTTGGCGGGATTTTCTGTATTGGGATTCCGAACTTGATCCTTGGTAGAGTTGCGGCCAAAGGATGTGGTCGTTGTTCTAAACGCGCTCTTCTCAGAGCCGTTTTGAGAGCCAGATAGCGAATCTTGACCCTGCTTTAACCGCCTCAGTCAGTACAAGGTATGCTGGTGCTTGTTCAGCACCTTCAGCGAGACCGATGTCACGATGATGCTGTTCATCAGCACGAAATTCTTCAATCACGCTTCTCAGGTCAGCGTCGTCATCACCTAGCTGGTTGGCTTGTTCTGCATAATGCTCATCAATAACCTCTTCTACTGCAACGGTGCAGGCCATTGCGGCTTCACGTCCTAGTAAGGCGGTGCCCGCCCCCAACGCGAAACCGGCGACATGCCACAATGGCTGCAAGGCCGTTGGTCTTATGCCGCGCGCGGTGAGTTCTTTGCTAAACCTCTCCAGGTGTGGCAATTCTTGGTCCAACATGTGCTGCACGATAGGCTCTGCATCTGTGCCTTCAAGAATAGCCAATTGGCCTTCATAGATTCGTTTCGCGCCGTACTCGCCTGCTTGGTTGACCCGCACCATTTGTGCGATTAACTCAGCACGATCTGGATCGCCCGGAAGCCGATTTTGTGCTGTCTGCTTGGGTGATTTTGTGTCCGGCATATCTTTAGGTTTCGCTTTTCCAATAATTACATGTGCGGGCGGCTTTAAGAGCTAGCCCTGCCAGAAACAGTCCTGCAACAACATTGTAACCAGCGAAGGAAATACCGAAAAGCGTGAATGGTATGTCATTGCAGGCGGGTTGCCCGGGTTGCTGCAGGGCCGAGCGAATATCTTCAACAGAGAATGCAGCGGCATCTGTAGGCGCGCAGGCGGCGTTCCACCATTCTTGCTCAACGCCAACATGGAAAAAGGCGATAGCTGCCGTGGCAGTGAAAAGAAGTGCCGCGATATATGCGGCCAGGCGGCGTGATTCAGCATCAACAACCGGTAAAGTAGATAGTCCAGCCAAAGCTACGACACCCATGTAAGGCAATCGCTGATACAGACATAATTCGCACGGAAACAACGCAAACACATATTGAGCCACCCAGGCGGCCGTCAATGCCATCAATGCCGAGATCGCTAAAAGACTCATAATACGGGTGCTGGTGAGCAAGTGGGAGGTCATAAGGGCGTCTATCCGATAAACCGAATGGCAGCAAATCCGCTGACCAGTAGAATAAATGCAACAGTTACAACCAAACCAAGACGTTTTTCTACAAAGGTTCTGATGGACGGACCAAATTTCCACAATAGGGCGGCTTCAAGATAAAAACGTAGACCGCGTGAGAGCAGGGCAGCAAAGATAAATACCAATGGATCTAGGGCTGCTGCGCCGCTGGCGATTGTGATGACTTTAAAAGGAAAAGGCGTCAGTCCGGCGCCGAAAACGATCCATGCGCCCCAGTCAGAGTACATCGCCTGAAATTCGCTGAATTTGTCCGCGTAGCCATAAATTTCAAGAAGGGGTAACCCGAATGTGTCGAACATGAAAAGGCCGATGGCGTATCCAGCAATGCCACCTAACACGCTGGCGACAGTCGCTATAGTTGCTATTTTCCATGCGTTTTGTGGGGCTGCCAACACCATCGGGAGAATCATCACGTCCGGCGGTATAGGGAAGATTGAGCTTTCTAGAAACGCAATGATGGCCAGCAACGCCATGGCATCGCGTCGCCCTGCTAACCTCAGGGTCCAGTCATAAAGTCTACGAATCACGCAAAAGCTCCATATCCTGCGGTTTAGCAGGTCATGGGGGGGGCAGCAACGGCGTCGATACAGTGCTAAAACAGCATAAACGCTCAGGCCGCTTGCGAGGGCGCAAGTGCGCCGCTATAACGACCTCTTCTTACGTGCGGGTGTGGCGGAACTGGTAGACGCGCCAGACTCAAAATCTGGTTCCTTTACGGGAGTGGGGGTTCGATTCCCTTCACCCGCACCATAGAACTTCAGCCTGCGACTTTGGCAATACATGCCGACCTGGGGCTGTGCCAATTTCGCGGAGTTCCTGATAATATGCGCATTCTAAACATTTTTTCCGTTGTTTTTATGTTGAGCATACTCTCACCGACTGCTCACGCATCCTGTGTTACGATTGCACTCCTGGATGAAGCCGGATCTGTCATTAAACCGAATGGTCTTGTGACGGCTGTCAAAGTGGGGGAAACACCGATCTTTGTGCAGGAGCTCCCTACTCACACTGAGCAGCGTGAGGTGGGTGTTGTGGGCTGCCCGCCGGAGGTTATTAGGCCAGTGCAAGATATTTACAACGGATCTTGTATAAATGATGAGGCGCTTCAGTTAACCGCAACCAACAACGGCACCACTCTTAAAGCTGTGCGTGAACGATGCAACGCACTGGCAGAAGCAATTTCGACCGCGCAGCTGGTACGATAGATTTTATCCAATTAAGACAGAATTTTATTAAGATGTTTGTAAATTGGCAAAGCAGCCATCAGCAGCACTTTCATTAAATGCCCCCGACATTGCTTCTATAATAAAATCAACATCCTCGTGTGTGTGGGCTGTCGATAAGTAGCCAGTTCGGCTTGTATGCAGTGTGATGCCGCGGTCCAACAAGTGAACAAAAAAAGTGTCTTCTGCCCGTCGGGCATCGTCTAAGTCATGTTTTGAGGCAAATGTTTTTGGGGTCTTGAAGACGAGCTTAAAGATGGAGCTGCATTGCTCCAGTATGATAGGCGCATTTGCTGCAGCCCACCGGGCATTAACGCTTTTTGTTAATCTGTCTGTTGCGCTATCAAGATCATTGTAAAGAGTATCCTTGTGCTCGCGGAGAAATGACAGGGTGGCTAAAGCCGCTGAGACGCTCATGACATTCCCGCCAAACGCACTCCCTGAAAATACCGCCGGTGATTCATCCTTCGGTGCAAATACCTTCATGATATCTGTACGTCCTGCAACAGACCCCATGGGCAGCCCACCGGCCATTACCTTGCCATAAGTTACGAGATCTGGAGATAGGCTAAAACGCTCTTGTGCGCCACCAAACGCCAAGCGAAATCCGGTTGTCACTTCGTCGAGAATAACCAAGACGCCACATTCATGGCACACACTTTGAAGATCGCGGAGCCATGTCCCGTCGTGGCTCTTTGGTTCACTGCTTTGCACAGGTTCAACAATGATTGCTGCGAGGCTATGCCGCAAATCGCGAATGCGTTGGAAGGCCGAAGAACTGCCATAAACGAGGGGCTCTATTACCTCGTCTAAAGCCAAGGGAATGCCAAGACCTATATGTACTTTCTGGCTGACGTGTTCACTGTCCGCAGTGATGAGGCTTTGGTCATGGCCACCATGGTAGGCACCAGTAAACACGCCAATCACATCTTTACCTGTATACGCACGAGCCGCACGCATTGCTGTCGCTGTGGCTTCTGCGCCAGACCCGCACAGCAAAGCGCGTTCATTGCTTGCACCAGCTGAGCAGATCAGTTCCGCTAAGGCCAATTGACCTTCGTTGCTGAAGCCGAAATTCCAGCCTTTGGCAATTTGAGCTATGAGTGCCTGCTGTACGATATGCGGTTTATGCCCCAGAAGGTTAGTCCCAAATCCCATGCAAAGATCAATGTATTGATTGTTGTCGATGTCCGTAATTCTGCACCCCTCTGCAGACCGCATAATCGGTTGCGGGGATGCACCACCACTGATCGTGACGACGTCGGTCATCACCTTTGAACAATCAAGGCGCATTTTCCATGAGTGGCATGTCCGTGCTTCTAATTCGGACAGTGCGATATCGTATCTGCTATTGAGAGATTCTCTAATCATATCTGTTGGCGGCCTCTGGCGCGGTTGCGGGGCAAACGCATGGCCTTCAAAATGAGCGGCTCTGTATGGCTGTTTAAGATGCGGCATGTTTTAGAAATCATCTCAATGACTGCAGAGAAGGGAAGAACTGATAGCAGCGTTGTGCCTTAACTGAACCAGGGGCGATTAGCGCGATGGCGTGCTGGAGTCACCGTCGCAAGATCGCTCTGCCAAGGCAGAATCTACTGCTGTTCGCCAGGGCTGGGTCGATGCACGTTCTGCAGAAATTGGTTTTCGCATCCGCCTATAAGGCGTTTGACCATTTGCAATGCCCTCAGCCTCACTGAAATAGTTCAGGGCAATGGAGAGGGAGATGAGATCGCTCAAGGCTGAGTCGCACCGGGTCGTTTGGTTGTCAACCGCGGTACCCATTGATTTTTCAAACTTCGAGTGATCTTCAGTCACCGGGGCGCCAAATTCTGGGCGGTCTGGTGGCCAGTATAAGGGGATGTGCGTCATAGAGCAGCCTCGCAAGTTACAGTCTTTGAACCTCTGAGTTCCGATTCGGAACTCTTCGGATTGCACTCTTAAGCGGCACAATTCCGACTTAACCTAACGGCGTAAAACCACATCTAGCCTCTGGATTGGTTGTTGCTTCACACCCGTTAGTTGAGAGGCAAGTCTGCACGACCCTTTAATGGTTGCTACCTGTCAGTTCTGACAGGTTATCCGTTGCCTTAGTTGTGATCCGATACAACCCACTACTTCTGATACGGGCAAGGTCACATAAAATGCAGGCTTCAATAATAGAAATGCCAGATCAACGGTCCACATCAACGATGGCGTTAGAAGGTATGTTTCGCCTGCGTCACGAGGTGTTCAAAGAACGCTTGAACTGGGATGTCGGTTGCATCGCAGGCAAAGAACGCGATGACTTTGATGATCTCGATCCTGTGTATATCGTCTGTGAAGAAGAGGGCGAAGTCATGGGCTCGTGGCGGTTGCTCCCTACAACGGGGCCTTACATGCTGAAAAATGTCTTTCCCGAATTGCTGCATGGCGCGCCTGCCCCGGAAGCTGAAAACACCTGGGAGATAAGCCGATTTGCTGTATCAAAGCGGGTCGTAGGAAATGACTCTCTCGGGACCATTCGCACAGTTACGAATACCCTTCTTGAGGAGCTCTTTAAATTTGCTTCACGGCGTAACATAGAGCGCATCGTTGCTGTATCGGATATTCGGTTCGAACGCATTCTCAAAAGAGCCGGGCTTCTAACAACACGATTTGGCGAGCCGTTGCAGATTGGTGTCACGAAAGCTGTTTCTGGATATGCTGATGTCAGTCAGTTGAATATGAAACGATTAGAGTTGACAGGTCAGAAGTTGATGTCGGATTTCACATCTCACGCTTTAGACACTCATAAGCTGGCAGCCTAGTCTGAGCAGACCACGGGACGTTAGTGTGGTTGATGAGACGATTTGGCATAGAGGTGAGGCGTAAATTTAGAGGATGTTTAGACGGTCGAAGTTAGACGGCCCCAAGGGTCATCCAATTCTTGGGGTGCTGCCCCTGTTGCGCACGGACACGGCGCGCTTTTTTGAGAAATGTTCACAGCAGTATGGCGATTTGGTGCCACTTAGGATTTTCATGACGACAGCATACTTGCTTAATCACCCGCAGCACGTAGAACACGTACTGCAAACGAATCATCGCAATTATCGCAAGTCTCCGCTTGTGGATCGCATGAAGCCTTTGTTTGGAGAAGGCATTTTTATTGCTGAGAATGAGCAATGGGAGCGCCAGAGAAAACTTATACAGCCTTCGTTTAAGCGGAAAAACCTGCAACTCCTTGGGGATCATATTATCCGTGTAATTGGCGATCATTTGCAAGCGTGGGAGGAGAAATCCAAGAATAGGGAAGAGTTCAATCTTTCTGAAGATATGTCAACTTTGACAATCGACGTACTCATGCAAGTTTTCTTTGGTTCTTCTCTTGCAGACGACGGGTTGCGTCTATATCGCGCTATGCAACTGATTAATGAAGTTACAGCAAAACGTGTTTGGGACATTACCACTCTAGCTTCAATGCTACCCACTCGTGAGAACCGCGCATATAATTCTGCAATTGCTGAGGTTCATGAGGTTGTTGCCGGAATGATTGATCGTCGGCGTATAGTCGATAAAAATGAAGTTGCCGATGATTTGCTGAGTATACTAATGGTCGCCTGTGATGGCGATGAGGTCATGACCGATGATCATTTGCGCGATGAAATAGTGACGCTCATGGTCGCTGGGTTTGAAACCACGGCGAGCCTGTTAGTTTGGGCGATCTATTTTATGTACGAGAACCCACACGTACTTGAGCGTGTTCGAAGCGAGGCCGACAATACATTACAAGGGCGACTGCCGTCTAATTCAGACTTAAAAGAGATGGAATACACGAAACGGGTAATTCAGGAAGTTGCCCGATTACGTCCTACAGTTTGGTGGTTCTCTCGAACGGCAATTGAGGATGACATTATCGGTGGAGAGTCGATAAAAGCCGGAACAACAGTGCTAATTTGCCAATATGTTTTGCACAAACTGCCCAGCGAGTGGG